>VFYV01000013.1 GCA_016871395.1 Actinomycetota bacterium
ACGCCGAGGTCGCGACTTTCACCGAAATCTGCGCCCACGAATCGACCGCGGCGCTCGTGACCGAGAGCGAGATGTACCCATGACCACCGAGATCACGTCACCCATCGAATTGGTCACGGCCGCCGATGTCACCGATCACTTCGACCATCGAACCCCTCTCATCGAACCGCGACACCTGGAGGCGATCGCATCGATGTGCCCCACCGACGTCTCCGCGCGCGGAACCGCCGAGGCCAGTCGTGACTGGTGGCCACTGACCATGCATTGGGCCCTTCGCGGTGAGGTTCCCAAAGCCGCCGCCATCGTGAGTCGACCGACGAGCACCGCCGAGGTGTCGCGGCTCCTCGCTTATTGCAACCTTCACTCCATTCCGGTCACCGCCGCCGGCGGACGCAGCGGCGTGTGCGGTGCATCCACGCCCGTGCACGGCGGGGTCCTGTTGGACACCACGGCGATGCGCGGTGTCGCCCATGTGGACGACGAGTCCTTGATCGTCGAGGTCTTGGTGGGAACCTTTGGCCCCGATCTCGAGGCTTACCTCAACCCTCTGGGTCTGACGGTCGGACATTTCCCTCAGAGTTTCGACATCGCCACCGTCGGCGGCTGGGTCGCGTGTCGTGGCGCGGGGCAGTATTCCACGCGCTACGGGAAGATCGAAGACATGGTCGTCGGGCTCGAGGTGGTGCTGGCCGATGGCTCCGTCGTGCGCACCGGAGGAGCACCACGCGCTGCCGCCGGACCGGACCTCAATCAGATCTTCGTGGGAAGCGAGGGAACATTGGGCATCGTCACGCGGGTCTGGCTACGTTGCCGACCCCGGGCCACCAGCGAGCGTCGCGCGGCCTTCGGATTCGTCACCTTTGCGGACGGACTCGATGCCTGTCGACGAATACTCCGTCGCGGGGGCACTCCGGCGGTGTTGCGTCTCTACGACGCAGCGGAGAGCAAGCGCGGTCAAAGCGGTGACGGCGCGGTGTGCGTCCTGCTCGTCCTCGATGAGGGCGATCGTGCCAGCGTGGACGCGTCCATGAGCATCGTCGACGAGGAGTGTTTGGCAACGCCCGGTTGCGCGCCTGGCGACGTCGACTTGGTCGAGCGATGGATGCATCACCGCAACGACACCAGTGCTCTGCAGGCTCTCACGAGGAAGGGTTTCGTCGTGGACACGATGGAGATCGCCGCTCCGTGGGGACGACTGAGTGAGATCTTCGAGGCCTGCCGCGCCGCGATGCTGGCGGTGCCGCATGCGCGTACGGCCACCTGCCACCTGTCGCACAGTTACATCGACGGTGCCTGCCTGTACTTCACGTTCGCCGCGAACCCACCGGCCGACGAGGTGGAGTCCACGTACATCGCCCTGTGGGACGCCGGCACCCGCGCCGTTCTGGCGCACGGGGGAAACCTCAGCCACCATCACGGGGTGGGACTCAATCGCGCGCGCTTCATGGAAGAAGCGCTCGGGTCGGGTTTCACGGTGTTGCGCGCCTTGAAGAACTCCCTCGACCCCCGGGGCATCCTCAACCCCGGCAAGATGGGCCTGCCCCTGCCGGACGGCTGGCACGGGGTTCGATGGCCGTGAACGTCGTCCGTTCGACCAGTCGTTGGGACCGCGCGGCGATTCGAGCCGGCGCGTCGGTCGCCTTGGTGTTCGCCGTGCCGTTGTCGGTGGTGGCGCGCATCCTCGCCGGTGACGAAACACCCGAAGGTGGCACGGCCACCCTGGTCGTGCTGTTGTCGCTCGGTGCCGCGATCGGCTTTTTGTTGGGTGCAGGGGTGGCGGCCTGGCATCAACAGCGCGGCACTCCGCTCTCGCACGGGATCGTCACCGCCGCCGTCACCTACGTCGTTCCCCAAGCCATCCTCATCGTCGTCAAACTCGCTCGTGGGGGCGAGGTGCGATGGACCGGTGTCATCTTCAACCTGACCGTGATGATCTCCATGGGGGTTCTCGGAGGCCTGCTGGGATCTTCGATGCGCAAGCGCGGTGCTCGACCGTCCAGTCAACGCTGACGTGACAGACTCCTCCCATGAGCGGCTCCGTACTGGTCGTCGATGTCGGGACGAGTGGACTGCGAACCGGCGTCGTGCGCCCCGACGGTTCGGTGAGCGGGCTTCACCATCGAGCCTTCGTCCCGTCCAGCCCCGTGGCCGGACTCGTCGAATTCGACGCCGTCGAGATGGCCCGACTGGTTCTGGAGGTTGCTCGACGATCGATCTCCGACGCCGGTCCCGTCGCATCGGTTGGCATCACCAATCAGCGCGCGTCCACCGTCGTTTGGCGCCGGAGCACCGGAACACCCATCGGACCGGCGCTCGGTTGGCAGGACCTACGCACCGTCGGTGAGTGCATCACCGCCAAACTCGAACACGGCCTCGCCTTGGCCCCGAACCAATCGGCGACGAAAGTGGCCTGGCTCTTGAGGAATCATGTCGGCGACGCCGCCGCCGTAGCGGCCATCGTCGACGATCTCGCCTTCGGAACCGTCGACACCTGGATCGCCTGGACCTTGTCGCGCGGCAACCTGCACGTCACCGATCACGGGAACGCCGCGGTCACCGGATTGTGCGAGATCACCGCCGAGGGAGGACCGCGTTGGCATCGGCGCGCGTGCGGCGCACTCGGGATTCCGATGGAGATCCTGCCTTCGATCGTCCCGTCGTCGGGCGTCATCGGACTCGCCTGCGCCCTCGACGACTCTCCCCCGATCGCGGCGTTGGCTGGGGACCAACAGGCATCGTTGATGGGTCAGTCCTGCGTTCGACCCCACATGGCCAAATGCACCTTCGGCACCGGTGGAATGATGAACGTGCTGCTCGGTACCGCGGCACCCGAAAAAGCCGAGCGTTCCGCCCACGGCACGTTCCCGATCGTGGCATGGAGTCGCCAAGCCGCGTCGATTCCCGAGATGTGGTGGGCGTCGGAGGCGATCATGTTGTCTGCCGGCACGAACGTCGAATGGTTGCGCGACGACCTGGGAATCATCGCCGACGCCGCCGAGAGCGACGCCGTGGCCGCGACGTGCTCCGTTACCGATGGCGTCATGTACGTGCCGGCATTGTTGGGCCTCGGCACTCCCTCGTGGGACTACGGCGCTCGGGGTGCTTTGCTCGGTCTGACTCGGGGCTCGGGGCGGGCCCAGGTGATTCGGGCGGTACTGGAGGGGGTGGCCCATCGAGGTGCCGATCTGCTGGACGCCGTCGAGGCCGACCATCCCGCTGTGCACGTGCCCGAGATCCGCGTCGACGGAGGAATGAGCCGGAACCGCACCTTCGTGCAGGCCCTCGCCGATGCCACCGGTCGACCGGTGGCGGTCTCACCCATCAGCGACGCCACGACGCTGGGTGCCGGTTATCTGGCCGGACTCGCCACGGGCACCTGGTCCTCCCTCGACGAGATCGCCAATCTCTGGCATCCGCTGTCGGTTGTGGAGCCCCGAACCAGTTTCGACCGAGCTCGTGAGCGGGCGAAATGGGCCGACGCTGTGACCCGCGCCTCCGGTTGGATACCCGAGCTGTCGGGCCTCGACTTCTAAGATGCAGTGCCACTCGGGCGACTCGACCGCCCCGTTCGCACGCCCGGTTTGGAAAGGACACTCGTGAGCACGTCCCCCGTGAGCAGTACCAGCGACAAGGTTGTCGCCACTCCCCCGCGTCGTCCGACATCGGCCGACATCGAGTTGCTGGCCTTTGCCCAGTCCGCCGAACTGTCCGCGCGCGACTTGTACGAGCAGGCCGTGGCTGCCGGAGCGGGAGGCGATCAGGTCGCCAGTTTGGTCGCTCTGGGCGCCCACCATGACGCCTACGCGCAGTCTTTGTCGGCGTTGTTGGGCACTGACGCACCGCGGGAGCGCAACGACGTGTTGTTCTCCGCTTTGACGACCGGATTCGGTCCGGACACCGAGTCGATGGCTCTGGCCGCCCACGGGCTCGAGAACACCTTGGTGGTCACGCACACCGACCTCCTCGGCCTTCTCGAGGGCACCGAGGGCGCTGCGCTCGTCGCTTCCATCCTCATCGGCGAGTCACGTCACTGTGCCGCGATGGCCGCCTTGGCCGGCAAGTCGCCCGTGAGCGATATCGATTTGTTCCTGAAGACGTCCGAGGTCGACTCCCTCGCGCCGAAGGCCTGATCCGGAGATGACCATGAGCGATTTCAACCGTGATGAACTGCGTCGAGCGTTGCGCGACACCGCCGACCACCGACGCGATGCCCTTGGTCCGATCGTCGAGGCCACCCGAGGGCTGAACTTCACTCGCTCACTCTCGCGTCGTCGCTTCTTCATCGCCGGCGGTGCCACCGTGTCGTTCGCCGCCTTGGTGGCGGCCTGTGGCGGTTCGGAGTCCGCCGGTATCGCTCGCTTGGGAGACGCGCCAACACCGAACAAACTGGTCGAGGCCGATGTCACCGACATCGCATTGTTGCGCACGGCGACCTCCCTCGAACACAACGCCATCTTCGTGTACGAGGCCGTCGCCCGCGCTGGCGTGCTGTCTGGTGACGCCGCCGAGATCGCCAAGCGTTTCCTCGACGACCATCGCTCGCACGCCGAGGCCACCGCGTCGCTCACCACGGGTCTCGGCGGCACGGCGTACTCGAAGCCCAACCCGCGCCTGCAGTCGATCTACATCGATCCGGCCCTCACCCTCATCCTCGGCGACGAGGAAACCGGTGTGCCCGCCACCGACGATCCGGCGGCCGACGTCTTGGCTTTGGCCTACGCGCTCGAAACCATCGCCGGTGCCACCTATCAGGCGTACGTGCCGTTACTCGATGACAAGTCGTTACGCGCCGCCGCCATGGGTATCGGCGACCAGGAGGCTCGCCACGCGGCATTGCTCGGCGTCGTCCTCAACCCCGGTCGCCTGGTCTCGTCGATGGGTCTCCCCATCGCCGCCGAGTACCAAGAGGACACCGACTCCCCCGCGGCGGCCTATGCGTCGCCGTCGGCGTTCGGAACTCAAGCGCCCGTTCCGGTGACGTTGGGTGCCCCCGGCGAGACCGGCACTCGCACCACGGTGAACCTCGAGACCCCGAGCCTGAACTCGATGATCTACGAGTACCTCGACAACGAGGGCTGAGCCCGCCCGTACACTTCTTGGCGACGGTGAGTCGGTCGGGTGACCGCGGCGAGCAAGCTCGTCGAGGAAAGTCGGGACTCCACGGGGCAGGATGCTGGCGCGAGCCAGGTGGGGGCGACCTCACGGATAGTGCAACAGAGAGAGACCGCCGATGGCCGGGTGACCGGATCAGGTGAGGGTGAAACGGTGCGGTAAGAGCGCACCAGCACGGCGAGTGATCGTCGTGGCTCGGCAAACCCCATTCGGAGCAAGGTCAAGCAGAGGAGTCGGGCGGCCCGTCCGGCCCGGGCAACCGGGTCGCTCCTCGGGTAGACCGCACAGATGGATGGTCACCGAGTCGGGCTCGCCCGGCTCACAGAATCCCGCTTACAGACCGACTCACCGTCACCCACCATCGATTCCGACTCGTCACTCGCCGCGGGCCGACGCCGCCGCAATGACGCGCTCGAGTTCCTCCAGTTGCATCGGATCCCTGACACCCAACAATCGCGCGTAGAAACGCAAACCCTTCGGAGATCCGACCACGCGCACCGGTATGCGGTCACCGAGATCCGAACCGAACTCGGTGGGAATGTCGACCGTCTCCACACCGGCGTCGAACAAATCGGACTCGTCGGCCGCCAGAGCCGCGGCGTCGAATCCTCCCAGGCCGTAACTCTCGGCGTCGACGAAGAAGGTGTACTCGGCCATGTCGAGCAATCTAGGCCCGGCGCCGAAAGCCGGGGTGAACGTGAGCCACCGGAGCCGTCTCGTTGGTGCCGGGTCCGGGACCAGGCACTAAATTCTCGTCCATGAGCACGAAACTCCCTCGCGTACCACTGAGCGACATCGATCTGTCGTCTCCCGAGTTTTGGACCGCCGATCGGGCGTGGCGCGAGGATGCGTTTCGCACCCTGCGCGACGAGAAACCCTTCGCCTTCTTCGAGGAGCGCGTGATCGAGGACGCTCCGTTCCCGCCCGGGCCGGGCTATTACGCCGTGACTCGCCATGACGACATTTGGCAGATCAGCCGCAACGCCCAACTGTTCTGCAGCGGTAAGGGCAGCAACATCGGTGACCTTCCGGTGGAAATGAACGAATTCTTCGGATCCATGATCAACATGGACGATCCCAAGCACTTTCGTCTGCGCAACATCGTCTCGCGCGGGTTCACCCCCAAGGAGGTCACGCGCATCGAGGATCAGGTGCGTGACCGCGCCGATCGTTTGGTGACCGAACTGATCGAACGCTTCCCGAGCGGCGAATGCGACTTCGTCGAGGAAGTCGCTGCGGCTCTTCCGCTGGCGATCATCTGCGACATGATGGGTATCCCCGAGCAGGATCACAAGAAGATCTTTCATTGGACCAACGTCATCCTCGGGGTGGGCGACCCCGAATTCGTGGGCTCGTACGAAGAACTCATGGGCGTGGCACTCGAGATGTTCATGTACGCCCAAGCATTGGGCGAAAGTCGCATCGACCACCCGCAAGACGACGTCACGTCAGCGATGATGAACGCCGTGGTCGACGGCGAGCGCCTCACCGCTCAGGAATTCGGTTCTTTCTTCATCCTGTTGGTGGTGGCCGGCAACGAAACCACCCGAAACGCCATCAGCCACGGCATGAAGCTGCTCACCGACCACCCCGAGCAGCGCAAGATCTGGTTCGACGACTTCGAGACCCACACCCGCACCGCGGTGGAAGAGATCGTCCGCTACTCCACGCCGGTGATCCACTTTCGACGAACGGTCACCGCGGACACTGTGCTGTCGGGCCAAGAGCTCAAAGCCGGCGACAAGGTGGTCATGTTCTACGCCTCGGGGAACCGGGACGAGCGCGTCTTCACCAACCCGGACAGTTTCGACGTGACCCGTGCGGTGGCCCCGGCTCAGGTGGGTTTCGGAGCCGGCGGGCCGCACTTCTGCCTCGGCGCCAACCTGGCCCGACGTGAGATCCAGGTGATGTTCGACGAGATACGACGTCGACTGCCCAACATGCGCATCACCGGCGAACCGGCCTACCTGCAGAGTTCGTTCATCAACGGCATCAAGCGCATGCCGTGCAGCTGGTCCTGACCAAGGCCACTCAGTCCATCTCGCCGGCGAGGTAGTGGCGACGGCACAAAAGTTCGTACCGGACCACGTCACCGAACATGGGCTGCGGTGCGTCACCGGTGTCGCCCACGACCACCGTCTCTCCTTCGTACACCACCGTTCCGTTCACGACGCGGGCGTTGTGGGTGGCCCGTGAGCCGCACCAGCAACGGGCCTCCACCTGCATTTCGACGCGCTCGTCGGCGACTTCGAGCATGCGCCGGGTTCCGTCGAACAGCAGACCCCGGAAGTCGGTGATCAATCCGAAGGCGTACACGTCGACCCCCAACTCGTCGACGATGCGCGCGAGCTGATCGCACTGGACCGCGGAATAGAACTGAACCTCGTCGCACACCACGAAATCCAGCGGCGACCGCGATCGGGCCAGCTCGAACAGATCGAGGTCGGCACTCACCTCTACGGCCGGAGCAGACACGCCGAGACGGCTGGTCACCTGGGTGCCGTCGCGGTCGAGTTTGGTGAGCAACAAACCGCTGCGATCGCGAACGGCGAGATTGTGATGAATCTGCAAGGCGAGGGTGCTCTTTCCCGATCCCATCGTGCCGAAACTGAAACGCAACGTCGCCATGTGTCGCCCAAACTAGTCGCCCGCCGACGAGGACTCCGGAGTCAACGATCGACGCGCAGCTCCACTACCACCGCGGCGTGATCGGACGGTTGCACCGCGCGACCATCGACGTCCTCGGGAACCAGCCCGACCAACCACGCATGAAGCGGATGCCCCATGGGCTTGGGTCGGGGCCACGAGACGAACACATAATCCAGGCGACGATTCGGCCAGAAGGCGTCGATCTGGTACTCGTTGTCCGACCGCCAGGTGTGCCCGGGACCCTCGCCGCGTTGCTCCCATGCGTCGGACATCATCAGGTTCGGATGGCGCGGTTCGGTCCGACCGGTGAGACGTCGGATCTCGTCACTGTCGGGTACGGCATTGAAGTCACCTGCGACGACCACCGGAAGATCGGACGCGGGATCGCCCCGCAGGTCTCGAATCAGGTCCGCGAGAGCATCGACCTGACGGAGTCGCACGGCCGATTCGTCGAAGCGATGGTTCAGGTGTGTGCAGACGACCGGCCAAGAGCCCCACGGTGTGTCCAGCCGGACGTGAACGGCCTTGCGATAGCCCGCGTCGGTGTCCTTTCCCGGCAAGGCGACCTGACCCGTCGAGAGGATCGGCCACCGCGAGAGGATCGCATTGCCCATCGCGGACTCGCCGTCCGCGCCCGAAGCACGCGGAAACCAGGGCCCGTCGGACACGAAACAGTGCAGCCCGAGATCGCGGGCGAGATCGTGGGCGAAGGTGTCGACGGTGGTCCCGATCCGCCGACAAGCCACCTCCTGCAGACACAACACGTCGGGGTTTTCCCGTTCGATCACCCGCCGAATGGCCTCGCGGCGCAATTCGAAGGGACCGAACTCGTGCCAGAGGTTCCAGGTCATCACCCGTAGGTGACGTGCGCCGTCAGCCGGCATTGTGGCGGGAGTCGAAACGACGCTCGGCGTTCATCGAGAGGAACCGTAGATCACCAGAGGGCGAGAACGTACCCTGGATGTCGACGATCATGTGGGTGGCAGCCGACGTGTACAGACAGAACGAACCATCGGCGTCCACCGGCACCACCGCCAGGTTCGCCGCCGTGCGTCCGGGGATCACGTTGGCGTTCGATGCGGTCTCGGTGCTCGGTCGCAGCGCCGAGCATTTGTCAGCCTGCACGTACCCCGTCGCCACGCTGTCGGTGAGGGTGATGTTCACCAACACCGCCGATGCGCCGGCCGGGGCCGTAAGGCGCAGGATTCCCCCGACCGGACGGCGCACACCACAGCCATCGACGTGGCACTTGCGGGTGTCCACGAGTCGGGTCTGGGGCGTCAAGGTGAGCCCCCACTGGCCAGCGGGCGAGAATGCTCCCTGCACGTCGACGATCTGGTGCAACTCAGCGGACGTCGCGGTGCAGAATCCACGCGTGGCACCGACGTTGCCCACGGTGACGACGGCCAGATTCGACACGATGTCGTTGGAGCCGAAGTTCAAATTGGAAGATACCTGACCGCGCACGGCGAGCGATTCACAGGAATCCGTGGTGAGGAAACCACCGTTGGCGGCCGTGTCGGTGACGGTCACGTTCGCGAGCAGCGACGTCGAGCCGGCCGGTGCCTGTGGCACCGGGACTCCGCTCAACGACGCCGGGGTGGCTCGACCACCGAGGCGACACGCTCCGGCCGCGTCGCATCGATCGCCCTTGCGCGTGTCGAGCACCCGCGTGGGGGTCACGAGCGTGAAGCGACCCGAGGTCGGTCCCGCCACTGCCGAGGGAAGGAAGAACCCCTGCGCATCGACGATGACGTGCATCGGGTGCGAGTTGTAGAGGCAGAAACGCCCGAGGGAGTCGAGCGGAACGACCGCCAGGTTGGCCACGGTTCCACCCTTACCCACGTTGCCGTTGGACCAGGCCCGTTCACCCGAAATGGGGACGTCGCACCGTTCCGCCGTCACGAACGCGTCGGTGTTCGCGCCGGTGAGGGTGATGTTCACCAACGCCGCGGTGGCACCGGCCGGTGCCTGAAGCACGATCGGGGTGCGCCAGCCAGCCTGCGGGCGATCGGACCAGGCGCAAGTACGAACCGTCGTCGTTCCCTCCACCTGATTGCTGCAATAACGGGTCACGGTCGCGCCGTTGAATCGCGCGATGGCCACGGCCTCGTCGGGGGTTCCTCGGAACTCGAAGTGCATCGGGTCACGCAGGATGTTCGACTTCTGCGCCGTCGGTGTTTGGCAGCCACCGTTCCAGCCGTACCCACCCCACAACAAGCCCCACTTCTGTGCGATGTCCACGACCCACTTGGGCATGTCGGTGCGCATCGGCACGGCGCACGCGGTGGTGGCGCCGTTCTCGGCCGACGGTACGTAGCGAATCTCGGGGTTCGCGCTCACGTTGATGTCGATCGCCAGCCCCCACGCATGGTTCGACAACGACTTCGCGTCGAGGCCCATGCAGTCCTTGCGCGTGTTGGACGTGCAGCGGAAGTTGTATCCGATGACGTCGCGAACCTTGTATCCCTTGGACTGGATCTCGGCGAGGAATCCCTCGAAAAGCACGAGGGCCCCCGGAGGGGCCTGCACCGCCCCGGACTTGATGGTCCCGACCTTGCCGACGTTCCTCCAGAGGTTCTGTTCCCACGTGCGCAACGCCTCGGATCCGGTATACGACCATCCGAGCCACTTCCAACCGGGTTGGACCGAGCCATCGGTGTTGATCGGGAACGGCGGAGTGCCCCAACCGCGTTCGGCCGGCTCGGAATACTTCGACACCACGCACGTCACCACGTCACCGGTGGCGATCTGAGCGTCCGTACAACGAGCGGGCATCGAGGGCGTCAGCCACGGCGTGGAGTCGGAGGAGTCGATGTTGGCGGGTCGGATTCCGGTCGGCGACGCGCTGGCCTTGGCCGACGCCGGTGCGGTCAACATCGCGAACATCATCACCACGTACACCACGAGGCCGACGAGGACGACGAACGGAGCGAAACGGGTGGCTCGGCGGGGAGGACGCCGACCCCCGTTGCGGGGGCTCAGGATCGACTGGCTCGACACGGGCACAGGTATCGGAGTCACCGTGACGGGCCTTGAGAATCTCGCGGAGATTCACCCTCTCAACTGGGAGAACGCACACTTTGCCCCGAATCGGGCGTTCCTCTTGTCGAGCCCCACAAGGCGAACCGCGAAACGCACCACAAGGAGAGACCATGAAGCCCACCCTCAGACTGGACCATTCGATGATCGTCGCCCGTCGCGACGAGCGCATCCACGCCCTCCTGGAGTTGACCGCTCCCCCGGCGCCGACCCTCGAACGCCCGCCTCTCGACATCGCCCTCGTCATCGACCGATCAGGTTCGATGGAGGGTCGACCCCTCGACTCGGTGCGCAAAGCGGTTCTCGAACTGCTGCGCGTCGCCGGCGCCAACGATCGCATCGCGGTGGTCACCTTCGACACCTCGGTCGACGTCGTGCTGCCCCTCGACCACCACGACGTCACCACCGTCGCCGGTCGCATCCGCGCCATTCACAGTGGCGGCTCCACCAACCTCTCCGCCGGCTGGTTGAAGGGCGTCGAGATTCTGACCTCGTCTGAGCGCCCCGACGCGGTGGCTCGGGTGGTGGTACTCACCGACGGACACGCCAACGCGGGCGTCACCGAACCCGACGCGTTGTGCACGATGGTGCGCGGCGCCACCGATCACGGCGTCACCACGTCGCTCATCGGATTCGCCGACGGCCACGACGAAAATCTCATTGCGGCTCTGGCTGACGCTGGGCGCGGCAACGACTACTGGTGCGCCGGACCCGATCAAGCGCTGAACGTCTTCACCGCCGAATTCGCCGGTCTGGCGTCGGTCGTGGCCCAGAACCTCTCGGTCGAGGTTCGACCGACCGTGGCCACCGCCGCCTTCGAGTGCCTCAACGAGTTCGACACGTCGCCCGTCCCCGGCAACGAGACCGCCCGGGTGATCAACATCGGCGATGCGTACGGTGACGAGGTACGACGCCTGGCGCTGCGCTTCGCGCTCCGGCCGGTGAGCACCACCGACGAGGTGTTGGTCGCCGATCTGGTCGTGCGTTGGGCCTCGACCGTCGGCTCGATCGCGTTGCACGAGTTGGTCATTCCGGTCACCGTGAACAGCGTGAGCGAAGGTTCGTCGCGTCCGGATCCGGACCCCCGGGTGGTGGAGCACGTCGTACGGTTGGAGGCCGCCGACGACCGTCGTCGGGCCATCGAAGCCGCACGTCATCGTCACTTCGACGAGGCTCGACGTTTGGCCCACCGAGCCGCCAACAACCTGATCGGGGTCGGTGCCGACCCGAACGAGGTGAGCGAACTGATGCGCTTCGCCGCCGACATCGAGCACACCGACGAAACCACCATCAAGGGCATGCGCTCCGCCAGTCGACAGATCAACAAGGGTCGTCGCTCACGCTTCGATCCGAACAACCCGTTCTGAGTGTCGGGGGTCCGTCGGTTACCGTTTCTCTCGGGTTCGGCATTCGCCCGAATCCGGGAGATACGGCACGGGGGAACGTCATGGGTGATCGATTCGAGGATGGGTTCGCGGGCTGCGTGGCCGTGGTGACCGGTGGCGGCACCGGAATGGGTCGCGAGCTGGTGCGCCAACTCACCGCCGACGGCTGCGACGTGGCCACCTGCGACGTGATCGCCGAGAACCTCGACGAGACGGTGGCCATCTGCTCCGCCGACGGCAACACTGGAGAGGTTCTGCCGTTCATCGCCGATGTGTCCATCGAGGCCCAGGTGTTGGCATTCCGCGATGCCGTCGCCGCCTGGCGCCCGCACGTGAACCTGCTGTTCAACAACGCTGGTATCGGCGGTGGCGGCAGCATCGTGCTCGACGGACGCGAGGAATGGGAAAAGACCTTCGGGGTGTGCTGGTACGGCGTCTACTTCAACACCCGCGCGTTCCTGCAGTTGCTGTTGGACGCACCGATTGGCCACGTGGTCAACACCAGCTCGGTCAACGGTTTCTGGGCCTCGCTCGGCCCGGGTATTCCCCACACCGCGTACAGCGCGGCCAAGTTCGCGGTGAAGGGCTTCACCGAGGCCCTCATCACCGACTTCCGCATCAATGCCCCGCACCTGCGGGCCTCGGTGGTGATGCCCGGACACATCGGAACCTCCATCGCCATCAACTCGCGCAAGTTGTTGGGCGCCGACCCCAAAGAAATGACGACCGAACAGGTCGCTCAGTTGCGCGAACGCTTGTCACGGGCCGGACTCGATGTCAGCGGTGCCAGTGATGAGGACCTTCGCGTGGGCATCCAAGCCCAAGGAGAAGCGTTCCGTGATCATGCACCCACCTCGGCGGCGCAGGCCACCGCCATCATCCTCGACGCCGTGAGGCGCGATGATTGGCGCGTCCTGGTGGGAGACGACGCCGTGATCCTCGACGAGATGGTGCGGGCGAACCCGACCGACGCCTACCAGCCCGACTTCATGACCCGGGTGCACGCCCGAGGGGCTCTGAGGTTCACGGACAACTGAGGACGTGACAGGAACCTCGCGTACGGACCGAGATTTCCATTCGGGTCACGACTCCGCTTCGTACACTTGGGGGAGTGTCTTGGAGTGACGTACAAGTCATCGGTGTGCTGCGCGAGGTCAAGGCCGACGAGCGACGAGTGGCCCTGACACCGGACGGTGCGCGCGCTCTGGCCAGCGATGGCCGAACCGTGGTGGTGGAGACCGCCGCCGGCGAGGGAGCCGGTTTCTCCGATGACGAGTACCGCGCCGCCGGCGCCGACATCGCCGTCTCGTCGCGCGAGGTGGCCGATCGCGCCGGACTGTTGCTTCACGTGAAGGAACCGCAAACGTCGGAGTTCGATCTGTTCGGACCTCACCACACCCTGTTCACCTACCTGCACCTGGCCGCCGCCCCCGAGGTGGTCGCCGCTCTGACCGCCTCGGGTTGTCGGGCGATCGCTTACGAATCCGTCGAGGTCGACCGCGTCTATCCGCTACTGGCTCCCATGAGCGCGGTGGCGGGTCGGTTGGCCGCCCAGAGTGCCGCCACGTACCTCGAAGCGCGCAACGGTGGTCGCGGAGTGCTCTTCGGGGGTATCGCCGACGTACCCCCGGCCCGGGTATTGGTGATCGGTGCCGGCGTGTCGGGTCGACATGCAGCCGCCGTCGCCGCCGCGATGGGTGCCGAGGTGATCGTCGCCGATCTCGACGAGACCCGAGCCCAGGCGGTTGCCCGAGACATCGGTGGCAACACGCGGGGCATCGCCTCGGGCCCCCGCGTCATCGACGAGTTGGCGCCCACCTGTGACGTGATCATCGGTGCGGTGCTTCTGCCCGGTCGGGCCGCGCCCACCGTCATCACCAGCACCACGTTGGCCTCCATGCCCCGCGGTTCGGTGATCATCGACATCGCCATCGATCAAGGGGGCTGTGTGGAAGGCGTGCGGTCCACCACCCATCAGGACCCGATTCGCGACATGGGGCACGTACGGGTGTCGGCCACGCCCAACATGCCCGCCGCAGTCCCGCGCACCGCCACGGCCGCGCTGACCGCGGCCACGTTGCCGTACGTGCGTGCCTTGGCCGCGGGCTGGCCCAGCGCCATCGCCCGTCACCCCGAACTGGTGGGCGCCGTCAACGTCGAGGGTGGACGCGTGGTGCATCCCGAGGTGGGGGCCGCGTTGGGTCTGTGACGACGCGCACGAGTTCGCGTCAGTAACGCGGACAACGAGGCGGGTCGTCGTCGCTGTGCTTGGCGAAGGCGTATCCGCATTCGCGGCACACGTCGTCGCTCGCCGGTCGTCCCGCTCGCCGCCGCCGCCGTTCCTCACGTATGTCATCCAACTCCGCCTGTCGCTCGGCCTTTTTCTTTCCGTGCCGATAGGCCAGGTACGCACCCAACAGTCCCATGATCTCTCCTCGAGTTCCCCGAACGAGCGTGACGGGTCGAACTGTGCGCTCGGCTTTGCCAATCGGGTCCGGCGGCTGAGAGACTCACTTTATGAGTACTGCCTCCATCACCGATTCCGCCCGCGCCACCGTGGAGGCCGCCCTCGAGGAGTTCCTGGCCGCCAATGACCCTCACACGATGAGCAACATTGCGTTCCGAGGCGCCCGATTCGATGCCGGATTGGCGTGGGTGCACTTTCCCGTCGGACATGGTGGTCTTGGTCTGCGACCCGAACTGAATCGGCTCGTGGAGGAGCGCCTGCGCAAGGCCGGTGCCCACGCCCAGGATCCCGCCTCGTTCTTCATGGCCCTGGCGGGTCCCACCATCGTCACGCATGGCAGCGACGAGGTGAAGAAGCGGTTCCTGCGCCCGATGTTCACCGGCGAGGAGCGTTGGTGCCAATTGTTCAGCGAGCCCGGGGCCGGATCGGACTTCGCCGGGCTCGGCACCCGCGCGGTGCGCGACGGTGACGAATGGGTGGTGAACGGCCAGAAGGTCTGGAACACCATGGCTCATCTTGGTGACTGGGGAATGCTCGTGACGCGTACCGATCCGGAGCAGCCCAAGCACAAGGGCATGACCTACTTCGCCATCGACATGCATTCCGCCGGCGTCGAGGTTCGCCCGCTGCGTCAGATCACCGGCGAGGCCGAGTTCAACGAGGTCTACATGACCGATGCGCGAGTGCCTGATTCGCAACGCATCGGCGAGATCGGCGAAGGATGGCGCGTGGCCCTGACCACGCTCATGAACGAGCGCACCGCCATCGGAGGCGGCGGGGGTGGAAACGCCAAGCGTCGTGGCCCCATCGACGAGGCCGTTCGCCTATGGAGAGGTCGGCCGGCCGACCAGCGCGACCGGGCCCATCTCGACCAGTTGATGCGTCTGTGGTGCAAGAGCGAGGTGTTGCGTCTCACCAATGCGCGCGCCGCCCAGGCGGCCAAGGCCGGCAACCCCGGACCCGAAGGTTCCATCGCCAAACTCATGCTGGCCGAGTTCAACAAGAAAGTCACCGAGTTCTCGGTGGAGTTGATGGGCGCCAACGGCATGATCGACTACGACTACACCTTCCGGCGACCCGACAACCTCAGCGTCGACGGGTTCGAAGCTGGGGTGCGCCATTCCTTCCTGCGTTCACGGGCCAACTCCATCGAAGGTGGAACCAGCGAGATCATGCGCAACATCCTGGGCGAGCAGGTGTTGGGCCTTCCCGGTGAGCCGCGCGTGGACAAGGAACTTCCCTGGATCAAGGTCCCCCGCAACTGACTCGTTCGCCGGTGGGTCGATCTTCGACCCGTGAGCGACCACGATGGGCAAGACTGCTGACGTGCGCACGAAACGTGGACTCGAGATTCCCGACGAATGTCTGCACTGGACCTTTGCTCGTGCCGGAGGCGCCGGCGGTCAACACGTGAACAAGACCGCATCGAAGGCCACACTCACCGTGTCGACCGACACCTTGCAGGGAGCACCCACCAAGGTGTCGCGCGTGCGCGAAAAGTTGGGACCCGAGATCGTCGTGACCTGCCAGGAGAGTCGCAGTCAATGGCGCAATCGACAGCTGTGCCTCGAGCGACTGGTCGAGATCATCGACGAGGCCGCGGCGCCACCGCCCGCGCCCCGGCGAGCGACCAAGCCCACGCGGGGTGCCGTCGAGCGACGGATCGCCACCAAGAAGAAACACGGACACAAAAAGGCCGGGCGTCGCGGGGACTGGTGAGCCCGCTACCGTCGCCGACATGCCCAGCCGCTTCGCCCTGAAATCCATGAACGCCATCCACAAGACCTTGCTCACGGTGTCGTTCGGTCGCATCGGTTGGAATGCCGGCAGCATGCCCGTGTTGAAACTGACCACGGTGGGTCGCAAGTCCGGCGCGAAGCGCGAGGTGATGCTCACCTCTCCCCTGCAGATCGGTGACACCTGGGTGATCGTGGCGTCCAAGGGTGGCGACGACGATCACCCGGCGTGGTACCTGAACCTTCTCGCCGAGCCGCGCGTGGAGGTCGACATTCGCGGAACGCGTTCGGTGCGCACCGCGCGCGTGGCCACCACCGACGAGCGCGCCTCGATGTGGCCCCGCATCACCGCGGCGCACGCCAACTACGCCGGCTACCAGAATCGGACGTCGCGCGAGATCCCCGTGGTGTTGTTGGAACCCGCCGACTGACGACGGTCGTTAGCCTCGACATCGTGCCCACGATCGAACGCGCACCCATCGCCGGCGCCTTCGGAGGAGGCGGACTGTTCGGCATCGGTTACGCCTTGGGCATCTTGGACACCCTGCGCTCGCGGGGCGTCGATCTGGAGCGGGCCCCCATGATCGGCACCTCGGCCGGTTCGTGGGCGGCGGCGGCCACCGCCCTCGGTGTGGAGTATCGAGCCCTGGCCACCCTCCAAGTGCCGCGCTTCCCCAACCCGCGGGCCGGGGTGTTGGCGCGTTCGGCCCGACGCGTGTTCGGCGCCGGCAACATCGCCAACATCACCGCGGTGGCATGCTCACTGCCCCGGTTGAAACGGGTGGAGTTGTTCGGCGCCTCGACCCCCATTCACCACATGGTCGCGGCCTCGTCGGCGGTGCCCGGACTACTGGCCCCGCAACGCATCCGGGGAACCTTGTACGTCGATGGCGGAGTGCGGTCGGGCGTCAGCGTGGATCTGGCGGCCCACGCCGACCTTCTCATCGTGATCGCACCGCTGGCCGGGGCCATGTTCGGCCCGTTCAACGACGTCGTGGAGCGCAACACCGACGACGAGATCGCCGAATGGCAAGCCGTCACCGGCGGGCGCACCATCTTGTTCGCCCCCTCGGTCGTGACGTCCCGCGCGGCCTCGCTACCCCATCACCTGTTCGACAAGGATCGCGCCATGGCGGCCTACGAGTTGGCCCGCAACGAAGCCCTCAACAGGCCCCTCTGAGAAAAGCGCGATCGCGGTGAGGTTCGGTGCAGGTCAGCTGCAGCCCGAAGTGCTACCACACGACGGGCAGGCGTGGCAGGACCCGGCACGGATCATCTGCACGCCACACTGCATGCACATCGGCGCATCGCTGTGCCCCCGGCCCGGACGCACGAACTCGGCCGAGATGTCACTCACCGGGGCGGTCGGCGCGATGCCGAGTTCCATCTGCGTGACCAACTCTTCCACCGAGGGGATGCTCTTGGGATCGGCGGCCACTTCGGAACCCTGGGTCGACTGAATCGCCGATTCCTCGACGCCGGGCAGCGTGGGCTGCAGGCGCTCGTCGATGGAGAAGATACCCAGTTCCTCACGCTCCTCGTAGGTCATGTACTCGAGCGCGAGACGACGGAACAGGTAGTCCATGATGGATGCCGCGAAGCGAATGTCCGGATCGTCGGTCATGCCGGCCGGCTCGAAGCGCATGTTCACGAAGGCCTCGACGAAGGCCCGCATGGGTACGCCGTATTGCAGGCCGTAGCTGATGCTCTTGGCGAAGGCGTCCATGATGCCTGACAGGGTCGAACCCTGCTTGGACACGGTGAGGAACACCTCTCCGGGGCGACCGTCCTCGTATTCGCCGATGGTGGCGAAACCCTTGCAGTCGGCCACGCGGAACTCGAACGTGCGACCACGTCGGCTGCGGGGCAACTTCTGACGCACCGGCTTGGTGACGACCCGCTCGACGATTCTTTCGACCACCGACGATGCGGCGACCACGGGAGCGTTCGTCTTGTCGTCGTCCTTCTTGGCGGTGGAGAGGGGCTGGCCCACTTTGCAGTTGTCGCGGTAGATCGCCACCGCCTTCAGGCCCAATTCCCACGACAGCATGTGCAGGGCCTCGATGTCCTCGATGGAGGCCTCCTCAGGCATGTTCACCGTCTTGGAGATGGCCCCCGAGATGAACGGCTGCACCGCTCCCATCATGCGCACGTGACCCTCGTAGTGGATGGTGTTGTCGCCCATCGAGCAGGCGAAGATCGCCACGTGTTCGGCCTTCAGGTGCGGGGCACCCAGAATGGACTTCTCGGTGTCGATGTAGGCGATGATGTCGTCCACCTGCTGTGGGCTGTAACCCACCTTGCGCAAGGCGCGCGGGATGGTCTCGTTGACGATGACCATGTTTCCGCCACCCACGAGTTTCTTCATCTTCACCAGACCGAGGTCGGGCTCGATGCCGGTGGTGTCACAGTCCATCATGAGACCGATGGTGCCAGTGGGGGCGAGAACGGTGGCCTGCGAGTTGCGCACGCCGTACTCCTCACCGTCACGCACGGCGGACTCCCAGGCCTCCTGTCCGGCGCGCAGAAGAGCCGCCGGCGCGACGGACTCGTCGGCGACCTGATAGCTGGCGTCACGGTGCATGCGCAACACGTTCAGCATGTGGCGCTCGTTCTCGGCGAAGCCGGCGAACGGTCCCATGCGGCTCGCGGTACGTGCACTGGTGGCGTAGGCGTGGCCGGTCATGAGGCTGGTGAGTGCGGCGGCCCACGAGCGACCCTCGGGCGAGTCGTAGGGCAAACCAAGGGCCATCAGCAGTGCACCAAGGTTCGCGTAGCCCAAACCGAGTTGCCGGAACTTGCGGCTGTTCTCACCGATCTTCTCGGTCGGGTAGTCGGCCCGACCCACCAAGATCTCCTGGGCCGTGAACATGGTCTCGATGGTGTGCTTGTACGCGTCGACGTCGAAGTTGCCTTCCTCGTCGAGGTACTTGAGCAAGTTGATGGAGGCCAGGTTGCAGGCCGAGTTGTCGATGTGCATGTACTCCGAGCACGGGTTGGAGCCGTTGATACGACCAGACGCGTGCGCCGTGTGCCACTTGTTGATCGTGGTGTCGAACTGCAGGCCGGGATCGGCGCACTCCCACGACGCCGTGGCGATCTGACGCCACAGATCACGAGCGCGCACCGTGCGCACCGGCTCACCGTCGGTGACGGCACGGTAGGTCCAGTCGGTGTCATCTTTGACGGCCTGCATGAAGTCGTCGGTGACGCGCACGGAGTTGTTGGCGTTCTGATACTGGATGCTGAACGAGTCGGCGCCGTCGAGATCCATGTCGAAGCCGTTGTCGCGTAGGACCCGCGCCTTGCGCTCTTCTTTGGCCTTGCACCAGATGAACTCCTCGATGTCGGGGTGATCGACATTGAGGATGACCATCTTGGCGGCGCGACGGGTCTTGCCGCCCGACTTGATGGTGCCGGCCGAGGCATCGGCGCCCCGCATGAATGACACCGGGCCGGAGGCGGTTCCGCCACCCTGCAACAGTTCGGCGCTGGAGCGGATCTTGGACAGGTTGATGCCCGAGCCCGAACCGCCCTTGAAGATCACACCTTCCTCGCGATACCAGTTCAAGATGGCGTCCATCTTGTCCTCGACGGCCAAGATGAAGCAGGCGCTGGCCTGCTGGGGCACTCCTTTGACGCCGATGTTGAACCAGACCGGGCTGTTGAAGGCCGCGCGCTGGGTGAGGAGGATGAACTTCAGTTCGTCACGGAAGTTGTCGGCCTCGGCGTCGTCCACGAAGTAGCCGCCCTCGCGACCCCAGGTGGTGATGGTGTCGGCCACGCGATCGATGACCTGACGCAGCGATGACTCGCGCTCGACCGTACCCGGGGTGCCGCGGAAGTACTTCTGGGCCACGATGTTGGTGGCGTTCAACGACCACGTCACGGGGAACTCCACCCCCAGTTGTTCGAAGGCGACCGAACCGTCCTTCCAGTTGGAGATGCGAGCGTCACGCTTCTCCCAGACCACTTGGTCGTAGGGATGCACACCCGGGACGGTGAAAAGGCGGCGGATCCCGATGGCGAGGCGGTCCGGGGCGAGTGACATGTAGTTCTCCTGATTCTGTGAGCGGTGTTTGCGTGGTGGTCGAAAAGTGACGTGAAGATGAATCCGACCCGAGCCGGTGACCCCGTGGAGGGGACGCCGGAGCGGGCCGGAAGGTCTGCTCGAGGCACAAGATGTGGTGTTGACGGTTCCCCACCGCTGATCTCACCACAAAGTGTAGTGCTATTACACCAGTGTAGTTACGTGCTTGTCAACGATTGTCGCCTCCACCCTTTTTCGAGGGGTCGAGGTGGGTCAAGGCGGAGTCGCGGAGGCGGCACGACCGCGCAGGTTCAGGATTTGCGAGGTTCCCAAGCCGCCCCACACACACGCCCTGTGGGGCACTCGCCGCACCGCCGCACCGCCTCCGACTTGGAACTCACTGTACGCCGAGCACCCTGTGAAGAACGAGAGGACAACCCTGTGAATTTGTGGCCATGAGCAGGGGAAAAACCTGTTGATGGGGTGTGCAGAAGCCTGGGGAAAACCCCCGACGATTTCTCCCGCTCACCCTCAGGTCACTGAGCAGGGGTGATGTCGACCGGAATGCCGTTCAGCACCGAGGTGCCCGACAACGGATCGAGAGCCCGATCATCGCTGAGGATGTTCGAGTTCACCCCGGCCCGACCGGCGGCCACCGACATCTTGGTGCCGGGCGACGAGTGACCCCATCCGTGAGGCAGGCTCACCACGCCGGGAACGATGTCGGTCGTGATCTCCACCGGCGCAACCACACTTCCAACGCGAGACGAGATTGTTGCAAGTGCATCATTCTGCAACCCGAGCCGCTCGGCATCGATCGGGTGCATTTGCAAGGAACAATCCATCGAGCCCTTCATCAGGACGCTGATGTTGTGCATCCACGAGTTGTTCGACTTCAAATGCCGACGACCGACCAACACCATGGAACGAGAAGTCAACTCGTCGATCGCACGGCGCAGACGCGCGACGTCGGCGATCAGTGGCTCCGGCGCGAGTTCGACCAATCCGCTGCGCGTGCGTAACGCCTCGGGCAACCGCTCCCCCAAGGCGCCAAAGTCGACTCCGTGGGGGTTCTCGAGCAACAGATCGAGGCTGGCTCCGCCCGGATTCGCCCCAAAAGCCGCGCCATAGGGACCGGTGTGCAACATCAAATCGATCATGCGCGCAGGCCCACGTCGACCCGAAGCGTCGAGGGCCGCACGAATCTCGTGAGCATCTCGACCGAACACCGGAGACGAAACATCCGACGTCGCGCCACGGATGAGACTTTCGATCCCCTGATCGTCGGCGATCGCCACATCGACGTCGGGACCGAGACCCGCGGCGACCAAGCCGAGCTTGGCGAGAATCTCCCACTCGTCGGGCTGACCGTCGTCACGCGCGAGTACCGCCTCGCTGTAGTTCGCCACGTTGCGCACCGCGTACTGCAGCAAAAACACGTCGTAGTGATCGCGCTGCAATTGCGACGGCGGGGGAAGGATCACGTCAGCGTGACGAGTGGTCTCGTTCAGATAAATGTCGACGCTGATCATCAACTCCAACTTGTCCAACGCCGCGTCCAACTGCGCCGAGTGGGGCGTCGACAACACGGGGTTGCCGGCCACGGTGATCAAGGCGCGGATGGAGTCGGCGCCGGCGTCGGTTATCTCCTCGGCCAACGCGGCCACCGGATACTCTCCCATCACCTCGGGATAGCCCGACACCTTGGTTCGGCCTCCACCGCGGCCGATGCGAAAGCCCGATCCCTTACCGCCGGCCCCCCTGGTGGTGGGACTTCCGAGCGCGGGCTTGGTGAACATCACCCCGCCGGGGCGATCGAGGTTGCCTGTGAGCGTGTTCACCACGTCGATCAACCAACTGGCGGTGGTGCCGAACTCGGTGGTGGTGGTGCCGATGCGCCCGTACACCGAAGCCGACGGCGCAGCAGCCAACTCGTGGGCGATACGTCGAATGACGGCGGCGTCGATGCCGGTCGCGACCGCCACCGACTCGGGGGCGAAGTCGCGACTGACCGAACGCAACGCATCGACGCCGTCGATCATCGTCTGCAGTCGTGCGGGAATCCGCACCAGATCGTCGGTGAACAACACCTGCACGATCGACATCAGGAACAACGCATCCGAGCCGGGTCGAATCGCCAACCACTCGTCGGACTCTTCGGCGGTCTTGGTGCGTCGCGGATCGACCACCACCACCTTGCCTCCTCGCTCACGGATGGCCTGCAGACGTCCGGGGAAGTTCGGAGCGGTACACAGACTGCCGTTCGACGCGTAGGGGTTGGCGCCCAACATCAACAGGTAATCGGTCCGATCCAGGTCGGGTACCGTCACGCTGGCTCCGGTACCGAACATGTAACCACTGGCCACTTGCTTGGGCAGCTGGTCCACCGTCGACGCGCTGTAACGGTTGTGGGTGCCGAGACCGATCATCATCGAGCGGTTGTAGAGCATCGCCGACAACGAGTGAGCACTCGGGTTGCCCAGGTACACCGCCACCGCCTCGCGTCCATGGCGTTCGATCAGATCCTGTAGACGCCCGGCCACCTCGACCCACGCTTCGTCCCATTCCACCTCCACGTGCACTCCGTCGCGCTTGACCAGCGGCTTGCGCAAGCGGTCCGGATCCTCGTGGAGAGCTTTGAGGGCCGATCCCTTCGGACAGATGAACCCGTGAGAAAAGACATCGTTCATGTCTCCCCGGATACGGCCGATCGACTCACCCCGCTCCGTGATGTTGACAGTGATCTCGAGACCACACCCCGCTTCGCAGAGGGGACAGGTGCGCAACGCGGTGCGGGTTCGGTGCGATCCGGAGACGGAGGTATCGGTCACGGAACGACTCTAGATCGCCGCAATGTGGATCAGATCACGGGTGATTTGTCGAGCAACGCCGCCTCACGTTGGAAATCCGCGGCGGCATCGAAGTTCTTGTACACGCTGGCGAAACGCATGTAAGCCACTTCGTCGAGGGCCCGCAATCGATCGAGGACCGCCAGACCGATGCGGGTGGAGGGAATGTCACCGCCGATTTGACGCAGTTCGTCTTCGACCGAGTCGGCCAACGCGTTGATGGCCTCCTCGTCGATCGGGCGTCCCTTGCTGGCCGCACGAACTCCCGACGTCACCTTGACCCGATCGAACGGCTCGCGACCGCCGCTGGTCTTGATCACCATCAATGGCACCTCGTCGACCCGCTCGAACGTGGTGAACCGGTGATTGCAGGCGGGGCACTCACGGCGCCGGCGGATCGCCGACCCCTCCTCAGCCATGCGCGAGTCGACCACCTTGGTGTCCTCGTGGCGACAAATCACGCACCTCATGTCCGACAGAGTACCCATCGTCGCCGGTGATTTGAGCGCTGAATCAACTTTCGGGGATCACCAATCGCTGGCCCACGTCGATCGATGTGCCACCGTTGATGTCGACCAAATCGTTCACGAACGAGCCAATGTCACCGTCGGTGAGCGATGAGGCGATGGACCACAACGTGTCGCCGGGGCGCACCACGTAGAACCCCGCGCCTCGACCGAACACCTCAGGAGCGATCACCGAGGCGCCCGAGGCGGTGACCGCCAAAGGCGTCACCGTGGGGATGGGGGCAATCGCATCCCCACGGCTCGCCAGGGCACGGACGCCGAGGCAGGCGGCGGCCGCGACACCGAGTCCGACGAGTGCCACCATCAAGCGGCGGCGCAAGTACACCTCATGGCTCTCCCGATGACGCCCCGTGGCGGGGGTGAGGTCGCTCGAATGAATCTCGATCACGTAGCGGGGGTCGAGTGCCAAGGCCATGGGAGGTTGTCCTTTCGGTCGGTGTGGTTCGGTGTGGTTCGGTGTGGTTCAGGTCGTGCCTCGAAGGCGTTTTCGCTCCGACCTCACCGTGCCACAGGGGTGTGGAACGGTTTCAAACAGGTGTTCGCTACTCGCGTGCGCTCGAGAACAGATGTTCGTACTTCCTCAGGCTACGGAGAACACCTGTTCGGTGTCAACCGTTCCCTGCTCTTGGCCCCCAAATGACACCCTGAGCAGGGGTGCTACGAACAGGTGTTTGACTCCCGAGGCGAACACCCGTACGATGTGACCATGAGTGACTCCCGCAAGCTTTCCCCCACCCCATCGGCCCTGACCGCCCGTCAACGCGGCATCTTGGACTGCATCGAGACCAGCATGTCCACCCGAGGATTTCCGCCTTCGGTTCGCGAGATCGGTGAGGCCGTCGGACTCACGTCACCCTCGACCGTTCACAACCACTTGAGCACTTTGCAGCGGTTGGGGTTTCTCGAACGTGATCCCAACCTGCCCCGCGCCATCAAAGTTCGTTGGGATCGCAACAGCGGCGCCAAAATCGAGCGCGCCCGTGTTCACCACGTTCCCTTGGTCGGCGACGTTGCTGCCGGCACCGACGTGCTGGCTCAGCAAAACGTCGAAGACCTTCTTCCGCTTCCGGCCGACTTCACCGGCGACGGTGAGTTGTTCATGTTGCGTGTGCGCGGCGACTCGATGATCGAAGCCGGCATTCTCGACGGCGACTATGTGGTCGCGCGCCAACAGGTGTCGGCCGACAACGGCGACATCGTCGTGGCCGGTATCCCGGGCGACGAAGCCACCGTCAAGACGTTCAGTCGGCGCGGCAACACCATCGTCTTGAAGCCAGCCAACGAGCGTCTCTCGGCGATGGAGTTCGACGCCGACGATGTCCGCGTCTTCGGCAAGGTCGTCACGGTTCTGCGTCGACTCTGAACGGGATCGACTCGCCGGTCATGCGAGCCGCCGATCACCGATCCGGCGCTCGGTCCTGCGGTCGGGGCGGAGCCCATGTCGACGTCGGTGCTCCCGTCGCCGAGTTATAGGAGATCACCGCAGCGGCCCCCACGTTGTGCCGGCGCCGTCTCACGGTACCGACCAAGGCGATCGCCATCATCGTCAGCCCGACCAACACGCCCACGACGGCGATCAGCACCATACGGTTCCTCTCGACGGCGACGTCGGGGCCCACCGTGACCACCGCCGATGGATCGTTCGATCGCACTTCGATGACGAAGGGGCCGGGCTGGGTGACCTCGACGCGGAGAATCGACTCGCCCACTCCTTCGGGCGTGCTGTACGACACCGTGTCGTCGTCGTAGGTCGTCCCACCCGAACCGGATCGATTGAGCACCGCCACCTCCACCCGAGGGGCGAGATCGGAGTCGTAAGTGCGGGCTCCTTTGTCGCAACCGTCGATCGCCTCCACGCGTCCCTTGCGCTCGACATACAGGAAGAACGTTCCCGTCTCGGTCACGTCGACGGTGGTGGCACAACCGGCCGGCACGCGGACGAGATCGGCCACCATGTTCTGGTTCTGTTCCACCCCACGACCGACCGACACGAACGCCGCCACCGTGACACCGATACCGACCAGCCACAGCAGCGCGTTCGCCCGCGCTCTCATCACGGCACCCCGAGTCGGGCCGCCACCCGTTCGATGGAGTCGTCGGTCTGAACCACCGCCAGCCGCACGAACCCCGCGCCGGCTGCTCCGTACAGGTCACCCGGGCTCACCAGCGCGCCACCCTCACGGGCCAGTCGCTCGGTGAAGGACCACGCGTCGTCCACGGGGAACCACAGATAAAAGCCGCCGTCCGGCAATGGAACCTCGATCCCCGACCACCGCGACAAAATCTCGGACATACGTCGCAGACGCGCCCGATAACGATCCCGTTGCTCGGCGACGTGGGTGTCGTCGTTCAAGGCCGCCACGGCGGCCGCTTGGGCCGGGCCGGGCACCATCATGCCGACGTGCTTTCGCACCTCGCTCAGATACTGGACGAGGCCGGGATCTCCGGCGTACGCACCCACGCGCAGTCCGGCCAGGTTCGAGCGTTTCGACAACGAGTGCACCACGATCACTCCGTCGGATCCGTGCTGCAGGATCGAACGCGCCGGCGACGCCCAGGTGAACTCGGCGTAGCACTCGTCGCTGAACACCGGCACGCCCCGCGAGCGACCCCAGGTGGCGGCGGCATCGAGATCGTCCAACGCTCCGGTGGGATTCGACGGGCTGTTCACCCACAACAGAAGTGCCCTCGCGGCATCATCGTCGCTGATGGCCTCGAGGTCGATGCCACCACGGGCGTTCAGGGGCACCGCAACCGCGCGACACCCGGCCAACGTGGCCCCCATCTCGTAGGTCGGGTAGGCGATCGAGGGATACAAGACGGTGTCGAGCCACGGTGAGCGCAATTTCATCCACTGGGGCAAGGTGCCCACGAACTCCTTGGTGCCGATGCAGGCCGCGATGGCCGAGATCGGTACGTTCACCGCGAAACGACGGGCCATCCACTCCGAGAACGCCCGACGCAAGGGCTCGTTACCCGCCGAGGGCGGATACCCCCGCTCGGAATCGCTGGCGGCCAAGGCGGCTACCACCGACGCCGGCGGCGGATCGCACGGTGTGCCGATGGACAGATCGACGAGCCCGCCCTCGAACGCCGCCCCCAACGGCTTGAGGGAGTCGAGACGCTCGTACGGATACGGCGGAGGCTCGAAGCCGCGACGCTCTTGTGCGGGTTTCATGACCCTCCCATCGTAGGCGGGGTCACGCTCCCATACCCACGACGAACTCGACCAATCGACCCGCCGACGCTTCGGTCAGACGTGCGCGCACCCGCACGCCGTCTTCCTCATGGGTCGTGGCAACGACCTCGCCCTCGCGATGAATGGCGGCCAGCACGTCACCTCGCCCGTAGGGCACCAGAAGTTCGACCGCCGTGCTGAGCGAGCGAAGCCGATCGGACAAGGTCGACAAGAAGGCGTCGATTCCGGTTCCCGCGTGGGCGCTGATACCCACCGAGCCGGGATGCCACGTCACCGCATCGGCGACCGCCTGCGGATCGAGGTCGGCCTTGTTGAACACCAGCAATTCGGGAACAGCCTGTGCGCCGATCTCGCGCAACACGTCGCGCACCGCATCGATTTGTCCGTCGGGATCGAATCCGCTGCCATCGACGACGTGAACCAGGTAGTCCGCCTTCGTGGCCACTTCGAGCGTGCTCTTGAAAGATTCGACCAAGCCGTGCGGAAGTCGACGCACGAATCCCACCGTGTCGGTGAGCAGCACCGGTTCACCACCGGGCAACGAGAGCCGGCGCGTGGTCGGGTCGAGCGTGGCGAACAAACGGTTCTCCACCAGCACGCCGGCGTTGGTGAGACGGTTCAACAGGGTGCTCTTCCCGGCGTTGGTGTACCCGACGATCACCACGTTGGCCAGACCACTGCGCGAGCGTCCCTTGCGTTGGAGATTGCGGGTGTGACCCAACTCCTCCAGTTCGTGCTCCAAGCGTGAGATGCGATTCTTGATTCGACGACGGTCGACCTCGAGTTTGGTTTCACCGCTTCCAAAACGCGCTCCGACCCCACCACGCTGCTGCGACAAATTCGCGTCTGCGCCACGCCGCAGGCGTGGAAGGCGATATCGCAACAGGGCCAGTTCCACTTGGGCCTTGCCCTCCAGGGTATGAGCGTTCTGCGCGAAGATGTCGAGGATCACGGCGGTTCGATCGATCGCGGTTCGCCCGAGCAACTTCTCCAGGTTGTACTGCTGAGCGGGGGACAACTCGTTGTCGAACACCACCGTGTCGGCGTCCACCATCAGACACAAATCGCGCAGTTCCTCGGCTTTGCCCTTGCCGACGTACCACGTGTGGTCGGGCGTGTCACGACGTTGCACCAAGCGACCGGCCACGTCGGCGCCGGCGGTGTCGATCAACAAGGCCAACTCGTCCAGGCTGGTCTCGGTCTCCTCATCGCCATGACCGTCCAAGGTGACCCCGACGATGACGATCTTCTCGCGCACCGAACGCTCGATGAGCCTTTGGCCCAGAGCTTGGTTGTAGGGAGAATTCGAGTTGCTCACGTGACGACCGTGACGGTGGCGACGTAGGTGGACTCGGCGATCAGGGTGATGTGACGACTCCCCCGACGTACCACGACCCGGGCGTCCCCTCCGTCCATGTGGACCAACACCTCGGGCGTGGACGCGGGCACCAGACCCCAGGCGACCGCCGCTTCGGCGGCGGCACAGGCCCCGGTACCACACGCCATGGTGATGCCCGCCCCTCGTTCATGCACCCGCATGGTGATGGCATGCGGTTCGGGGCCGGGCTCGATGATCTCCAGATTCACGTGGGGCACGAGCGAACCCAGTGCCAAGAGATCGACGGCGCGCACGTCGTCCACACCGACGACCGAGTGCGGGTTGCCGAGCGACGAGTGTCGCACCGGGCGATCGGGATGGCATCCCAAAGCGGCCCAGTTGTGGGGTTCGGTCAGATCCGACACCGATCCCATGTCGACGCTCAGAAGATGCGTGTCCTCGTCGAGCCGACGGATCACCCTCACGAGCCGCTCGCCGGCATCGGTGTCGACCAAATACTCGAGACCGTCGGGTCCGTCGTCATGGGCGGCCTGCACCAGGCACCGAATGCCGTTGCCACTCATCTCGGCGCGACTTCCATCGGCGTTGTACAGGGTCATTCCGAGCCGATTGGCGGCCTTGCGCTCGAGCAGCAACAACCCATCGGCACCGACGCCTGAGCGTCGATCACACCACGCGCGAGCACGATCGACCCACTCGCCGGCTGTGGCGCTCTCGCCCGACTCGATCTGGGCGACGAGGAAGTCGTTGCCCAGACCGTGATGCTTGGAGAGGCGGCGACGCATACCAAGGTCACCTTAGGTCAGGGAACCGACGAGGGCAGGGGCGACTTCTGATACCGGGTCGTCCTCCACCGGCATCCACTCGATCCGCGGATCACGACGAAACCAACGCTCTTGTCGCACGGCGAATTGTCGCGTACGCCTGATCGTCGTGGCCACGGCCTCGTCCAGCGACGCCTGCCCCTCGAGGTGATCGACCATCTCCTTGTAACCGAGGGCCTGCAACGCCGTGCGGGACATCCCCCGCGCCATGAGACCCGTCACCTCGTCCAGCAGTCCCCGACCAATCATGTCGTGCACCCGCCGCTCGATGCGTTGGGCCAACACTTTGCGATCCCACTGCAGTGCCACCTGCCGCACGACAGTGTCGGGATAGGTGTCGACGCCGGGCCCGAACGAGGAGAACGGTCGGCCGCTTCCCTCGCAGACCTCGAGCGCCCGCACGACACGTCGTCCGTTCGTCGGCTCCATTTTGGATGCCGCTGTCGGATCGAGTTCGACGAGACGACGATGGAGTCCCTCGGGGCCAACGCTCGCCAGTTCATGCTCGAGACGCGAGCGAACCTTCGGCCACTGTCCGGGAATGTCCAGGTCGTCGATCACCGCCCGCAGGTACAACCCCGTGCCGCCCACGAAAAGAGGGGTACCCCCACGGCTTTCGATGTCACGCATGGCTCGCTCGCTCTCGACCTGGAACTGCGCGACCGTGAACGACTGCGACGCGTCGACCACATCGATCAGATGATGCCGCACCCGTGACTGGTCCTGAGACGAAGGTTTCGCCGTTCCGATGTCCATTCCGCGGTACACCTGCATCGCGTCCACCGACAACAACTCGACGCCCTGGCGTCGGCCCGCCTCCGATGTCGCGACCGCCATGGCCAGCGCCGACTTCCCGCTGGCCGTCGGGCCGAGAATGGCCAACCGGGGTCCTGTCACCGCACTCTCACCGCGCCACGACCGGGATGCGGTTTCGATGGGTCGGCACCGCGAGCAGTTCGCGGAACTCGCCACGCAGATGATGAGGCGCCGCTCCGGTGACGAGGACGGTGGCGTAACTGCCCACCCGGAGATTCCCCACGGACGGAAAGTGCACCAACTTGTTCTGTCTGGTCCGTCCCGAGATGACGCCGGGGTTCTTCTTCGAGGGGCCCTCGATCAAGACCTCCTCGATTCGACCGACGCGGGCCTCGTGCTTCGACAGAGCGGAGTGCTCGACCACCACGCGCAGTCGAGCGAAGCGTTCGGTCACCTCAGCGGGATCGACGAATCGGTCGACCATCGTTGCGGCCTCGGTGCCGTCGCGGGGCGAGAAAATGAACGTGTACGCGTAGTCGTACTCCGCGGCCGCGACCACCTCGAGGGTATCCACGAAGTCCTGTTCGGTCTCTCCGGGGAAACCGACGATGATGTCGGTGCTGACGGCCAGGTCGTCGACATGACGACGAGCCTCGGCCAGTCGCTCCAGATAGCGCTCGGCGGTGTAACCCCGATGCATGGCCGCCAACAGTCGGTCGCTGCCGGACTGCAACGGATAATGCAAGTGTTCGCACACCGACGACGTGTCGCCCATCGCGGCGAAGGTCTCGGCCCGCATGTCCTTGGGATGAGGACTGGTGAATCGGACACGTCGAATTCCCGGAACGGTGCCGACGTCGCGGAGCAGATCGGCGAACAGCGGACGAGTCGGCACGTCGTGTCCGGCCTTGCGTCGCTCCAGTTGAATGTCGCGCCCGTAACTGTTCACGTTCTGACCGAGCAAGGTGACCTCGGTGACGCCCTCGGCTGCCAAACGCCGAACCTCGTCGAGTACGTCGTCGTAGGGGCGACTGATCTCGGCGCCCCGGACACTCGGGACGATGCAGAACGCACAGGAATTGTCGCACCCGATCTGGATGGTGACCCAGGCGTCGTAACTGGTCGAACGCTTGGCGGGCAACGCGGAGGGGAACAGAACCTGGTCGTCGAGGACCGCCTCATCCATGATCTCGGTGATCGGACCCGACGAGATCGAGTCGTTCAGTAGGTCGACGGTGCGGTGCACGTTGTGGGTTCCGAGCACGACGTCGACCCAGGGAGCCCGCTCACGAACGACCTCGCGGTCCTTTTGAGCCAGACATCCGGACACCACGATTCGACGGCCCTCGCGTTCGTTTTTCCACCGTCGCATGGTGCCCAAGGTGCCGTACAACTTGTTATCGGCGTTCTCGCGAATGCAACAGGTGTTGAGCACGATGACGTCAGCTTCATCCTCGTTCTCGACCGCCTGAAGACCGTCGCTCTCGAGCAAACCGGCGATGCGCTCGGAGTCGTGCTCGTTCATCTGACACCCGAAGGTGCGAACGATGAAGGTCCGTGTCGGGGCCGCGGCCATGCCGAGAGGCTACCGGTCGATCGCAATCAGGGTTCGACGAAGTCACGCAACACACGGCCTCCCGCCGTGTGGCGTAGGCGGATCAGGGAGCGAACCTCGATCTGCCGCACTCGTTCACGGGTGATGCTGAACGCCAGACCCACTTCCTCGAGGGTGGCGCCCTCGCTACCGTCGAGACCGAATCGCATCCGCATCACCTCCTGCTCACGTGCCGGAAGGTCGTCCAGCACCGCGCGCACCGCCTCGCGCATGTCGGCGATCTCCATGCTGTCGCTCGGATCGGCCACGTTCGTGGCCGGCAGATTGTCAGCGAAGGTGGTCTCGCTGTCCTCGCGAGTGGGCTGGTCGAGGCTCATGGTGTCGACGGCCAAACTCAACCAGTCCGAAACCCGGTCCACCGTTTCACCCAAGGCCGTAGCGATCTCGGTGAGGCTGGGCTCATGGTGCAGCTTTTGAGCCAGGTCACGCTGCATGCGAATCGCTCGGTTGACATTCTCCACCGCATGAGCGGGTAGGCGGATGTTGCGACTCTCCTCGGCCACCGCCCGCGCGATGGACTGCTTGATCCACCAGGTCGCGTAGGTCGAAAATTTGAACCCTCGACTGTGGTCGTACTTTTCGACCGCCTTCATCAGCCCGATGTTGCCGCTCTGTATGGCGTCAGCGAGGGGCATGGTGGCCTTGGTGTACCGCTTGGCGATGCTCACCACGAGACGAAGGTTCGCCCGGGTCAGGTCATGGCGAGCCACTTGTCCGCGCTCGATCATGCGTTTCAGCCGTCGGCGTTCGAGATTCGACACCGAATCCCCCAATTCGGCCAACTCTCGCTCGGCCGACTGGCCGTCAGCGATGAGTCGACCGAGAGATCTCTCCTCTTCGGCGCCGATCAGGGGAATGCGACTGATCTCGTGCAGGTACAACCGAACCGCATCCTGAGTAGCGTCGTCATCGGCGCCACGAGAGGTCGCCGATCTGCCGCGTCGTTCCCTCTTGTGTTCGACCAGCGGGCGACGCAACTCACCGGAGTCGTCGAGTTCGAACGACTGGTCGACCACGATGCCCTCGCCCTCGATCGCAAGTCGGATCGCTTCGATTGTTTCGGGGAGCAACTCGACGTCGTGCAACGCATCGACGATGTCCGCGGTCGAAAGTTCTCCCCGACGACGTCCGTACGCGATGAGCTCGGCCCACTCGTCGGGGTCGAGACCGCGCACACGAGGAGCAAGGTCGGATGAAAGTCCGCGCCGATCTCCGTCGACCGCGTCAGTCTCGACTGTCACCCCCACCCCCCGCACGAGTGCCCCGCTCTGCGAGCCACCCTAGCAATGCCTCCGATGCCTCTGGAGCATGACGGGAATCCTCGAGTTCCTCGAGCCGTATGCGCGCCTGGCGATCCGCGCGAATCGCATCGGGATCCGTGACACCCGTGCGTCGCGACAGCACGCGACGCACCGCCACACCGATGAGATCGAAGGCGACCGACATCGGCTCCACCTCCATGTCGGCGACGGCGGCTCGTTCCAGCATCTCGCGAACCTCGGGGTCGGCGATCTCCAGCGCCGCATCGACCAGGTTCGATGTCTCGACCTGTGATGCCGCGGCCAGAACAAGGAACGCACGTCGGTGGACCTCGGAGTCGAAGAGTTCCTCGATGAGCCAGGGGGCGATGTGGTCCCATGTCTGCAACAACAGGGTGATGGCCACGAATTCGGCGTTTTCGGGCACCCCCATCTCGCGGGTGGACGCCACCCTCACCTCGGGGCGTTCGCTACGCCTCTCGGCCAGTCGCGACAAGTCCGCCACCGGGAGTCCGACCCGGGTCGCCACCTCCCCGGCGTACAACTTTCGTACGTTGACGTCGGGATGCTCGTTGATCACCCGCATCGCCTGCTCGGCGACACGCGCACGGTCCTCGGGACTACGCAAGGCTTTGCCCCCGACGACACGATTGACTCGAAATCCGAGAAACGGCATCGCCTCGTCGATGGCACCAGCCAAGGCCGCCGGGTCGCTGTTGGCCAGGTCCCCGGGATCCTTCCCGTCGGGAAATCGAGCTACTGACACCTGCACCTGATACTTCTTCTCCCACTCATAGAACTTCTCCGCCGCACCCTGGCCCGCCGCGTCGGCGTCGAAAGCCAGAACCACGCGGCTGGCAAAACGCCTCAGGACGCGCACGTGATCCTCGGTGAGGGCCGTGCCACAGGTGGCAACGGCCCGTGTGACACCCGAACGATGAAAACCGATGACATCGGTGTAGCCCTCGCAGACAATGACTTGATCCGCCTTCACCACATCGTTCTTGGCCCAGTTCATGCCGTACAACGTCTTGGACTTGAAGTAGATCTTGGTCTCCGAGGAATTCTTGTACTTTGCCGGGTCGCTCGACCCGGGAAGGATGCGGCCGCCGAACGCCACCGGTTCACCGATGTCGGTGAAAATCGGGAACATGATCCGATCGCGGAACGCGTCGGTCGGTCGCTGACGACTGTTGATGAACGAGAGCCCGACATCGACGAGGACGTCATCGGGGATCTTCAGGGACCTCAGATGCGTGCTGAGAAGGTCCCAGTCCTTTGGGGCGTAGCCCAACTTGAATCGGCGGGCGACGTCTCCCGAGAGACCGCGCTGACGCAAGTAATCGCGGGCCTCACGGGCGTCGGGCGAGGTGAGCAAGCGCTCGTGATACCACTCGACCGCGGCCTCCATGGCACCCACCAACTTCTTGCGGCGTTGACGATCCTGACTCTCACCGCCGGAGGTGTAGGTGAGGGTGATGCCCGCTCGGCTCGCCAGCTTCTCGACCGCCGCGACGAAGTCCACGTGTTCGATCTCCTGCACGAACTTGAAGACGTCACCACCGGCCTGACAACCGAAGCACTTGTAGCGGGCGGTCTCCTCTCGAACGTTGAACGAACCACTCTTCTCGGCATGGAACGGACACAGACCAACCCAATTTCGCCCCGTTTTGCGCAGCGCGACATATTGCTGAACGACGTCGACGATCGAAACCGCCGACCTCACGCGTTCGATGTCCTCATTGGCAATCGCCATTGCCGACGACACTAACGCTGGGTTGGGCTGTGGTCGTTCGGGGAGCCGGGATCGGCCCTCAGGGAGAGGCCAACGGCTACCGCCAGCACGATGCCGATCACGCTCAAGCTGAGCCAGGTCGGGAGGTGGTAGAACTCGGCGATCAACATCTTCACCCCCACGTAGGCCAAGATGATGGCCAAACCCTGTTTCAGGAATCTGAACCGCTCATGCGCATCAGCGAGCAAGAAGTAGAGGGCTCGCAAACCCAGGATCGCGAAAGCATTCGACGAAAAAACGATGAATTCCTCACGGCTGACGGCCAGCACGGCGGGGACCGAATCTACCGCGAAGATCACGTCGGTGAACTCGACGAGGATCAGAACCGCGAACAAAGGCGTGGCGAGTCGAACTCCGTCGCGGCGAGTGAACAATTTCTGTCCGTCGAAATCAGGACTGGTCGGAACGAATCGCTGGACCAAGCGCATGAATCGCCCGGAGGTTGGATCTTTTTGCTCCTCACTTTTCGCCACCATTTTGACGGCGGTGTACAGCAGGAAAGCGCCGAAAATGTAGAGCACCCAATCGAACTTCTCGATGAGGGCCACGCCAGCGAAGATGAAGATGGCTCGCAGAGCCAACGCCCCGAAGATACCCCAGAACAGAACACGGTGTTGATACTTCGACGGAATCTTGAAATGGCTCATGATCAACGCCCACACGAAGACGTTGTCGACGCTCAAACTCTTCTCGATCAAGTAGCCGCTGACGTATTCGCCGGCCGCCGCGCCGCCGAACGCAAACCCGACCACGCCAGTGAAGGCCAAACCGATACCGACCCAAACACTGCTTTCGACGGCGGCCTCACGGATGCCCACATCGTGGGCGTCACGGTGCACCACCAGGATGTCGAAAGCCAGCAACGCACAAATGAAGGCGACCAAACTGATCCACGCCCAGCCGGGCACGGAGAGGTCGACGAAAGATTTTTCGACATCGACTGGCGAACTCAGCAGCGGGATAAGTTCAATCACGACCAAAGAGACCTCCGACCACTCCTCCGCCAGAGCCCGCTCCCGAGTTACTGGTTCCGATCATGCTTTGGATCCAGCCCACAAGTTCATTGGGGTTACGAGTTTGGGTCCAGACCTTACCGGGCCCGCGGAACTCGAAGACCAGACCCTCACCGCTCTTGAACGACTGGATGAGGCCCCCTCCACTCGCCTTGCGGATGGCCATGACGACCGATCCCTCGTAGGCGACCATGTGTCCGGTGTCCACGGTGAGGGTTTGGCCATCGGCCAGGTCCCAGGTCTCGAGCGCGCCGTAGCAGCCGAACACGACGAGTCCGCTCCCCTCGGCTCGAATGATGAACCCCCCCTCACTGCCGAACATGTTCTTGAAGCCGCCCCACTTGGTCTCGATGGCCACGTTCGCGTCGTTGGCGAGCCAGGATCCCTTCTGGATGAACAAGGGCCCCTCGGGAGTGACATCGAAGGCGATGACGTCACCGGGCAATCGAGGCGCCACGTCGACGAAACCACCCTGCGGCGACGCGGTGTAGGTGCTCACGAAGAAGCTCTCTCCGCCGAGGGCCGCTCGCTTCAGGCTCTTGAGCACGCCGCCTTCGGCCTTGGACGACAATTCCACACCCGACGCCATGGTCATCATCGCGCCACTTTCGACCCGCACGGGCTCGTTCGGTCCGAGGGTGATACGGGCCACCGCGAACGCCGAGCCCTGTCGAGTCTGCACTTGCATGAGTACATTCCTTTCTGACGATTACTTCGTTTCGCTCTTTTTCTGGCCTCCGGCGGCCGCGATGACCGCTTGCGCGGCGGCCAATCGGGCGATCGGAACGCGGAAGGGCGAGCAACTGACGTAATCTAGTCCCACTCGGTAGAAGAGGTCGATCGACTCGGGGTCTCCCCCGTGCTCACCGCACACTCCCAGTTTGATGCCGGGCTTGGCCGCCCGTCCACGCTCGGACGCGATCTTGACCAACTCCCCGACTCCCGTTTGGTCGATCGTCTCGAACGGGTTGCGTTTCAGGAGACCGTTCTCCAGATAAGCGGGCATCATGCGGCTCTCCACATCGTCACGACTGAATCCGAACGTCATCTGAGTGAGGTCGTTGGTACCGAAACTGAAGAAGTCGGCTACATCGCTCAACTCGTCGGCTCGCAAGGCGGCACGGGGAGTCTCGATCATGGTGCCGATCGACACCTTCGGTTTCTTGGCCCCCTTCTTGGTCGAGTCGGCGATGCCCTCGACCACCCATGAGCGAGCCAGCGACAGCTCCTCACGAGTGACCGTCAACGGGATCATCACCTCGACAATCGGCTTTCCGCCATTGGCCGCACATTCGGCTGCCGCCTCCATGAGCGCTCGCACCTGCATGGCGTAAAGACCGGGCTTCACGACACCGAGACGCACTCCCCGCGTACCGAGCATCGGGTTGAACTCCGCCCACTCCTCGGCGGCCTGGAGCAACTTGGTCTCCTCGGGTGACAAACCCACGGTGGCTCTTTTGATCTCCAGTTCGTCCACCCGCGGGAGAAACTCGTGCAAGGGCGGGTCCAGCAGTCGCACCGTGACCGGCAGTCCGTCCATGGCGGTGAGGATGTCGATGAAGTCCTTTTTCTGGACGACTCGTAGCTCCTCGAGGGCAGCCGATTCCTCTCCTGGTGTCTGAGCGAGAATCATCCGTCGCACCACCGGTAGTCGATCCGGGGCCAAGAACATGTGCTCGGTGCGACACAGTCCGATACCTTCGGCGCCCAGCTTGCGGGCGTTGGTGGCGTCTTCCCCGGTGTCGGCGTTCGCGCGCACGGCCAACTTGCCCTTGCGCACCTCGTCACACCACTTCAAGATGATTTCGAACTCCTTGGGGGGCTTGGACTCCGACAGAGCCACCTCTCCCAACACGACCTCGCCCGAGGTGCCATCCAACGAGATGATGTCACCCTCCCTGACCACCAGGGTGCCCACGGTGAATTGTTTGCCGTCGATGCGGATCGACTCGGCGCCCACCACGGCCGGAGTCCCCCAACCGCGGGCGACAACGGCCGCATGGCTCACCAGACCGCCACGCGCGGTGAGAATGCCCTGGGACACCATCATGCCGTGAACATCCTCGGGACTGGTTTCGCTTCGAACCAGGATGACCTTCTCTCCGCGATCGGCGGCGTCGGCGGCGTCGTCGGCCGTGAAGTAGACCTTGCCCACCGCGGCTCCCGGCGACGCGGCCAGACCTTTGGCGATCACCGGCTTGTCGCCCGCCTCGAACTGCGGGTGAAGAACTTGGTCCAGATGCTCGGCAGCGACGCGGGTGATGGCCTCTTGCTTGCCGATCTTCCAGACCCTCTTGGGCCCCTTGGTTCCCTTGGTCATGTCGACCGCCATCCGCAGAGCGGCCGCTCCGGTGCGCTTGCCCACGCGGGTCTGCAACATCCACAACTTGCCCTGCTCGATGGTGAACTCGGTGTCACACATGTCGGTGTAGTGCGCCTCGAGTCGAGCGAAGATCGCCAGTAGCTCGCGGTGAATCACCGGGAACTTGGCCCTCAAAGCATCGAGGTCTTCGGTATTGCGGATTCCGGCCACCACGTCTTCACCCTGAGCATTGACCAAAAAGTCACCGTAGGGAACGTTCTCGCCCGTGGCCGCATTGCGCGTGAAGCCCACGCCGGTGCCCGAGTTGTCGTCGCGGTTGCCAAAGACCATGGCCTGCACGTTCACCGCAGTACCGAGATCGTGCGAGATCTTTTCGCGAACGCGGTAGGCGATGGCCCGCGCACCGTTCCAACTCTTGAACACGGCCTCCACGGCCCCGCGCAATTGTTTCTCGGGAGCCTGGGGAAACGCCCGGCCGGTTTCGGTCTTGACGACCGCGAGGTACTTCGTGCACAGACCCCTCAATGTCTCGGCGGTCAATTCGGCGTCGGTCTTGACGCCCGCCACGCTTTTGGCGTGCTCGAGAGGGTGCTCGAAGTGTGATCCGCCTATCCCCAGCACGATGCGGCCGTACATGGCGATGAATCGACGGTACGAGTCGTAGGCGAAGCGCTCGTCACCGGTGACCTTGGCGAGTCCCTTCACGCTTTGATCGTTCAGCCCGAGGTTGAGGACCGTGTCCATCATGCCTGGCATCGAGAATTTCGCTCCCGAACGAACGCTGACGAGCAGAGGATCCCTCGGATCGCCCAGTTTTCGCTTCATCGCCCGCTCGAGTTTGGTGACCTGACGAGCGATCTCGTCGTCGAGACTCTTCGGCCAACCGGCGACCATGTAATCACGACAGGCATTGGTGGAGATGGTGAAGCCCGGGGGAACCGGCAACTCGAGCACGCTCGTCATCTCGGCGAGGTTGGCTCCCTTGCCGCCGAGCAAGTCCTTCAACTGCATCGGAGGACGACGGTGTTTGTGATCGAAAGAGTAGACGTACGGCACGACCTGAGAGTCTACGACGAGACGGCTTCGCCTCTCCAGTGGTGACCCCACGTCCCGTAGAGTTGTTTCATGCGCATTCTCGGGTTTCCCGTCCAGATACGGCCCGGATTCGTCCTCTTCATGCTGTTGATCGTGGTGGTGAACGGCCAACCCATGGGATCTTGGCTGGCCGGTTCGGTCACTCTTTTCACACTCGTGCACGAGTTGGGACACGCGGTCGCCGCCCGCCGCACCGGTGCCACGGCGCGCATTTCGTTGGACTTTCTCGCGGGCTACGCGTCCTTCACCCCCACGAGAGCGCTCACCCGCGGCGAAAGAGCTTCCATCGCTCTGGCCGGCCCGGGAATTCAGATCGTCCTCGGGATGGCGGCCCTCATGGTGATGGGAGTGAACCCGCTATCGCCCGACGACTACGCGTCGGACTATTCGTCGCTCGCCATCTGGTGGGCCGGACCGATGATCGGCCTTTTCAACCTCATCCCGGTGCTTCCCCTCGACGGCGGCACCATCGCCGGGGAAATCATCGACATCTTCAAGCCCGGTCGAGGCCGAGCGATCATGGCGCGTATCAGCCCGGTGGCAACTGCGTTGGCGTTCGTGTTCATGGTGTTGGTCGAGGATCTTCGTCCCCTGGCCGCGTTCGCCGCCATCCTGCTGGTGCTGCAGATGCAAATGGTCTCATCGCGAACACCGGTGCGACGTGGGCACTCCGACGCCGAGGACCAAGCATGGCGGTCCGGCCGCCCCGGCGTACTGGTGCCCCCGCAGGTCCTCTCACCATGGTGGGAAGCACATCAACTTGTGAACTCTGGCCGCGAAGAGGCCGCGGTCGCGGTCGTACTCGACGATCTGGCCGGGCGACGCGCCGGGCAATGGTGGCCTCCCCACGCCGCCACGCCAGCGCAGCTCGAACCGGTGGTGCAGCGCGTCGTGGTCCGCCTACCCGAGCCGTCTCCGAGCGACCGAACGCATTCCGCCGCCGTCCTGGTCGACGTACTGCGTCGCACTGGTCGTCCCGATGTGGCCGCGCACTACGGATCACGCGTCTTCGCGCTGTCTCGCTCCGGCCAGGTGGCGATCCTGGTGGCTCGGTGCAGCGCCGCATTGGGCGACGTCGAGAACGCCGCTCAATGGTTGACAGTGGCCGCTCGTTCGGACGCCGAGCCCACTCTTTTGCTCTCGACATTGGTCTCCGCCCCCGAATTCGCTCGTCTTCGCGAACGACCCGAGATCGTCGACCTCATCCGGGCTCTGAACTCCGCGGGCTGACCCGCACCCCGAGGTCGATCGCACGATCGACGAAACCCAAGACTCGGTCGTCACCAACCGAGGTGACCACACCGACGACCGCGCCGTCGATCGTGATGTCGTCCCCGATTGCGGAATCGAGACCCTCGATGAGGCGCAGTGTTCGCGGAGCGGTCGAACCACGACTGTCCATGCGCTCCACCAACTCCTGGCCCGGATAGCACCCCTTCGTGAAACTCACGGTGACGGGAACCACGCCCAAGGAGGCCGGGATGGTCTCACCGGTCACAATCTCTCGACCATTGGCGGGCCAGCCCACGCGCACACGCTCGGCCTCGAGACGAGGCCCGCGGTCCGTGGTCGAGTCGGCGACCGACGACAATTCCTCCGAGAGGTCGGCTTCACCGACGATGTCGATCGCGCGACCATCGCACCACCACGCCGGACGAGCGTTGGGTACCTCCCGAAAAGTCGACGGAATCGGGTCGTCGGTGGTCGAGCGTACCCGCACGATGTCGACGTTGGCGACCTCGATCACGGCCTTGGTGCGAATCATGAACTTCGACAGGCGAGCGACCACTGCACCAACGACGGATTCGTCAACCGCGGTGTCGAACTCGATCATGAACAGGTCGTCGGCAACACACACCACGCGAAACAGCGCCACGACCCGACCGACCGGTTCGAGCAACAACGAATTGCACGATGATCCGACGGCCAGATTCGCGATGTCGTTGCTCAATTGTGACTGCAGGTATCGGCGCGCGTCGGCTCCCGAGACCGAGATCACCGCCGCCGATTCCCTGACCGCCAGAATCATGCCGACGTCCCCCCGGAGAGCCGACTCGCGGTCATCCGACGTGCGGCCGGAACGGCGGCCAAGAGTGCGGCAGCTTTGTTGCGACATTCGAGGTCCTCATCATCGGGCTCGCTGTCGGCGACGAGGCCCGCTCCGGCCTGAAGGTAGGCAGCGTGCTCACCGATGAACATCGTTCGAATGGCAATAGCGGTGTCCATGTTGCCGCTGAAGTCGACGTAACCGACCACGCCCGCGTAGGGCCCGCGCTTGACCGGTTCCAATTCGTCGATGATCTCCATGGCACGAACCTTCGGCGCACCACTGACGGTGCCCGCGGGCAAGGTGGCCCGCAACACATCGATGGCGGTCTTGCCCGGCGACAAGTCTCCGCTCACCTGCGAGGTGAGGTGCATGACGTGGCTGTACCGCTCCAGGGTCATCAGTTCATCCACGCGCACCGTCCCGAACGTCGCCACGCGACCCACATCGTTGCGCGCCAGATCGACGAGCATGACGTGCTCGGCGACCTCTTTGGGGTTCTCGCGCAGCTCGGCGGCAAGACGACGATCGTGTTCATCGTTCGTACCGCGCCGACGGGTTCCCGCGATGGGACGGCTGATGACCCTGCCACCGAGCAACTGCACCATGGGTTCGGGAGAACTACCCACGATGGACACGTCGGGCTGACGAAGGAAGTACATGTACGGGCTGGGGTTCACTTGCCGCAGGACGCGATACATGTCGAAGGCGTCAGCCCCCAATTCGATCTCGTAACGCTGGGCCAAGACGACTTGAAAAATATCCCCGGCGCGAATGTATTCCTTGGCCGCTTCGACTGCGAGTTGGTACGCACCATCGGGCATCGATGACACCACGACGGGCAACACGTCATCGCGCCGCGGTGGTTCGACCGGCGTGTACGCCAAGGGTCGGGCCAGATCGACCACCGCTCGTCGAGCGCGCTCGGCAGCCTCGTCGTATGCACGGTCGAGTTCCGCGTCGTCGAGTCCGAGCACGGGCACGCTCTCGATCAGGTACACCCGCTGGCGCCAGTGGTCGAAGGCCGCCAACGAACCGATGACACTCATGACAGCATCGGGCATCCCCCGGTCATCGTGGGGCACGTCGGGCAGATCCTCCACCTCGCGCACGACGTCGTAGCCGAGGAACCCCATCACGCCACCTTGCAACGGCGGAAGATCCGGAATCACCGGGCTCCGATATTCGCTCAGCAAACCTTCGATGGCGGCCAACATTCCTCGGTCGCGTGGAACCGAGTCCGGAATGGAGCCCTGCACCGACAGTTGGCCGTCGACAAGGCTCAGAGTCGCGCGTGGATGACGGCCGACGAAGCTGAACCGGCTCCAGCGCTCGCCGTGCTCGACGGATTCCAGGAGGAAGCCATCGCCGTCACCCACCAACTTGGCGAACGCCGCCACCGGCGTTTCCAGATCGGCCAGGATCTCGATCCACACCGGAACGACGGTGTGATCGACGGCGAGGGCCTTGAACTCATCGCGCACCGGTCGCACGACCAGACCGGGGTCCATGGTCAACTCGCGTCGCCGAAGGCCGAGAAGAAGCAGGTGCGAGCACCGGTGTGGCAGGCACCGGATCCTTCTTGTTCGACCTTGAACAACAAGGTGTCGCCGTCGCAATCGAAGTACGCCTCGCGCACGAACTGACGATTCCCGCTGGTGTCACCCTTGCGCCAGAGTTCACCACGACTCCGACTCCAATAGACCATTCGGCCTTCGGCGAAGGTCAACGACAGGCTCTCGGCGTTCATCCACGCCATCATCAACACGTCCCCGTTCGAAATGTCCTGGGCGATGACGGGCACCAAGCCTTCGGCGTTGAATTTCACCAACGTCATTTGCTCGGAGGTGGGCTCGATCGAAGGCACGGGAACACTTTGTCAGAGATAGAGGCCGGTATGACCGTCAATTCGACTGGCCGCCACGGCGTGGATGTCGCGCTCGCGCAACATGATGTAGTCCGAACCCCCGACCTCCACCTCGTAACGGTCCTCGGGACTGAACAAGACCCGGTCACCCACTTCGGCACTACGAACGTTCTGGCCGAGAGCAACGACCTCGGCCCACACGAGACGCTTGGAGATTTGGGCCGTGGCCGGGATCAGGATCCCTCCCGAACTGCGCCGCTCGCCGTCGCGTTCGGGGATCTTGACCAAAAGGCGGTCGTTGAGCATCTTGATCGGCAACTTGTCGGCGTCCAACGCCTCGGATTTCTTGGATTTGTCCTTGCTGTCGGCCACAGACGAGCACGGTACCGTCACTGTCGTGTCGATCGAAACCATGACCCTCACCACGATCGACGGCGTGAACATCGAGGCCGATATCGCCACCGCCGTCGTCGATCGACCGATTCGGGGTGGTGTCGTTCTGGCTCATCCCCACCCCCTCTACGGGGGCGACCGCTTCAACCCCGTGGTCGACACCCTCTTTCGGGAACTCCCGGCGAGTGGCTTCCATGTCCTCCGCTTCGACTTTCGTGGTGCCGGTGGCAGTGCCGGCCGACACGACGAGGGGGTTTGCGAGCGACTCGACGTGGCGGCCGCCATCGATTTTCTCGCCCCCTTCAACGATGACATCTGGGTGGTCGGGTATTCGTTCGGCTCGATCGTCGCGATGAACGTCGTGGAACCCCGGGTGTCGGGCTGGATCGCCATCGCCCCGCCTCTGACCGAGGACTCATCCGTGCTGGCCGGCCACGACCCCCGACCCAAGTGGTTGTTGGTGCCCGAGCACGACCAATTCTGTCCTGCGCCCCGAGTCCGCGAACGATCCCGTGCCTGGCTCTCGACGACGATCATCGATGTGGTCGGCACCGACCATTTCCTGCCGGGCCGGGTGAACGCCGTCGCCGAGCGAGTGGCCGTTCTCCTCGAGGGGTTCAGCTCTTCAGAGCCGCTGTGATCTCGGCCATCACGTCGGGGGTCAACGCGTCGATCACTTCGAGGGCACCGAAGTTCTCCGTTACCTGAGAGGCCTTGCTGGCACCGGTGATGACCGTCGACACGTTCGGGTTCCTCGTGCACCAGGCCAACGACATCTGCGCCAACGTGCACCCCAGTCGATCGGCGATGGGAATCAACCGCTTCACCTTCTCCCGAGTGGCCGCACTGGTGAGGCGCTCGGCCAGCCACGTGTAGCCGGGCAGGGCGGCGCGCGAGTCGGTCGGGACTCCGTCCATGTACTTGCCCGTCAACACGCCCGACGCCAGCGGGCTCCAGATGGTCGTACCGAGTCCGATGTCCTCGTACAAGCGCTTGTACTCCACCTCGACCCGACGGCGTTCCAGCATGTTGTACTGCGGTTGCTCCATGACGGGCTTGTGGAGGTGGTGTCGCTCGGCGATGTCCCACGCGGCGCGAATCTCGTCCGCGGTCCACTCGCTGGTCCCCCAATAGAGCACCTTGCCGCGGTCCACGAGGTCGCTCATCGCCCACACCGTCTCCTCGAGGGGGGTCTGGGGATCGGCGCGGTGACAGAACAACAGGTCGACGAAATCGACCTGTAATCGATCGAGACAACCCTCGATCGAGTGGTGCAGATACTTACGGTTCAAGGTGTTGTTCATGTTGGGCACGTTGCGGTCGACGCCCCAGAAGACCTTGGTCGACAACACGTAATCCTGACGACGCCAACCGAGATCCGCGATCACCCGACCCATGATGGCTTCGCTCTCGCCACCGGCGTAGGCCTCGGCGTTGTCGAAGAAATTGCACCCGGCGTTCCACGCGTTCTCCATGCACTCGCGAGCGGTGTCGTCCTTCAACTGGGTATCGAAGGTCACCCAGCTCCCGAACGACAACACCGACACCCTCAAGCCACTGCGACCGAGGCGTCGGTACTCCATCTTGGGATTGGGTGTGAATCTGGCCGTCGTGGTCATGCTCGGACGTTACGCCACCGGAGGTTTCTGAGAGACAACGAGACGCCTGGTGACCGTCGGCCCCCCTTGTGCGACATCGCCGGCTCATGATCACGCCAGGTCACCCCGACCGTCCCGGGCGACGCCCGTCGAGTATCGCGTTACTCGCTCTCACCCGACCGGGCGGACGATGACACCGGCGTTGGCCATGGCCTCCTTGGTCTCGGCGATGGTGAACTCCCGAAAGTGGAAGATCGACGCGGCCAGAACCGCGTCGGCCCCACCGACCGTGACGCCCTCCACCATGTGGCGCAGCGTGCCCACACCTCCCGAGGCGATCACCGGTACCCCCACCGCATCGCAGACCCGGCGCGTGAGATCCAAATCGAAACCTTCCTTGGTGCCGTCACGATCCATGGAGGTGAGCAGAATCTCGCCGGCTCCGAGAGCGGTGGCCCGCTCGGCCCATGCCACCACGTCGAGACCCGTTGGGGTGCGACCCCCGTGGAGGTACACCTCGAAACGGTTCGGGAAGTCGATTCGCCGCTTGGCGTCGATGGCACACACCACACACTGACTCCCGAATTCCGTTGCGATGGCGGTGATCAGTTCGGGATCTTGGACCGCCGACGTGTTCACACTCACTTTGTCCGCACCGGCGCGCAGCATCCGCCGGGCGTCGTCCACCGCCCGAATACCGCCACCGACGGTGAACGGAATGAAGACCTGCTCAGCGGCGCGCGACACCATGTCGACCATGGTCTCGCGACCATCGCTGCTGGCGGTGATGTCGAGGAACACCAACTCATCAGCACCCTCGGCGTCGTAGCGGGCCGCCAACTCCACCGGATCTCCGGCATCGCGCAGATCGACGAAGTTGGTTCCTTTCACGACGCGCCCGTCGGTGACGTCGAGACACGGAATGACCCGAGCGACCTTCACGCGCCACCTCGCAAGGCATCCACGGCTTCGCGCACGCTGAAACGACCCTCGTACAACGCCCGTCCGGTGATGACGCCCCCCAGTCCGTCGATACGAGACAGGGCCAGCACGTCGTCGATCGACGACACGCCACCGCTGGCGATGACCGGTATCGGAGTGGACGACACGGCCATGGCCAGCCCCTCCAGGTCGGGGCCATCGAGCATGCCATCTCGAGCGATATCGGTGATGACGAAGGCCCGTGCGGTCGGGAACCAGCCGAGAGCCTCGACGAGATTCACTCCCGACGACTTGGTCCAGCCATGCACGGCCACCTCTCCCCGTCGATGGTCGAGTCCGACGGCCACATCGACCACCCGTGACACCGCCACGACCAATTCGCGATCAGCCATGGCGGCCGAGCCCATCACCACGCGTGACACCCCGGCGCGGGCCAATTCCTCGGCGTCGGCGACGCAGCGCACACCACCACCAGTCTGCAGATTGGCGTGTCCCGCCAAGTCGGCCGCCACCCGCGCGATGATCGGACGATTCACCGCCTCGCCGGTGCGCGCGGCGTCGAGGTCGACGATGTGCACCCACAGCGCGCCCGCCTCGACGAACGAACGCGCGATCGCCACCGGGTCGTCGCCGTAGACCGTCTCGCGCGCGTAGTCGCCTTGGGCCAGACGCACGACCTTGCCGCCTCGCAAATCGATGGCCGGATACAAGTCGACGCTCACGACCGCACTCCGTCGACGAAATTTCGCAACATGGCCAAACCGCTCGCACCGGACTTCTCCGGGTGGAACTGGGTGGCGATCACGTTCCCGTGTCGGAACACGGCATTCAGCGTGGACCCGTACTCGCAGGTGGCCACCACGTCGCTCTCGTCGCGGGGGACTCCGTGAAGGGAATGGACGAAATACACCCACGGACCGCCTGCGGCATCGGCGATCTCGGTCCCCACGAGCAGCGGATCCGGCCGCGAGATGTGCAGACGATTCCACTGCATCTGCGGGCGTTTCACCCCGGCGGGGATCCACCGCACCGAGCCTGGAATCACCCCGAGCCCACGTGCCGCGGGATTCTCCTCGCTGTCATCGAACAACATCTGCATACCCACGCAGATGCCGAGGAAGGGCCTCCCCGACTCCACGATGTCGTGTATCACGCCCTCGAGGCCGGCTCCCCGCAGAGCATCCATGCACGCGCCGAAGGCGCCCACGCCCGGAAGCACGACGGCGTCGGCGTCGGCAACCACGGCACCATCTCGAGTCAGACGGGCATCGGCGCCGACTCTCTGCAATGCCTTTTCCGCCGAGCGCAGATTGCCGATGCCGTAATCGAGTACGGCGATGAGCGGTGCCGTCACGGGTCGACCATCGTCACAGGACACCTTTCGTGGACGGCACGCCGCCGCCCTCGATTCGCACCGCGTCACGCAGACAGCGGCCGAGGCCCTTGAACACGGCTTCCACGATGTGATGAACGTTGCTGCCGTGCTTCAACGTGACGTGAAGGGTGACTCGGGCGGCGGTGGCGAAGGACGACACCGCGTGCTCGGCCAACTGTGGATCGAACGGCGGGTTGCCGAGCGGTAGACACTCGGGCATGGTGACGTCCCAGACCACGAATGGTCGCCCCGACAGATCGAGAGCGATCTCGACCAACGCCTCGTCCAACGGATAAAGACCACTGGCGAATCGACGGACCCCGGCCTTGTCGCCCAGGGCTTCGCGCACCGCCTCGCCGAGAGCGATGGCCACGTCCTCGACCGTGTGATGGGTATCGATATGAATGTCACCCTTGGCGTCGATGTTCAGGTCGAATCCCGCGTGCTTACCGACTTGGGACAACATGTGGTCGTAGAACGGGATCCCCGTGGACACTTCGGTGCGACCCGAGCCATCGAGGTCGACGGACAACTCGATGTTGGTCTCAGCGGTGACGCGCTGACGTACGGACGTGCGATTCATGACAAGACCTCCGTGATGGCGGACAAGAAACGGTCATCTTCGGCCGGGGTGCCGATGGTGACGCGAAGGCAATCGTCCAAGCGGGGCCAACTGGAACAATCACGAATGAGGACGCTGTGATCGAGCAAACCCTGCCAAACCGCGCGACCTCCCATGTTGCGGGGACGGAACAGAACGAAGTTCGCCCCGCTGTCGAAGACGTCCAGTTCGAGAACCCGCAGTGCCGACATCACGCGCTCGCGCTCTGCGACGATCGCACGCACGCGTTCGTTCATCTCGTCGAGGAATCGCACGGCCAGGGTGCCGGCGATCTGCTTGACGGTATCCAGGTGGTACGGCAACACGACCTTGTCGAGTTCGGCCACCAACCATCGCGGACCCACCAGGTAGCCCAATCGTGACGCCGCCATGCTCCACGTCTTGGAGAAGGTTCGCGACACCACCAGCGGCGTCTTTTCGTCGATCAGGCCGACAGCGGACCAACCGGCGAATTGTCCGTACGCCTCGTCGACCACGAGAAGTCCGGGCGCCAAAGCGAGCACGTCGCGAACCACCGACGGTGCATCAACTCCCCCGGTTGGGTTGTTCGGCGAGCACAGGAACGTGACGTGCGGTCGCGACTGCGAGACGACGCGCCGCACCTCGCTCATGTCGATGCTGAAATCGGCGGCGCGCTCGCCCTCGACCACCGTGGCCCCGGTGATGCGGGCGATGTGCCCGTGCAGTTGATAGGTGGGCTCGAACGTGGCCACGGTACGACCCGGTCCGGCGAAAGTGAGCAGAACTGTTTGCAACACCTCGTTGCTTCCATTGGCGACGAAGATCTGATCAGGTCCGACTCCGTGGAGCGCTCCGATCGCGGTACGCAGGGTGGTGGCCGCACGATCCGGGTAGCGATTCCAATCGATGCGCGACATCTCGACCGCCAGCGCCTCACGAAAGGCCATCGGGGGTCCGACCGGGGCCTCGTTGGTGTTCAAGCGAACGTCGACGGTGACCTGAGGCGAGTGGTAGCCCTCGAGTGTGGATAGGTCGTCACGAACGGGCACACGGGTCACGACTCATGAGGCTACCGAACCCGTCGGAGCCGACCCGGTGGGTTTTCGCCCACAACCCATGGGCGTTCGACACCCGACTCGCCATAGGGTGACGGGATGGGTAATCCGGACCTCTCAGCCATCGCGGCCGAACTCGCCGTGATGGCCGAGGGAACGTCGCGTTATCAGGAGCGGGTGGCTGAACTGCGCACGCGGGGACTGGATGAACGCCACGACGACGTGGTGTCGGCCATTCACGAGGCCGAGCGGGCCCTGCACACCGCTCAGCGCGCCCTCATGCGGGCACACCGTATCGCCGGTTGAGTCAGCCGACTATTTCTTCTTCGCCGCAACTTTCCTCGCCGCAACTTTCCTCGCCGCAACCTTCTTCGCCGCAACCTTCTTCGCCGCAACTTTCTTCGCCGCAACCTTCGTCGCCGCAACCTTCTTCGCCGCAACCTTCTTCGCCGCAACCTTCTTCGCCGCAACCTTCTTCGCCGCAACCTTCTTCGCCGCAACCTTCTTCGCCGCAACCTTCTTCGGGACCGGGTTCCGCGACGGCCGCCTCGTCGTGGGTGCGGTCACCGGGACACCCGCCGACGGACAGATGTCGGCCATCACACATTCATCACACTTTGGCTTGCGGGCATCGCACACCCGACGACCGTGCAGGATGAGTCGCAGGCTGAATGAGCCCCATTGCGAGCCCGGTAGATACTCGTTCAGTTGCAACTCGACCTTCACCGGATCCTCGTGCTCGGTCAACCCGAGTCGACGCGACAGTCGTCCCACGTGGGTATCGACGGGCAGTCCCGGCAGGTCGAACACCACACTGCGAACCACGTTGCCGGTCTTGCGCCCCACACCGGGAAGCGTGACGAGATCTTCCAGGTCGCGAGGAACCTCACCATCGAATCGCTGGATCAACGCCGTGGCCATACCCACCAGGTTCCTCGCCTTGCTGCCGTAGAAACCGGTCGAGCGAATGATGCCCTCCAACTCACCCACGTCGGCGGCTGACAACGACCATGGGTCGGGGTAGCGAGCGAACAATGCCGGTGTCACCATGTTCACCCGAGCGTCCGTGCACTGAGCCGACAAGATGGTGGCCGACAACAATTCGAAAGCGTTGCGATGCTCGAGCTCGCAGATCACCTCGGGGAACGACACCGCCAAGCGACGCGCCACCTCGACGGTCTGAGTCTTCGGATCGATCACTGCCGAGACCCTGCCACTCTTTTCGACCATCATCTTTCGAGAGTAGCCAGCGGTAGCATGGGACAATGCGGGTTCTCGACATCAAGCGTCAAATGGGCCCCACTGACGTGCAAATCGTCCAGGAATTGTTGAACACTGTCGAACGCGCCGATGGGCATCGTCCCCTCTCCGATCACCTGTGGCTCGACCTCGTCGATGGTGGCCACGAGGGCTTCGCCGGTCTGGTGGCCTGGGAGCCGGGACACGAACACCTTGTCGCCTACGCCCAAATCAGCAAGGGCAACGAGTCGCACTCGATCGAATTGGTCGTTCACCCCCATCACCGCTACGAGATGCATCTCATCGGACCTGAATTGTTGTCGGCCGCCCTCTCCGAGGTGGCCCGCAACGGCGGCGGTCCCGTCCACTGGTGGGTCTTCGAACCCACCAAGGGGCACGAGCAGGTGGCCTCTGGGGTCGGACTGACCCCCGGACGCACGCTCCATCAGATGCGTCGCTCGCTTCCACTGTCATCGGCCGAGGCCGCCGAGGCACTGCTGGTGCGAACGTTCGTCGAAAGTGTCGACGATCGAGAGTGGCTGGAACTGAACAACCGAGCCTTCGCCCATCACCCCGAGCAGGGCGGTTGGGATGGGGCCGCCTTGAGCGCTCGCATGGCCCAACCGTGGTTCGAGCCAGAGGGATTCGTCATCCACGAGATCGATGGCCAGATGGCTGGCTTCTGTTGGACCAAGGTGCACCGTGACATGGATCCGATGTTGGGGGAGATCTACGTGGTCGCCGTGGACCCCGCTCACGTCGGACACGGACTGGGTCGCTCGATGGTGGTATCCGGATTGGTGAATCTCGCCGAGCGCGGCGTCACCACCGCCATGCTCTTCGTCGATGCCGACAACGAGGCCGCCATGCGCTTGTACGGCAAACTCGGATTCCGCATTCATCGAACGGACCGGGCATTCGTCGGCAACGTCGGTAAGAATCGAATCGAAAGTTCCCGATGACCACCACGGAGAACGAGTCCCTCCCACGCTGGAGCGTCCGCGACGTACACGAATCGCTCGATAGTCGCAGTTTCCGTGACGCACTGGAGTTGATGGTCGCCGATACCACCCGCCTCGAATCGCTCTTCGACGAACTCGACATCCGCGCGATCCCTCGGGGAATCTCCCCGGTCGTCGACGACCAGACCGGACGACGTCTCGACCACACCATCTCGGAGTTCAACGCGCTCGTGGCCCGCACCGAAATTCTGGAGGCTTACGTGTATGCGACCGTCGCCACCGACTCCCGCGACGAAACGGCCCAGGGCCTTTTGTCGGAGATCGAGGTGATCGGTTCGCGCATCACTCCCCTGCTGGCTCGTTTGGCCGACTTCGTGGGCGACCACGGTGTCGACGCCTTGTGCACGGTCAGCGACGAGGCCCGCGAACACGCCGGACCACTGAGGCGCCTGGCCGAGCGATCGGCACACCAAATGACCGAGGAACTCGAGGGCCTCTTCGCCGAACTGTCCACCACCGGCGCATCGGCTTGGGGACGCCTGCACGCCGACGTCACCAGCCAACTCAGCGTCGAGGTGCATTTACCCGACGGCCCCCGCCAATGTCCCATGCCAGCGGTGCGCGGGATGGCCACCGACGCCAACTCGGCGGTGCGTCGCGCCGCCTACGAAGCCGAGATGGAGGCCTGGCCCAAGGTAGCCACCGCGTGTGCGGCGGCGATGAACGCGATCAAGGGAGAAGCCAACATAGTCAATCGACGACGTACGTGGGACTCACCGTTGGATGCCTCGCTCTACGCGAACTCGGTGTCCCGCGCCACCTTCGATGCGATGCAGTCGGCCATCGTGGCCGCGCTTCCCGACTTCCGTCGGTGGATGCGCGTCAAGGCGAAACTGCACGGACACGACGGAGCGTTACCGTGGTGGGATCTGATGGCCCCGCTACCCGTAGCCGACAACGCCATTTCATGGGATGAGTCCGTCACCTTGGTTCGCGACGCTTTCGGCTCCTTCAGCCCGAAGCTGTCCGGTCTCGTCGATCGCGCCATCGAAGAATCCTGGATGGACGTCCCCCCGCGCGACGGCAAGGTTGGCGGTGCCTTCTGCATGCCCTTCGTCGACGACCGCTCGCTGGTGCTGTTGAACTGGAGTGGTTCGGTCGAGTCGGCGCAAACCACCGCCCACGAGCTCGGTCACGCGTATCACAACACGCAACTCGCCGGTCGCACCCCCCTGCAGAAGCGACTCCCGATGGCGTTGGCGGAGACGGCCAGCATTTTTTGCGAAACCCTGGTGGTGGAGGCCGGTCTGACCCGACTGTCGGGGGCCGAGCGCTTGGCGCTGCTCGACGTCGATCTTCAAGGGGCGAATCAGGTGGTCGTCGACATCCACAGTCGCTTCCTGTTCGAGACCGAAGTGTTCGCCCGCCGTCAACGTCGTACTCTCGGCGTGAACGAACTCAACGAGATCATGTTGCAGGCCCAGCATGACGCCTATGGCGACGGTCTGGTTCAGTCCACCGCGCATCGGCACATGTGGGTCCTGAAACCCCACTACTACGGGAGCCACTTTTACAACTGGCCCTACACCTATGGTCTGTTGTTCGGGCTCGGACTGTTCGCCCAATACCACCGGGATCCCGAGCTTTTTCGTTCGGGCTACGACGACCTGCTGAGTCGCGCCGGCATGAACACCGCCGAGGAACTCGGAGTGGCCTTCGGTATCGACGTCACGAGCGGTGATTTCTGGACCTCGAGCCTCGATGTTTTGCGCGGGCGGATGTCCGAGTACTCGACGCTGGCCGAAACGCTCTGAGCGTGCGTCCGACTGTCAGGCTGTGGCCATGATCCCCCGCTACGGAGCCTCCCGCGCCGATGTGGACCAACTCCTGGTCGGTGAGCCGCGCTACCGAGCGGAGCAGGTCTGGCGGGGCCTCTACACCGAACTCTGCGACCCCGCCAACATGTCCGCCGTTCCCAAGGCGCTGCGATCGCGACTGGATGTCGAACTCGTCCCCTCGTTGAGTGCGATTTCCGAGTTCTCCTCTGACAAGGGCAGCACCATCAAGTTTCTCTGGGAACTCGACGGTGGTGGTCGTATCGAAACGGTGCTGATGCTGTACCCCGAGCGCGCGACCGTGTGCGTCAGCACGCAAGCCGGTTGCGCCATGGCGTGCGGGTTCTGCGCCACCGGTCAGGCCGGATTCACGCGCCATCTCACACCCGGCGAGATCGTCGAGCAGGTGGTTCGCGCCGCCCAACGCGCGAAGGCGATGGGTCGACGGGTCAGCAACGTCGTCTACATGGGTATGGGCGAGCCGCTGGCGAACGAGGAGCCGGTGTGGCAGTCGTTGTTGCGCATTCATGACGACATCGGTATCTCGGCTCGGCATCTGACCGTGTCCACGGTGGGCATCGTGCCCGGCATCAAGCGGCTCGCGGCGCGCCCGCTTCCCGTCAGCCTCGCCGTCAGCCTGCACGCCGCCAACGACGAGCTGCGTGACTCGCTCGTGCCGGTCAATCGCCGCTATCCCCTCGACGTTCTGATGGAAGCCTGTGGCGAGTACCTGGAAGCCAAAGGGCGTCGTCTCAGTTTCGAATGGGCGCTCATCGCCGACGTGAACGATCGCCCTTCCGATGCCATCGAGTTGGCCGGTTTGTGCCGACGATTCCGCGTGCCGGCTCACGTCAACCTGATCCCCCTCAACCCAACTCCGGGTTATTCGGTGCGTGGTTCGGCGAAATCCCGCGTGTACGCGTTCGCGGACCAGTTGATCGAATTGGGGGTCAACGCCACCGTCCGTCGCAACCGTGGAACCGACATCGCCGCGGCCTGCGGGCAGTTGGCGGCCGGCCAGCCGGTGAAACTGGGTCCGAAGTCGCTCGGTGGCGCTTACGAGGACTGATCGTCGGGCCGCATGTAGGTGGGGTTGGCCACTGCCAACTTGTCCACCACCGCGGAACGCACCGCCGACACGACGGCCTCGATTCGGTCATCGAACACCCCGGCACGAATGCCGGCCGCGAGCTCAGCGTCTGATGCCAACCCGAGTTCGGCCAAGCGCGCGGCATGATCGATCGTCTGCCGCGCACCAACCGTCAACTCGCGTTCGACCATGGCCAGCACATTGATGGCGACGCGCGAGTGGAACTGCACCCGACCGGTGGTCGAGGTCAACACATCGCTCTGTAGCCACTCCCGCACCGATTCCACCAATTGGGCGGCCGTCGGGACGTCGTGGGGCGACTGCTCGTTGGTCACGACACCCCCAGCGACGACCAGCGTCCTTCGAGGGCCAGCATGATGTCGTACTCGTTCTCGCACACGCGGCGTCCAATGGCCGCCAATTCGTGACTGCGAGAAAATCCCAGCAGATGCGCGCTGGCCTGCAACATGCACATGATCCCCCACTTCAAGGTTCCGAGCACCTCCCACCATCGCAGTGCATCGGGGTCGGCGGGCGACCCGGTGGCGGCTCGGTAACCGGACAGGAGCGCGTCGTACGTGCCCAACCCGGCGACCGGTAGTTCGGACCCGAATCGCCAGGCGCGCACACAGAGCCACCCGAGATCTTCCATCGGGTCGCCGATGTGGGCCAATTCCCAATCGAGAACCGCGCGCAGACCCTCAGGGCCCACCATCACGTTGCCCAACCGGAAGTCCCCGTGCACCACGGCCCGTCGCGCGCTGGAGGGACGGTTGCGGTCGAGCCACCGAAAGGCCAATTCGAAAGCGGGATGGGATTGATCCAACTGGGCGTCGAGATCGTCGAGGCTCTGGCGGTACTGGGCCACCTGATCGTTGGTGGGCAGACCCGCAACGTCGTCGATCGGAATCGAATGCACCGCTGCCAATGCCGTGGCGAATTGGCCGACGAGCGAACGACGAGCCGTCGAATAGACGTCGTCGCGCAGAATCTTGCGAGCGATCGTTTCTCCGTCGACCCAGGACTGGATCATGTATCGGGCACCCTCGTCGAAGCGCCCGCTGGCGATCAATCGTGGCACCGGTACTCCTGCAGTGTCGGCGGCCCGCAGAACGGAAGCCTCGACCTCCATGTCTCGGGTGTCGCCCGACCGCTGACGCTGAATGATCAGCGCCTCACCGTCGGCCTCGAATCGCCACGTCTCGCGCGACGCTCCACCACTCAGTCGGCTGAGACCCTCAACGTTGCGCCCACCGAGCGCTGTCGAGATCGCCGCGGCGAAGTCGTCGGTCGATTCGCGGGGCGAGGACATTTCCTTATCTTGCCTCGTTCCTCAACAGGCGGCACGAACCGACGGGTAAGGGTTCACCGGACTGCCACCGCCGGGATGCACCTCGAAGTGAAGGTGAGGGTTACCCGAGGCGTTGCCCGTGTCCCCGACGTACCCGATGGTGTCGCCCTGGTCCACCGAGCGCTCTCCGCCTTCGTAGGCGCTCAGGTGCGCGTAGAAGTAGGTGTTGCCATTGTTCGCTCGTAGCAGAATCGAATTGCCGGCGATGCCCCGACTACTGATGATCCGAAGCGTGCCCGAAGCGACCGCCACCAAAGGCGTGCCCATCGCCGACATCATGTCGACACCCTTGTGGCGACGTCCGCCGCTGCGTGGAGCACCCCACGTGTCCCCGAACCCGGTCGACCCGGCCACGGGGCAGATGATGTTCCCGTCGACGTACACACCGTTGTCGAGAAAGCCCGAGGTACCCGATCGACGACTGCCCGTGTTCCCCGCGCCAGTGTTCACGATGCGACCCACCGCGCCACCCGCCTGGGCCAAGGCTTCGGCCTGGGCCTCGATGCGAGCGGCCTCGAGGATTTTTCGCACCTTCTCGTCCTTCAAACGCTGGGCTTCCACTTTCCTCAATCGCTCGACTTCGGCCAAGGCCTTGGCTTGGGCGTCCCCGAAATCCTCGATGGCTTGCCTTTGCCGTTCCCTGGCTCGCTCCAACGAGCGTTTCTTGTCGGCGAGTTCTCTGCTGAGTGCGTCGTACTCGTCGATTGTGGACTGCGAGGTGTCGCTCAAGATCTCGATGAGAACATCGGCTTGCGCCTGCGCCGACGGGCCGTCGAGACCACTCAGCAGAGGGATTCCGCCCCTTCTCCCGCTGACGAAGCGTTGCACCGCCACCTCTTCGACCCCGGTCTGAAGGGATCCGGCACGAGCCTGAAGATCGGCCAATTCGATCTCCGTATTGGCCACTTCGATGGTCAGGGCATCGAGGGCCGATTCAGCGGCGAAGGCGGCGTCGGCCGCCGCGTTGGCACGCTCACGGGCCGCCTGAATCTCGGCGGCGGCCTTTTGAGCCGCGGCATCGGAGGAGTCCGCCGGAGCGGCCAAACCAGCTGCGGGCAATCCCACCACCAGCCCCGACGCGAGAATCGCGGCGGTCACCGCAACACCGAGTGTCCGAAAACCCGAACGGGCGGTGTTGGGTCGGACAACCATGACATCGTCAGGGTACCGGACATTTCATTTCTGTTACGGTCACGTCCCGGGACGAACAGGGCCACTATTTCGTACTGCTGACCTGCGACGACCCCAGAGCACCGCTCTCGGTGGACCTACCCTTGAACAGTGGTTGCCAGTCTGACGCTGTCGGGAATCACCCTCTCTCGCAACGGGACGACAATTCTGGACAGAGTCGACTTGACGGTCCACAGGGACGAACGGTGGTTGGTTTTGGGAGCCAACGGTTCGGGCAAGACCTCTCTGGTGCGTATCGCGGCCCTGTACGAGCACCCCAGTCAGGGCACCGTCTCGGTTCTGGGTGAAACCCTGGGTGGCACCGATGTGCGCTCTTTGCGCCGTCGGGTCGGATATGTCTCGGCGTCTTTCGCCAACGAGATTCGTGGAACCCTGTCGGCCCACGACGTGGTGATGACGGCTCGCAACGCCGCCCTGGAACCATGGTGGCATCAGTACGACGACACCGATCGCGCACGCGCCCGGCAATGTCTCGACACCATGGGCGTGGGACACCTGTCCGAGCGAGCCTTTTCGTCCTTGTCCTCCGGTGAGCAACAGCGTGTGCTTCTGGCACGATCCATCGTGAACGACCCCGAGGTCGTTCTGCTGGACGAACCAGGCGCTCGTTTGGACCTGGGCGGACGCGAGCAACTGGCGAGCGCTCTGGGCGAAATGACCACCAAGCGTGATGGTGCACCGCTGGTGTTGGTCACCCATCATGTGGACGAGATTCCCCGCGGTATGACGCACGTGATGTTCCTCGTTCGGGGTCGTGCGATGAGCAGTGGGACCATCGACGACGAGTTCACCGCCGACAACCTCTCGGAGTGCTTCGGCGTGAAACTGCGACTCGAGCGACGCGAGAACGGGCGATTTTCCGCCTGGTCAGCGAGTTGAGATCAACACCAACAAACGCTCCTTGCTGCGCTCGACCTCGTCACGCAGAACACGTTCGATGACCGACGACCACAAGCGACCCTCGTACTGAAGCCGTACCGTCAAGTGGGTGCTGGTCGTACCGACGAGGCGAGCGTCGAGGATCCAGGTTCCGTGGGAGCCAGTCTCCTTCTCTCGGCGTTCGAAGCGAACGTGAGTCGGTGATTCCTCGACGGTGCGCACCATACGCAATCGCTTGGATCGGGCGAACGGACCGACCTTGGCCCGTAGTTCCACCGACCACGCCGGTTCGGGTGAAGCGCCCTCCAAGGTTGCCGCGTGCACCAATCCCATCCAGCGCGGGTAGACGCTCAAATCGTTGACGAGATTCATCACCTCTGCGGGCTGACAAGGCAGCTCCATATCGATGACGACATCCATGGCAATCGCCCTCAGGCGTGCTCAGACTCGATGTCGGTCGGCCGCAACAACTCCGCCGTGGGGTCGAAACGACCCGAGAGCCTCGGCCGCAAAGCGTCACGCAACATGGAGCCGGAGACGTCACGAGGAAAATCCTCATCAGGATCGAACGTCTTGGTCGAGCGCGACGTTGGGGCCGTTCCATCCTGACCGATGAGACGTTCGGTCGAATCGTCCCGACGTTCCTCGACGCCAGTTGGTTCGGGCGCGTGCGACATGACCGCCTCGGTTTCGACCGGCGACGTCGGCGGCGAAACAGCAGGAGCACTCTCATCCGGATCGGCGAACAATCGGGGTCGTGGCAAGTTGTTGGCCTTCGAACGGCGAGTGGTCGGCGGATCTGCCTTGACTTTCTTGGGAGCCTTGCGTTCGACGTCGGGGACGACCGACAACCCGGCACGATCACGCGGTTTGAAAAGACGCGGAATCGATTCACGACGATCGTCCAAAGTCCATCCACGAGGCGGACCAAGCAGGGCACCATGACGAGCGCACACCACCCCGCGCACATCAGCAGGGGCGTCACTCGGGTCGCGTTCGGGAGACCAAGCGTCGAGCCACATCAGACCGAGTGCATTCGCACCAGAAGCGGTCGTCCCGTACCCGTAAATGACCGCACTCGGTGCGCCACATCCGGGTCGTTCACAGGTGCGCCGCATTGCCGTCAAGTTACTCCGCAACGAGGTCCTCGGGGAGCGTCTTGGGGGTTGCGAAGACTGGCCAGGGATTCCGCGTCTGCGCCTGTACTGACGCTGGTGGCGGTGCTGACCTTCATCGCCAGTCCCTGACCCACCGACCGATCAGGGGACGGGTGTGAAGCCCCTCTCACGATGTCATCGATCCACCAGAGCGGTGCCTTGCTCGACAGGTTGTCGCGGAGCGAGTACTCGTGCCACTAAAGGA
>VFYV01000014.1 GCA_016871395.1 Actinomycetota bacterium
TCGTTCGGTGCAATCGGGAACACGTCATTCCACGTTCCCGCCGCAGCCCACACTTCGTTGTATTGCAACAAGTCCGGATCTACGAACACACGCAGTTGACTTGAGTGACCGAAGGGAGGCACGCCACCGATGGGGTAGCCAGTTGCTTCCCGCACGGCGTCGGCGTCGACACGCGAACATTTCGACCCACCAGCGGCTGCGGCGAGCTTCTTTTCATCCAATTGATTCGCGCCACTGACATAAGCCATCACGATTTCGCCATCGACCGCGAACACGAGGCTCTTGACGATTTGCCCGATCTCCACACCGATGGCGGCCGCCGCGTCGGCGGCGGTCTTCGTGCCGTCGGGAAATCTCCGAGTGGTTATTTCTAGGCCCGCTTTTCGCGCCGCTTCCACCACGCGCACGACGTTGGGGTGCACAGTCTCGCTCATCGATCGACCTTGCTGACGGCCGCGAAAATGTCGTCGATCAGCGCGGCCAAACGATGATCACGACCGGTCACTCGACCCTTGTCGTGACTGATCAGGGTGATCGAGACCCGGTCGTAGCTGTTCGACCAGTCAGGATGGTGATCCATTCGCTCGGCCTCGGCCGCCACGAACCCCATGAATCGCCAAGCAGTAGCGAAGTCCGAAAACCGGAAATCCCGATGCAGACCGGTGTCGTCCTCGGACCACCCCTCCGGTGCCCCACTTTCCGCGTTGCCTTCTCCGCCGACGAATGTCACCTTCACATTGAACCATCTCGAATCGGTCTGGCGGGCGGTGTCGCGAGCCCGCCGAGGGACAGTAGCCCCGCGGGGAGACGATGAACCGGTCCCGCCCGTTCGGCGCGAGGGCCCGGCCCGGGTACAGAGACCGCGGGGCCGAGGTTCCGGAGGCGAGGCACGAGCGACGCGAACCCAGTGGATCATCGAGCATTCGTCACGACCGATGTCACACAGGAGTCGCGACGGCGTGTGGGACGAGGACGAGAACCGAAATAGTCTCGGCTCGAGACACAACGATGTATCTTTCCTCGCAGTCCCGGTGCCAACGCCACAGGTGCGCCGAGTCACTTTTTCGACAGGAGAAGCCTTGATCAAGAACACTCTCAAGACGACAATCTTGCTCTCCGGGCTCGGTGGGCTGATCGTCGCGGTGGCGGCGGTGCTCGGTGGAGGTAGCAGTGGCGCGGTGATGATCGGTTTGGTCATCGCCCTCGTCATGGTGGGCGGCAGTTACTGGTACAGCGATCGACTTGCACTTCGCTCGGCTCGGGCAGTCGTCATCACTGAGGCCGACGCACCCGAGTTCCACCGAATGATCGAATCACTCGCCGCTCGGGCCAACATGCCCATGCCGCGCGTCGCCATCTCGCCCAGCGAACAGCCGAACGCCTTCGCTACCGGTCGCGGACCGCGCAACGCAGTGGTATGTGCCACGCAGGGCCTCCTGCGATCGTTGCCCCACGACGAACTCGAAGGTGTGATGGCCCACGAGTTGATGCACGTTCGCAATCGCGACATTCTCATTGGTTCGGTGGCGGCGGCCGTGGCCACCGCCATCTCGGCCATCGCGCAAATGGCCTACTTCGCCGCCCTGTTCGGTGGCGGTCGCGACGACGAGGACCGCCCCAACCCGATCGCGCTGTTGCTGATCACGATGCTCGCGCCCATCTCAGCGTCGCTCATTCAAATGGCCATCAGTCGTAGTCGCGAATTCGAGGCCGACCGCTCGGCCGCCGACCTTCTCGGAACCGGCGTGCCGTTGGCCCGAGCCCTCGAACGTATCGAGACCATGGCCCGGCGCATTCCCATGGACGTGTCGCCGGCCCAGGCACAGGCCTACATCCACAATCCTCTGGCCGAGTTCCAAGGTCGCCGTCGCGGTGGTGCAAACATGACGCGCCTGTTTTCGACACACCCCAGCACCGACGAGCGCATCCGCCGACTGCTCAGCCTCTGACGCTCACTTGACGGCGGTGGGTGCGACCGGTCCGCCCACCGCGCGCGTGAACGGCAAAGGGGTAGCGGTGAGCAAAAAGTCGTACTGACCATCGGTCGCACAGTCGGCGGCCAGTGCATCCAGAGCCCAGTTCTGACCTTGCGTCAGGCCGATGTCGCGGATGTTGATCATGTGCACGGGCAACATGGCGGCCGGATCCTCAGGCGGGTAGCACTCGAAGACGATGGTGTCGGTCGCCACGATCGCCACGTCATGATCACGAATCCATTCGATGCTCTTCTGACCGAGGCCCGGAGTCGGATACGAATAGTGCACCTTGTTGCCCACGCGCAACCAGTGCTGGTGTCCGGTGCGCACGCAGACGACGTCGCCTGGCATCACGGTGATGCCACCGAGCGCAGCCGCTTTGTCGAGATCGTCTCCGCCAATGGCGTGGGCATCATCGAAGAAGTCGACGCCATGAACGCGAGCGATGTCGAGCAGAATTCCCCGCGATACGACCGGTCCAACCTTCTCGATACCCAATTCGGTGCTTCCGGTCTCGTCGGTGGTGGTGTCGGAAAGACCGTTGTAGAGCAGGCCGTCGTACCCGACGTGCGCCAGCGAGTCGAGGTGGGTGGAGGCCTGGACACCCATGGTCACCACGTCGTCGCTGGAAGTGAAGTCTCCCGGGTCCCCGGACATCGAGTGGTTCAACGAAATCATCTTGCGCTCGGGGTTCACGCGACCGGGGATGAACCCCAATTGGGGTCCGTCCTCGTCGAACGGGTAGGTGAGCGAGAACACCTTGCCCTGACGCGCCGCGGCCATCCCCCGCCGCACCGCCTCGTCGTCGATGAGGTTCAAGGTGCCCCGTCGATCGTCGGCGCCCCATCGTCCCCAGTTGGAAACCCGGGCCGCCGTCTCGCGCAAGTAGTCGGGCATCGTCACAGCGTTTCTCCCGTCAGCCGAATACCAAATCAGCCATGGTCCGCAAAGTGTCCGGAGAACCACCGATGATCAGCGTGGTCACCTTGCTCTCCTTCCATGCCGCGAGGTCGTCACGAATCTTTGCGGCCGGGCCGACCAGACAGATCTCGTCCACCATCTCCTTGGGCACCGCGGCGATGGCCTCGGCCTGCTTGCCGCTCAAGAACAGGTTCTGGATCGTGTCGACGGCTTCTTCGTACCCGAGGCGGCGGAACACATCAGCGTGGAAGTTCATCTCCTGGGCGCCCATACCGCCGACGTACAACGCGATGGTCGGACGAGCACGGTCGTAGGCGGCCTCGATGTCGTCATCGATGAAAGTGGTCGCCATGGCCAAAATCTCGAAGTCATCGGGGGTGCGACGTGCACCCGGTCTGGCGAATCCCTCCGCGAGGTGCTTGGCGTACATGCCCTCGTGACGGGGTGCATAGAAAATGGGGAACCAACCGTCGGCTATCTCGGCCGCCAACGCGACGTTCTTCGGACCCTCGGCACCGAGGAAGATCGGCAGATCCGCACGGACCGGATGGGTCATCACGTTGAGAGCCTTGCCCAAACCCAAACCATCACGAGCGGGGATCGGATACTCCGGCCCGGCATTCGACAGACGCTCCTCACGCTTGAGAATCTTGCGAATGATGTCGACGTACTCGCGGGTGCGTGCCAGGGGCTTGTTGAAGCGCTGTCCGTACCAGCCCTCCACCACTTGGGGCCCACTCACACCCAGACCCAGACAGAAGCGTCCGCCCGACAGGTGATCCATGGTGATGGCTGCCATCGCGGTGGCCGTTGGCGTACGCGCCGAGAGTTGAACGATGTTGGTGGCAAGGCGCAACTTGGTGGTGCCTGCGCCCCACCACGCCAACGGAGAGATGGCGTCGCTACCCCACGACTCAGCGGTGAAAACCGAGTCGAAGCCGAGGGCTTCGATCATCTTCAAGGTTTCGGGCACGCCCACCGGCATGGACCGACCCCAGTAACCGATGTGCCAGCCGAGCCTCAAATCCTTCGTCATGGACAAATCATCCTAGTTGGCAAGGACATATCCGCTGGTCTTCTGCTAGAACCAGAGGGAGCCAAGCCAGGAGTCGAAATGGAAATTGGATACACCGAAGAGCAGGACGCCATGCGCGCCGAGCTTCGTGACTACTACGAGAAATTGCTGGACGAGGCCACCGTGGCCGAACTCAACACCAGCCACGGCATCGGCAAAGCGCCGCGTCGTGTCTGGAAGCAAATGTGTGCCGACGGGTGGGCCGGAATCGGTTGGCCGAAGGAGTACGGCGGTCAGGGTCGAAGCGCCATAGAACAGTTCATTTTTTTCGACGAGTCCATGCGCGCCGGCGCGCCGGTTCCCATGCTCAGTATCAACACCGTCGGCCCGACCATCATGAACTTCGGCACCGACCAGCAGAAGGAGTTCTTCCTTCCCAAGATCCTGGCCGGTGACGTCCACTTCTGCATCGGCTACAGCGAACCCAATGCCGGTACCGACCTCGCCTCGTTGCAGACCCGCGCCGTGCGCGACGGAGACGTGTACGTGGTCAACGGGCAGAAGATGTGGACATCGCTCTCGAGTGACGCCGACTACTGCTGGCTCGCGGTGCGAACCAATGCTGATGCCGCCAAACACAAGGGAATAAGCATTCTGATCATGCCCATGAATTCCCCCGGAATCACCTTGCAGAAACTCAATCTCATCGGCGAGCACGACATCAACGCCATGTTCCTCGACGATGTTCGCATCCCCGTCGAGAATTGCGTCGGTGGCGAAAACAAGGGCTGGACCCTCATCACCAACCAACTGAACCACGAGCGGGTCACATTGTGTTCCACCGGTGTCGTCGAGCGGGCGCTGGTCGATACGTTGGAATGGGCGAAAAAGACCAACCTGCCCGACGGCCGGCGGGTGGCCGATCAGGAATGGGTACAACTGAACCTCGCCCGCGTGCACGCGAAACTCGACGTTTTACGACTCATGAACTGGCAATCGTCCTGGGAGGCGACACAGGGAAAACTCGACGTGGGTCACTGTTCGTCCATCAAGGTCTACGGAACCGAGTTCTACCTCGAGGCCTTCCGGTTGCTGTTCGAGATCCTCGGACCGCCCGGATACCTGAAACAGGGTACGCCGGGGTCGGTCCTGCGGGCCCGCCTCGAGAGCCTCTACCGCGGCATGCTGATCCTCACCTTCGGTGGAGGCACGAACGAGATGCAACGCGACCTCATCACCATGTTCTCACTCGGATTCCCGAGGGCGACTCGCTGATGGACTTCGCGCTGAGTTCCGATCAGAACGAACTTCGCTCCCTGACGCGCCAGATTCTGATCGACACCTGTACCAACGAGCACGTGAAGGCGATTGCCGCCACCGAAAGCGCTACCGACCTGTCGTTGTGGCGCACTCTCGCCGACACCGGCCTCGTGGGCATCGCGATGCCCGAGTCGGTAGGAGGTGGTGGCCTGGGCATCATCGAAGCCTCCGTGGTGCTCGAGGAGATCGGCCGCGTCGCCGCTCCGGTTCCCGCTCTCGCTGTGATGGCCTTGGCCGCACCGGCGTTGGTCGATCATCCCGAATTGCTCGCCGGCGTCGCCTCGGGAGAGGTCATCGTCACCGCGGCCATCCACGAACCAGTGGGAGACGCGTTCACACCCGCCACCGTGGTCGAGAACGGCAAAATCACGGGCACCAAGGTCTGTGTGCCGCACGGCCTCATCGCCGAGCGTTTCGTGGTCACGGCGGCCGATGGTTTGTACTGCGTCGAAGCCAACGACCCGAGAGTGACGATCACCCGACAAGACACCACGTCGGGGGTTCCCGATGCCATGGTCGAACTCAACGCGGCGAACGCGAAATGTCTGGGTAACCCGGGGGCGACACACGCCATGTTGAGTCGCGGTATCTCGGCCGCGACCATCATGACATCGGGCGCGTGCCAAGCCGCGTTGCTGTTGATGGCCGAGTACACCAAGGGCCGTCAGCAGTTCGACAAGGTCATCGCCTCGTTCCAGGCCGTGTCGCAACGCGCCGGTGACGCCTACATCGACACCGAGGGCGTGCGCCTCACCGCGTGGCAAGCCGCGTGGCGATTGAGCGAAGGTCTCCCGGCCGACGAGGCATTGCTGTCGGCGAAGTTCTGGTCGGCCGAGGGGGGCTGGCGCGTGATGCACGGCGCCCACCACGTACACGGCGGCGTGGGTGTGGACCGCGACTACCCCCTGCACCGATTCTTCTTGCTGCACAAGCAACTCGAGTTGCTCCTGGGTTCCACTCAGCCCAGCTTGGCCCGCTTGGGCCGTCTGCTGGTGGGCTGAGTTTCGTGGCACAACCGACCCCCAATCCCCACCCGATCCTTCCGGACAATCCCGAGCACCTACCCATTCACACGCGCAACTACGAGGTGCGCGCGTTCAGGGTGAGCGACAGCGAGATCTTGCTGTGGGGTGCTGTTCGAGACGACAAGCCCGTCGGTATGTACGTGGTCGACGACCCCGAACCGCTCACCATTCACCACATGGTCGTGCAACTGCGGATCTCGTTCCCGTCGATGGAAATCATCGACGCCTCAGCCGAACTGAAGGAGTTCCCACATCACGAATGTCCCGGAATCGGCATCAAGTACAAGCAACTTGTCGGACTCTCCATCGCCCGCGGATTCACCCACAAGGTCCGTGAGATGTTCGGAGGACCACGCGGCTGCACTCACACCACCGCATTGTTGCAAGCCATGGGCCCGGTCGCCACCCAGTGCGGATGGAGCATGCGCGTGCTGAAGATGACCGAGCTGTCCGTTTCGGGGGCGCCGAAGCCCGAGTTCTCTCCCGAATCGCGGGAGCTGGCCTTCAAGTCGAACCTGAACACGTGCCACATCTGGGACGAAGATGGTGAACACGTGAGAACCATCCGCGCCGGTGGAGACATCGGCGCTCCGCTCTCGGTCACGAAACGGTTGATCAAGTTGGGTCGCGATCCCGGCGAATGGAATCGACTTCGCGGCTGAACGAGTCAGGCGTAAGGAAAATCGACGTTCTCAGCCAATGCGAACTGGATGGTGTCGATCAATACCGCGATCTCGGCGAAGTCCGGGTTTCTGGTGTTCACCAGAGGCGGTGCGAGCCCGATCGACTCCTTCACGGCGGCACCGTCCCGCAGTCGCTCGACGAGGAAGGAGAATTCGTCGGTGTTCAACGAAGTGCGAACCGTCCAGCGCATGACCCGGGCCAGGTCGGGAAACTTTCGTAGCACATCCACACCGGACACTTGCGCCGCCAGGGCCGCCAGCAACTGGCGCTGTCGACCCATCCGTCCGTAGTCGCTGTCTCCGCTCCGCGAACGAACGAATCCGAGCGCCACCGTGCCGTCCATCTCGACCACGCCGGGACCGATCTTCGGCGGATAGTCGTGCTTGGCACCGGGCACGTTGCCGGGCATCGAAATCGTCTCGTCCAAGGTCATGGTCACACCACCCAAGACATCGACCAATTCGAGGAAGCCTTGCATGTTCACCAAGACGTAATCGTCGATGGTGACGTCGAAGGAGTAGCTCAAGCCAGAGGCCAGCGCCACCGCTTCGGGTTGCAGTTCTCCGCGAGCGTAGGTGGACGCGACTTCGTCACGGGTCAAGACGTAGGGATAGATCGCATTGGCTAGGCCGTCGAAACCCTTCGGAAATTTCCCGGCCATGGCCGACTCCGGGGGGAAGCGCACGCGATTCAGGTTGCGCGGGATCGACACCATGGCGACACGACCCGAGTCACGATGAATGATGACGAGGATCATGGAGTCGGTTCGCAAGGCCCACCGACCCGGACCTTCATCTCCACCGAGCAACAAGACCGTGGAGAACTCACCCTCATTCGCGTCACCATTGGCAGTAGCCAACGGGTCCGAACTACCCGACGACACGAACACGTCCGCGATGACCCCGGACAAGTCATGAGCGCGGGTGACGGCATAGGCAGAGGGTGCCAGCAACGCCAGAACCCCCATGACAGCGAGTGAGGTGGCCAAGCGCTTCGGGGACTGCGGATCTCGTGAGCGCACCGCCTCCACCACGGCCACCAATCGGGTGAGGACGAACAGAACCCCCACCACCTCCAGAGCTCGCAGCACGTTGCGATCCAACACGACGCTGGTGATCTCGTTCCGTCGAACAACGAAGACAGCCACAACAGCCACCGGTAGGACGACCCCGCACATCAGGAGGATCAGTGACAGGGCCCGTCGGCGAAAATACGAGGGCCAGCCGGGCAACACGAGACCGGCAAGGACCGACCATGAGGGTCCTCGCGGTGATCCGTCGGTCTTCGACGGGTCGATGCTCGACTCGGACGACACCGAGTCGAGTTTCATCGATAACTCGGCCAGGCGGCGCAGGGCCTTCGGGTCGGATTTCCTCGCCATCGGCAAACCCTACGGCTCGCGACCAGCACGATCCCGTCACCTCTCACCGAAACTCGCACCGTTATGCGAGACTACGCATGTGACTTCAGGCGCTGCATCCGTTCCCACCCTCCATTGGTCCGACGCGAGCGTCGAGGTGCACAAACTCGTCGTTGGCCCCTTCGACAACAACGTGTTCGTCGTGCGCTGCCGATCGACCGGCGACGCGGTGCTCATCGACGCGGCCAACGAACACGAGAAATTGCTGGAGATCAGCGCTCGACTAGGAGTCCGACGGGTGCTGGAAACGCACGGACACCACGATCACATTCAGGCCATTCCCGCCATGCGTGAGGCCGGCTACGAGGTCGCGGTCACGGCCCTCGATGCTCCGATGCTGGGTGACCTCGGGTATGACGTGTTCTTGAGCCACGACGACATGATCGAGGTGGGTCGTCTGCGCTTGCAGTCGATTCTCAACCCCGGTCACACGCCGGGATCGATTTCGTTCCGAGTGCTGGACACTCCGCTGTTGTTCACGGGAGACACCCTCTTCCCCGGGGGGCCGGGGGCGACCAAGTTTCCCGGGGGTGACTTCGACACCATCATCGATTCCATCGACAACCTTCTCTTCGTACACCCCGCCGACACCATCGTGCTTCCCGGCCACGGGACCGACACCACCATCGGCGCCGAACGCCCCCACCTGAGGGAATGGGTGGACCGAGGGTGGTGAATCCCCATCACCCGGTGGGATGGTGACACCCACCTCTGGGTCACGAAACGCCCCCGGTGCATTCCGACGGTCGTCCCCCTTCACGGTTTCGTGGTGAAATCCGACGAATTCCATCGATTCGCAACGCTGTATCGGTGCTGAGTGTCCCTCTTCGAAACTGGTTCGCGTTGGTTCCCGGCAGCATCGGATACCACGTGGCTCATCACGTCGACGCCGGGGTGCCCTTTGGCCACCTGGCGCGGTATCACCAGCATCGGATACCCCCGGTACTGCGACCCGTGGAGCGCCTTGCGCGCCGGTCGTTGATCGAAATGATCCTCTGACGTGGGCCGATGGTCGTATTTCACGGTCCCAAATTTCCACTACGGTCATAGGGGAAATTAGGGGTCGCCTCTAGACTTCGGGTCATGAGCGTCGCCTTGTTCGCCGTGCACGACCTGCACGCCCGACCCGCCTCTGACGAGGACGGCCCCACTCCGACCGAGATTCTGAAGGGTCTGAACCTGACGGTCGATGCCGGTGAGGTCCACGCCATCATGGGTCCGAATGGTTGTGGCAAGAGCACCTTGGCCAGTTGTCTGTTGGCGTCGCCCGAGTACGAGGTCACCAGCGGGCGCATCGAGTTCAACGGTGACGACATCACCGATTGGCCCACCGACGTGCGCGCCAAAGCCGGGCTGTTCCTCGGCTTCCAATATCCCCAAGAGATCGCCGGCGTCTCGGTGATTCAGTTCCTTCGCCAAGCCCTGAGTGCCCGCAAGGGAATCGACTTGTCCGTGTTGGAGTTGCGATTGGCCACCATGGATTGGATGAAGAGACTGGGAATGGATTCCTCCTTCGTCGATCGCTATCTGAACGAAGGTTTCTCGGGCGGCGAGAAGAAGCGCAACGAGATCATGCAGATGGCCATCCTCGAACCCGACTTGGCCGTACTCGACGAGACCGACAGCGGCCTCGATATCGATGCCTTACGAATCGTCGCCAAGGGAATCCGCGAGGTGCGCGCCGATCGACCCTCCATGGGGGTGGTGCTCATCACCCACTACCAGCGATTGCTCGACGAACTCGCGCCCGATCACGTCCACGTGATGGTGGATGGTCGAATCGTCGCCAGCGGTGGGATGGAGATCGCCGAAACGTTGGAAATCTCCGGATACGAGTCGTTCCGGTCATGATCAACTCGGTCGACTGGGCGGCCGTCAAGGCCGATTTTCCCGTTCTGCAACGTCGTATCGACGGCGAGCGACTGGTCTATCTCGACTCGGCCAATACGTCGCAGAAACCGAATGCGGTCATCGACGCGATGGCTGATTTCATGCGCCTCGGCTACGCCCCCATCAATCGAAGTGCCTACCGCTTGGCGGGCGAGGCCACCGACGCCTTCGAGGGCGCGCGGAACAAGGTCGCCCGTTTCATAAAAGCCCCGCACGCGCACGAGGTGGTGTTCACCAAGAACGCCACCGAATCGTCCAACCTGATCGCCGCATCGTGGGGTCGCACCAACCTCGATCGTGGAGACGCGGTGGTGCTGACGCACATGGAGCACCACGCCAACATCGTTCCGTGGCAAATGCTCGCCGCGGAGCGCGGAATCGAATTGCGTTGGATTCCCCTCACCGCCGACGGCGAACTCGACCTGTCGAATCTCGACACGTTGCTCGACGGGGCCAAGGCGCTGTCCTTCACTGCCATGAGCAACGTGCTCGGAACCATCACACCGGTGACCGCGTTGTGTCGGGCCGCCCACGAGGCCGGCGCAGTGGCCATCGTCGACGCGTGCCAACACGTGCCGCACAACGTCACCGACGTGGGGGCCTGGGACGCCGACTTCGTCACCTTCAGCGGTCACAAGATGGTCGGACCGTCGGGCATCGGTGTTCTGTGGGGCCGCGAGAGCCTGCTCGACGCGATGCCCCCCTTCCTCGGCGGTGGAAACATGATTGCCGACGTGCGTCTCGACGGATTCACCTGCGCCGACTTGCCCGCCAAATTCGAGGCCGGCACTCCCCCGATCGTGGAAGCGGTGGGCCTCGGAGCCGCCGTCGACTATCTCTCCAACATCGGCATGGCCAACGTGCGTCGCCATGAAATGAGCCTCACCTCTCATGCCCTCGAGACCCTCACTGCGCGGTACGGCGACGACATCACCATCCACGGTCCGCGTAATCCCGAGGTTCGTGGCGCGGTGCTGAGTTTCGCCTTTCGCGACATCCACCCCCACGACATCAGTCAGGTGCTGGACGAGAAGAACGTCTGCGTACGAGCAGGTCACCACTGCGCCAAACCACTCATGCGTCTTCTGGGCGCCAATGCCACCGTCCGCGCCAGTTTCTACATCTACAACGACGAGTCCGATGCCGATGCTCTTGCCGATGCCCTCGACGGTGCAAGCGATATCTTCGGCTTCTGAAACAAGAGAGGAACACGATGCCCGGCCTCGAAGATCTGTACCGAGAGATAATCCTCGATCACTATCGCTCACCCCGCAACCGCGGTGAGCTACCACCGCCGGCCAACAAGGCCGAGGGTCACAACCCACTCTGCGGCGACGAGATCACGGTGTACGTGCAGGTCGACGGAGATGTGATCTCCGATGTGAAGGTGTCGGGCCAAGGATGCAGCATCTCGCAGAGCTCGGCGTCGATGATGTCGCAGGCCATCAAGGGTCGGTCGCTCGACGAGGTTCGCGCTCTGGTGCGCCGTTTCAAGGTGATGATGTCCATCGAGGAAGACAGCGACGACGCGGGCGCACCGGCGGTGAAGTTGGGTGACCTCGAGGCGCTGCAGGGCGTCGTGAAATTCCCGGTACGTATCAAGTGCGCCACCCTGGCGTGGAACACCCTCGTGGAAGCACTCGACGCCTGACGACTCGATCCTCTGAGGGAGTTACTGCCAGTAGTGGCAGGATGTCGGCGTGAAGATCACTCTGCTGGGCACAGGTAGTCCCATTCCCGACCCGAATCGAGCCGGCCCGTGCACCCTGGTGCAGACCGGCGAACGCAACATCATGGTCGACTGCGGACGAGGTGCACTGATGCGCCTCATGGCAGCCGGCCTGCTGCCCGCGATGGTGGACACCTTGCTGATCACCCACCTTCACAGCGATCACATCACCGACGTGAACGACCTCATCACCACGCGTTGGGTGATGCAACCGGTGCACACACCGCTGGACGTCTTCGGCCCCGCCGGTACCGGGGCGATGATCGACGCCCTGATGCGCATGTTGGAATTGGATCAGCAATATCGCCACGACCACCACGAGGATCTACGTGCCAACGGGCCGCTACTGGTCAACGTGACCGAAGTCGGACCCGACGAGACGTTGACCATCGGTGCGACCTCGGTGACCACGTACGCCACCGATCACCGACCCGTGAGGCCCACCATCGGATTCCGGCTGGAACACGGGGGAAAGTCGGTCGCGCTGGCCGGTGACACGGTGCCGTGCGCGGGCGTGGACGCCATGTGCGCAAACGCCGACGTATACGTGCAGACCGTGATTCGAGAGGATCTGGTGAATCTCGTGGCCGGGGTCGTACCCACCGGGGCTCGCTTCCGGGACATCCTCGACTACCACTCGACGGTGGAGCAGGCGGCCCAGACCGCGGCTCGCACCGGCGTGAAGCATCTGATGCTGACGCATTACGTGCCTCCGATGCAACCGGGGCAAGAGGACGAATGGCGTGGGTTGGCCGCCGCGCACTTCGATGGGGAGATCATCGTGGGGCCCGATCTCACCTTCACCGAGATCTGACCAAGACCACCTCGAAGTTCACCGGCTACGAATCGACTTCGGGGTGTTGGTGAGAGACATCGCTTCGCGAAGTCGACTCACGCTTCGGACAGGCCCCGCATCGACGACTGCTTCGACTGTTGCTCGGTGAACCATCGATACGTGGCGCGGATGCCGCGATCGAGGTCGTACGACGGTGACCAACCGAGGTCGCTCAAGCGACTGACGTCCAGCACCTTGCGGGGAGTTCCGTCGGGCTTCGAGGTGTCGAACACCAAACGGGACGATGGATGCACGATGTCGCGCACCTTTTCGGCCAACTCACGGATGCTGAGATCGACGCCAGTGCCCACGTTGATGTGCGAGTCGTCGCTGTAGTTCTCCATCAGGAACACGCAGGCGTCAGCGAGGTCGGCGACGTGCAGGAACTCGCGCATGGGGCTGCCGGTGCCCCAGATCTCGACCTCGTCCTCGCCCGACTGCTTGGCGTCGTGGAACTTTCGAATGAGGGCCGGCAAGACGTGGCTCGAAACCAGGTCGAAGTTGTCGTTGGGGCCGTACAGGTTGGTCGGCATCGCCGAGATGAAGTCGCTGCCGTACTGACGGCGATAAGCCTGACACAACTTGATGCCGGCGATCTTGGCGACGGCGTACCACTCGTTGGTGGGCTCGAGCGGACCGGTGAGAAGCTGGTCCTCGGTGATGGGCTGAGTGGCGTGTCGCGGGTAGATGCACGAGCTACCGAGGTAGAGAAGCTTGGTGACTTTCGCGCGATGGCTCGCCTCGACCACCGTTCCGTGAATCATCAGATTGTCGTAGATGAACTCGGCCGGTCGGGTGCTGTTGGCCAGGATGCCACCCACCGTGCCGGCCACCAGAAAGACGTAGTCGGGACGGTTTCTCTCGAACCACACGTTGACCGCACCCTGGTCGCGCAGATCGAGTTCGCGTCGCGTCGCGGTGAGGATGTTCGTGAAACCCGCCTCGTCGAGGTGGCGGACCACGGCGCTTCCGACCAAGCCAGCGTGACCAGCCACGTACACCCGCGCGTCCTTCGGCATCGGCTGAAACACGATTACACCTCCGGCGGCAAGGCTACCCGTCGATGTCGATCGACGATCGACACTCAGTCGACGAGCGCTTGATGCAGAAAAGTCTTGAATTGGCTACGAATCGGGTATGTGCTCGATGGCATCAACTGCGTCATGAACACCGCGGTGATGTCCTCCACGGGATCGACCATGAACCAGGTGCTCGCCGCACCGCCCCATCCGAAGTCTCCGACCGAGCCGGGCACCTTGGCCTTCACCGGGTCGATGGTGACGCTCACACCGAGGCCGAAACCGACACCGTCATAGGCCGTCTCCGACGCCAGGGGACGTCCGAAGTCGGTGAGATCGGAGTTGTTCGGAAGATGGTTGGTGGCCATGAGTTCGATGGTGCGCGGCGACAACAAGTGGTTTCCGTCGACCTCTCCGCCGCGTCGTAGGAACTCGGCGAAGCGCACGTAATCGGCCATCGTCGACACCAAACCCCCGCCACCGAACTCGCCTGGGGGCTCGTGGAGAGCGCCCTGGCCCGCGGTTCCCAAGCGCACCGCTTTGTCGACACCCGGCAACTTGCCGTACAGACCGGCAAGTCGTTCCGCTTTGCTCTCATCGACGAACCATTCGGTGTCGGTCATGCCGAGTGGATCGAAAATGCGCTCTTGCATGAAGTCCCGCAGACGTGTGCCACTGGCCACCTCGACCACGCGGCCGAGCACGTCGATGGAGGTCGAATAGTTCCATTCGGTGCCGGGCTGGAACACCAGTGGTAACGATGCCAGCTGTTGGCACACCTCTTCGAGATTCTTGCCCTTGGGCCAACCCCACTCCATGCCACTCTTGCGGTAAATCGCGTCGACCGGATGAGCGAACATGAACCCGTAGGTGAGGCCCGCGGTGTGCGAGAACAAATGCCACAACTGCATCACCTCGGTGATGGGTTCCAACTGCGGATTCGTCTCGGATCCGGCGCGCCACACCTTGGTGTCGGCGAATTCGGGGATGAAGTTGCTCACCGGATCCTTCAGTTCGAAGGCGCCTTCCTCCCACAACATCAAAGCGGCGATGGCGGTGATCGGTTTCGACATGGAATAGATGCGCCAGATGGTGTCGTCAGCCACCGGACGTGCGGCCTCGATGTCGGCCATGCCGTACGTCGAGTCGAATACGTTGTGACCGCCACGGTTGACGCTGATGTGCCAACCGGCCAACTTCTCGTCGTCGACCAAACGACCGAAGTGGCCATTCATTCGGCTCAGGCGTTCGGCACTGAATCCAGCGTCGCGAGGGTCGAGACGGGGAAGACCACTGATGATTGCCATACGTCAACCGTAGGCGAGGACGTACGACCTCTCGGTCACCGACGCGACCGACTCAAGACGCGGACCCAGAATCGAGCCGTCCACGGAGGTCGCCGAAGGAGAAGACCACTGCCTCGGACAGTCACGACCGGCACGCGGAGCCTTCGAACCCTTCGACGGGGTTAGCCCCCGACGGCTCAGGGTTGCCCCGCCTCCTGGGCCGCGATCTCAGCCCTCACGGCGTCCATGTCGAGGGAGCGCGCTTGGCCCACCAGTTCCTCCAACTTGTGCTGCGGCAACGCCCCGGCTTGGTTGTACAGCAACACCTGTTGGCGAAAGATCATGAGGGTCGGGATGGACTGGATACCGAAGGCCCCGGCCAAGGCAGGTTGAGCCTCGGTGTCGACCTTGCCGAAGATCACGTCGGGATTGGCCGATGCCACCGCGTCGTAGACCGGCGCGAACGAGCGGCAGGGGCCACACCACGAGGCCCAGAAATCGACCAGAACCATGTCGTTTTCTTCGATCGTGGATTCGAAGTTTTCTTGCGTCAATTCGACTGCCGACCCCATGTCGGACTCCCGTCCCGAGCGAACCGTCCACTCGACACCACCGGTCTACACCCCCAACAAACTGGGGATACTCGAGCAAGTGTGACGATCTTCACATGGACAGAAAATCGACCACATTGCGTGGACACGGGCGGTCTCGATCGTTAGTTTTCCCGCGCCCCTCGAACGGGCGTCCACCCACCCTCGACATTTCACCGGGAGGTCTGTCCCATGAACACCCGATCGACCCCCGTGGTCCCTCCGACCACCAAGACGGTCGTTTCGACGTCTGATACCACCGTGATGGGCGAGTATCCGGGTAAGGGCATTGGTTACGACTGGCGGGCGGTCATCGCCGAGGTCGAGGCACAACTGCTCGATGCCGAGCTGGCTTTCCTCGCCAGCACCCCCGTCGACTGATACCAGCAAGAGGTCGTCTCGTCGGCTCCCACACGAGGTCGACTCTGCGGGGTTCGTTCGCTCCGGAAGCGGGCGAGCCGGCGAAAGCGTTGCGGGTCTGCGACACGGCTCGGTAGGGTCAGGCGCGTGACGTTCCTGACCGGCCTCCTTCTTATGTAGGGCGAACGCCCCATAACGCGTTCGCCGTCAGCCCCGTGCGCTCCAGCGCCGGGGTTTTTTGTTTGTCCGAATCAGCCTCGTCACGCCAGCACACCACCAAGGGAGTACCGCATGAAAACCAAGAACACGGGCCCGGCCCAGTTCGTGAACGCCGGTGCAGGGCACATGCCCTTCGCCAAGTACACCCCGTTCATCCCGCTCTCGCTTCCCGATCGCACCTGGCCCGACAACATGATCGACAAGGCGCCGCTCTGGTGTTCGGTCGACTTACGCGACGGCAATCAGGCGCTGATCGACCCCATGGACCCCGAGCGCAAGCGTCGCATGTTCGACAAATTGTGCGAGATCGGTTTCACCGAGATCGAGGTCGGTTTCCCCTCAGCGTCGCAGCCCGACTTCGACTTCGTCCGTCAGTTGATCGAGGAGAGCCTCATCCCCGACGACGTGACCATTCAGGTTCTGGTGCAGAGTCGTGACGAACTGATCGAGCGAACGTACGAGTCCCTGCGCGGCGTCAAGCAGGCGATCGTGCACTTCTACAACTCGACGAACCCCCTGCAACGTGAGGTGGTGTTCGGCCTCGACAAGAGGGGAATCGAGCAGATCGCCGTGAACGCGGCGCGCAAGTGCTTGGCGATGGAGTCGACCCTGACCGGCTCGTACATTCGTTACGAGTACTCCCCCGAGAGCTTCACGCTGACCGAACCCGATTACGCCATCCAGGTCTGTGAGGCCGTGATGGACGTCATCCAGCCGACGCCCGCAAAGCCGCTGATTCTCAATCTTCCGGCCACGGTCGAGTGTTACAGCCCCAACGTGTACGGCGACGTGATCGAGTGGTTCTGCCGAACCATCAAGAATCGAGACTCGGTGATCATCAGCCTCCACCCGCACAACGACCGCGGATGCGCCGTGGCCGCCGCCGAGTTCGGGGTGATGGCGGGCGCCGACCGCGTGGAGGGAACTCTGTTCGGCAACGGCGAGCGCACCGGCAACGTGGACGTCGTCAACCTGGCCATGAACCTCTTCGTGAACGGGGTGGACCCCGAACTGGACATCAGCGACATCGACGCCCTGCGACGTACCGCCGAGTACTGCAACCGTCTGCCCGTGCACCCGCGCCACCCCTACGTGGGAGACCTCGTGTACACGGCGTTCAGCGGCAGCCATCAGGACGCCATCAAGAAGGGCTTCGAGACCATCGATCGCAAGGCCGCCGACGCGGGCCGTGCTCCCGGCGAGTACGACACCTGGGGTGTCCCGTATCTGCCGCTCGATCCCAAGCATCTGGGCCGCACGTACGAGGCCGTCATTCGTGTGAACAGCCAGAGCGGCAAGGGCGGTGTGGCCTACGTGATGAAAACGGAACACGGATTCGACCTGCCGCGGCGGCTACAGATCGAGTTCTCGAAGAACATCCAACACATCACCGAGGATCTGGGCACCGAGGTGAGTCCGCTCGCCATGTGGTCCGCGTTCCGGTCCGCGTACCTACCCGACACGCCGCGCTTCGTGTTGGAGAGCCACGAGATGCGCAGCCAGTCGACCGACGGTGGTCGCACCACCATCACCGCCCAACTGGTGGTCGACGGTTCGCACGCCACCATCACCGGAGCCGGCAACGGTCCAATCGACGCCTTCGTCAACGCCATGCGTACCGGACTGGGGGCCACCCTCGACGTGGCCGACTACAGCGAACACGCCATCGGCAAGGGCTCCGAGGCCCGAGCGGTGGCCTACGTGGAGACGATCGGCGAGGATGGTGTCACGTTGTGGGGCGTCGGCACCGACGAGAGCACGGTGACGGCCGCTCTCCGGGCCGTCCTGTCGGCCCACGAACGTCATCAGTCCCCCACCGACTGACGACTCGAGGCGCGTCGGGCACTATCGTTCGTTGCGAGATCGCGGGTCGCGATCCTGGGCTGGAAGGAAACGACATGAAGATCTCGGTTGATTTCGACGTCTGTGCCTCGACCGGCAGCTGCGTGCAGGTCTGCCCCGAAGTGTTCGAGGTTCGTAGCGATGGTTACCTCTACATCCTGCAGGAAAACCCCGGCGAGGAGTTGCGCGCCAAGGTCGAGCAAGCCGCCGACCTGTGCCCCACCGCCGCCATCACGGTCGAGGGCTGAGACAGCGTCGTGGGATTCCACGACAAACTGAGCGACGCTTGGGCGTCGAGCGACTCGATGCTCTGCGTGGGCCTCGACCCCGATCCGACGAGGATGCCCCCGGCGATGGCCGCCGACCCCGAGGGCGTACTCGAGTTCTGTATCGGCATCGTCGATGCCACCGCTCACGCGGCCTGCGCCTTCAAGCCACAGATCGCCTACTTCGCGGCCCTCGGGGCCGAGGACCAACTCGAGCGCCTGTGCGCCCACGTTCGGGATCGACACCCGCGAACCGTTCTGATTTTGGATGCGAAGCGAGGCGACATCGGGCCCACCGCCGAGCGTTACGCCGAGGAGGCGTTCGAGCGCTACGGCGCCGACGCCGTGACCGTCAATCCGTATCTGGGAACCGACTCCCTCGAGCCGTTTCTCGCCCGTACCGGCAAGGGAGTGATCGTGCTGTGCCGCACGTCGAACCCCGGAAGTGGCGATCTGCAATCTCTCCTGATCGACGGAGAACCGCTCTACGAGCGCGTGGCAAGAACGGCTCGGGATCGATGGAGTCGACTCGGCGAAGTGGCGTTGGTGGTCGGAGCGACCTACCCCAACGAGCTGTCACGGGTGAGGGCGATCGTGGGCGACATGCCGTTGCTGGTGCCCGGGATCGGTGCCCAAGGCGGTGACGTGAGGGCCACGGTCGAGGCGGGGCGCGACAGTCGTGGATACGGAATGATGATCAATTCGTCGCGAGCGATTCTCTACCCGTCGACGGGTGCGGACTGGGCCGCGGCCGCGCGAGAAGCCGCCGAGGCGACCCGCGACCAGATCCGCGCCATCGCCTGACCTCACGCCGACAGGGCGTGCACGCTGGTGATGCCCGGCGCGTCGCGCAACTGCTGCAGCACCTCGACCGGCACCGGCCCCGACGTCGCGATCACCATCAGCGCCGAGCCCGGCACCGCCGCCCGACCCACATCCATGTCGCTGATGTTCACACCGGAGTTGCCGAGCAACGTGCCCACCAAGCCGATCACACCCGGGCGATCGTCGTTGCGCACCACCAGCATGTTCTCCGCCGGCGGAACGTCGGTCGCATGATCCTCGATCATCACCAAGCGAGCCTCACTGCGGCGCCCGATGAGCGTGGCTGCCATGCTGTGTCCCTCGGAGCGCAACGTCACCAGGTTCACGTAGTTCAGTGAGTCACGAATCGACGTCTCACGAATCTCCACACCGGCGTTCTTGGCCAACTGCGGGGCGTTCACGTACGACACGGGCTCGTCACTCAGCACTCCGAAGAAACCCTTCAGCACGCTCAGCGTGAGGATGCGATTGTCGTACTGACCGATCTCACCCTCGGCGATGATCTCGATTTGCTTGGGCGTCGGGCCCACCAACCTCGCGAACAGATGACCCAGTCGTTCCGCCAACGGCAGGTACGGGCGCAACGTCTCGTTGGCCTCGGCGGCCGACACGTTCACGGCGAAGGGGACGAAGTCGCCGGCCAGCGCCAACTTCACCATGTCGGCGATGGTGTCACCGGCCTTGTCCTGAGCCTCGCGGGTGCTGGCCCCGAGGTGCGGCGTGACCACCACGTTGTCCAACGCGAACAGAGGACTGTCGGTGCAGGGCTCCACGTCGAACACGTCGAGGGCCGCACCGGCGATGCGCCCCGAACGCACGGCCTCGGCGAGGGCCACTTCGTCGATGATCCCGCCACGAGCCACGTTGATCACCCGCAGATCGGGCTTGGCCCGATTCAGCATGTCGGAACCGATGATGCCCTTGGTTTCCTTGGTCTTGGGCAAGTGCACCGTGATGAAGTCGCTCTGGGCCAACAGATCCTCGAGCGACAACATTTCCACGCTCATCTGACGCGCTCGATCGACCGACACGAACGGGTCGTAGGCCACCAATCGCATACCGAACGCCAAAGCGCGCTGGGCGACCAGTTTGCCGATGCGTCCGAGACCGACGATGCCGAGTGTCTTGTCATAGAGCTCGACGCCCTCCCACTTGCTGCGCTCCCAACGCCCGACCTTCAGCGCGGCGTGCGCCTGGGCCACGTTTCGCGCCGACGCCAGCAGCAACGCCATGGTGTGCTCGGCCGCCGACACGATGTTGCTTTGGGGCGCGTTCACCACCATCACACCACGTCGGGTCGCCACCTCGACGTCGACGTTGTCGAGACCGATCCCGGCGCGACCAACCACGATCAACTCGTCGGCGGCCTCCAACACCTCGGCGGTCACCTTCGTCGCCGAGCGAATGATCAGGGCCTGGGCACCCTTCAGCGCCAGGGGTAGGGTCTCCGCAGTCAGGTCCAAGCGAACATCGACGACATGACCCGCCGCGCGCAGACGCTCGAGGCCGCCCACGGCGATTTCTTCAGAGACGAGGATTCGTGCCATACCCGCCCATCATGTTGGTCGGTCTCGGACCTTCCCGACGAATGGGTTTGACATTTCGTTCAAAAACCTCACCGTCCGATGGTCGAGCGTCCCGCTTTAGGCTGAGATCGTGGATCGCGCTCTGCACCAAGCCGTCGAGCGCTGGTTCACCAGTCGCGGTGTCCCCCATTTCATCATCGACTACTCCGCTCGCACCGACATTTGGACCCGCGCCATCCCCCTGCTGATCCTCGCCTACGTCGCCCGTGGTCTCAACGCGCTGAACCTGGCCGACTGGTCCACCGCGCGCAACTTGGTCGCCGCCGGCGTCACCATCGCCGTTCTCGTCCTCGGCTGGACGATCACCAACCTCGTGCTGCGCCGCCCCTTCTGGTCGGCACCCAACGAGGTGGGTCGTCCCGAGTTGGCCGCCTTCGTGATCGGTCCCACCGTCCCGAGCGCCATCTTCGAGCAGTGGGGTGACGCGCTTCAGGCCTTGCTCCAAGGCGTCATCGTCCTCGGAGTCATCTATGTTCTGGCCGCCTTCGCGGTGGGTCAGTTGATCCTGTGGGCGATCAAGTCGTCGTTCGGTCAGGCCGCCATACTCGGCCGACTACTGATGCGGGCGCTGCCGCAATTGCTCCTGTTCACCATCTTTTTGTTCATCAACGCCGAGGTGTGGCAGGTGGCGGGCACGCTGTCCGGCACCCCTTACGTGATCTGCCTCGGCGTCTTTTTGGTGCTGAGCGCCGTGTTCGTGTTGTCGCGTATCCCTCGCTTGATCGACAGCTCGGCACGTTTCGAATCATGGAACGAGGTCGAGTCGTTGGTCGCCGACACTCCCGCGGTCGCTCTCGCAGTTTCGCATGATGCACCCCTCGACCAGCCTTTGAGTGGTCGCGAGAAGATGGATCTGATTCTGGTCTCCACCTTCAATCAGGCGGTGCAGGTCACCTTCGTCACTCTGATTCTGACCATCTTCTTCGTCGCGTTCGGACTCGTCGCCATTCCGTTGGCGACACAAATCGGATGGATGGGCGTCGAGGAGACGAACGTGTTCTTCACCATCACGCTCAGCGGGCGTGACCTGGTGCTGACCGAGGCACTGATACGCGTGGCCGGCTTCCTCGGCGCGTTCATCGGCATGTATTTCACGGTCGTTCTGAGCACCGACGACAAGTATCGCGCCGAGTTCGCCGAGGACACCGCGCCCGCCATGCACGAGGCCCTCGCGGTGCGATTGGTCTATCGGTCGACTCACCCCGAAGGTTCGACGCTCCCGGACAATCCATGAGCGACGTCGTCGTGCGCGAACTGCGCGGCCTCGCCGAGATGGATGCTCTTCGGCTCACCGTGGGCAACGTGTGGGGCGCGACGGCAGCCGGAATGGTCAAATCCGACTTCCTGATGGCCCTCGCTCATGCCGGCGGCTACATCGCCGGGGCTTTCGACAACGACGAGATGGTCGGGTGCTCCTTCGGAATCCTGGCTCGACACGACGGCGACTGGTGTCTTCACTCACACATCACCGGGATCGTCCCCGAGCGCCAGAACTCGGGCCTGGGGGCGCGTCTGAAATTCCACCAACGGGATTGGGCCTTCGACCAAGGTCTCACCGCCATCACATGGACCTTTGATCCCCTCGTGCGTCGCAACGGCTGGTTCAATCTGCGACGCCTGGGGGCCCGTGCCATCGAGTACCACGTGGACTTTTACGGACCCTTGAACGACGACATCAACGGCTCCGAGGAAACCGATCGGCTCTTGGCTTGGTGGGATGTGGACCCCTCGCGATCGACGAGCCGCGAGCCGACAAAGCCCGTCATCGAGGTGCCCACTCCTGACGACATCGTCGCGCTGCGAGGTAGCGATCCCGAGGCCGCCCTCGACTGGCGACGCGTGATGCGGGGTCGATTGGCCCCACTGTTGGACACGCACGACGTGGTGGGGATGAACAACAATGGTGATTACATCTTGACGGGAAAAGAAATGCGATGACAAAACTGCTGCCGCTCGAACCGATCCACCTGCGCGGTTTCGAGTTCCGCGTGATCGGACTGCCGCTCGTCACGCCGTTCCGCACCTCGTTCGGAACCCAGAACGACCGTCGTATCCTGCTGGTACGAGCCATCACCGACCAAGGCGATGGCTGGGGCGAGTGCGTCTGTGGGGATGACCCGCTCTACTCCAGTGAGTACGTCGAGAATTCGCATCATGTGATGATCCATCACCTCGCACCGCGATTGCTCACGAACGCCGGACGGTCGATGCACGCCGACGACGTGGGCCGGCTTGTCGAGCCCGTGCGCGACCATCGAATGGCCAAGGCGGCCATCGAGGCTGCGGTGTTGGATGCTCAACTGCGAGCCAACGACGTGCCTTTTTCCGCTGCCATCGGCTCGGTCGTCGATCGCGTGCCCTCGGGTGTCTCGGTTGGAATCCACGACGACATCGACTCCCTCGTTCGCACCGTCGGGGGCTACCTCGACGAGGGATACGTGCGCATCAAGTTGAAAATCGAACCGGGCAGCGACATCGAGCCCGTGCGTGTTGTGCGCGAGACTTTCGGCGACGCGGTGCCTCTCCAAGTCGATGCCAACACCGCCTACACCCGCGACGACGGGCCACATCTGGCCAAACTCGACCGCTTCGGATTGCTGCTCATCGAACAACCCCTGCCCGAGGACGACGTCACGGGGCACGCCATCATCGCCAAGCAGGTGGGCACGCCCATCTGTCTGGACGAATCCATCGTCTCGGCGCGCGCGGCGGTCGACGCCATCGAACGTGGGGCTTGCTCCATCGTCAACATCAAGGCCGGTCGGGTGGGTGGATACCTGGAGGCGGTGAGGGTCCACGATGTGTGTCAGGAACGGGGGGTACCGGTCTGGTGTGGTGGCATGTTGGAAACCGGTATCGGTCGGGCCATGAATCTCGCCCTGGCCGCGCTGCCCAACTTCTCCATGACCGGTGACGTCTCGGCCTCCGAACGTTTCTGGGCGCGCGACATCGTCATGGACCCGATCGTGCTCGACCACGGGCACGTCGTGTTGCGCACCGGACCTGGCTCGGGTGTCGAACTCGATCGACCGTTCATCGAATCGGTGACGCTGTCGAGCGAGGTCGTCGGGGCGTTCTGAGTTCCGGCTGGTTGGTTCGCCGCCACGCGGGACTACAGTCTTCGGAATGGCATTCCCTTTCCTTTCCCCCGAGTGGATGGACGCCGCCAAGGCGATCCGCGCGAAGTATCAGGACCAAGCCCCCAAGATCACCGCGGTGATTCGCATCAATCAAGTCGTCACCGACGTTCCTTTCGGCGATGGCACCGTCAAGAGTTACATGGACACGTCGTCGGGCGACATGGAGTTGGATCTCGGGGAACTGGAGAACCCCGATGCCACCGTCACCACCGATTGGGCCACGGCTCGCGCCATCTTCGCCCTGAACGATCAGGCGGCGGCGATGCAGGCCTTCATGGGCGGGAAAATCAAGGTGACCGGTGACATGATGAAGATGATGGCTCTGCAGACGCAGATGCCTCAGACCGACATCACCGCCAAGGTGGCCGAAGAAATCAAGGCCATCACCGAGTGATCGCGTCTCCGCGCGGGGTCGACGTGACCCGCGTCGAGAGAATCATCGCCACCGCGGCCGCGCCCGTCGCCACGTAAAACGCCGCGACGAACGACGATGCCGAGGAGTCGTCTCCGGACGATGCCTGCTGCACCGTCGTCATCACGACCGATCCGAACACCGCGCCCATCTGGGTCATCAGTTGTTGCATGGCTCCGGCCACACCGAGGTCGCGCTCGTCCACGGCGTTGGCGACGAGCGAGGTCATGGCGGGGCTGGCAATACCGATTCCGGCTCCCGACAACCCGAGGGCGACCAGGACCACCATCAACGGAGATTCGATGTCGATGGCGGCGAAGAGGAACATCGACATCACCACGCAGAATCCGCCCACCACACCCATCGCCCGCTCTCCCACTCGAATGGTGACGAGGCTGGCCAACGGAGCGACCAAAGCGAACGTCAGAGGTCGGGCGATCACGACGAAAGAGATCTTCGAATTGTCGAATTGCATCACCTCACTCAGAACCAACGGCGCCAGAAGAAATCCGCCCATGTACGCGAAGTTCGCCAGCGTCTGCGACAGGACCGGATACGCCACGTTTCGCGTCCGCAACCAGCGAAGCGGCAACAGCGGGTCGCGCGCCCGTTTTTCGATGCGCACGAAGAGAGCCAGCGACGCGATCGACGCACACAACAGCCCGACCGTCAAAAGGCTGTCCCACCCCCACTTCGGGCCTTGATTGACGCCAGCCAACAACATGGTTGCGCCCAATCCCAAGGCCACCGAGCCGGCGACGTCGAAGTGAACCTCGGCCGAGCGTTCGGTGTCGGGCAACAACCACACGGCGATGACGACACCGACGATGCACAGAGGTGCCTGCACGGCGAAGATGATCCGCCAGCCGAACGCCTCCACCAGTGGAGCGCCGGCGATCACGCCGAGCACCGGGGCACCGGCGTTCACGAAGCTCCAGTAACTGAGTGGACGCACCCGTTGATCAGCGGGGAACAGCCGGTTGATGTACGCCATCGTCGACGGTCCGGTGGCCGCTCCCGCCGAGGCCGACAGGATGCGGAACGCGATCATGCTGGGAGCGTCCCATGCCACCGACGTCAACGCCGCGAAAACTCCGGCCCCCAACAGTCCGCACACGAACACCCGCTTGTGGCCCCACAAATCACCGGCTTTCCCGTACGCCGGCCCCACCACCCCGAAAGCGAGCATGGGTCCGGTGATGCTCCACGACACCACCGAGATGCTGGAGTCGAGATCACCGGCGATACTGCCCAGCGACACGGCCAGGATCGTGATGGTGAATCCCACCGTGAACAACGCCGACAGCACCACCACCAGAACGGCCCAATGCCGCCCGATCGGAACACGACGACCCAACCAGCGACGAAGCAGGATGGGCCACGGCACCACACCCAACTCGTCGACTCCGACGGAGTCGACGTTCAGGGTGCGCGGGTTGGAATCGCGGGCGTCGGCGCCCACGGATCAGGACTGGGGCTTCAACGACGTCATCGCCGCTGCGAGGGCCGACACCGACCAACGATCGTTCTGATCGATGGTCTCGGCATTGGTCCACGACCGAACGCGAGTCACCTGGCCACCTTGAACGAAGAACGTCTCGCCGGTGAACTCACAGGCCTCCGACGACAAATACGCCACCAAGGGGCTGACGTTGGCCGGATCCCACTTGTCGAATTCGCCCTCCTTGGGCGCCAGGACCTCTTCGAGGCCCGGCGTTGCCAAAGTGAGGCGAGTACGGGCCGCTGGAGCGATGGAGTTGCTCTTCACGTTGTAACGAGACAGCTCCTTGGCGCAGATCTGGCTGAAGGTGGCGATACCGGACTTGGCCGCACCGTAGTTACCCTGACCGGGGTTCGAGAACAAACCACTCGTGCTACTGGTGTGGACGATGTTGCGGGGCTTGGTGATGCCCGCCTTGGCCTGCTCGCGCCAGTAGGCGGCGGCGTGACGAGTGGGCGCGAAGTGCCCCTTCAAGTGAACCGCAATGACCGCATCCCACTCGGCCTCGGTCATGTTGACCAACACGCGATCGCGCAAGATGCCGGCGTTGTTCACCAAGATGTCGAGATCACCAAACGCCTCGATGGCGCTGTCGATCATGCGCTTGGCGCCGTCCCAGTCGGCGACATTGTCGCCGTTGACGATCGCCTCGCCACCCATCGCTTCGATGTCGGCCACGGTCTGCTGAGCCGGCGTGATGTCGGTCCCCGTGCCGTCGTTCGCACCTCCGAGGTCGTTCACGACAACCTTTGCTCCTTCGGCGGCGAACAACAACGCGTGCTCACGACCCAATCCACGTCCGGCCCCGGTGATGATGGCCACGCGGCCGTCAAGTGCTCCCATGATCGATCTCCTTCGACTCCGTATCCACCTTATTCCTGCTCGACGTGCCCGCAAAAAGCCCGCGTTGCGTCAACCGAAATAGACGACATCGACGATGCTTCCGCGCGGGAGCAACTGACCCGGGGCCACCACTTGGCCCCCAACGACGGTCGCAATCGGCGCCCCGCGCACCCGACCCGTCACATTGCCCACCGTCAGGCCGGCGTTGATGATGGCGGCCTTCACGGCGTCGAGATTGGTGAGCACGGCCAGATTCGGCATCGACACCAGATCGGGACCCTTCGAGATGGCCACGGTCACCGACGCACCCTTCGCCAACGACTCACCGGCGGCGGGTAGTTGCGAGGAGACTCCACCGACGGGTACGTCGTTCGAGAATTCGTCGTCGGCGCGATTGATGATCAGTTGCAGATCGTTGAGCGCCGTCGTGGCGACATCGATGGTCATCGTCCGCAGATCAGGCACCACACGTGGGGCGGGACCTTGCGACACCACCATGTCGACCGCGGTGCCCTTGATCACCTCCTGACCTGCCACCAAATTCGGCTGCAACGCCACGGTCCAGCGAATGACCAGTCCGGACGGCACGTTCTCACTGAATTCCGGCGTCTGCACGCCCAACACCAGACCGGCCTCGGTCAACGCCGAAGTGGCGGTCACAACATCGAGGGCGTTCAACTCCGGCAGCGGAACCGGAGGCGGTCCGGTGGACACCACGAAGGTGATGGCCTTTCCACTCTGCAATGTCTGCCCGGTCTCGGGCTCGGTGCGCACGATGGCGCCGGCTGGCACGTCCTCGCTGGCTTCTCCCACCTCGATGATCGTCCAGTCGTATTCGGTGACGAGGTTGGTGGCCTCGCCCAGGTCCACACCGGTCAACGCCGGTACCGAATACGAATCCTTCTGAATCACCGAGAACAACAAAAATCCTCCGACCACGACCACCAACACCGCCACAGCGGCCACGATCCATCGCGCGATGACCGGGGCATCGGCACGATCGTTCGTGACCGAGTCCTTTTCGATCACCGCGTCGGACGTGGCGCTCACCATCGTGTCGGCGGAGTCGGGCGGTTTTACCATGTCGACCGGGCGCGCGATCTCTCCGGTGCTATCGAACAAGGTCGCCGACACCAAGGGCAACGGGGCGGGGCGAGGCAACGAGGGTGCCGCTTGCACCAACGCGCGCGCCATGTCGGCAGCCCCCGAACGTTCCAATGGATCGCAGCGTCCGGCTCTCTCCAGAACCGACGCCAGACCACCGAGGTCGGCCGAAACGGGAAACAGTCGGTCGACACGCCCACTCAGCGTGGTGACCACGGAGTCGGCCAGGAACGGCACCGAACCGGTGACCGCTTCGGTGAGGACCAGAGCCAACGCGTACACATCGGACTTTTCGTCGAACGGTTCCCCGAGAGTCTGTTCGGGCGCGCAGTAGCGCGCGCGTTCGAGCGACACCGAGGTGGCGTCAGCCCAGGCGTCCTCGGCGACCACCGAGACCACCCCCAGGTCGGCCACGCGAGCCCGGTGATCGTCGCCAAAGACGATCGCCGACGGTCGCAGGTCGAAATGCGCGAGACCACGGCGGTGGGCGTGGTCGAGGGCGCGACACACGTCCAACCCGACGACCGCAGCCTGACTCGGGGTGAGCAACCGTCCACGGTCGATCAAATCCTGCAACGTGCCCCCGCCGAGATGTTCCTGCACCACGTACACACGACTCGCATCACCGATCGTGGCGCGCCCGGATGCCAACGTGCGCAGGACCTGAGGGTGATTCATCGTCGCCGCGATCGTGGCCTGCTCGAGCAGGACCCCGCCCCGCCGGTGGCTGACCTCGGCCGAGAACACCCGGAGGGACACGTCGGTGCCCGCATGACCGTCACGGGCCACGAAGACCGTGCTCGAACCCGAGCGACCGACTTCGGTACGCAGGCGATAACGGCCATCGACCAGGGTGTCGATCAACGAATCCGAGCCGTGATTTTCGGTGCTGGACATCGCTGGGAAACTAGCGTTGTGTTTCGAATGTGTGACGATCGCCCCCGTCACAAAGTGCAAAACACCAGTACAGCGGGTCAGACTGTGAAGGTGAGCGAGGACCAGGTTCCCCGAGAAGCATCCCTCGAGTCCGAGGGCACCGTCACTACCCCACCGGTTCGGCGTCGTCTCTCCATCGAGATGGTGCTCATCAGTGCCGGGCTGGCGATCGGATTGATGATGGTCATCTTGGGACTCATGTCGGCCACCACCGGTCGCGATGCCCTCGGCTATCCCGATCAGATCGTCAGCGTTTCGCCGGCCCCGAACGATCGTCAAGTGCTCTCCCAGACCGAGATCTCCGTCGACCTCATCGACGGCTACGAGGCCGAGTTGATCCTCGATGGCATCGAGATCCCCACGACCCGCCTCGAGGACGCCGCCCCCCAGCAGGCCAAGCCTGGTCAACAGATCGAATTACCCAAGACCGCGATCTACGACCAAGGAAATTCACTGATCCGCTTCGAGCCGACCGAGGGAGCGGCGGTCGAAAGGTACGACGTCGGAGTCCACCAGGTGACGGTGAATTTCTGGAAGATCGAGGACGGTCGCAACGCCGCGCGCAGCTTTTCGTGGTCGTTCGAGGTGCTCTGAGCCTCAGCGCGTGATCTCACCGGTCTCGAGCAAGACCACGAACTGAGCTTCGTCGAGCACCGGAACGCCGAGTTCCCGAGCCTTGCTGAGTTTGCTGGCACCGGGCTCGGCACCCACCACCAACGCGTCGGTTTTCTTCGACACCGACCCCGGGCTCTTGCCACCGCGTTCCTTGATGGCCCGTTCGGCACCGTCACGATCGAACCCCGCCAACGATCCGGTGACCACGATGTTGCGACCAGCGAGGTTCTGCGCGAGGCGCGACACCTCCACGTTGCCGAACTCGACACCGCTGGCGCGCATTTTCTCGATGAAGGCCCGATTGTCGGACACGGCGAACCACCCGGTGATGGACGCCGCAATGACCTCGCCGACGCCCTCGACGCTGGCCAAGTCGGCTTGCGTGGCGTTCATGATGGCGTCGAGGTTGCCAAACGCGAGCGCCAACGCCTCCGAGGCCGATGGTCCAAGATGTTTCACTCCCAACGCGGTGAGGATCTTGGGAAGCGGACGCGACTTCGAACCGTCGATGGCGCTCAACAGTTTCTCGGCGCTGATGCTGGCGAACCCCTCCAACGTGAGCAGTTGCTCGACGGCCAGTGAATACAGATCACCCGGATCGGACACCAAGCCGGCGTCGGACAATTGGAACACGGTCTTTTCACCCAGACCCTCGATGTCCATGGCGCCACGCGAGGCGAAGTAAATGATGCGCTGGTCGCGTTGGCTGGGACATCCCGGTTCGACACAACGGGTGTTCGCCTCGCCGTCGGGACGCGTGAGTTCACCCCTCATCGGACAGGGACACACCGACGGGAAGGTCCAAGGCTCGAGGCCGTCGGGCCGTAATGCCAGCACCGGTCCCACCACCTCAGGGATGACGTCACCGGCCTTGCGCACCACGACGGTGTCGCCGGGTCGCACGTCTTTGAGGCGTACCTGATCCTCGTTGTGCAGCGTGGCCATCTCGACGTTGGAGCCACCGACGAACACTTTTTCGAGAACCGCGAATGGCGTGACACGTCCGGTACGACCCACCGAGATCTGGATGTCGCGCAACAACGTGGTCCGCTCCTCGGGTGGGAACTTGAAGGCGATGGCCCAGCGCGGTGCGCGAGCGGTGAAGCCCAACGTCTCACGTTGGGCGAGATCGTCGAGTTTCACCACCACCCCGTCGATCTCGTACGGCAATTGGTGTCGATCCTGCTGCCAACGCTCGCAATACGCGTCGACGGCGTCGACCGAATCGACTACTTCGATGTCGGGGTTCACCGGAAAACCGAACGACCGCAGGAACTCGAGAGTTTGGCGATGGCTGGTGAACACGGGACCACCGATCACCTCACCCAACTGATACGCCCAGAACGCCAATCCACGCGAGGCGGTGACCGCGGGGTCCTTCTGGCGCAAACTTCCGGCACCGGCGTTGCGCGGGTTCACCGGCACCGGCTCGGGCTTGCGCCCCGCCGCGATACGTTCGGCATTCTCTCGTTCCTTGCCGGCCCTCAACCGTTCGAAGGCGTCGATGGGCAGATACACCTCGCCGCGCACTTCGAGCACCTCGGGAATCTCGTAACCCTCCACGGCAGTCAGTGTCTTGGGTACCACCGAAATGGTGGCCACGTTCGCCGTGACATCCTCGCCCTCACGACCATCGCCCCGGGTAGCGGCCTGCACGAACACGCCGTTCTCGTAGCGCAGACTCATGGCCAGCCCGTCGATCTTCAACTCGCACACGTACGCGGTGGCTTCACCCTCGGCAAGACCCCTCACCACCCGCTCGCCCCAAGCCACCAACTCGGAGTGATCCATGGCGTTGTCGAGGCTGGTCATGGGCACGCGATGCTCGACCGTCGAGAACGTCTCGACCGAGGACGCGCCCACGCGTGCACTGGGGGACGACTCGGTGACCAAGTCGGGATGGTCGCGCTCGATGGCACGAAGTTCACGCTCGAGTTCGTCGTACTCGGCGTCGGAGATCTCGGGGGAATCGTCGACGAAGTACCGCTGACGGTGGTAGTCGATCAATCGCACCAACTCGGCGTGTCGCACGACCACAGCGGAGGACTTCTTCGATCCGGCGGCCATGTGCAGATTGTAGATCAGGGGTGCGAGAGCGAACCTCAGGCTCCGACGGTGAGACGGGTGGCGAGAGCCTGTGTGCGAACGCGCTCCCCGATGTCGAGCACCTGACCCATGATCGATGCGGCGTGTTCCTCGGTGTGCGACGACATGCCACTCACCGGGGTCACCAGCGACTGCTGGCGCAACTTCATGGCATCGCAACCATTCTGCACGAGCCCGCACCACACACCGGCCAACCTCTTCCACGCGCGCTCGGCGTTGTTCATCAAGGGACCGTCGGAGGCGACCACACCCCAGGCCACCAATCCGCCCTTGTCGAGGAAACCCGCCAACGCCGGCGCCGAGAGAACCAGGGACTCAGAGACGGGCACGCTCAACACCGCCGGACCTGCGGCCAGCAAGAAGGAGATGTCGACGTCGGCACAACTGTGAAGTCCGACCAGACAGTCACGTTCGATCATGGCCATGGCACCCGACATCAGATCGATGGCGGTGTCGGGCGCGATGGGGAAGGTCTCGTCCATGATGTCGCCGATCATCGGCTCGTCGATGAGCACCACCTGCGGTGCGTCCGGAAGTGCCGCCGCCACGTACTCGTGGATGCTGCGGACGTGCGAACGCACCGCGCGAACCGCGACGTCGAACGCCAGATGAGCCGACACACCGGCGCGCACCAGCGACAAGCCGAGGCTCACCGGTCCGATGAACTGCCACTTCACCGGGGCGGTTCGACCCGCTGCCACCTCGACAAAGGTGTGCAGGCCGACGAAGGCGTCGTGTTGCAGATCGGTGTGGACCGGGGCGAACGGATCGATGCGTGACGCGTCGATCACGATGGCGCCGTACTGTCCCACGCTGATACCCCGGATCCCCACTACAGCCCGGGCGATCATCGACTCGGCCGGCGAGCGCTTTGGTAGCGACGGGATCGCCGGTAAATCGGGGGTACTCGTCAAAGCGAACTCGGCGGCGGCACGAGCGTCACGGTGAGGAAGACCGCCCACGCCAGTGGCAGTGCCACCGGTCAGGTATGCGGTCGCTGCCATGGTCATGCTCATCCCTCCCGCGTCTTTCGTAGCAGGCATCTCCCATCGGGTCATAATCGAGCACACCTCCATCGCGGCTCACCGGTCTCCGATTGTTGGGACATCGATCCCATCGGTAACGCTGTGGGGCGTGTCCGGTTCGAGTGCTCCGAAAAGTGCTCCGGTGAGTTCGCCGGCCCGAACGATGGTCGACACGATCTCGTGGGCGATGCGTGCGGCGGTGTTCGCCGGAGGCGCGATCGCTCCGTTGTGCGCGGACGCCATGACCGGGTGGTCCGGTGTCGCGCGGGTGGTGACGAACGTCGCGATCTGGGCGGCATGGGCCGTCGCTCTTCTCTGCGTTCTGGTGCCCTCGAGTGTCTCGCTCACCGCCATCCGCCTGGTGTGTCCCACGTCGATCGTGTCGTCAGGCATCGTCGTGGTGCTCGATGGTGACAGCGCGTCGGGAGTCGCGCTCGTGCTGGCGATCGTGGCGACTCTTCTGGTGTTCAGCGCCGATGTGGGAGAGTCGTTCGTGCAGGTGTCGGCCTACGGAGACGAGCGTCGTCACCTACTACGGTGCCCCGCGACCATGGCGAGCATCCAGATTCTGGCCTGGATCGCCTGGGTGTCGAGCATCGTCACGACCACGTCGTTCGGAATCGGGCAGAATCGGATCGGCGCGACACTCTCGGGCGTCGTGGCGATCGTGCTGTCCTGGTTGCTCCCCCGGCGCTTCCACCGCTACTCACGGCGCTGGTTGGTGCAAGTGCCCGCCGGCTTGGTGGTCCACGATCACGTGGTGTTGGCCGAGACCGCCATGTTCCTCGCTCGTGACATTCGATCCGTCGAGGCGGCGACGATCGGGTCCTCGGACGCGGCCGATCTCACCGGTGGTTGCCGCGGTCCCGCCCTGCGGGTGACGCTGGACGACTTCGAGACAGTCGTGTTGTCGGCCACGCGCGCCGATCCCGGGGGCAGGGCGGTTCACGTGCGGTCGATGATGGTGTGCCCGTCGCGCCTCGGCCGAGCGCTGGCCGAGTTGACCACGCCACCACCCAGCACCACCTCGCCGGCCTCGTCGTAGAACACGGCACTCTGGCCGGGCGAGATCCGTCGTTGCGGTTCGCGCCACCGCACCAGGACGTCGCCTTCGGCATCGGCCTCGACATCGGCGAGGTTGGCGTCGCCGTGAGCGCTGCACTGCACCCGGACCACACCGATGACCACGGACGAACTCCACGACACCCGACTCACCACTTCACTCTCGGTGAGCAGCATCGCTTCGGGACCAACCACCACCCGACGACCGGGCACATCGACGTCGACCACGAAGCGCTTGGTTCCGCCACCACCTCCGACGCCCCGACGCTGTCCGAGAGTGACCATCTCGACCGCTTCCACTTCACCGATACGGGCACCGTCGGTGTCGACGATCTCGGCCACGTGCAACGGGATGCGTCGCGCCAGAAAGGCCGAGCGGCCCGCGCGCCCGTCGTCATCTTTGGAAGTGGTGATGAAACAGACGTCCTGACTGTCGGGCTTGCCGGCAGTGCGCAGCCCCAGCCGTTCGGCGTGGGCGCGCACGTCGGCCTTGTTCATCTCCCCCACCGGGAAGATCGTGCGCGACAACTGCTGCTGATCCAGCATGTGCACCACGTAACTCTGATCCTTGGCGGAATCATGACCTCGCGCCAACCGATACACACCGTCTCGCTCGACCACGCGGGCGTGGTGTCCGGTGGCTACGGCGTCGAAACCGAGAACGAGGGCCCGCTCGTGCAGTCGATCGAACTTCAGGTGACGGTTGCACTCGATACACGGATTTGGTGTGACACCCACCGCGTGATCGTTCACGTACGGCTCGACTACGTCGCGATGGAACTCGTCGGTGAAGTTGAAGACCAGGTGATCGATACCGATCTGCTGGGCCACACGGCGGGCGTCGTCGACGTCACTGACGCTGCAACAACCGGTGTCGCTCTCGCCACCCCACAAGCGCATGGTGACACCCACCACCTCGTGACCCTGCTCCACCAGAAGCGCGGCGGCGACCGAGGAATCGACCCCGCCGGACATGGCGATGAGCACCTTCATGGCTCGCAGGCTACGGTGCCGACGTCGCGGTCGTGATCAGGCACGCTTCAATCGGGCGGCGACCGTGCGAATGCGCTCCACCGCCGAAGTGACCGTCTGGACCGTGCGCTCCACGTCGGCGACGGTGGTGGTGTGACCCATCGACAAGCGCAGAGCCCCCGCACTCCATTCGCGCTCGACACCCATCGCCCGCAACACGTGGGAGGGCTCCATGGCGCCGCTGGCACACGCCGAAGCCGCCGATGCACACACGTCGGCTTCATCGAGTAGGTACAGCAACGACTCGCTCTCGACGTCGGCGATGCACACGTGGACCACTCCGGGCACCGACACCGAGTCGGGCACGGTGCTGCGCACACCCGGAATCGCCAACAGTCCGGCCCGCAGCTTGTCGCGCAAAGCGGAGATTCGGGCCACCTCCGGGGCGCGTTCGGCATCGGTGGCTCGCAGAGCCTCGGCCATGGCCACGATGCCGGCCACGTTGTGGGTGCCACTGCGACGGTCACGTTCCTGTCCGCCGCCCTGGACGATGGGCTCGAAAGTGACGCCGTCGCGCACGACCAAGGCACCCACGCCCTTGGGACCGCCGAACTTGTGGGCGCTGAGGGCCATGGTGTCCACCAACGGCCACAATTCGCGAAGATCGATCCAACAGGCGGCCTGCACGGCGTCGGTGTGCAACACGGCGTTCGGAGCGTGACGGCGGACCAGGGCCGACACCGCCCTCATGTCGGTGATCGCGCCGGTTTCGTTGTTCACGGCCATCACCGAGACGCTGCTGACCGAATCGTCCAGAGTCGCTCGCAGCGCTTCGTTGTCGACCACTCCGTGGGCATCGACTGCCACCACTCGACCGCCCAGATGCTCGACACAATGCAGCACGGCGTGATGCTCGACCGCCGGACACACCGCCACGCCACCACGTCGACGGACCACACCGATGATGGCCGCGTTGTCGCTTTCGGTGCCGCAGCCGGTGAAGACGATCTCGCCCGGCCTGCATCCCACGGAGTAGGCGATCGAGTCACGGGCCTCGTCCACCGCCTTTCGGGCCCGACGGGCGAAGCGGTGCGAACCACTGGGGTTGGCGTACACACCGTCGAGGAACGGCATCATGGCGGCGATGGCCGACGCCCGCATGGGGGTGCTGGCCGCGTGATCCATGTATGTCACGGTGTCGGCCACCCCCGAAGATTACCGCCCCGTCGTGCGACCCGATCGCCCGATTCACCACCGACCACGACGGCGTGGTGGACTGAAAAGGAATGAAAGGATTCGACGACGCGACCTACGGCGACTCGTTCGCCGACGTCTACGACGATTGGTACGACGACGTCAGCGACGTGGATGCCACCACGACCTTGGTCGACGAATTGGCCCGTGGCGGTCACGTGTTGGAATTAGGTGTGGGCACCGGCCGTCTTGCCGTTCCGCTGGCGCGCGCGGGTTGTGCGGTGGTGGGCATCGATGCAAGCGAGGCGATGCTGGAGCGGTGCCGCGCCAAGTCCGGCGATCTCACGTTGGAGTTGATTCTCGGCGACATGATCGAGGCCCAACCCGATCGAACCTTCGACGCCGTGTTGGTCGCCTACAACACCATTTTCAGTCTGACCAGCGCCGAGCGTCAGCAAGCGTTGTTCGACACCGTGGCCCGGCGTCTGAGTGACGGCGGGGCGTTCATCGTCGAAGCCGCCGTGCCCGACCCCCGGCGCAAAGCCGGCGGCACGGTGGGAGTGCGATCGGTTCAGGCCGATCGAGTAGTGCTTTCGGTCGACGTGCACCACCCCGAGGACCAACGCGTCGACGGGCAGTTCGTGGAATTCACCCCAACTGGTGGCGTGCGCCTGCGCCCCTGGAGCATCCGCTATTCGTCGCCCGAGGAATTGGATCAGATGGCGACCCGAGCCGGACTGCGTCTGCGGAACCGCTGGGAAGACATGGGCAAAACAGTGTTCGCCGCAGATTCTGCGACACATGTCTCGGTGTACACCCGATGACAATGATTCGTCACTCCCGTGACGTATCATTAAGAAACCGTGAGTCAACTACGTCTGAACCCCCTGACCGGCCGCTGGGTCACCATCGTGGCCGAGCGGGCCATGCGCCCCACCGATTTTGCGAGCCGCGTCCCCACCGTCGAATCCGGTCCCTCGCGCCCGTGTCCCTTCTGTCCCGGTAACGAGGACCCCTCGCTTCCCACGCTCGCGCGTGTCGGCCCCGACGACCTCTGGCGCATGCGAGTCATCCCCAATCTGTTCCCCGCCTTCGACGGTGACGACTCTCTTGCGGTCCGCAACCTCGGTCCAGTGCACGTCATGGCCGAAGCCAGTGGCACGCACGAGGTGTTCGTGTTCTCGCGCGACCACACCGCCGGCATCGACACATTCAGTGACCAGGCTTGTTCGGAGTTGATGGTCACGCTGAAGCAGCGTCTGCAGAGCCACGCCAACACCGACAACATCCGTTACACGCAAGCCATCGTGAACCACGGCCGTGAGGCCGGCGCATCGCTGTCGCACCCGCACGGACAGTTGCTCGGTCTGCCGTTCGTACCGGGCGAGATCCTCGACGAGGAACGGGCTTTCGTGCGATTCGAGGGCGGCTGCATCCTGTGCGCCACGATCGAGGCCGAACTGGCATCCAACGAGCGCGTGGTCTTGGCCACCGACGACGCCGTGGTGGTGTGCCCGTGGTGGAGTGGCAACCCGTACGAGATGCTCATCATCCCGCGTCACCACGATCAGCACCTCACCGATTCGTCCGACGACCACGTGGCCGGCGTCGGTCGCGCCATCCGCGACGCCTTGGTACACCTGAACGGCGTGTTCACCGACGTGGCCTTCAACCTGGTGTTCCACACCGCACCCCACCACCACAACGGGCCCTTCCACTGGCACGTGCACCTGTTCCCGAAACTCACCACCGTGGCGGGCTTCGAGCGAGGCACCGGCGTGATGATCAACATCGTTCCGCCCGAGCAGGCCGCCGAAGAACTGCGCCGGGTGGGCGCCCGCGTCTGATCTGGGCAACACTGGCGGTATGAGCCGCATCACCGTTTCCATCGACCTCGACGCCACGCCCGCGCGGGTGTGGGACGTGGTGGAGCCCATCGAAAGCCACGTGGACTGGATGGCCGACGCGGTGGCCATCCGCTTCGAGGGCGACCAGACTCGCGGAGTAGGCACGAAATTCTGGTGCGACACCAAGGTCGGGCCCATCAAGTTGACCGATCACATGGAGATCACCGAATGGATTCCGGGCGAAGCCATGGGGGTGCGCCACACCGGGTTGGTCACCGGCACGGGCATCTTCACGCTGGCCCCGCTCGACGGCGGCACGCGCACTCGTTTCACCTGGAGCGAGCAGTTGACGTTTCCGTGGTGGCTCGGAGGTCGCCTGGGCGAGATCGTCGGCGGTCAGTTGGTGATGAAAACCATCTGGCGCCGTAACTTGAAGAAATTGAAGTCCCTCGTCGACTGACACCGTTCTCGGACGAGCGCACGGTCCCGTCAGATCTGTCGTATCACGGCGGTGACGGTCGCACCCAGCACGATCACCACGATCAACGGCGCCTTTCTCCAGGCCGCCACGACGGCCAACGCGATACCGGCGGCGCGGGCGTCGAGCACCAGTTCTTGGCCGGTGGAGAAGGTGTCTTTGACGATGAGTGCCGACACCACCGCGGCGGGGATGAGTACGAGACAGCGCTCCATCACCGACGGCATGGTGCGTCCACCCAGAATCAAGAGCCCGGTCACCTTGAACGCGTAGGCGCCCACCGCCAGAACGATCACCAGCGTCCAACTCATGGTGGCGACACCTCGACCACGACCGGTGGTGGCACCGGGCGTTGCACTCCCACCAATACTCCGACCACCGACAACAGAATCGGCACCCCGACGGGTAGGAAGGACACCGTGGCCAGGAACACCGCAGCCCCGATCGCGGCCGCCAGCCGCGCCCGGCGATCACTGAGCAGGGGCCACACCATGGCCACGAAGCCGGCGGGAAACGCCGCGTCGAGGCCGAACGTCTGAGGGTCGATGGCCCGACCGGTGAGCGCACCGACGAGAGTACCCAGATTCCAGAACGCGTACAGCGCGAGACCCGTCAACCAGAACGCGATCTGTTGCTCGCGACGACTCGGTTGGGCCACCGCCATCGCGGTCGTCTCGTCGATGGTCAGTTGTGCCGCCAGCAAGCGGCGCCCGAGAGAACCATCCAATCGTCGTGACATCGTCAACCCGTACACACCGTTGCGCGCGGCCAACAACAACGCACCACCCAACGCCGAACCCAGCGAACCACCGGCCCCGATGACGCTCATGGCCGAGAATTGCGACGCGCCCGTGAACACGAACAAAGACAACGCGCACGTCTGCCACACACTGGCTCCTGCCACCACGGACCCCACACCGAACGAGAATCCGAACACGCCCACGGCACCGCTGAGGGTGAGGCACGCCACCACCATGGGACGCAACGCTGAGTCACGCCACCACGCCCGTCGTTCGTCCACACGCCAAGGCTACGAGGTGCGTCCGCTACCGTTCGCTCGTGCGCGTGCTGATGCTGACCCGCGAGTTCCCGCCGGCCTCCATCGGCGGAGTGGCAGCCCACGTCGACGGACTCGCCGGTGCGCTGGCGCGCGCGGGGCACGACGTCGTGGTCTTCAGCATCGACACCGACGGCGATCTGCCCGCTCATACCACCACCACCGACGGGGTGCGCGTGGTGCGTGCCCGCACCGACCTGCCCTGGTTGCCCGACGACGGTGAGGTGTTGCGCACCGCCTCGGCCAACAATCAGATGGTGGCCTTGGCCGCCGGCCTCGCTGACTGGCACCCCGACCTCGTGCACGCACACGATTGGCACACCGCCTGGGCCGGCGACACTCTGTCGACGTTGTTCGGCACACCCTTGGTGGCCACGTTCCACTCCACCGAACGAGGTCGTCACGGCGGTCACGTTCCCGAAGGTGCCGGTTCGGCCATCAATGCAGTGGAAGCGTGGCTGGCGTATCGGTCCACGGCGCAGATCTGCTGTTCGCGTTTCATGATGCGCGAGCTGTTGGAGGGTCTGGATCCGACGAATGTCGAACTCGTCCCCAACGGCGTCGACCCACGCGTGTGGGCACCCGATGGCACGGTCACGCGTGAGCCGATGGTGTTGGCCTGGGGTCGCGTGCAGTACGAAAAGGGCTTCCAGGTGTTGGCCCAAGCGATGGCTTTGTTGCGCGGTCGGGTCCCCGGCATTCGGTGCGTCATCGCCGGACGTGGTTCGTATCTGCCCGAACTACAGAGTCAAGTCGACATCGAGGGCGTCAGCGATCTGGTGAACCTGGCCGGCTACGTCCCCGACGACGAGTTACGTTCGTTGTTGCATCGCGCCGGATGCGTCGTGATCCCGTCACTGTACGAACCGTTCGGCATCGTGGCCCTGGAGGCGCTCGCCGCCGAAGCACCCACGGTGGCGGCCCGCACCGGAGGACTGGCCGAGATCATCGAGGGAACCGATGCGGCGGCGTTGTTCGAGCCCGGCAACGCGCGTCAGTTGGCCAGTGCGATCGAACGGGTGCTGACCGACGGGACATCGGCGCACGACATGCAAAAGGCGGGGCGTGAAGTGTTGCGCAGTCGCTTCTCGTGGGATGCCATAGCCACCTCCACACTGGCGGTGTACGAAAGAGCGATCAACGACCGCTGAAGGTCGCCTTGCCCGGGCCCTTCTCGAGAAAACTCTTCACGCCCGTCTGACTGTCGTCGGTGGTGAAGACGTCGGTGAACAGACGACGCTCCAACAACAGACCCTCGGCCAACGAGGTGGACAGTCCCTCGTCGACGGCCCGTTTGATGGCGGCGTGGGCCAACACGGCGCCCGTGGCCACCGACGAAGCCAACGCCATCGCGCGCTCGAGCAGGCTGTCGTTGGGCACCACCTCATCGGCCAAACCGATGCGCAACGCCTCTTCGGATGTCACCTGGCGACCGGTGATCATCAATTCCTTGGCCCGACTGGCGCCCACCACACGGGACAGACGTTGCGTGCCACCACCGCCGGGGATGATGCCGAGCAACACCTCGGGCTGTCCGAACACGGCTTTGTCGGCCGCGATGCGATAGTCGCACGCCAACGCCAGTTCGCATCCTCCTCCGAGGGCGTATCCGCTGACCGCGGCGATGACGAAACGCGGAATCGCGGCCACGGCGTCGAGCGCCGAGTGGAAACCCCGACCGATGCGCTCCGCCTCGGCGGTGCCACCGAACTCGCTGATGTCGGCTCCGGCGGCAAAAAGGCGTTCGCCACCGGTGATCACCACGGCCCCGGGCGGGTTGGTGGTGAGATCGCTGGCCACCTCGCCGAGTCGGGTCAACACGGCCAGACTCAAGGCGTTGACCTTCGGGTTGTCGAGCGTCACCACGGCGACACCGTCGGCACGACGCTGACATCGAACCAGTTGGCCCGATACTTCGTCTTCGGAACTCGAAACACCGGACATGGTCGCTCCTCGGTCGGACGTTCAGGCGCCGACGGTCTTCAGCATCTCGTCCGCGGCACTGTACGGATCGAGAGTGCGCTCGATGACGTCGTCCTGTAGGGACTCCCAACGCTCGCCGGTGCAGATCTCACGAGCCCGCCGTTCCAGTCGACGGGCCACGATCTCGCGCAATTCCTCGCGCAGACGGAACTGACGGCGTCGATCCAATTCGCCGCTGGTGGTGATGAACTCGCGATGGTTCGTGACCACCTCCCACAACGCCGCCACACCCTCGCCGGTGGAGCCCACGGTGGGAACGATGGGCGGGCGCCACGCCTCGTGCGCCAGGTCGGACAGATCGAGCATTTGCTCCAGGTCGCGACGCGTCTCGTCCACGCCCTTGCGATCAGCCTTGTTGATGACGAATATGTCGGCGATCTCCATCAGACCGGCCTTGTTGGCCTGCACCGAGTCGCCCCAACCCGGATTCACCACCACGATGGTGGTGTCGGCCTTGCCCGCGATCTCCACTTCCACCTGGCCCACGCCAACGGTCTCCACCAACACCCACAGACGGCCGATGGCATCGAGCAGACGAATGGCCTCGGGGGCCGCCAACGACAGGCCGCCCAGATGGCCACGCGTGGCCATGGAGCGGATGAACACCCCGGGATCAGTGGCGTGATCCTGCATGCGTACGCGGTCGCCCAGTATGGCGCCCCCGGTGAACGGCGACGAAGGGTCGATGGCCAGCACGGCCACCTCCAGTTGCTGCGAACGCAGGTGACCGATGATCGACGAGGACAACGTGCTCTTGCCGGCCCCGGGTGCACCGGTGAGTCCCACGGTGTAACTGTTGCCACCGCGCGGGTACGACAGACGACCGATGGCGCGCGCCATGTCGCCGCCTTGCTCGATCATCGACAACAGGCGCGCCAAGGCACTGCGATCACCATCGAGAGCGGAGGCGAAGAGAGAGTCAGGATTGCGATCGCGGCGACTCACACGTTCACCACTTCGGTGACGCCGTCCACGCGGTCGCGCATGATGCGCTCGATACCCTGCTTCAGGGTCTGAGTGGACGTGGGACAGGTGCCACAGGCACCCACCAGCGTGACGCTGACGATTCCGGTGACCTCGTCGACGTCCTTCAACTCGATATCCCCGCCGTCGGCGTGAAGAGCCGGGCGGATGGCCTCGATGGTCTCCTCGACTTGGGTTCGCATGCTGGACACTGAATCACCTGAGTGGGCTAGGGAGCACTTCGAATCGTAGAGTGAGAGGGCGCGGGAAACTCTGTCAAGCGGCGTATGTCATGAAGGGAAAACGATGATCGGCACGGTTCTCGCCCACCAGGGCGGGTGGGACGAGATCTTGATGGTGGCCGGGCCCATCGCCATCATCGTGGGTCTGCTGGCGATCGTGCGCCGTCGTCTGGGAACGGGACCCTTGGATCAGGATCGTTCGACCGAGACAGCCGACTCAGAGATCGACTGAGTTGGCCCGCGTCACCGAGGCACCCATCGCCACCAAGCGACCAACCAGATCGTCGTAGCCCCGGTCGATGTGCTCGATGCCCGAAATGACGGTGCGTCCCTCGGCTGCCAACCCGGCGATCACCAAAGCCGCGCCGGCGCGAATATCGGGGGCCACCACCGCCGCGCCACGCAAACGTTCCATACCGCGCACGATGGCGTGGTGGCCGTCGGTACGAATGTCGGCGCCCAATTTCGACAATTCCTCCACGTAGCGGAAACGACCCGGATACAGGTTCTCGGTGACGATACCCATGCCCTCGGCGACAGCGAGCATGGTGACCAGCAACGGCTTGTAGTCGGTGGCCAAACCCGGGAACGGAAGGGTCTGCACGTCGACGGCACGCATTCGACCCTCGGACACGATCGACACTCCCCCGGGAACGGCCTCGAGTTGCAGACCCATGTCGTTCATGCGATTCAACAACACCGCCATGTGATCGGCACGCGCACCCTTGATCACCGCCGAGCCACCGGCCACCGCCACCGCGGCCAGATACGTTGCGGCCTGAATACGATCGGGTACGACGGCGTGCGACACGGGCACGAGCGACCCGCGTTCGACTCCCTCGATGCTCAGAACCGACGAACCGATCCCCTCAATGTGAGCGCCCATTTCCACCAACAGTTCGCACAGATCGGCCACCTCGGGCTCACGCGCCGCGTTGGTGATGGTGGTGGAACCCTCGGCCTGAACTGCCGCCGTCACCAAGTTCTCGGTGGCACCCACCGACGGAAAATCGAGCACGATGTCGGCGCCCCGTAATCGGTCGACGTACGCCACGATGGATCGATCGTCGATCTCGAACTCGACTCCCATGGCTCGAAGGCCGGCGAGGTGCAAGTCGATGGGGCGGGTGCCGAAATCGTCACCACCGGGCATGTCGAGACGCACTCGCCCGCACACGGCCAACAATGGACCGAGGACGTTGATGGAGGCGCGAATGCTGCTGACCAGGTCGGAGGGCGCCACCGTGCCGACGTCGCCGTCGTTGTACAGATGCAGCACCGAGCCGTCGACGTCGTCGCGTCGAGCACGCACACCGAGTGCGCCCAACAGAGCACCCATGGTTTCCACATCGGAGATGTCGGGCACGTTGGTGAGCTCGTGTCGGCCGGGCGCGTAGAGCGAGGCCACCATCAACTTCAGCACCGAATTCTTGGCTCCGGGAACATCGGCCTGTCCGGACAAGGGACCGCTCTGCTGAACGACGATGCGGTCCATAGACGTACAAGTATGCTCGCTCCGTGGGTCGCAACGGGGTGCATCTGGTGCGCGAGTGGCCCGACGAGCCGCAGGTGAGAGAGTGGTTGTACGTCCCCCACGACGATCTGGTGGACGAAGAAGCCGACATCGACACCGACCTCGGAGCATCCGACAGCGAAGCGTCGTTCGTTCAACGTCACGGACCGTTCCTCGACTATCGACGCACCGTCACCGCGAGCAACGGGCGATTGAGCGAACGCACCGACTACCGCCTGGTGATCCCCTGGTTCCATTGGATGTTCGGACCACTGGTGCGACGCTCGATCGTCCGCCGTTCACCGCGTTCGCGGGAGGGACAACCCGGTTGGGCGCCCCCGGATCGACTCGATCAACGACAGGTACGCATTCTCGGTCTGCTGGCCGCCGCCTCGTTGCTGACCGCGTTCGTGAACACCTTGTTCACGCAGACCGTGGCGTTCGCTGGCGACGACTTCGGTGTGGGCGACTGGGGTCGTGGCGTCGCGGGCACCGTCGTGCGCGTGGGCGTGTTGTTCGGATTACCCGCGGCTCTGCTGGCCGATCGCATCGGACGGCGGCGCGTGGTGGTGGTGTTGGCGTGGGCCGCACCCACCGTGGCCTCGCTCGGGGCGCTGGCTCCCAACTTCCCGGTGTTGGTGGCCACGCAAGCGTTGGGGCGCCCTTTGGGGTTGGCTCTCGATCTGCTGATCGCGGTGATCGCTGCCGAGGAGATGCCCCGAGGTTCGCGGGCCTACGCCGTCAGTTTGTTGGCCATGGCCAACGGATTGGGAGCCGGCGTGGCGGTGGTGGCCTTGCCGCTGGCCGACGTGGGCCAGTCCGGCTGGCGTTGGGTCTATGTGTTGGGGTTGGTGTGGTTGTTGGTGGCCCGCGATCTGGCCAGACATCTCCCCGAGACGAGACGGTTCGAGTGGCACAAGGCCGACACGTCGGCCACACCGATTCCGCGTCTGCAGCGCCGTCGTCTGGGTATCCAGATGGCGGTGGCATTCTTCGGCAACATGTTGTTGTCACCGGCCTCGTTCTTCCAGAACACCTTCTTGAAGGACGAGCGCGGCTTCTCGGCGGGCATGGTGTCGCTCTTCAGTATCGTCACCGCTACCCCGGCGGTGATCGGACTGGTGGTGGGCGGTCGCGTGGCGGATCGGGCAGGCCGTCGACGATTGGCCGTGATCTGCGCGCCCACCGGGGCGTTGCTCATCGCGTTGTCCTTCAATTTCTCGGGATCGTTGATGTGGTGGAGCGCCATCGTGGGCGCCATCGTGGCGGCCACCGCCTATCCCCCGCTGGCCGTGTACCGCACCGAATTGTTCCCCACCGGCAACCGTGGTCGGGCGGCCTATCTCATCTTGGCCAGCGCGCTGTTGGGCGGAAGCATCTCGTTGTTGCTCACGGGAGCGATCGTCGACGGTGGCTCGGCTTACGGGCCGGTGATGTTGGCGTTGGTGGGCGGACCGGTGGTGGTGGCTCTCATCGTGGCCTTCACCTATCCCGAGACCGCTCGTCGCGAGTTGGAGGATCTCAATCCCGAGGACCACACCTTGCCCATGACGAGCACGAACGACTCAGGAGAGTGACGACACCCAGTCGGCGACCACGTCGGCAATGAGAGCGTCCTTTTTCTTCAGATCGTGACGACCGTTCTCGATGAAGTGATGCGTCACCGCACCGGGGATGACGGCGGTCGAGCGACGCAATTCGTCGGGTGATCCGAAATCGTCCTTGGTGCCGTGCACGAACAGGCACGGCACCGTGAGGCGGGGCAGATGTTCCACGCGGAGATTGTCGGGCCGGCCCGGTGGATGCAACGGATAGGACACCAACACCACGCCGCGCACCGGCATGGCCCGCTCGCCGTCGATGTCGGGTACACCACCGGCCACCATCGAGCAGATGCGCCCGCCCATGGATCGACCGCCGAGAATCAGTGCGCTGGTGGTGGTGCCGTGCTCGGTGGCGAACCGATGGGCGCACTCGCGCACCCGGGCCAACAACACGGGTGGACGATCGGGGGCGCGCTTGCCGACCAGGCGATAGTCGAAGTCGTATCGACCCACCGGCATCGGCGACAGGCGGTGTTCGATGGCGAGCAACGACGAATGACCCGCACCCGAGCCCGACCCGGGGAACAACACCAACCCCTCGGGCCTCTTCACCGTGGTCACGATCAGCCGATCAGAATGCGTCGGGCCTCGCCCAGATCACCGATGGCCTTGCTGGCCGAGTCCTGATTGCCGCCGTGATCGGGGTGAACGGCACGCAGTCGGTTGCGGTACTGCGCCATCACCTCGCTGCGCGTGGGCTTCACGGTGCCCATGGGGAAACCAAGGATCTCGAGGGCCCATGCCCGCGGGTCGCCGATGGAGCGCAACGAGGTGGCCGTGGAGCCCACCAGATGACCGACGAAGGCCTGACCCAACGGGCCACGCCAGTTCAACGCCTTCACCATCAGCGGCGCCAACGCCTTGCGACTGGGCACGTCCAGTCGTTCGAGCGAGTAGATGGCACCCAACACCTGCTGCATGGGATTGCCCTGGGTGTCGAACTCGAAAGCGAAGTCCTCACCGGTGCCGACGAGACGATGCAGGCTGCGGGCCATGCCATGGCGGTCGACCTGATAACGATGGCGCAAGCGTGGTTGGGCCACCCGCTCGTTGCGTTCGATCTGAGCCACCAAACGATGGATGTCGGGGATGAGTTCCTCCTCCACGTCGATGATGTGGCGAGCCACGATGGCGCTCAGCAACAAACCGCCGAAGCCGGGAGCCGGGTCGGTGGGCAACACCATGTGCCCCAGCGACACGCGACGCGTGGGAGTCAGGGGCCGCGTGTGCCAGATCTCCAACTCGGCCAACAACATGATGGACTACTCGTCGTCGTCAGAGTCGTCGTCGAATTCGATGTCGGAGCCGTCGTCGAATTCGATGTCCCCGGCGTCGATCTCATCCAAGAGTCGGTCCACGATCTCCTCGGCCTCGGTGGGCACGATGAGCGTCGTTTCCATCCAGCGATGCGTGACCCGGTTGGCGATGAGCGTCTCGGTGATCTCACGCCGTTCCTCGATGTTGAATTCGTCGAGTTCGTATTCGGTGACTTCGTCGCCCTCACCGACACCACCGACCACCGCGGTGACGCCGATGCCCAGTTCTTTTTCCAATCGATCGAAAAGGGTGTCCATGAGATCCTCGAACTCGGCCGACACCACCAACTCGGACTCCACCCACGCGTGGGCGATGTCGGCGTTGGCCAATCGGGCGGTGAGCTCGGCCTGCTGATCGGCGGTCCACGACGAGAGGTCGTAATAGACATTCTCGAGATCGGGGTCGAGCGGATTCCAATCGGTCACGTCCGTGACGCTACCCCTGATTCAGCGCAGAAATCGGCTCAAGAACGCTTCGGTGTCGTCGAACTCACGTTGCTTGTTGGCCGGCTCACGAAAGCCGTGACCCTCGCCCTCGAACTCGATCAGTTCACAGTGTTGTCCACCATCGTCGGTGATCGCCCGCACGAGCGAGCGACTCTGTTCGATGGACACCACCGGATCGGCGGTTCCGTGCAGGATCAGCACGGGAGTGTCGCGTAGTTCCGCGGCGCGATGGATCGGCGAGCGTCGCGCGCTACGTTCGATGGTCTCCGCGGGCGTGCCCATGAGGGTGCGGTTGTAGTGCGCCTCGAAGCGGTGCGTGGTGACATCGAGAGCCGCGATGTCACACACCGGATACGACACCACCGCCGCAGCAGCCACCCGCGGTCGAGCCACCATCGCATTCAACGCGGTGAGCCCACCGGCCGAACCACCGATTATTGCCACGGTGTTCGCGTCACGACCCAACGCTCGCAAGGCGTCGACCACGTCGTCACTGTCGAGTTCGCCCCAGCGACCACGCAGACTCTGCGTGAACGCGCGCCCGTGGCCCGTGGAGCCACGATGGTCGGGCACCAACACGTCGTATCCACGATCCACCCAGTAGTTGATCTTGGGGTGAAAGGTCACCGTCGACTGATCGGTGGGCCCACCGTGTATCCAACAGATGGTGCGGCCGTTGGGTTGCGGCGCACGGAACAGACGCGCGGGAATCGACTCTTTATCGCGTGCCGTGAACGTGAACGATTCGGGTTCCACCAGACTGGGGTGGCCGTTCCATTCGTGCGACGGGCCGACCACCAACGTGCGACGGGCCCAGTCGTCGGTGCGAGTGTCGTAGGCCACGATCTGGGTGGGGGTCTTGCCGCCGGTGCGGAGGGCCACCAACGTGTCGCCCACCCACGACAACTGACCGTGCACCGCCTTGGCGTGCTCGAGCACCTCGCCGGTGTCGAGGTTCAGGGAGCACAGGCGACCGAAGCCGTCCTCGTTGCGCACGAAGGCCACCCGACGACCGTCGCCGTGGAAGCACCACGTGCGTTGGCGTTCGCCCCACGACGGCGGACCGTGTTCGTGTCGCTCGTCGGCACGAACCGTGCCGAGCTCGCCCAAAACGTTGACGTTCAACCAACCGGTGGAGTCGTCGAGCCAACCCAAGCGCTCACCGGTGACGTCGGTGCGCGGTTGTTGTATCTGCAGTTCGGCGGCCGCAGTGATGACTCCGGTGGTGGTGACCAGACACGACTCGTCCCACGGCATGTGTGGCGGGTTCCAACCCACCCACACGGGTCGACCGTTCCACCACACCGGGTCCATCACGAAGGCGTGGTCGCCGTGGTCGACCCGGGTGACTGATCCGTCGAGTTCGATCACGTGTATCTCGGCCTGGTCGATCACCACCGCCACCGCGTCGGTGCCGGGTGAAACGACCGGCGACGACACGATGCGCCCCGTCTCGGGGCGTAGCAACAGGCGCGGTTCGCCACCATCGACGGGAATGGCCCACAACTCGCCGGTGGCGGCCACGCACAGCACGGCCGATCCGTCGTGCCACCATTCCAGACTGCCACCGCCCAAGCCTCGGCCTCCGCGGATGGGCCACGGCGACAGCCGGCGCTCGGGGCCACCGCTCGCGGGAACCAACACCAGGTGCGTCTCCCCCACGTCGGAGGTGCAGAACGCCACCAACGAGCCGTCGGGGCTGAGGCGGGGTTCGCTGAGATCGCGTCCGGCGAGACATTGGGCCACGGTGAGAGGGCGCCGTTCGACCACGGAGCAAGGCTAGGCGGAGCGAGGGGCGACCACCGGCGCGGGACTACGGTTGCATCCATGCCCGAGAAGCCCTCACGCAACCTCGCCCTCGAACTCGTGCGCGTCACCGAATCGGCGGCGCTGGCCGCCTCGCGCTGGGTGGGTCGTGGTGACAAGAACGGGGTGGACCGAGCCGCCGTGGACGCCATGCGCACCGTGTTGGCCAGCGTGCCCATGAACGGCATGATCGTCATCGGAGAGGGCGAGAAGGACGAAGCACCCATGTTGTTCAACGGCGAGTTGGTGGGCGACGGTTCCAAGCCCGACACCGACGTGGCCGTGGATCCCATCGACGGCACCACGCTGACCGCCATGGGTCGCGGCAACGCCCTGTCGGTGATCGCGGTCAGCGAGAAGGGCACCATGTTCGATCCGGGTCCGTGCATGTACATGGAGAAGATCGCCGTCGGTCCCGACGTGAAGGGGTCCATCGACATCAACGCGTCGTACGTCGACAACCTGAAGTGGATCGCCAAGGCCAAAGGCGAGAGCGTGCGCGACCTGACCGTGATGATCCTCGATCGCGATCGGCACAAGGATCTCATCGAGGAGGTGCGGGCCAGCGGTGCGCGCATCAAGCTGATCAGTGACGGTGACATCTTCGGTGCGCTGGCCACCGCGTGGCCCGACGCCGGCGTGGACGTGTTGTTCGGCATCGGCGGAACGCCCGAAGGTGTCACCTCGGCCGCAGCGTTGAAGTGCATGGGTGGCGAGATTCAGGGCAAGTTGTGGCCCCGCAACGACACCGAGCGCAAGGCCGCTCTTGACGCCGGCTACGACCTGGATGCGGTGTTGACCACCGATGACCTGGTGCGCGGCGACAACTGCTTCTTCGCCGCCACGGGCGTGACCGATGGTGAGTTGTTGAAGGGTGTGCGGTTCCACGCGGGTGGTGCGATCACACAGAGCCTGGTGATGCG
>VFYV01000015.1 GCA_016871395.1 Actinomycetota bacterium
ACATCCCGCCGTTGTTCGACAACTGGCACGGCTTCGACATCCTCGACCGCAAGCGCGTGGTTCGCCCGCGCGAATCGATCGAATGGACCCGTCGCATCGTGGGCGAATGCGGCATCTTCGCTGGCATCAGCACCGGCGCGGCTCTGGCCGGTGCGGCCAAGGTGGCCTCGGAGATTGAGGAAGGCACCATCGTGTTCATCGTGTGTGACGGGGGTTGGAAGTACCTGTCCACCGGGGCCTACACCGACGATCTCGACGAGGCCGAGGCCCGCGCCGAGAAGATCATCTATTTCTGACCCTTCGCCGGGCCAAGATTTTTGCTCCTCCCCGCACAGGTAGAGGGCGGTCTACCGTTCAGGTTGATATGAATCCCGTTCCGGTGCCCTTTCCCGCCAACCGGCGCGACACTCGTCGACGTTTCGAACAATGGGTCAAACACCCCGGCTGCGGCGCGAACCTGGTATCGGCGGTGCACAACGTCAAAATGGGTGCCGTCGCCCGACGCGAGAACCCGAACGCGCCCCGCGAGGGACAGTCGGCCTTCGCTCTGGCCCGCGGGCGTCGGTTCGAGGCCGGGTTGGTGGCGAATAACGGCGAGCGCCTGCGGTTGGCGATGGTCAGGCAGGAAATGTTCGATAGTCCCAACCCCCGATTTCTCGATTTTCGCATCTCCATCAACGGCGGTCCGCTGACCGACATTGATGATGCCATCGCGCACACCGAGAAGTTTTTGCGGGTCCTGGCCGACGATCCTTCTTTCGAAGGGGTGGTATCGAGCGCCTCCTTACGCATCCCCAAAGGTGTGATGCTGCCGGAAGCCACTCTGATCATCGACGCCCTGGCGGTGCGCTCCGTCGATGGACGACCCCATGTCTCGGTGGGTGAGATCAAGACCTACGCTGATCGCGGTGGTCACACCTCGAAGACCGATTTGGCGCACGCTCGCGCCCAGATGGGGCTGTACGTCCATGCCTTGGGTTTGGTGCTCGATCAATGGGACTTGTCCGACAAGATCGCGGTTTCCTTCGTGGGGTTCCTGGTCCTCACCAATCCCGGGTCGAACAATCCGGTCGTGCGGGTCGGCGAGGACCTGCGCTATCAGGCCGAGCGAGCGCGTAAGGGATTCGAACTCATGGAGGCCGCGGCGCACGATCTGTCCGAACTGGTGGGCGACGACGACGGTGACGGACCCGCCGATTTGTTCGACATGGTGCTGGCCGCACCGACGTCGTTCGCCGATGTATGTCCGTCGTTCTGCGAACGCGCACCGGCCTGTCACGCCAAGGCGCTGACCGAGGGCGACGGTGCCGTCCTCGGCGACGATGTCGCACGGTTCCTGAATGGCCTGTCTCTGCACCGGGCCGACGAGCTCATGGGCGGTGCTCGTGCTCGCAACGAGATCGAGCGCGATTTCGTTCGCCGCATGAGTCGACCCTTGGACGGTGCGCCGTGAGCAACGAACTCCGAACAACCCGTCGACTACTGGCCTGGCACGAAGGACACCCGCTCCCTCGTGGCGAGAAGGTCAACCTGCACGTCGGTGACGACGACGAGATCATGTGCCTGTCGTTCGTGCGCATGGGTGGCGAGTCGCTCCCGTGGGGGGTCGTGTTCGCCCGCCCGCACGAGGAACCGCGGTTGTTCACGGTTCCCGACCCCCGCGACCGCGACATGGTGGCCGACATGATGGTCGAGGTAGGGCGGGCCTTGCTCGCGCATTTCGGGCACCCGAATCACGCCCCCGATGTCGACGGAGCGAGCGCAAGCTACGAGTTTCGTCAGCTCTGGTTGCCGGCGACGTCGCACCTCGAGTTGCTCCATTCGCTTGCGTTCGCCTACGCGCGCACGCGGCGCGACCGTCCCGACGTGCAGGTGCTGCGAGATCTCGGCAATCTCGCCAACTGCCTCTACGTCGAGTCCCAACGGCCCGGTCAGCAAACGGTCATGGTCGCTTCGGTCGCCCTCGTCACGGCATTCGACTTCCCGACCTCACCAGTGAGGCAGGCCCACCTCGGACATCTTCTGGCATGGCTCGGTCGCGAAAAGACGCGTGACTCGCGCCTGCGGGCGGCGACTCTGGCCGAGCAATCGTCGGTAGCGACAGCGCTCGACCCCGAATTCGAGCGCCGATATCTTGCGCCTCTCGTCGACGAATGGAATACGCCGCTTCGCGAGCAACGGGCGACCGCGGGCAAGAAAGTCGCGTCGAAGATCGCGGGCGTGTTGGGTGATCAGTTGCGGCATCGTCATTCGTTGACTATCGAGGCCGTGGCGCGGCTGCGTCGAGATCCCCGCGGCCCCAACACGGGCCTGGCCGAACTCGTTCGTGTGAGCGTCGACAAGTTCCGACGGGTGTGGTGGGAGCACGTGCTGCGCGAGAAGAATGGCGACCCCGACAAGCGACCTTTCTGGCCGGGTTTGCGGGGGGATCTGAGTGCGCAACAGGCCGCGTTCGCCTTCCAGCAAAGGGTCGCAGCCGATCGGCTCGCGATGAGCGCTCTCGTCCACGGTGACCGCGAGTTGCAGAACGAGGAACTTCTGCGCGGGCACGGAATTCGAGCCAAGGTGATCTCGGTCGACGGCGGCGGTTCGCGTTGGGCCGTCGCGTTCGACTTTCCGGATCTCCCCGACGTGAAGGTGGGCGGGACGCTAGCCATCGCTGGTGCGGCCAAACTGTTGGTGAAGGTGGTCTCAGTGAACCTCGACGATCGACAAATCGTCGTGGCGCCGCAATGGACGGGAGCGAAGTATCCCTCGGGTCCGATGTCGAAGCGAGCGGGCGATCCGACCTGGCGGGGACGTCGCATGGTTCTGCTCGAGGACTTTCCGGCCGCACTCACCGAGCGGACGAGCTTGCGCGTTCACGATCGGGCCGAGAGCGGATTCGACATACTCGATTACTTCCAACGGCCGGTGGCGGTCGAAGTTGACCTGGACGAAGGCGACGAACAATGAGCGCGGTCGTTCGTGAACTTCGCTCGTTCGTCGCGGGGTCCGGAGTCGTCGCGGTGGTCAAGGCTCCACCGGGTTCGGGCAAGACCCGAACGCTGGTCGAATCACTGGAAGCCGGCATCAAGAAGAGACTGCGCATTCTGGTAGCGGCTCAGACCAACAACCAGGTCGACGAGATCAGTGATCGCATCGCCGAGCGCTACTCCGATCTGTCGGTCGTGCGTTTCGCGAGTTCGGGTTATCCCCGACCACCCGGAACGCATCCGCGCGTGGTCTACATCGAACGAACGAGCTCCATCCCCGACGGGCCGATCGTGATGGTTGGAACCGTGGCCAAACTCGCGCTCTCGAGTTTCGACGGCGACTTCGACATCTTGTTCGTCGACGAGGCCTGGCAGATGGCGTGGGCGGACTTCCTCACCATTCGCCAGTCCGCCGATCGCTACGTCTTCATCGGCGACCCCGGTCAGATCCCCCCGACAGTGTCCATCGATGTCGACCGTTGGGAATCGTCCGATCACGGCCCCCACCTCGCGGCTCCCCACCTGATCATGGCCAACCCACAATTGGCGTCCGTGCGCACCGAATTGCGGTTGCCGACGTGCCATCGCCTGCCCTACGACTCGGCCCGTCTTGTCAATCGCTTCTACGACTTCGAGTTTGACAGTCAGGCCAAGCCGGGTGAGAGGTTCGTCAGAGCCGTCAAGCGTCCAGCCGCCGCTGCCCTCGCGGACGATCTACTCGATCGAGCGCTCGACGCGATGTGGGCGCACCGTTGGCCGTCGACCACAGCAATCATCCAGTTGCCGACGCCCGACGGCGGCCTGCCGGCGGGCACCGACCTCAAGTTGGCCCAGTACACCGCCGAGATTGTCGCCCGGCTCATCGCTCGTCGGTGTGAGGTATCGACCGATTCGAGTGAAAAGAACGCCCCGCGGTTGTTGCGGCCGCTCGACATCGGCGTCGTCTCGACGCACAACCTCATGAACACTGCCGTGCACAAAGAATTGCTCAAGTTCTCGCCCAAGTTCGCGGACGTGCGGGTCACCACCCCCGAGCGTTGGCAAGGATTGCAGCGACCCGTCATGGTCGCGGTACATCCGCTCTCGGGTGTGAGGTCCCCCTCGTCGTTCGACCTCGAGACCGGTCGGCTCTGTGTCATGGCCTCGCGCCACCAATCTGCGTGCTTCTTCGTCACGCGCGATCACGTCGCGGCGACCCTCAACGATCACCTTCCGCTCGCCGATCAGGCACTCGGTTGCCCAGACGCGGTGGGCAAGGGTCACGCCCTTCACTCTGATTTCCTCGAATACCACCGCGAAAGGAACCTCGTTGTCTGACCAGAAAATCCACATTCCCGTGGGAGCGACCGGTGACGGGCGTTTCACGACCGCGTGCGCGCACCGAGAGGTGAATAATCGGAACCACGCGTACGACGATCTCGCGCGCACCGAACCGAGCGCGTTCGCCCAGCTACTCATGGAGAAGGGTATCGAACACGAGGCCATGGTGTACGAGCGACTGGAGGTCGCTCACGGCGTTGTGCGACTCCCCGCCATGAGCGCTCCCGCGTTGATCAAGGACACCGATTCGGCGATGGTCAACGGAGCGCGCATCATCATGGGCGGAGGGCTGCCGATCGTTTCCGGTCGCTCCGGTAAACCCGACATCTTGATCCGTGTCGACGCGCCGAGCACGCGGGCAGCATGGGGATACGTCCCCGTCGACGTCAAGAGCCATCGAGGATTCAAGGGCACCACCAAGGCTCGTCAATGGTTGGTCGGATCGATTGAGTCGCCATTCCTGCACGACGCGACAACTCTGGACGAGATCGGCACCCCTTTGCTCGACGACTCACTGCAACTGGCGCACTATTGGCGCATGCTCGAGGAGTCGGGCTGGATCCCGCGGGTTGATCCTGTTGGCGGAATTTTCGACGTCGACGCCCGTCTCGTCTGGCGCCGTCTCGACATAGCGCTCTGGAAACACGAACATCCCGTTACCGAGATCACCCAACAACGGAGCGCTCTCGAGATCCTCGATCTTGAATGGGAGTTCCGTTGGAATGCGGTGACCCGCATGCTCGACGGATCCGATCCGACGACCGAACCGATCCTCCACGGGAACTGTGCGACGTGCGAGTGGAAGAACGTCTGCTACGAAGAACTCGACGCCTCCGAACACGTGTCCCTCGTCGCGGGGGTGACCAAGGCTCACGTGAAGAAGTTTGCGACCATCGGGGTGCGAACCCAGAGTGAGTTGTCTCGTCTCGACGTCCGTTCAGCCGCCATGTTCGATCGGGCCAAGTCGCGTGGCGTCGACCTCGGAAAGATTCGGGTCCTCGCGAGCGAGCACCCGAACCCCGACGATCCGGTCAGCGTCCTCACCGGTCGGAGCAAGAAGACGTTGGAGTTCCTGACTGCGGAAGGCTTCGTCACGGTGTCCGATCTTTCCTGGCTCGAGCCCCGGCTCGCCACGATGCCCTGGTTCGCTCACGTGACCCGACGAATCGACGGTGCGCGCGTCCGATTGCACCCGGATGGTTTGCCACATTTACCGCGGGACGAGCGAATTCCAGTTGTGCCACGCGCCGACGTCGAAATCGACGTTGACATGGAGAATTCCGACGTGGTCTACCTGTGGGGGACCAACGCGACCGTTCGTGACGGTGTATCCGCTCCGGCGAGCGTGCGACCCGGCTACCGACCCTTCCACACGTTGGCCGGCGGGCACGTCGACGAACCGGGGGCCTTCGTGACGATGTGGAATTGGATGCACACGGTTATCGCCGAGTGTGACCACCAGAACGCGACCGTTCGGTTCTACTGCTACACCGACGCCGAGAACACCAAAATGCACGAGATCGCCTCCCGATGGCTCGACTTCCCGGGTATGCCTGACCACGAGGCCATCGACGCTCTCTGTGCGACCGACCACTGGGTCGACCTCAAGGAGACGGTCGAGGGTCTCGTGTGGCCCACGGATTCGTTGAGTCTGAAGGAAGTGGCCCCGTTGGCCGGGTTCTCCTGGCGTGACGAGGACGCCGGTGGTGATAACTCGATCCTCTGGTACGAGATCGCGGTGACGACCGATGACGACTCCCAACGTCGTGAGATGAGCGAGAAATTGCTCCGTTACAACGAGGACGACGTGTTGGCCACCAAGGTGTTGCGCGAGTGGCTGGACGACGGCCTCAACGGACGTGGTCCGGTGTTCCCGAGCGTCGTGACCTTGGACGAAATGTTCGCTTGATAGTGGCGTCCATCAACGCCCCACGATCAGGGTCAGCAGTCCGATCACCATCACCAGTGACGAGATGAGGCGCCGAGGACCACTGCCCTCTTTGAGAACCCTCCAGCCGATGAGGGCGGCGAACACCACGCTGGACTCCCGCAAAGCGGTGACGTATCCCACCGGGGCGCGTCGCACCGCCAGTAACACCATCCAGTAGGTCACCAAAGAGATTGCGCCCGTCACCACGTACTGGTGCCACATGGAGGGCACACTCGCCCGCATCTCTTTCCAACGTCGGCGGAGCACGCCGTGAACCGTGGTACCGATGCCACCGGTGACGAAGATGGACATCGCGTACGCGCTCCCCGTGGTCGATCGCGAACCCTTGCTGTCGATCACCGTGTACGTTCCGATGAGCGTTGCCACCACCAATGCGGGCCACACAAGGCTCCACCGCACGTGTCCGGACAACAGCACCAATCCGCCAACCACCACTAGAATGCCGATCATGGAGATCGCCGACAGACGGTCCGACAGGAACAGCACTCCGCCGATGGCGGCGAACAACGCTCCCGCGCCGCGAGCGATGGGGTAGGTGACGCTGAAGTCGGCGACGTCGTAGGTGTGTCCGAGGCGTCCGAAGTAGAAAGTGTGGACGACACCGCTCGCGGCCGCCCAACCCCACGCGCTCCAGCCGAGGTCGCCTGACAATGTCGCCGCCAAGGCGTAGGGAAATCCGATCACCCCACCGGCTACGCACATGCCCCACAACGCCAACCAGCGGTCCGCGGATTGTTTGACGCGTAGGTTCCAGCCGGCGTGAAGCACGGCGGCGCCCAGTGCCAGAGCGGTGGCGACGAACACGCGTCTCAGGAACCGTCGGGAACCGCAAACTGGATGGAGGCACGAGTGTCGATGAAGGGTGCGGTGTACGTCTCGATGAAAATCTTGTGATCGGGGTGGTCTCGATAAACGAAGTAGTCGTCGATACTGTCGAACTCGGCCGTGACGCCGTAGTCGTAGGTGCCGGGGTTGACGCCCAGGTTGGCGCCGAAGTGGTACGAGCGGATTTGAGGGATTTTGCGTCGAAGTTCGGCCAATGCCGCAGTGGTGCGCTCGGCATGGTCCGTGGGCGTATCCGGTTTCCAATTGAAAAGAACGATGTGGCGGATGCGTTGTGCGGACATGACACCAATCTAAACCGCCGTCTCGAACCTCGGGGTATTCACCGTGGTGAGCGCCATGCGAGGAACAATCGGCTGATTTCTCGTAGCCTCTGCGACGTGAGCGCCACCGCCGACATCACCGGACCCATCGGTCTGTTCGACTCCGGATTCGGGGGTCTCACGGTGGCCCGCGCGGTCATCGACCTGCTACCGAACGAGGATGTCATTTACATCGGTGACACCGGCCGGTATCCGTACGGCGACAAGAACCCCGACGATGTGCGCGTCTACGCCCGCGAATTGGCCTGGAGTCTGGTGCGTGACTTCGGGGCCAAGGCCATTTTGGTGGCCTGCAACACCGCCGCGGCCGCTCTTCCGGTGCATGCGTTGGAAGCCGAGTTCGCCGCCGAGGGAACGAGCGTTCCGATCCTCGGGGTGATCGAACCCGGCGCGCGCGCCCTCGTGCACTCCACGCGTTCGGGGGACATCGGTGTCATCGGCACCATCGGCACCATCGGGTCGGGGGCCTACGACCGCGCCGTGTCCCGAGCGGCGATCGGGGCCACCGTTCGACTCACCAGCGCCGCGTGCCCCGGTTTCGTGGAGTTCGTCGAACGTGGCCGCACGACGGGACCCGAGGTCCTTCTTCTCGCCGAGCGCTTGCTGGCACCCATTCGCGACGCCAAGGTGGACGCGCTGTTGCTGGGTTGTACGCACTATCCCTACCTCGCTCGGGTGATCACCGAGGTTCTCGGAAGCCACGTCGTCTTGGTGTCCTCGGCCGATGAGACCGCGTTCGCCCTACGCGAGCAACTGAGTGACATGGGACTGTTGCGGTCGGACGGCCATCGGCCCCGTCATCGATTCATGTCCAGCGGGGACGTCTCGTGGTTCGAGACCCTCGGGCAGAAACTGCTGGGCCCCGAATTGGTCGACGCCGAGACCTGGACCCCACGCTGAAGACGAACGATCTATCTCGATCACGACCGACACCACGACGAGCAACGGAGAAGACATGAGCAGCACCGGACACCGCGCCGACGGACGCCTCCACGACGAACTTCGTCCTCTGTCGTTCGAGCGTGATTTCACCGAGATGGCCGACGGCAGCGTGCTGGTGTCGTTCGGTCGCACGCGCGTGCTGTGCACCGCCAGCATCGACGAGGATGTGCCGCGCTGGATGAGGAACAGTGGAAAGGGCTGGGTGACCGCGGAATACTCCATGCTTCCGGGTTCGTCCCCCGAGCGCGTCGACCGCGAAGCGGCCAAGGGCAAGCAGAGTGGTCGAACCGTCGAAATACAGCGACTCATCGGCCGCAGTCTGCGTGCCGCGTGCGACATGCACCTGTTGGGCGAGCGACAAGTCGTGGTGGACTGTGACGTGTTGCAGGCCGACGGTGGTACGCGAACCGCCTCGATTTGTGGCGGCTACCTCGCGCTCCACGATGCCCTCACCCGACTGGTGCGGTCGGGGGCCATCGCGCGACATCCGCTCACCTCGTTGTGTGCCGCTATCAGCGTGGGCATCGTCGGCGGATCACCCGTGATCGATCTTCCCTACGTCGAGGACAGCAGTGCCGAGGTCGACATGAACGTCGTGATGCTCCGTGACAAGGTCTCTGGTCAGGCGCGCTTCGTCGAAGTTCAGGGCACCGCCGAGGGCATGGCGTTCACGCGGAGCGAGTTGGACTCCTTGCTCGGTTTGGCCGAGAACGGACTGGGCGAAATCTTCGACCTGCAGTTGCAATTGATCGCCAGCGAGCCCGCACGGCGCTCGTGAACGTGTCGGCGTCGCCCAACCGGCCCGTGTTGGTGTGCGCCTCGGCCAACCCCGACAAGGTCCGCGAGATCGAACTCCTCCTTGTCGGGCTCGTCGACCTGCGTCCACGGCCCGCCGCTGTCCCCGATGTCGACGAAACGGCCGACACGTTGGTCGGCAACGCGCGTCGGAAGGCCCAAGCCGTTCGCGACGCCACCTCGATGGCGGCGGTGGCCGACGACACCGGTCTGTTCATCGAGGCCCTGCCCGGAGAACTGGGCGTGCGCACCGCTCGCTACGCGTCGGATCAACCGCGACACGCGACCGATCCCTACCGAGCCAATCGGGACAAGTTGTTGGTCGCTTTGTCGGACATCGCCGACGCTCGCGGTCGACGGGCGCGCTTCGTCACCGTGGTGGTGGTGTCGTATCCCGACGGAACCGAACTCGTCGTCGAGGGAGAGTGCTCGGGAACCATCGCCACCGAGGAGCGCGGTGAGGGTGGCTTCGGCTTCGATTCGTTGTTCGTTCCCGATGAGGGAGATGGTCGCACCTTCGCCGAGATGTCCGACGGGGAGAAGAACTCCCTGTCGCACCGCGCTCGAGCATTCGTGGCTTTGGTCGGTGCGCTGCCGGATTGACCGGTCACCAATGACGAAGTTCCACCGGCCACACCTCGGTCACCTCTTCACCCCAGCGCGGGACCACGTGGATGTCCGCGTGGAGGGCGATGGTCGGGTCGATGTGCGCGGGTCGCACCGCCACCCGCTCGCCGATCGCCGGCAGTGAGCCGTCGTTCATCGAAAAGGTGGTGTGCTCGTCGCTGCAGAACCACACCGTCGCCTCGTCGATGTACGGGTTGCCGTGGTCCATTCCCAACGATTTGAGCCCCACGTCGATCACGGCCCAGGACCCGGAGTCGCGGGACGTGGTGGATACCGCGGTGCCCACGACGTAGAGGGCTTGCTCGAAGGGGAGTGGTTGTGCCCCGTAGCTGGAGTCCATCAACGCGTAGCTGCCGGCTTGCACCTCGTTGATTCGACCCAACACGGGATCGTCGTTGTCGAACACGTGGTAGGTGCCGGTACCTCCGGCCGAGATGATGCGACATTCCTCGCCGGTCACGTCGACCAACGAGTCGAAGGCCTCCACCAACGAACTCATGCAGGCCTTGACCTTGCGCGGCTTGTCTTCCTCGGGAACGGTCATCAGGTGACCCTCGTAACCCATCACGCCACGAACCGTCAGTCCCGCCGCCTGGGCACGTTCGGCGAGCGAGCGAGCCTCCTCGGGCGCACATCCGCAACGGGGCAGGCCCACGTTCACATCGATCAACACGTGACGCAGTCCGGCGGCGGCGGCCAGGTCGACGGTCACGGTCGAATCCACCGCCACCGTCACCGTGATCCCGCTCTCGCGCTCGGCCGCCGCCATCGCCGCCAATCGGTGCGAATCGACGGTTTCGTTCGCCAACAGCAGGTCGCTTCCGACACCGGCCCGAGCCATTCCGACCACCTCGAGGGGCGTGGCACAGGTGAAGGAGTGATGCCCGGCTTCCACTTGACGACGGGCGATCCCGAGACATTTGTGGGCCTTGACATGGGGACGCAACCTGGAGCCGGGACGGGCCGCCGACATGGTGGCGAGGTTCCGCTCCAGAACCTCGAGGCTCAGCACCAACGCGGGGGTGGGCAGTTCGGGCAGAGCGACCATGGCTCTTTTCTAGTGCGGGCGGAGGGACTTGAACCCACACTCCTTGCGGAACAGGAACCTAAATCCTGCGCGTCTGCCAGTTTCGCCACGCCCGCGCGTGTCGTGCGTGCCACAGGCTACGGTCTGACGATGATCAAAGTGAGCGTCTACTACCCGTCATCGGAGGGCTCCACCTTCGACCACGACTACTACCGAACCACCCATGTTCCGTTGGCTGTCGCGGCTTGGAAGCCCACATCCACCGTCATCGACAAGGGCGTCAACGGTCCGCACGTGGCTGCCGTGCACATGACTTTCGAATCGATGGAGGCGATGGGTGCCGCCCTCGGATCACCTCTCACCGCCGAGGTGCAGGCTGATGTGCCGAACTACACCAACATCGTCCCGGTGATGCAGATATCCGAGGTCGTCGAGGACTGATTCGTTCGTCTCAGTCGGCGGGCGCGATGCGATAACTGCAACGGCCGTCACCAGCCAGGGCGTGTCGGGTGCGCTCGACGGAAACATCGGTGCCCAGCGCAACTCGGAAAGCCGTCAATTCGGATTCGCACAGCGAGCCACACGACTTGGCCGCGTCACTGATCGCACAGTGGTGTTCGGTGAGGATCATCGCACCGTCGCTCGCCGTCACCGCCTCGGCTCGGTAACCCTCGAGGTCGCGCTGACGAGCCAGTCTGGCCACCCGTTCACTCAGGGGTCCGCGTCCGATCGACTCGCGGTAATTCGCCGCTTGTCGCTCGCCTCGACGGGCGAGGACGCGTTCGAGAGCGTCGGGTCCGAGTTCGCTTTCGATCGCGCTCAGCAAGTCGACGACCAGATCGTCGTGGCGATCGGGGAAGGCGGTGGGGAAGACGTCGACGATCGAGGATGGACCGTCGCGATCGAGGGTCCAGTGCAGAGCTGGTCGCCCCCGATGTCGCGCATCGATCGGGTGGTCGGCGGTGTCGCGGCGAACCACCCCGTCGACCTCCAGTTGCTCGAGATGCTGTCGCATCGCGGCGTCGCTCACGCCCATCAGTCGGGCCAGGTCGGGGGCGGTGGCCGACAGGACGGTCTGAAGGTGCTCGACGATGCGTTGTTTGGTTCCACCGCCGAGGGAAGTCACGCCGCGAGGCTACCCGAATATCGCAAGTGGTCACTTGGCAAATACCGGGTCCAGCACGCCTTTCGGGCGATCCTTTGACAAACTGTAAAGGTGACCGTCGTGGACCGATCCTCATCTCCCGCCACTCGATTCGCCCTCGAGAACCAATTCGGGTTGGCCGATCGCGTGGTGGATTCCGGCGCCGTGTCGAACAGTGTGAAGCGGTTCCGCGAGCAGGGCATCGTGTTGCCCACCTTCGCCCAGGTCGCCGACCCCTCCTTAGTCGACCCGTCGATCGTCGCCGACGCCGATCCGCAAGGACCCGATGCCCGCAACCTGTGGCGGGTCCATTGGTACAACGACCTTCAGGGTCGTCGCACCCCGGTTCCCGACCACGTGGTGTTGCCGGGCGAACTGACCGGAGTTCCCAATCCGATCATCGTGGTGTTCGGCGATCGTTTCCCGATGATCACCGCCCACAAGGTGTTGGCCGCCTACTCGTGTCTTGCCCCCCGCGTGGTGACCGGTCAGTTCGATCCCACGCGCCATCGGGCCATCTGGCCGTCGACGGGCAACTACGCCCGTGGGGGTGTGGCCATCAGCCGCATCATGGGGTGTCGAGGTGTGGCGATCCTGCCGGCAGGTATGAGCCAGGAGCGTTTCGACTGGCTCGACCGTTGGTGCGCCAATCCCGCCGAAGACGTCATCAAGACCGTGGGCACCGAGAGCAACGTGAAGGAGATCTACGACGCCTGCAACGAGTTGGCCACGGACCCCGGCAATTTCATCTTCAATCAGTTCTGCGAGTTCGCCAATCATCTCGGGCACTACGAGGTGACCGGTCGGGCGTTGGGTCACGTCTTCGACACCGTCCGCGCGGCGATGAAGAAGGCCGGTCGCGACATCTCCCTGGCGGCGTTCACGTCGGCTACCGGGTCCGCCGGCACCATCGCGGCCGGAGACCGCCTGAAGGATGATTACGGCGCCCGAATCGTGGCCGTCGAAGCTCTCGAGTGCCCCACCATGCTGGAGAACGGCTACGGGGAACACAACATCCAAGGCATCGGCGACAAGCACATCCCCCTCATCCACAACATCACGAACACCGACGTGGTGTGCGCCATCAGCGATCAGGCCACCGACGAACTGGACGTCTTGTTCAACTCGGCGGCCGGTCGCGCTTACATGGCCGACAAGAAGGGACTCTCGACCGACCTCATCGCCGCTTTGGAGCACTTCGGCTTCTCGGCCATCTGCAACACGCTCGCGGCCATCAAGACCTCGAAGTTGTTGAACCTCGGCCCCGACGAGGCGGTCATCACCATCGCCACCGATGGGGCCGCTCTGTACCCGAGTTCGCGCGTGGCCACGGTGAGTAGCCGCTTCGGTGGCGAGATGAGTTCCGCGGACGCCGCCGAGGTGTGGGGTCGTCATCTGGGGCACGTCACCACCGAGGACATGATCGAGTGCACCGAGCGCGACCGCAACCGTATCTTCAACCTCGGCTACTACACCTGGGTCGAGCAACAGGGGACTCCGTTCGAGTTGTTCGAGGCCCGTCGCGATCAGTCCTTCTGGCGGGGACTCCGCCGGTACACACCGCTGTGGGACGAGATGATCACCGAGTTCAACGCCCGCGTGGCAGCCGCTTGATCCGGTTGGGGCGATGATCGACGGGTTCCGGTGCGCGTCGTGCGGGGCGTTCGTCGGCCTCGACGCCGTCGCGCCGTGGCGGTGCCCGAACGAGAACGGAGATCGCCGGCACGTCCTGTTGCGCATGGAGCGTGCCGACGTGGGAGATCCCCTCGTGTCGGCCGATGGCGACGAAGCGAACCCCTTCATACGTTTCCGTCGCCTCATGGCGTGGCACGCGTTCGCGCTGGCGCACGGAATGTCCGATGCCGAAACCGTGCAGTTGGTGCGCGACACCAATGACGGATTCCACACGACACCAGTTACCCGTTCGTCGTCGTTGAGCGACGAACTCGGGTTCGGCCCGACGGGGGGCGTGTGGGTGAAAGACGAGACCGGCAACGTCGGTGGAAGTCAAAAGGCCCGCCACCTGATGTCGATTCTGCTCCACCTGCGGGTTGCTGAGTCGTTGGGACTGGTGTCGTGGACGGAACCCACGCGACCGTCGCTGGCCATCTCTTCGTGTGGCAATGCTGCCATCGCCGCTGCGACCCTGGCCCACGCCGCCAAGTGGCCGCTCGACGTTTTCATTCCGGAATGGGCCAGCGGCCTGACGGTGAGTTCACTCGAATCTCTCGGCGCCAGAATCAACCGATGCCCCCGGCGAGCCGGAGATCCTCCCGGCGATCCGACGGTGCTTCGTTTTCGCGAGGCGGTGGCCAAGGGCGCCATACCGTTCAGCGTTCAGGGTCCCGAAAACGCCTTGTGCCTCGATGGGGGGCGCACGTTCGGTTGGGAGTTGGGGGAGTCGTTGGGTGGCGAGGGAATCGACGCGGTCGACGCTCTTTTCGTGCAGGTCGGTGGCGGTGCGTTCGCCGCCGCCGTATCCCGCGGTGCGCGCGAGACCGGTTTACGAGCCCCCCTGTTCGCGGTGCAAACCGAGGGATGCGCGCCGTTGGCGCGTGCTTGGTCCTCGGCGCGCGACGATGAAGTGATGGCCCGGCACTGGAGCGAGCACATGAGGGCCTGGGAGTCCGAGCCTCGTTCCCTCGCTGACGGCATCCTCGACGACGAGACTTACGACTGGGTCGCCGACGTCATCGAACTGCGCACCACGGGCGGACGGGTGGTGGTGGCACGGGAACACAACGTCATTCGGGCCTCGTTGATGGCGCCGTCGATCTCGGGAATCGATGTCAGCCCCACCGGCGCGGCGGGACTGGCCGGATTGATGGAGTGTCGTTCCCATATCGACGACGACGCCCGGGTGGTGGTGGCGTTCTCAGGGGTGAGGCGCGACTAGCGAGCGGCGTCGACCTCGCGCAGATTTCCGTCGTCCACGTCGTAGACGAAGCCGCGGATGTGGATCTTGTGCACGATGAAAGGACTCGAGCGCAGTCGGTCCATGCTCCGTCGGACGCTCTGCGCGGGGTCTCCGAAGGACTCGAAGTCAAACCTCGGCCGGACACCGCACTCTTTCTCGATCTGGTCCTTGAGATCGTCCTCGTTCACCTTCTGAAGCCCGCAGTCGGTGTGGTGGATGAGGATCACCTCGCGCGTGCCGAGTAGGCGTTGGGACAGCACCAGTGAGCGGATGACGTCGTCGGTCACCACACCGCCGGCGTTGCGGATGATGTGAGCGTCACCCGGGTCCAAGCCGAGAAGTCGCCCGACGTCCAGTCGACTGTCCATGCAGGCCACGATGGCTAGGTGGCGTTGCGGTGAGGAAGCCCGTCCGCGGTCGGCGAATTCAGCGGCGAAACGGCGGTTGTTGGCGACGAGTTCGTCGGTACTCGGTGTGAATTGTGAGGGGTTCGCCACTCCGTCATTCTGCCCCGTACAGGGCTAGTCTCACGACATGATTTCCGACATGGACCCCGGACGCCCGATGAATCTCGATGCCGGTGATCCCGGCCGCGCCGACATTTTCACGCGGTTGTTGAAAAATCGTGTCGTCATGCTCGGAACCGACGTCAACGACGACATCGCGAATCAACTGTGCGCGCAGTTGCTGTACCTCGAGGGTGAGGATTCCGATGCTGACATCTGGTTGTACATCAACAGCCCCGGAGGTTCCGTCACCGCCGGCATGGCCATTTACGACACGATGCAGTTTGTCAGTTGCGACGTGGCCACGGTCTGCATGGGTCTCGCGGCGTCGATGGGTCAGTTCCTGCTCACCGCGGGCGCCCAGGGCAAGCGATACACGTTGCCCAACGCCCGCATCATGATGCATCAACCTCTGGCGGGTCTGCGCGGGCAGGCCACCGACATCTCCATTCAGGTCGAGCAACTCGGCTACACCAAGAAGCGCATGGCCGAACTGACCGCCTTTCACAGTGGTCAAACGCTCGAGCGCATCCAGGCCGACGCCGAACGCGATCGTTGGTTCACCGCCGAGCAGGCCAAGGAATACGGATTGGTCGACAAGGTCATCTTGAAGCGCGGCGAGATCCTCTGACTCGTCCCCGCAAAGGTGGCGTCCATCACGGGACCGTCGTGGCGGTCGTGGGGTCCGGTCCTTCGACGCCGATGACGTCGGGCATGGCGATTCCACAAGTCGACTCCACCCAGGCTGCCACCGCTCGGGCACTGCGCTCGGCCTTGTAGGCCGCATCGGCGAGGTCCTGTCGGCTCCGCGGATCCTCGAAGTCCACGTCCTGGGCCGAGCGCAGGAGCTCGGTGACGACGTGCCAATCATCACGAATGGCCAATGGGGTGATCGCGTCCAGTTTCTCGTAGCGATCGATGAGGTCACCGATCTCGACCGAGGATGAGAGCGGTCCACTGAGGCCGGCCACCGTCCCCGACAGTTCGCCACAGAAGCGGGCTCCGCTGCGGTCGGTGTCGCTACAAGCCACCAACGTCGAAGCGATGGCGACGACGAAACCAACGGCCGTGAGGTGACGAGAGCGAACACGCATGGCATGGTCAGTCTTTCAGGTCGTTCAGTGGGAATCCGGTCACCGCGTTCGACGGGTTCTCGCCGGTCGCCGCCCCGAGTCGCACACACGACGTCACGCCGGATCGCCGGTCAGAACGCGAGGTACACATGCTCTCCACGATTCGCTCAGCCAGTGTGATGGGCTCCCAGGGGGCCTTGGTCTACGTCGAGGTGCACATCGGGGTCGGACTTCCGACGTTCACCATCCTTGGGCGTCCCGACGACATCTGTCGTGAATCGCGGGACCGAATTCGCACCGCTGTGCTTTCGAGCGGGTTGCACTGGCCCTCTCGTCGCATCACGGTGAACCTGGCGCCGTCCACGCATCGAAAGACCGGCACGGCTCTCGATGCGGCCATGGCCGTGGCCATCCTCGTCGCCGACGGGCAGATTCCACCCCGGGCGGTGGATGGTCTCGCGGTGATCGGCGAACTCGGTCTCGACGGTCGTCTGAGACCGGTCTCGGGCGTGGCACCGATGGTGATGTCGTTGGTGCACGACGTCGACGTTGCTGTCGACGACGATCGCCCCTTCATGTCCTCGTTGAGTGGCGTGGTGGTCCCGATCGGCAACGTGGACGAGGCGCGCATCGCCAAACCCCCGTCGCTGCGCTCCGTACGAACGTTGCGGGAATTGGTCGACTGTCTGGTCGGCATCGGGCCTTGGCCCGATCTCCCGCCACCAGCCGCCCCCCGTGCCCACTTACCGCCGCCGGACCTGGCCGACGTTCGTGGACAAGATGCCGCCCGTTTGGGTCTCGAACTGTCGGCCGCGGGAGGGCACCACCTGCTCCTCGTCGGCCCTCCCGGTTCCGGCAAGACGATGTTGGCCCAGCGGTTGCCGGGATTGCTCCCGCCTCTCGACGACACGACATCCCTGAACGCCACGCTCGTGCGATCAGCGGCCGGCGAGAAACTGCCGGGGGACGGCTTGGTCACCGTGCCCCCCATCCGCATGCCACATCATTCGGCGAGCACCGTGTCCATCATCGGTGGTGGCTCTTCGTCGTTACGACCCGGCGAGGTCAGTTTGGCCCACGGCGGTGTCTTGTTTCTCGACGAGTTGGGCGAGTTCGCACCGTCGACTCTCGACGCCCTGCGTCAACCGCTCGAAAGTGGTCGAATCCGCATCGATCGCGCGAACACTCGTCTGGAACTTCCCGCACGATTCACGTTGGTGGCCGCGACGAATCCGTGTCCGTGTGGTGGTGGGACACCGGGGACCTGTGAGTGTGACGAGACTGCGTTGTCCAAGTATCGCCGTCGCTTCAGCGGACCCCTCCTCGACCGATTCGACGTTCGGGTTCTGGTTCATCGTCCACGGGTGGATGACTTACTCGGAGAGAAGGCCGGCGAGAGAACGGCGGTGGTGCGCGAACGGGTGATGCGGGCGCGCGCGATCGCCCTCGATCGACAGGGCTCGCTGAATGCCTTTCTCGACGGCGACGATTTGGATCGCTTCGCGCCGGTGGACGAGCGGGGCATGGCCCTGCTGCGTAGCGAACTGGAGGCTGGTCGACTCACCGGCCGTGGGCTGCACCGCATTCGACGGGTGGCGCGCACCATCGCCGACAGAGAGGGCGGTTGTGAGCGCATCGACGAGGTCCACGTCGCCACGGCGTTGGCCTTGCGGGCCCGCATCGCTCCACGGCGAGGAGACGACCGGCGACAAGAGGTATGACGATTTCCTCCGATGCCGCCGAACGGGTCGCTGCTTGCCGTCTCGCCGCACTGCCCCTGGTGACCGCGCGGCGTTTGCGCCTACTGCTCGCTCGGGGTCGCCCGTCGGTGATCGTCGAGCGTTTGCGGGACGGCGGTTGGGATTCTGATCAGGTCATCACCCGAATGTTGTCCTTCCACCCGTCGACGTCGGCGGGACGTTCGCTGGCCGACTTGTGGCGCGAGGCCCTGGTCGACTCGTCGAGTGTCGACCCGCTTCCCACCGACATCGATGTCCGCGTGTGGGGGATGGCTGACTATCCGGAGTGTCTGGTCGGCGATCCGTCGGCTCCCGCCGTGTTGTTTTCACGGGGTGATGTCTCGGTGTTGAGTGGACGACGCGTCGCCATCGTGGGCACCCGGAACGCCACCGAGTACGGGCGTGGGGTGGCCCGTCGCTTCGGTTCCGAACTCGGCGAGGCCGGGGTCGCGGTGGTGTCCGGTCTGGCGCGCGGTGTCGACGCCGCCGCGCATCGTGGGGTCTTGGACTCGCGTGGACCGGGACGCCCGGTGGCGGTGGTGGCCAGTGGGCTCGACGTCGTGTACCCGCCCGAGCACGATCGATTGTGGTCCATGGTCGGCGAACGCGGATTTCTGTGCACCGAGTCGCCGCTGGGTTCGGCCCCCGAACCCTTTCGATTTCCCCTGCGCAATCGAATCATCGCCGGCCTGTCCGAGATCGTGTTGGTGGTCGAGTCGCGACTGGAGGGCGGGTCGTTGATCACCGTGCGCGAGGCCCTGCAGCGCGGGGTCACGGTGATGGCGGTGCCGGGTGCCACCAGCACCCGCGCCTCGCAGGGCACCAACCTGCTCATTCGTGACGGCGCCCTGGTGGCCATCGATACCGACGACGTGCTGGCGGTGTTGGGTCTCGATCATCGACGGGCGACGGGACGTTTCGACCCCCGGGTGCCCGCGGTGGGAATCGACGCGCGGGTCCTCGAACTCTTCGACGCTGAACCCTTGTCGCTGGACGACGTGGCGACCCTCGCCCGTGACTCGTGGGGTTCGTCATTCGGGGCCACCGCGGTCAGCCTGGGCCGATTGGAGGCCGCAGGTTGGTTGATCTGCACCAGTGGCTGGTTCGAACGAGCCCGACACTGAGGTTCACGATGCGAACCGAAGAACGGTGCGACGTCGGCATCGTCGGCCATCGTGTCGGTACCCTGACCACATGGTGTCCGCAGTGACCTCGGTGAGTTCGGCCGTCGACCCGGCATGGCGAGCGGCCGATTTCATCGCGTCGCTCACCGCGGCGTCCGACAACACCAAGTCCGCCTACACATCGGATCTGTCGGCCTTCGTGGCTTGGTGCGCCTCCGTGGACGCGTCCGCCCCGGCCAAAGTCGATCGCCTGTTGCTGCGTCGGTATCTGGCCCACCTTGCCGCCCGACGATTCGCCAAGCGCAGCATCGCCCGCAAGGCGGCCGCCATTCGTCGGTACTTCCGGTGGGCTCGTCGCACCGGGCTGGTGGCCACCGACCCGTCGCTCGGCCTGCGGGCTCCCGCGGGGGAGGGTCGTCTGCCCCGTGTGCTGGACGGCGCCGAGTTACGGGCCGTGCTCGAACCCGAGAGTCGCGCGGACGACTCCGAACCGCAATGGCGTCGACGACGCGACGACGCCCTGATGGAGATGCTCTATGGCAGCGGTCTGCGCGTGAGCGAGTTGTGCTCGCTCGACCTCGACGGTGTGGACTGTCGACGAGGGATCGTCACGGTGTGGGGCAAAGGTGGCAAGCAACGTCGGGTCCCGATGTCGCGAGCGGCCGTCGAGGCGGTGAAGGCCTGGATCACCAAAAGACTCGAAGTGGAGACCGACGAATCCGGCGCGGCCCTGTTCCTCAATTCTCGGGGCGGACGTCTGGGCGCTCGTGACGTTCGTCGGGTGATGGACCGCCGCAGTGCCAGTCCCACGCATCCGCATGCTTTGCGCCACACGTTCGCCACCCACCTGCTCGATGGCGGAGCCGATCTGCGCACCGTTCAGGAACTGTTGGGTCACAGCGACGTGGCCACCACGCAGAGGTACACGCACGTGAGCAAAGAGCGTCTACGGTCTGTGTACACGAACACTCATCCTCGGGCCTGATTCTCGAGGGTGACCTACCCTCACGAATCCGGACCAAAGGCGATGACTGAATCCGACGAAAAGCCTGTTCGCACGACGCCGGCGATCGAACGCGCCTGGGTGCGCTGGGTCGAGGAACGCGACGAGCGAGCCCGAGATCAACTGGTCGTTCACTACTCCTCGCTCGTGAAGTTCGTGGCCGGTCGTGTGGCCGCCGGGCTACCTGCCGGGGTGGACACCGGAGAGTTGGTCGGCACCGGCTTCTTCGGTTTGATGGATGCCGTCGATCGTTTCGATCCCTCGCTCGGATGGAAGTTCGAGACCTTTGCCGTGCCCCGCATCAAAGGGGCCATTCTCGATGGCCTACGGGCGCAAGACTGGGTTCCGCGTTCCATCCGTAGCAAAGGACGTCAGATAGAGCAGGCGGTCGCCAAGTTGGGTAACGAGCTGAAGCGGGCTCCGACCGACGAGGAGATCGCCGTCGAGTTGGGAATCTCCGACGAGGAGCTTGCCAAGTGGTTGAGCAGTCTGTCGGTGGCCAACGTGGGACCACTCGACCACGTGGTCTCGGGAGGTGAGACCGAACCGCGGCAACTTCCCGCGTCGCGTGACGAAGGTCCCGAGGCGGTGGTCGAGGATCGCGAGTTGCGTCGGATCATGCGTGGGGAGGTTCGCAATCTTCCCGAGCGCGAACGAACCGTCGTGGCGTTGTATTACGACGAAGGAATGACCTTGGCCGAGATCGGCGACGTACTCGGCGTGACCGAGAGTCGGGTGTCGCAGATTCACTCCAAGGCGGTCATCATGTTGCGAGCCCGCCTCGCCTCGGCAGGCTTGTGATCATCGCCGGCAGATAACGGTCGCCGAGCGACGCGGTCCGCCCACCCCGAGGCATGCTGGGGATCGCCGCGCTCGTGTCCGCGTCCATGTTCGTGCCGTCAGCGCTCGGGGGCTCGGCCTCCACGTGCCTCCAGCCTCCGGTGTCGGGTCGCGTGGTGGCCCCCTACGTTGCGCCCCCGTGCCCCTACTGCGCCGGTCATCGCACTGTGGATTTCGCCAGCGTGCTCGGTGAGGCGGTGCTGGCGCCGGTCGCCGGCACCGTCGCGTTCTACGGTTTCGTCGGCGGCCGCCTGTACATCACCATTGATCCGACGGATTCACCGGTGTTCGCGCCGGGCACGTTGGTCACCGTGGGCGGGCTCCTGCTCGATGACGTTTCGGCCGAGGGCCCCAATCCCCGTCGGGGGGACCCGGTCCGACAGGGGGAGCGAGTTGGAGACGCCGGTGGCTGGCCCATCACCCTCAGCGTGCGTCGGCTCGGCTCCAATGACCCCTATGTCGATCCCCGTCCGATTCTCGGCCGATGGCGGGTGGCCCCGCGGTTGGTACCGCGGTCCGGTTCGTGGCGGTCCCCGCCGCCCCAATGGACCTGTCCGGCCGGCACGAAGTCCCGCTAACCTGCTCAACGGCCCGGGATACGGGTCCTGATCAGCACACACCGATCGCGTCCTGTGGTCGGCACCCTCGGGTGCCGCGTCGGCCGGTGTCGCCAACCGCAGACACGAGAGGAAAAGCCATGGCCGTCGTCACGATGCGTCAACTTCTGGAAGCACGAGTTCACTTCGGACACCAGACCCGTCGGTGGAACCCCAAGATGAAGCGATTCATCTTCGGTGAGCGCAACGACATTTACATCATCGATTTGCAGCAGACTCTCGAGCGCATCGAGTCCGCCTACGCGTTCATTCGCGATCTGTCGGCCAAGGGTGGCGACGTGCTCTTCGTCGGCACGAAACAGCAGGCCCAAGACCCGATCGCCGACTTCGCCGACAAATGCGGTATGCCGTACATCAACGAGCGTTGGCTTGGAGGCATGCTCACCAACTTCGAGACCATCTACAAGCGCGTCCAAAAGATGCTCGAACTCGAGCGGCTGAAGGAGTCCGGCGAGTTCGACTTGATGCCGAAGAAGGAGGCCCTTCTCAAGAGCCGAGAGTTGGCCAAGCTGCAGAAGAACCTCAGCGGTATCCGCCACATGACCCGTCGTCCCGACGCCGTGTTCATCATCGACACCAAGAAAGAGCACATCGGTGTCACCGAGGCCAACAAGCTCGGCATCCCGGTGGTGGCCATCGTCGACACCAACGTCGACCCCGACTTGATCACGTACCCCATCCCCGGCAATGACGACGCGATTCGTGCCAACGAACTCATGTCGAAGGTCATCGCCGAGGCGGTCATCGAGGGTCGCTACATCGCGTCCAAGCGCAACCCGGGCCTCGTTCCTCCCGAGCGCTCCGACGCCGAAAAGGTGGAGTTCGCCGCCGATCAGGCCAAAGCCCGCGCCGCGGCCGCGGCGGCTCAAGCCGAGCGTGAGGCCAAATTGGCCGCCGCCAAGACCGTCGTGGCGGACGAGCCCTCCGCGGAGTCCTGACCCATGTCGTTCACCGCCAAGGACGTCCAGACGTTGCGCCAGTCCACCGGTGCCGGAATGATGGACTGCAAGAAGGCGCTCGAATCCAACAACGGCGACATGGAAGGGGCCAAGCAGTGGCTCCGCGAGAAGGGTTTGGCTGCCTCGGCCAAACGCGACGACCGAGAGAACACTCAGGGAGTCGTGGCCCTCTCGGTGTCGGGCAACGTGGGCGCCATCGTGAAGCTCAAGTGCGAGACCGACTTCGTGGCCGGTAGCGATCAGTTCAAGGCCGAGGCTCAGGCGTTGGCCGAACTGGTGGTCGCCAAGGGTGAAGCCGCCGTTTCGGAGCGCGCCGCCATTCTGGAGGACCTGAAGATCACGCTGAAGGAAAAGATCGAACTCGGTGAGGTCGCCCGGGTCGAAGCCGTCTCTGGCAACGTCATCGACAGTTACCAACATGTCCAAGGTGGTCGGGGGGTGAACGCGGTCCTCGTAGAGGTTGCGGACGGGTCGGCTGATCTGGCGCACGACATCGCCGTCCACATCGCCTTCGCCCGCCCGAAGTACCTCACGCGCGACGAGGTTCCCGCCGACGTCGTCGACAAAGAGCGCGCCACACTCGAGACCATCAGCCGCAACGAGGGCAAGCCCGAGGCCGCACTTCCCAAAATCGTCGAGGGTCGCATCAACGGCTTCTTCAAGGACGTGTGTCTCGTCGAACAGCCCTACGCCAAGGACGACAAACAATCGGTCACCCAAGTTCTGGGTGGCGCGAGGATCGTGCGCTTCGCCCAGATCGAGATCGGCTGATTCGAGATGGGTGCGACCAAGGATCGTCCCCGGTGGAAGCGCGTCATTCTCAAACTGTCCGGTGAGGCGCTGGCCGAACCGACCGGCTTCGGACTCGACACCAACGTGTTGCACCAGGTGGCCACCGAGATCAAGGACGTGCGTGAGAACCTGAACATCGACATCGCCGTCGTCGTCGGAGGGGGCAACTTCTGGCGCGGTCTGAAAGGTGCCGGGCAAGGAATGGATCAGGCGCAAGCCGATTTCATGGGAATGATCGCCACCGTCATGAATGGTCTGGCGTTGCAGGACGCACTTGAGCGCGTCGGACAACACAGTCGAGTCATGACCGCGGTCGAAATGCCCAAGGTCGCCGAGCCGTACATTCGTCGTCGCGCTGAGCGTCACATGGAGAAGGGACGCGTCGTGATTTTTGCCGGAGGGACGGGGAACCCGTTCTTCACCACCGACACCGCAGCGGCCCTGCGCGCCGCCGAAATCGATGCCGAGGCCATTTTGAAGGGCACCCATTCCGGTGTCGACGGCGTGTATAGCGCAGATCCCAAACTCGACCCCCGCGCCACCCGCTACGACCGGGTCTCGCACAAAGAGGTCATCGAGAAGGAATTGCGGGTCATGGACGCCACTGCGATCGCCTTTTGCCGCGACAACCGGATCCCGATCGTGGTGTTCGATGTCAGCACACCGGGCAACATCAGATCCGTTCTGGAGGGTCAGCGCATCGGTACGCTGGTGGGGTGACCGACGACATCCTTCTCGAGGCCATCGACAAGATGGACAAGGCCGTCGGGCACGCCCAAGCCCAGTTCACAACGGTTCGCACCGGGCGGGCTAGCCCGGCTCTGGTCGAGAAACTGCTGGTGAATTACTACGGAGCCGACTGCCCGATGCAGCAGTTGGCCGGATTCCAGGTGCCCGAGGCTCGGGTCCTGGTCATCAAGCCCCACGACCGTGGCTCCCTCGGGGCCATCGAGAAGGCCATTCGTGACAGCGACCTCGGAATGTCGCCGTCGAGCGACGGTGTCGTCATTCGACTCAATTTCCCGATGCTCACCGAGGAACGACGTCGTGACTACGTCAAGTTGGTGAAGACTATGGCTGAGGACGGTCGAGTGGCCGTCCGCAATGTTCGTCGCGACGCGCGCAAGCAACTCGAGACGATCGAGAAGGCCGGCGACATCTCGGCCGACGAGTTGGAACGTGCCGAGAAGGAGTTGGACAAGATCACTCACGATCACGTCGAGCACATCGACAAGGCCGTGCAACGCAAAGAACAGGAACTTCTGGAAGTCTGACCGGACCGAGGGGAGACAATCATGAGCGATGACATGTGGCGTCGAGGATCCGGAGACGGATCGAACGATGATGACTTGGACGACTTCGGTGAACTTCGTTTCTCCGACGAGGAGGCCGATGACGTGGCCCCGTTGAGTTTCGGCTCTGACGACTCGGGGGCGTTGCCTCACTGGACCGACTCGCCATCGGCGGACCAGGCGCCCTTGTTCCCCGACGAGCGTTCCGGCGGCGCCGCGCGACCCGCTCCGCGCTCGACCGACGACGATGTCGACATTTGGGGTTCGTACTCGAGTCCGGCCCCGCGCCCCGTTCCCGACGATCCGTCCGGCTCGGTTCCGCGTACGGCCGACGCCAGTGGTGGTCGTCCGCGCGTGCGCTTGGGCGAGTCCACCGGTGGAACCCGGCGAGACCCGACCACCGGGGCGAACACGCGGCCGATCCCGGCAACCGTCGACACCTCGGAGACCGGCCGTGGTCGGCGTGCCTCGAGCGGGGACGACCCGCAGAGCCGAACCGGAAGTGGTGCCCGGGTGCGTCCCGAGGCGCGCCCGCGTCCGGCGCGCGCCGCGCGTTCGATGGGTGGCTCCGGCGGGCGTGACATGCCCACGGCCATCGCCGTTGGCTTGCTCATGTTGGCGGTCTTCGTGGCCGCGTTGCTCTGGAGGCCGGTCGCGGTCTTGGCGATCGTTGTGTTGGTGTGTGGTCTGGCCGCCGCCGAGTTCTTCGAGAAGATCGTCGAGCGTCGCTATCGTCCGGCCACCATCGTCGGGATTGCCACTTGTGTCGCTGCTCCGTTGGCCGCCTACTGGGTCGGCGACGGCGCCCTGCCGTTGGTGCTGACGTTCGCCTTCATGGCCTCGGCCATCACCTACATCGGTGCCGAGAATGTGCAGGCCAATCCGATGCCGAACGTGGCCATCACCACGCTCGGCGTGACGTGGATCGGTTTACTCGGTGCGTATGGTGCGTTGCTGGCTGGCGCGTCGAACGCGCCCGGCCTCTCGCACGTCGGAACCGACACCTTGTTCATCGTCGCCGCCGGTGTGATCGCGAATGACGTCGGCTCCTTGTTCGTCGGTTCGGCGGCGGGCAACACGCCGCTTCGCTCTTGGATCAGCCCGAACAAGACCGTGGAGGGACTGCTCGGTGGTTCCGTGGCCACACTGGTCGTGATGTGGATCGTCAGCTTGCAGAGTGACACGTGGAACGACATCGGGGAGGTGCTGTTGCTGGCCATCGTCGTGGCGGTCTTGGCGCCCTTGGGTGACATGGTCGAGAGCATGTTCAAGCGCAACCTCGAGATCAAGGACTTCGGCACGATCATTCGTGGCCACGGCGGAGTCCTCGACCGGTTCGACGGATTCCTGTTCGCCCTACCCGCGTCGTACTACCTCTTGATGGTGCTTCAGCCCTACATGTCGTGACGGTCGGTCGATGATGGGCTCGCCCAGCACTGTTCGTGTGGCCATCGCCGGTTCGTCCGGTTCGATCGGTGGACAAACTCTCGACGTCGTGCGGGCCGAGAACGCGCGACCCGAGCGTGACGTCGAGTACGTCGTGACGGCTCTCGGCGTCGGTTCGTCAGTCGACACTCTCGTCGCCCAAGCCCGCGAGTTTCGCGTGGGCGTGGTGGCGGTGGCCGACACCGCCCGGGTGGCCGAGGTGCGTGAGGCGTTGCCCGGGGTCCGCGTGGAGGCGACCATGTCCGACCTCGTCGCCCACGCCGACGTGGTCGTGAATGCCGTGGTCGGCTTCGCCGGCCTCGACGTGACGTTGGCGACGTTGGCCGCGGGCAAGCGTTTGGCGTTGGCCAACAAGGAATCCCTCATCGCTGCCGGGCCGGTGGTGCGGCCGTTACGGTCGACGCCTGGCGCCGAGATCATCCCGGTCGACAGCGAGCACTGCGCGATCCACCAGTGCCTGCGTTCCACCGTTCGCCCGGGAGTGGAGGTGTCCCGCGTCGTCCTGACCGCCAGCGGAGGACCTTTTCGGGGTCGCACCACCGACGACCTGCGGTCCGTCACGGTGGATCAGGCGCTGGCCCATCCGACGTGGAGCATGGGTCCCAAGATCACCATCGATTCGTCCACGTTGATGAACAAGGGACTCGAGGTCATCGAGGCTCACGAACTGTTCGGGATCCCGTACGACCACATCGACGTGGTGGTACACCCCCAGAGCATCATCCACTCCATGGTCGAATTCTCCGACGGCTCCACGATGGCTCAGTTGAGCCTGGCCGACATGCGGTTGCCCATCGGCTATGCCCTCGCGCATCCGCACCGCATCGCGTCACCCTTCGGGCGCATCGATTGGAAGAACCTGCAACGACTGGACTTCGCGTCTCCCGATCGGAACACGTTCCGTTGCCTCGACCTCGCCTACGAGGCCGGTCGCATCGGCGGAACGGCACCCGCGTTCATGTCGGCAGCAAACGAGGTGGTGGTCGATCGATTCCTCGACGGTGGCTTGCGGTGGACCCAGATCGCCGAGATCGTGGAGGAGTCGTTGCAGCGACATCAGTCACTCTCTGGACCATTGGAAGCCGCCGACATCATCGAGGCCGACCGGCGCGGGCGCGAAACTGCTCGTAGCATTCTGTCGCCATGACCCTGTACCGATCGCTGCGCGACGAGATGATGGCCGGCGGGGCCGTGGGCGAGACCCCGGTCGACCAAGGCCCCAAGCGCTCGGTCGCGCTCACGTCCGGGCTCGTCATCTTGGCCTTGTTGGTCTGGCTCGGCGTGACGAACGTCTGGAGCCTCGTGTTGGTGGTCGGTCTGCTGGTGTCGGTTTTCCTTCACGAGGTCGGCCACTTCGTCACCGCCGGTTGGGCGGGTATGAAGCGAACCCAGTTCTTCATGGGATTCGGCCCCAAGCTTTGGAGCATGACCCGCAATGGCGTCGAATTCGGCGTTCGCGCCTTGCCGTTGGGGGCGTTCGTGCGCATCGTCGGTATGAACAATCTCGATCCGGTCGAACCCGGCGACGAGACGGTGTCGTATTCGAGCAAGCCCTACCGTTGGCGTCTACTCGTCATCACCGCGGGCTCGATGATGCACATGATCATCGCGATCGTCATCATGATGTTCGTGTACACCACCGGCGGTCGTTATCAGGAGACCGGAGAGGTGAAGGTGTTCGCCATCACCGAAGGCTCACCGGCCGAACGCGCCGGTATCGAACTCGATGACCACATCACGACCATCGGTGGCCGGGCCATCGGCAGTGTCGACGAATTGAGCGAAACCATCGGTGGCATCGGGGCCGGTGAGCGCGTCACGGTCGAGTTCCTCCGCGATGGGACGGCGGCGTCGGTCGATGTCACCCTCGTCGAGCGACCCTCGGAGCCCGGCTCCGGATTGGGTTATTTGGGCGTGGGAACCAACAGCTGGGGACGTTCCGAACTGGGAATCGCCTCGGGTTTCTCCCACGTCATGGGCGACCTCTGGGGCGGGATGGGTCGCACGTTTTCTGGCATCGGCACGGTGGTGAACCCGGCCAATCAATGGGAGCAACTCACCAACTCCGAAGCCGATCAGTCCAAGCGACCCACCACCGTGGTCGGTGTCACCAAGGTCGCCGGCGAGATCGGTGATCGTGACGGTCTCTACGGGGTGCTGGAGGTGTTGGCCTCGATCAACGTTTTCGTCGGTCTGTTCAACCTGCTGCCCCTCTTACCCTTCGACGGCGGCCACGCCGCCATCGCCACCTACGAGCGCATTCGGAGCCGAAAGGGTCGTGACTACCGGGCCGATGTCGAGAAAATGTGGCCGGCCACCGTGGTGGTCGTGTCGCTTCTGATGTTCCTCACCTTCACCGGCCTGTACCTCGACCTCACACGCCCGTTCTGATTGTTGGCAAACTGACGGTCATGCAGCACGCGTCGATCATCCCTCGTCGCCCGACGCGCAAGATTCACGTCGGCAAGGTGGCCGTCGGTGGTGACGCGCCGATCACGGTGCAGTCGATGACCATCACCAAGACCGCGGATGTCGAAGGTACCCTGCAGCAGATCTACGCATTGGCGGCTGCGGGCTGTGACATCGTTCGCTGCACCTGCAACGAGATCGAGGCCGCCGAGGGTTTGGCCCGTATCGTTCCGCGCTCACCCGTACCGGTGATCGCCGATATCCACCACCAGTACAAGATGGCGTTGGCCGCGATGGAAGCCGGGGTGCACGGTCTACGCCTGAACCCGGGCAACATTCGCAAGCCCGAGCACATCAAAGCCGTGGCTAGTGAAGCCCGTGATCGTGGCATCCCCATTCGCATCGGGGTGAACGGCGGTTCACTAGATCCCGAGTTGTACGACAAGTACGGTGGCAAAGTCGCTCCGGAGGCGATGGTCGAGTCGGCTCTGCGCGAGATCGCCTACTTCCGAGAGGTCGATTTCGATCTCATCAAGATCAGCGTCAAGGCCTCCAACGTCCCACTGATGGTGGAGGCCTATCGTCAACTGAGCGAGGCCACCGACCATCCCTTGCACCTCGGAGTCACCGAGGCCGGTCCGTTGCCCGGCGGCTTGTTGAAGGCCACCGCGGGCATCGCCACGCTCTTGATGGAAGGTATCGGAGACACGATCCGTTACAGCCTCACCGCTGATCCGGTCGAAGAGGCCCGTGCCGGCCGACAACTGTTGGAGGCGCTCGGTTTGCGGGAGCGCAAGAACGTGGATCTCATCGCGTGTCCGTCGTGCGGACGCGCCGAGATCGATGTCATCGACGTGGCGAACCGGGCCATGGCCGCCTTTGGTGAGCGCCAGATTCCTCTGCAGGTGGCGGTGATGGGTTGTGTGGTCAACGGTCCCGGCGAGGCCCGCGACGCCGACATTGGCATCGCCGCCGGTAACAAGCGGGGTCACCTCTTCGTGAAGGGTCGCAACGTGGCCGTGGTGCCCGAGTCCGAGATGGTCGAGGCGTTGGTGGACTGGGCCGAGTTCATTCACGAGCACGGGGTCGAGGCGGCCATCGCCCGTGCGGACACGGCCAAGGCCGAACGTGAGGCGGCCAAGGATCGTTCCGCCTTGCTGGCCGAAAAGGGTGAGGACGCCAACAACGTGAACGAACGAATCATCGAGATTCGCAAGAAGTCCTGAGCGTCGCCTCGCGGTGACGACCAACCCTCAGCGCGCGACATCGGACCATTCCGTGACGCGGAAGAAGGTGGCCTTGCCCCGAACCGTGAGTTCCTGCCCGGGCGCAAGGTAGGTGACTTCGCCCCGCCGGAGCATGTCGGTCGACCCCACCCCGCACAGGGACAGTTCGCGCGTGCGCGCGCGAATGGTCTCGGTCCCGTCGATTTGGTGGACCCACAAGACGAAGGGAGCCGGCGGGGTGACGTAACGCCACAGGCGACCGGCCTCGGTGCGCGCGACGGGTGTGGCGCGTAAGACGGGGTCGGGAAGTGACTCGGGAACGACGGTGGCCAACAACTCGTTCACGTCGACGTGCTTGTTGGTGAGACCACAACGCACGACGTTGTCGCTCGACCCCATCACCTCGACGCCGGTGCCTCGGAGATAAGCGTGAAGATTCCCCGGACCCAGATACAGGGCCTCTCCGGGAGCGAGCACGACGTGATTCATCAGCAGCGTGACGATCACCGCGGGATCGCCGGGGTACGAGCGAGCCAGTCGGGCCGCCCATTGCGCGCTCGCCGAATCGTGGTGGAGACAGGAGTCGATGATGTCGTTCTGCAGGATGCGGACCTCCTCGGTCCCGCCGAACAGGTAGCGGAGCGCGTGATCGAGATCGTGATCCGCGATCAACCGCGCGAGATGCGAGGCGCTACCACCGATGGAGTGCAGCAGACTGACCGAATCGACTTCGCGGCGAAAGCCGCACAAGGCCTCGAAGGGTTCGAGGGCGCAGACGAGTTCGGGCTTGGCGAAAGGGTCGCGATAGATGCGGCGACTGTTGCCGATGGGGATGTCGAGACGATTCTCGCGGGCATATCCGCCACGGGCCTGCTCTTGCGACGGGTGGCTTTGCAGAGACAACGGCCTGGCGGCGGCGAGGATCTTGAGAAGGAACGGCAGTTCACCCGACACCGCGGTGAGAGGAGAGAAGAGACCACCGGTGTCGTCGCTCAGGCTCGGGGAGTAGCCCCGTCGGCCCGCGTCGTCCAATTCGATCACCTTGGATGGACCGCCGAGGTGCGTCCCGAACCACAGTTCGGCCCACGGGCGACCGTCGGCATCGAGTCCGAGCAGCGACGGTATGGACGCCGAGTCCCCCCAGGGGTAGTGCTGTACGACACCGCGGACGAGTTTCATGGTCGATCGACCGACCTCATCACCGACGCGGGTTCGCGCTGCATTGGGCCACCAACTCGTCGACGGCCGAGGTGACGGCGATGTTGCGTCGCTCGTTGGTGGCGCGATCGCGCACCTCGATCACTCCGTCGGCCAGACCCTTGCCCACGATCACGATGGTCGGAACGCCGATGAGTTCGGCGTCCTTGAATTTCACACCAGGCGACACGGTGGTGCGGTCGTCGAGCATCACCCTGACACCTCGGGCCTCGAGTTCGCTCGTCAGACGCTCGGCCTCGGTGGCAATGATGTCGGAGCCCTTGGAGGCGATCACAACGTGCACGTCGGCCGGAGCCACCTCGCGTGGCCAGCAGAGTCCCATGTCGTCGGCCGTTGCTTCGGCGATGGCGGCCACGGCGCGCGACACACCGATGCCGTAACTGCCCATGGTGACGACGACCTGCTTGCCGTTCTGGTCGAGCACCGTCAGGCCGAGGGCCTCGGCGTACTTGCGACCGAGTTGGAAGATGTGACCGATCTCGATTCCCCGCGCCATCTCCAGCGTCGAGTCGATCCCGCGTTCGGCGCAGGCCGGGCACGGGTCACCAGCCAGCACCTCGGCCGCCTCGATGGTGCCATCGGGCGTGAAGTCGCGACCACACGTCAGATCGACGACGTGAGTTCCCGCGGCGTTGGCGCCCGTGACCCATCGCGTACCCGGCACGACGCGCGGATCCACGACATAGCGGATCCCCGAAGCCGATGTGGTTCCGAGCATGTCGGGTCCGATGTAGCCCTTCACGAGGACGGAGTGCGCCGCAAAGTCGGCCTCGGAGAATGCCTCGGGTTCGGCCGGACCGACCTGGGCCCCGAGACGCTTCATGTCGACCTCGCGGTCGCCGGGCAGCCCGATGGCCAAGGGCTCGCGACGTCCGTCGGGATAGCGCAACATCACGATGACGTTCTTCAACGTATCGGCGGCGCTCCACGCGCGATCGTTCCGTCGCAGATCAGCGCGGTCGTTCAACAGATCGACCAGCGTGGCGATGGTCGGGGTACCCGGGGTGTCGACCACGCGGGCGGCCGGAGCGGCGTCGATGGCGATCGATCTCGGTGTCGGAACGCGCACCGCTTCGGTGTTGGCGGCGTAACCGCAGGCGCACCGCACGAAAGTGTCCTCACCCACCTCGAGCGGGGTCAGGAACTCTTCGCTCTTGGACCCGCCCATGGCTCCCGACATGGCCGAAACGATGACGAAAGGCAGACCGAGGCGTTCGAAAGTGCGGATGTAGGCGGCTCGGTGATCCTCGTAGCTCTTGCCCAAGCCGGCATCGTCGATGTCGAAGCTGTAGCTGTCCTTCATGACGAACTCGCGGCCCCGAAGCAAACCGGCACGGGGACGAGCCTCGTCGCGGTACTTGGTTTGAATCTGGTAGATCACGAGGGGCAGGTCCTTGTAACTGCTGTAGAGGTCTTTCACCAGCAGGGTGAACATCTCCTCGTGCGTGGGGCCGAGAAGGTAGTCGGCACCGCGTCGGTCCTGAAGACGGAACAAGTTCGGCCCGTACTCGGACCAGCGGTTCGTGGCCTCGTACGGTTCGCGGGGAAGCAGGGCGGGGAAGTGGACCTCTTGGAAGCCGGCGGCGTCCATCTCCTCGCGGATCACCCGCTCGACGTTGCGGTAGACGATCCAGCCCAAGGGCAGCCAGGTGAACCCGCCCGGGGCGGCCCGGCGGATGTAGCCCGCGCGCAGCATCAATTGGTGGCTCGGAACCTCGGCATCGGAGGGGTTCTCCCGCAGGGTTCGCACGAACAGGCTGGACAGCCGCAACATTGCCCCGAGGTTAGTTCGCAGCCTGTAACATGCAGGTCGTCTTGAGAGGGTTTCCGCCGTAGGCGGGTCGACGAGGCGTGAGCGAAAGCTCACGTCTTTTTTCATCACTTGGGACGAGTCAGACACCACGACAGACGTAGGAGAGGAGAACGACGACATGACCGGCACCGACGACAGCGTCACCGACGGCGTCCACCGACTCGTTCTGCCGATCCTGGCCGATCTCGGTCTCGAGTTGTACGACCTCGAATACGTCGGCGGCACGGTGAAGGTCACCGTCGACACGCCTGCGGGGTCGCCTGGTGGCGTCGACGTGGACCAGTTGGCCCGCGCCACGCGCCTCATCTCGCGCGATCTCGATCACGTCGATCCCATCCCCGGTCGCTACACCTTGGAGGTCTCCAGCCCCGGCCTCGAGCGCAACTTGCGCCTGCCTCGTCACTTCCGACGCGAGATCGGCAAGCAGGTGACCGTGCGACTCGCCAACGTCGTGAACGGCGAGCGACGAACATCAGGTGAGTTGATCGCGGCGTCGGAGATCGACTTCACCCTGCGTCTGGAGTCGGGAGAAGAGCGGGTCATCGCACTGGATCAGGTGGACCGTGCCCGCACCGTCTTCGTGTGGGAGGCGGCGCCCAAGCCCGTACCCGGCGCGAGGAAGGGCGCCCGGGGTAAAAGTTCGGCCTCGGGACCGCGGTCCGGAGCCGAAAAGGGCTCGGCCACGGCAGACTTGTGCGCTGACATCGACACCGATCCAGACGACCCCGATTTCGACGAAACAGACACCCACGACGACCAGGAGCCCTGAGTCATGAGCAACCTCGACATGAAAGAAGCGATCAAGCTGCTGGCTCAGGAAAAGAACATCTCCGAAGACACCTTGCTACAGGTGTTGGTCGACGCGTTGGCCACGGCGTACAAGAAGCGTCCGGGAGCGGCCGAGGAAGTCGAGGTGATGCTGAACCCCGACACGCTGGAGATGAGTTTCATCGCCTACGACATCGACGAGGATGGCAACTGGGTCAACGAACGCGACGACACGCCGAGCAAGAACGAGCTCGGTCGCATTGCCGCGCAGACTTTCCGACAGGTGATGGGCCAGCGCATCCGCGAGGCCGAGCGCGACCGCAAATTCGAGGAGTACGCGAATCGCGAGGGAGACATCGTTACCGGCATCGTCCAGCAGAACGACCACCGCTATGCGCTGCTCGACCTGGGCAAGGTCGAAGCGCTCATGCCCCAGAGCGAGCAAGTGCCCTACGAGAGGGCCGGTGCCGGCACGCGTCTCAAGGCCTACATCGTCGAAGTGCGACGTTCGGAGCGCGGACCCCAGATCGTGGTCAGTCGCACGCATCCCGGTCTGGTGAAGCGACTCTTCGAGTTGGAAGTTCCCGAGATCGCCGACGGCGTGGTCGAGATCAAGGCTTGCTCTCGAGAGCCCGGTCACCGCACCAAAATCGCCGTTCACAGCAACGACAGCAACGTCGATCCCGTGGGTGCCTGCGTGGGCGCGCGTGGAGGACGCGTGCGCATGGTCGTGAACGAACTGAATCAGGAAAAGATCGACATCATCCCGTTCAGCGAGGATCTGGCCGATTTCATCGCCAAGGCTTTGTCGCCGGCCAAGGTCACCGAGGTTCGCCTCAGCGAGGACCGTACCCAGGCCGATGTGATCGTGCCCGACTTCCAACTCAGCTTGGCCATCGGCAAGGAGGGTCAGAACGCGCGCTTGGCCTCGCGTCTGGCGGGTGTGCGTATCGACATCAAGAGCGAGACCCAGTTCCAGAACGAGCTCAACGGCATCTTCGTCGAAGACTTCGCCGAGGGCGACTGGAAGACCAATCCGGAGACCGGGGAACAGGAATGGCACGCCGCCGACGGGTCCATCATGAGCCTCGTGGAATGGGAGCGCATGTCGGCTCAGTCGGCCGCTTCGGAATCGCCGGAGAACTCCTGACCATGACCGTTTTGCCCGCTCCAATCCGTACCTGTGTGGGATGTCGTTCCCGCCGGGAACAGTCGGCATTGCGTCGTTACGTTCGCGCGGCGAGCGGCGAGGTGCGAGAGTCGCGCTCCGCCGCCGGTCGCGGAGCATGGATCTGTGCCGACTCACAGAACTGTCTCGACCGAGCGTTTTCGACTCGGGGTTTCGACCGCGCCCTCGGCGCTCGGTCTTTCACCAAGAACACCAATTTCAGGAACCGCCTAACCATGGCAAAGTAATCGACCGAGCCGGGTTCGCCCGGCCACAGAGCAACGAAGGACAGTACGTCGCGTGGCAACCAAGATCAAAGTAAGTGAACTCGCCAAGAAGCTCGGTATGACCAATACCGAATTGTTGGACCTCTGCAAGGCCGAGGGAGTTGCCGCCAAGACGCCCCAGTCGACTCTGGCCGATGCCTTCGTCCCGTTGCTCGAACGAAAGGCCAAGGCCCAGGGCCTGGTGCGCGACGTTCAACCCGAAGAGACCAAGGCGACCAAAGGCCCGAAGAAGACCGCCAAGTCCGACGCCGACGGTGAAACCGACGACGGGGCATCGAAGTCGACCGCGAAGAAGGCCCCGGCCAAGACCGCCGCCAAGACGGGCGCCGTGTCCGAGGCAGAAACCACCTCGCCGGCGTCGGTTCCCGTTGTCCCGGTCGCCGAGGTGTCGACTCCGGTGGTCGAGAAGGCGCCGGTCGAATCGGCTCCGTCGGTGAAGTCCAACCGAGTGATCTCCGGTCGCGACGCCACCAAGGAGGTGCCGCGTCCGTCGGCTCCTGCGCCTCGCCCCGACACCTCCCGCCCGTCCGTCGCTCCGGCGGCATCGGGAGCGTCGGTGACCTCACCGGCTCGCCCCGCGACGCCTCCTGCCCCATCGCGCCCGACCTCGCCCCCGGGTCGCCCGGTTCCGCCACCCCCGCCGGGTCGCGCGATGCCCGTCTCGGGTCGCCCGGTTCCGCCACCGCCCAGTGGGCCGCGCACTGCGCCGCCCCCTGGGTCGCGTCCCAGCGGAGCGGGATACGGTGGACCGCGCACGGGTGCTCCGCCGCGCCCGGGTGGTTTTGGTGGTCCGCGTCCGGGTGGTCCGCGTCCGGGTGGTGCGCCCGGTGGTTTTGGTGGTCCGCGTCCGGGTGGTCCGCGTCCGGGTGGTGCGCCCGGTGGTCCGGGTGGTCCCGGTGGTCGTCCCGGCGGAGGTGCCCGCCCCGACGGCGGCCGACGGGCCCCCCGCAGCGGGGGTCGTCGTCGACGTCGTGGTGAGGAAGAACTGCAGCCCTCGATGCAGAGCTACAGCGCCACCGGCGCGCCGGTGCCCGAGGGCACCATCGTGGTCGAGCGTGGGGTATCGGCTCAGGAATTCGCGCCCCGCTTGAATCGCACCGCGGCCGACGTGGTGTTGTTCCTCATGAAGAACGGCGAAATGGTGACCGCCACCATGACGCTCACCGACGAGCAGATGGAACTGTTCGCCCTCGAGATCGGTGCCGAAGTGCTGTTGGTCGAGCCGGGTCAGCAAGAAGAGTTGGAACTGCAGGCCTTGTTCGATGACAGTGACGACGTCGACGAAGAGGCCCAGGTCGCTCGCCCTCCGGTGATCACCGTTATGGGTCACGTCGATCACGGCAAAACGACGCTGCTCGACAGAATTCGTGACGCCAACGTGGTGTCCGGCGAAGCCGGTGGCATCACCCAACACATCGGCGCGTACCAAGTGGACACGAGCGGCCGGAAAGTCACCTTCATCGACACTCCGGGTCACGCGGCCTTCACTCAAATGCGTGCCCGGGGCGCACAGGTCACCGACATCGTCGTGTTGATGGTGGCCGCCGATGATGGTGTCATGCCCCAGACCGTCGAGGCCATCAGCCATGCTCGCGCGGCCGGTGTGCCCATTGTCGTGGCCATCAACAAGGTCGACAAGGAGAACGCCGACGTGCAGCGGGTGTTGTCGCAGTTGGCCGAACGGGAACTCGTTCCCGAGTCCTGGGGAGGTGACACCATCTGTGTCGAGATGTCGGCTCAGCAGAACTTGGGTGTCGACGACTTGATCGAACAACTCGCCCTGGTGGCGGAAATCGAAGAGCTCACCGCGAACCCGACCGGCCGCGCCAAGGGTGTGGTGTTGGAGGCGAATCTCGACACCGGTCGTGGTCCCGTGGCCACCATCCTCGTCGACAAGGGAACACTCAAGGTGGGTGATCCCGTCGTCGCCGGAGGTGCGTGGGGTCGCGTGCGCGCCATGATCGGCGACAAGGGTCGGCAGATCAAAGAAGCCGGCCCCTCCACCCCCGTGCAAGTACTCGGATTGTCGAGCGTGCCGCAGGCCGGTGACGAGTTCCGCGTGGCTCCCGACGAAAAGACCGCCCGCACCGTTGGTGAGGCCCGCGAACAGCGTCTGCGCGCAAAGACCCAACGTGGCGACGCCCGTGTCCAGCGTGGCGTGAAATTGGAAGATGTGTTCTCGCAGATCCAGGCCGGCGAAGTGGCCACCTTGAACCTGGTGTTGAAGGCCGACGTGCAGGGCTCGCTGGAAGCCGTCACCGAGAGCCTGAGGCGCCTCGAGCGCGACGAGGTGAAGTTGGCCTTTGTGCACCGCGCCGTCGGCGGTGTCACGGAGAACGACATCACGTTGGCCGCCGCGACCAACGCCTCCATCATCGGCTTCAACGTGCGACCCGACCGCAAGGCTCGTGACCTGGCCGAGGCCGAACACGTGGAGATTCGCACTTATGAAATCATCTACAAACTTCTCGAGGACATCGAGGGCGCCATGGTCGGCATGCTCGCTCCGGAATACGAAGAAGTTGTCACCGGTGAAGCCGAGGTCCGCGAGGTCTTCCGCGTGCCCAAGATCGGTGCCGTTGCCGGTTGCTACGTGCGCTCGGGACAAATCACGCGCGGTACCAAGGTGCGCTTCTTGCGCGAAGGCGTCATCATCTGGAAGGGCGCCATCTCCTCGCTGCGTCGTTTCAAGGATGACGTTCGCGAGGTTCGTGAGGGCTTCGAATGCGGTATCGGTTTGTCCGATTTCCAGGACCTGAAGCAGGGCGACCTCATCGAGACATTCGAAGAGAAGCTCGTCGTTCGCACCTGACCCGGAAGGACCGTTCGTGTCGAATCAGAAGTCTGCCGATCTCGAGTTTTTCCTCGACCCGGTCTGCCCGTGGGCCTGGATCACGTCGCGCTGGGTGGAAGAAGTGAAGTCGCTTCGCGCCTACGACGTGCGGTGGCGCTTCATCTCGTTGAAATTACTGAATGCGGCCAACACCGCCGATTGGTACACGGATCAGTACAAGCGCTGGCACGCCATGGGCCACGAGGCCTTGCGGGTGGCCGCGCGCATCGACGCCGAACTGGGCAACGAGGCGGTCGGGCACTTTTACACGACGGTTGGCGTCGAAGGGCACAACAAGAGGCGTCGGGACGACTTCGCCGCCAGCACCGAGTCTTTCGTGGGTGAGGTGCTGTCCCTCGCCGGATTCGACGCGGGTTTGCTCGATGCGGCCTTCGACGAGTCACTCGACGCGGTCATCGCTGCTGACACCGAAACGGCTCTCGAACGTGCGGGACGTGACGTCGGTACTCCGATCCTCACCTTCCACCCCGGTGAACCCAACGAGGGCTCGTTCTTCGGCCCGGTGATCGCTCGAATCCCGCGAGGAGCCGAGGCATTACGACTGTGGGACGCCGTCGAGATCGTGGCCACCACCCCCGGCGTGGCCGAGTTGAAGCGTTCGAACCGCTCGGCCCCCGTTTTCGATTGACACTGCCGGAGGAATCACTCGGCCGAGAATTGTCGATGGGCTTCGGTAGCCTGACGTCATGGCGAAGGGTCGTGCTCCGCGCAAGTCCACCGCCCACAGTTATCCGCGCGCGGTGCGCTTGGGAGAGACGTTGCGCGAGGTGCTCGCCGACGCACTGGTGCGCATCGACGATGAACGCCTCGAGTTCGTCACCGTCACCCGTGTGGACGTGGACCCCGAGATGAACCGCGCCGTGATTTATTTCGATTCGCTGAGCGGCGAGCAGGGGGATGCCGAGATCATCGAGGTGTTGGGCGAGCACCGCATTCGCCTGCAGACGTCGGTGGCCCGGCAGGTACGCGCGCGCAAGACTCCCATTTTGTCGTTCCGCCCCGACGAGGTCATTCGGTCCGCCGAACGCATCGAGAAGATCCTGCGCGACAACCCCAGTCCGGCGCGTGACGTGCCCCTGGACCCGGACGTCTACGACCAGATCTGATCATGGCCCGACGCAAGCCGGCCACGGTGCACGGCCTCCTGGCGATCGACAAGCCGGCGGGCATCACGAGCCACGACGTGGTGGATCGCGTGCGTGGACTGCTGAAAGAACGCAAGGTTGGTCATGCCGGAACCCTCGACCCCGATGCCACCGGCGTGCTGTTGTTGGGCGTGGGTGACGCCACGCGACTGTTGCGCTACCTCGACGTGGTGCCCGGCGGAACGATGGACAAACCCAGCACCTCGAAGACCTACACCGCCGAGGTGGTGCTGGGTACCGAGACGTCGACCCTGGACGCCTCCGGAGAGGTGACTGCCACGCACGACATGTCCGAAACCATCGCGACAATGACGATCGAATGGGTTCAGGGGATAGTGGACGCGGCACTGTCGGGTCTCATCATGCAAACCCCGCCCATGGTGTCGGCGTTGAAAGTCGATGGTAGGAGGTTGCACGAATTGGCGCGCGAAGGGATCGAGATCGAGCGTCAGGCTCGTCCCGTGACCGTGCATCGGTTCGATGTCCTCTCGGTCGAGGCGAACGTCGTGTGCATTCGTGTGGAGTGCTCGTCGGGTACCTACGTACGCACGCTCGCCGCGGACCTCGGCCATCTCCTCGGTGGGGGAGCACACGTGCGAGACCTCCGTCGTGTCAGGGTCGGTCACTTCGACGTGGCGGACTGCGTTGTCCTCGACGTGTTGACCGCCGAGGTCATCGGCGAGTGGTTGCGGCCGGTGTCGGACTGCGTGCGTGCGTTGTCGCGAGTGGCGCCCAACGATCTCATTCGGGCGGCCGTGAAGGTGGGTCGGGTGTTGCCCGAGACCGTCTTCGACGGGAGTGGACCGGGGCCCTGGGCCGTGGTGGAGGGCGACGACGTGCTGGCGGTGTTCGAGCCGTTCGCCAACCACAAGGTTGGTGAGGGGATGGCCCGCCCCGCGATCGTTCTGAGGGCGTAGGTTCGTCGACCATCGGAGGCCGACCCCGGTGCGGCCCTCTCGGCGCAGTGCCCCTCTCGGTAACCTGAGTCATCGTGTTGATCGTCGACGACTTCTCCGTATGCCCGTGGCCGGGCGAGCGCAGCATCGTCACCATCGGGGCCTACGACGGACTTCACGTGGGTCATCGAACGGTCATCGACAAGGTGGTGGAGCGAGCCAGACGCGAGGGGTCGAGGTCCGTGCTGGTCACCTTCGACCGTCACCCGGCGTCGTTGGTGCGCCCGGAGTCGGCACCCAAGTTGCTCACCGATCACGAGCAGAAGATCGAACTGCTGCAGGGGACCGGGTTGGATGCCGTGGCCGTCGTGCCCTTCGACGCCGACCAGGCTGCCGAGTCAGCAGAGGATTTCGTGGCTCGTGTTCTGGTGAGGTGCCTCGGTGTGGCTCGCATCATCGTGGGATCGGACTTTCACTTCGGGCGAGGGCGCGCGGGCAACGTGGAGACGCTCGAGGCCCTTGGTCGACGGGACGCGGCGGGTTCGACGAACCACGATGCCCCGGTGTCTCACGACGAACCGGGGTTCGTCGTCGAGCCGCTGTCCTTGATCGCGGGACACACCGGTGTGACCGCCAGTTCGACCGAGATCCGCCGTCTGTTGATGGCCGGTGACATCGCCAACGCCAACGAGATGTTGGGACGTTCCTTCGAACTGCGCGGCGTGGTGGTCCGCGGTGATGCCCGCGGGCGAGCCATCGGCTTCCCCACCGCCAACGTCGAGGTGCCCGGGCCCATGTGCATTCCCGCTGACGGCGTGTACGCCGCCTGGTACCTGCGGCCCGGTGGAGACGTTCTCTTACCCGCCGCCGTCAATATCGGCCGCCGGCCCACGTTCTACGAGGAGGCCCCGGTTTCGATCATCGAGGCTCACGTGATCGACAGCGGCGGTCTCGATCATGATGAACTCGACCTGTACGGAGAGGCGGCGCGTATTCGTTTCGTCGCCCGATTGCGCGGCGAGAAAAAATTCGACGGTCTCGATGCCCTGAAGTCCCAACTCGCCCGCGACATCGCCGAGGCCCGCCGAGCCCTCTCGGCCTGATCGAGGTGTCCTCGACCCTCGAGGCCCCGCGGCTTCAACTGGGCTGGATGATCTTGTAGACGGTGCTGCGTTGAGTGAGCGTTCGTCCCAGCGGTGACACCAGAGCGTCGAAGCTGTCCTCGGTCATCTTTTGACCGTGGTTCGCTCCGGCGGCACGACTGATGTTCTCGTCCATCAAGGTGCCCCCGATGTCGTTGCAACCGGCGCGTAGCAACTGGCGCGCACCGTCCACGCCGATCTTGACCCAACTCACCTGCACGTTGTCGATGAGGCCGTGATACGCGATGCGTCCGATGGCGTGCATCAGTACCGTCTCGCGGAACGTCGGACCGCGACGTGAACGCCTCTGCAGATAGATGGGCGAGGCCATGTGCACGAACGGCAACGGAATGAACTCGGTGAAGCCCCCGGTCTCTTTTTGCAGATCGCGGGTGCGCACGATGTGACGGGCCCAATGCACGGGGTTTTCGACGCTGCCGAACATGATCGTGATGTTGGAATGCAATCCGACCTCATGGGCGACGCGATGGCATTCCAGCCACTCCTCGGTGCTCACCTTGTCGGGGCACAACACCATGCGGGCCTCGTCGTCCAAAATCTCGGCGGCAGTGCCGGGCAACGATGCCAATCCGGCGTCTTTCATCCGCAGCAGGTACGTCCGCAGATCCTCGCCGTTGCGCTTGGCGCCCTCGGTGATCTCGAGGGCGGTGAAGCCGTGCACGTGAATCTCGGGCACCGCGTCCTTCACTGCCTGGGTGACGTTCAGGTAGTAATCGCCGTCGAAGTCGGGGTGGATCCCGCCCTGCAGGGTGACCTCGGTGGCTCCCATGTTCCAGGCCTCGCGGGCCCGATTGGCGATGTCGTCCAGGGTGAGCAGGTACGGAGTGCCGCGCAGGTTGAGCGACAAGGGCCCCTTGCTGAAGCCGCAGAATCTGCACTTGAACGTGCACACGTTGGTGTAGTTGATGTTTCGGTTGTGCACCCACGTCACCCGATCGCCGCACACCTGCTCGCGCAACCCGTCGGCATACTCGGCGATGGCACGCACCTCGGGGCCCCGTGCACGGAACAGAGCCACGATCTCGTCCACGCCCACCTCGTGGCCCGCGGCATGACCGTCGATGATGGCATGGACGCGCGACGCATCCCCGACCCGTTTCGCCGGGCGATGAGCCGTGACGATCACCGCCGGCTTGTTCTCGCTGCCCGAGTACCACGGGGTGGATCGATGACCCACCAACACCACCTCGGCGCCGTCGTGTACCACGTCGGCCGCGGTCACCTTTTCGGGCCACACCGCACCCGGATCATCGCGTCCCAGAGACTCGGCATCGCATCGATCGAGCACCGCGAAGCGCAACGCGGGATCGATCCAGCGGTTGTGAGCAGTGTCGAAATGTCGCGCCGGATCCAGCGAGATGTTGGCGATGAACTCGGGATAGACGGTGAGCCGGGGTGCCAGCACCATGCCGCGGGCCTCGGTGGTCTCTCGAAGTAGATCCAACTCGGGCCACGGGCGCTCGGGATTCACGTGGTCGGCGGTCACCGGTGAGACGCCACCCCAGTCGTCGATACCAGCGTCGAGCAACGCACCGAAGTCGTCGCTGAGGTTCGGCGGGGCCTGCAGGTGAATCTCGGGTGGCAACACGAGACGCGCCGCGGCGATCGACCACAAGAACTCGTCGCTGGGGCAGGGTGCCTCGTTCTGCATACCGGTGCGCGGCTTGGGCAGGAAGTTCTGCACGATGACTTCCTGTACGTGACCATGCCGGGTGTGCGACGCGGCGATGGCCTCGAGGGCCGCCAGACGATCGGCGCGGGTTTCACCCAGACCCACCAGGATTCCGGTGGTGAACGGAATCCCCAACTCGCCCGCGTACTCCAGCGTCGCCAAACGACGCGCAGGATTCTTGTCGGGTGCGCCACGGTGGCAGGCCAGATCGTCGCGCAGCGTCTCCACCATCATTCCCTGACTGGGCGACACCGGTCGTAGCAACGCCAGTTCATCGCGGCTGAGGGCGCCGGCGTTGGCGTGGGGGAGCAAGCCGGTCTCGTCGAGCACCAATTTGCACATGGCGGCGAGGTAATCGACCGTGGACGTGTACCCGTGCGCATTCAGCCAGTCACGGGCCACCTGATACTTCTCCTCGGGGGCCTCGCCCAAGGTGAAGAGGGCTTCGTGACATCCCCGACGCGCGCCTTGCTGGGCGATGGCCAGAACCTCGTCGGGTGACAGATACGGACTCTGCAGGCGCGCGGGAGGCTGGGCGAACGTGCAGTACCCGCAACTGTCTCGACACAGCATGGTGAGCGGGATGAACACCTTGGGCGAGTACGTCACCCGACTGCCGGTGCGGGCATCGCGAATGGCCCGCGCGCGGCTCATGATCTCGTCGAGCGGGAGGTCGATCAAACCCCGACCACGTTCGCTCGGCGCTGGGGTGTTGGGCCCGTGAGCCGTCGCCACGGCGACCGCAACAGTGGAACTATTGGAAACATACGAAACACGATTGCGCTGGGGCGTCATGGGACGACCTTTCAGAGACATCACAGTCGGGAGGGCCCCGACGACACTCGGTTTTTGCCAGCGCACAACGGGAGCGCCGCGGATGCGAAAGAGCCGCGAAACCCCCATGCCCGGCAGTTCGCGTCATCGTGAGCTTCCGAGCGGTCGTACTAGAGACAGGCTACCACCCGGGCGGCCCTGAATTCCAGCGCAAGCAGATCGTGTTCGGGGCCCGCCGACTCGTCGGCGTGACCTGTGTCAGTCTCGTTCCGTGAACGCCTCGAGGATGTTCTGCGTGGCCACACCCACGCGGTGGCCGGTGCGGGCGACGTAGCCCAACCGCACGCCGCTGAGAGGATCGCACACCGCGAAGAACTGTTCGTGACCATGTGTGTCGTCCACGAGCGCGGTCAAATCGGCCGAGTTCGACAACGCGTCGTGGGCGTAACGAGCGTTCAACACCTCGATGGCGACGTGATGAATGCCGGGTCCGTTGGCCTTCATGTGGTCGGCCACCGCTGGTCCGGCCTCGGCCGACACCAGCACGATCGTCACGCCACCGGAGACGAGCACCGCGATCCCCGGTCGTTCGGGATCGGTCGAAGTGGCGTGGAAGCCCAGGTTGTCGGTGAAATGTCTCAGCGAGCCGGCAAGATCGCCCACGGTGACCACCACGTGGTCGACGCGCGTCGACACGGTGTCGAGGGCGGTATGAATGTCCGACGGTGTGCCCCGACGATTGTCGCGTAGGGCCGACTTTTCGGGTGCGACGTCGGCACGGTGCCCAGCCACCTCGATGCGGTGGGTTTCGGCCAGCACGACCCGCATCACGTCCTCGACGAAGTCGGGGTCGATGCCGGAATCGATGGCCAACTGACGACGACTCTCGAGAACGTTGCGCACTCGATCGGGTTGGATGATGGGCGTGTCGCTGTGCTCCTTGAGATGCGCCACTTCGTGGCACACCGCGATGCGCTGGGTGAGCACCGCGACCAATTGGCGATCGAGGTCGTCGATCCGCTGGCGTAGATCACCAAGGGTCGGGTTCACGGGTTGCGACTCGGCAGGCACATGGCTCGACACATTCTCAACCGTACCTTGCTCGGTGGTCGACACCGTTGCGATTGCTCGCTCACGGGCAACGACGAGCGCAGGTGGAGCCGGCGACGGGCCAAAGACGAGTGGCCGACCAGCGCACGACGATTGAACGATGGTTCTTCCCCGACAACGAAAAGGACCGGGTGCATGGCACCCGGTCCCGTTCGTACCTCGTGGTCAGCCGCGTGTCGGGCTGACTCGATCGTCAGGTCTGGATCAGGCGACGCCCCACACAGCCAGGAACTGGTCGGCGTAGCCTTCCGGTCCCTTCCAGTTCTGCAGCGGGCTGCTATCCAGGCGGTCCTGGCGTTGAGGAAGTTGGCGGCGCGCCTGTCGCCGGCCGAAATCGGCTGACTACTTCTGATACGGCTCGACCAGGCGCTCGATGTGCTTGGCCAACACGTCCATCTCCAGGTTCACCTTCGAGCCCGCGGGTCGGAAACCGAGCGTGGTCACTTCGGC
>VFYV01000016.1 GCA_016871395.1 Actinomycetota bacterium
CATCGCGCACCAACCCGATCCGGGTGGCGATTTTGTTGCTGGTGAGCGTGGCGATGGTGCTCCTGACGGTGGACGGCGCCGGGGCGTCACCGGCTTGCAATCCGAGAAAGCCGGCCACCTGCACATTGCGAGAACTCGCCGATCTCCACTCCCTCCGGATCGGCTCGACCGCCGAACCCTCGGAGGTCACCAACCCTGCTTTCGCATCGATCCTCGGTCGCGAGTTCAACTCTCTCACTCCGGAAAACGCCCTCAAGTGGTACGCCACGCAGTCGACGGCCGGTACTTGGGACTTCACCGGCGCCGACGCCATCGTGAACTACGCCTCGGACAACGACATGTCCGTGAGGGGTCACACCCTGGTGTGGGCGCAGGACACTTACACCCCCGCATGGGTGCGAGCGATCTCGAACCCGGTCGACCTACGAGCCAAGGTCAACGAGCACATCACGACCACGATGAATCACTTTGCCGGTCGCATCCATCGCTGGGATGTGGTCAATGAACCGTTGGCCACGTTCGGGACGGGTCCCTCGAGCAGCGTGTTCTGGACCATGGGTCCCGAGTGGATCGCCGATGCCTTCAGACTGGCGAGGAGCCTCGACGCCGACGCCGAACTCTGGCTGAACGAGTACGGTAGTGACTGGGTGCCAGGTAAGCACGAGGCGTTGCTGGAGCTGGTCGCCGGCCTCGTCGCCGACGGAGTGCCCATCGACGGTGTCGGTCTTCAGACCCACCGCCTTCCCGGGGATCAACTGGACACCGTTCGCTTCGGCGAGCAGTTGGCCGACTTCACCGCTCTCGGTCTCGAAGTGGCCATCACGGAACTCGACGTGCCGGTCTCACCCGACGACCCGAGCGCTTTTCAGAAGCAGGCGACGGAGTACGCCAAAGTCGTGAGCACCTGTCTGCGCGTCACTGGTTGCGTCGAGGTGACCGTCTGGGGGCTCACGGACGGAGCGACCTGGCTGGACTCGCTCGGTATGTTTCCCACCCCCACCCGTCCTTTGCTGTTTGACACGAACTTCGCCCCGAAGCCGGCGTTCGAGGCGGTGCGACGGGTGTTGGCGACGGCCGCCCCGCGGCTCCCGGTCACCGGATCGAGGATGACGGCTGTTGCGACGGCGGGACTCTTGTTGATCGTGGGCGGAGCGTTTTCACTCATCCGAGCCCCGCGACCGGGTCTGATCGCGGGCCCGTCACCTGTCCGGCCAACCCGGGCAAGGTACGTGGGAAGGGCCCAGGGGCCCAGAGCAGGGGTCCGGTCGAACCGTCCCGGAAGATACCCGCGGCCAAGGAAACATCGATAAAAATGCGAGGCGACGGGGAAGAGACTCTCTGCACAGTGTGCGAAGAGGCCGTCTCTCGCAAATACCGGAAGGGATTCTCATGAACCGCTCACCTCGACTCACCGTTCGAATCGTTGCTCTCCTGCTGGCCTTTGGGGGTTTCGCCGCCGCCTGTAGCGGGGGAAACGACGGATCTTCGACGGACACCCCGTCGGATCAAGGTGCTGCGCGTCCCCTCTTCCAGCCGGCCGCCGCAGTCGGCGTCGACTCCTTCGCCCCCTCGCTTGCATCGACGGTCCTCGAGATCGACGAGTCCACCCTTCAAGAAGGCACCGCTGGACCGGATGCCGCTGGTCTGTACTCGGGACCGACCTACGGCGGCACCGGCAAGCAGATCTGCGATGTCGAGAAGATGATCGCTTTCCTCACCACCCACGAGGATCGAGGTCGAGAGTGGGCTCGGATTCAGGGGGTCGCCTACGAGGACGTGGCGACGTTCCTGCGTGGTCTCACCCCGGTGTTCTTGCAACAGAACGTGGAATTGACGATGTACGGCTTCCGTGACGGGCAGGCCTACGGATACCCGGCCGTGCTCGAGGCGGGCACGGCGGTTCTCATCGACGACGAGGGTTTACCCCGGGTCCGATGCGCGTGTGGTAATCCGCTCGAGGTGGTTCCACCCGAGCCGGACCAGCCGCCGTCGACCCAGGAGGACCCGTGCGTCGATGACTCTGACGGCGTGGTCGTCGACGACTCGATTCCGACCCAGCCGGTTGGCGAGCCCGGTGGCATCTATCCACCGTCCCCGAACGGGCCCAACCCGGATGAGTCAGGTGATTCCTCTGATCCGTACGACGATTATCCGTACGACGAGTATCCGTACGACTTCCCGTACGACTACCCGAACGAGGAAGAGCCCTGCGTCCCCTGCCCTCCCGACGACGGAGCCGGAAACGACGATCTCAACGACTTCCCGAATGATTACGGTCGCACCTACGGTGATTACGACGACGACTATCCCTACGACTATCCGCGTACTGATCCGAACGACCCGTGTGCTCCCCACGTGCCGCCGAGCATCTTCTCCGACTGTCTTCCCTTGCTCTACACGACTGGTCAGACCTGGCTCGATGTCAACACCGGCTTGATCTGGACCTTCAACGGCATGCGAGATGGTGAGGAGTTGTGGATCTCCAATGGACGAGCGGTCTTCGGTGTCGACCAGATTCCCGGGTACCCGTGGGAACGTTGCGTTCCTCCGGCCGAGCGAACCTTCGACTGCCCGCCCGACGAACCGCAGCAACTCGATCGTTACGTTGGCTCGTGGGAGGGTGACGAGTGGTACTGGATGAACGACGGGTGGTACCTCCACACTCCGAACGGTGTCGAGGGCCCCGTTCCTACGGCCGATCTTCCGGGTATCGATGCCTGCCGACCGGGCCCGTCGACTGACAATCCCCCGATCGACTGCCCGGCTCTCGACGCGCCCGCCGGCACTCTGTACGAGGGAGTTGTGAACGGCCTCACCGTCATCTACACCTCGCTCGGACCGACCGATCTTCTGCCCGACACCGTCGAGGAACCGATCACCTATTCGGCGTGGCGAGGGCCGGACCTCCGCGACGGCGTGCTCCCGACCTTCTCGCTCCCGGGCTACGCCGTTGGCTGTCTCAACGTTCCGGTGTGCCCGCCCACTCAACCTCAGCCCGGAGACCTAGCCACGATTTCGTGGGCAGGCAGTCCTCGCATGGTGTTGATCTTCGCCGATGTGCCCGGTGATCCGGCCGCCGATGGAATCGACGAGACGTTCGGTTTCGGTGGTCTCTGGGTGTACGGCTGGGCCGTACCGGGACAAGCACCGACCGAAGACGGTGGTGAAGTGCCACAACCTCAGCTATTGGAGATGAACGACTGCCTGCCGCCGTGTCCTCCGGTGTCGGATGTGGCAGTCGGAACGTTCTGGGTTAGCAAATATGGCCGGATGTACGTGTCGTTGGTTGGCGACCGATGGCGCGACCTGGTCGACGGAACCGAGTTCGAATCGACTCTCCTCCTTCCCAACTTTGCCGAGGAGTGCGGTAACCCGTGTGCGAACACCGACGTCGAGGAGCCGACCCCGAGCGTGATCATCGGACCGGACGGAAATCCTGAGAATCCCGAGCCGATCGATGATGGTTCGGTGAAGTCGGTTCGCATCGATCCGGACCTTTCACAGGGCGATGGATCGAAGTCAGTGGCCCCAGCCGATCCGAACGATGTGCAGGTCGCGGCGACGAACTACGACCTCTGTGATCCCACCGCCTGCCCCGATGCCGACAATCCCCAACCTGGTGACACGTTCCACGATGCAATGGGTCGCTGGTGGGTCTTCGACGGCACGATGTGGTCCACGTTCATCGCTCCGATCATGGCTGTGGACGACATTCGAACGATCGAGGGCTACGACCGTTGCGAGTACGGCGATCGAATTCCCGAAATCGACGACGAATGTCCGGTCGATGCCACCAATGCCCCTATCGGCACACGAACCACTCTCGAGAGCTGGCCCGGGGTCGATTGGGTGAGGTTCGTGGATGTGTTTGACATTGTCGGTTGGGGTCGCGCCGTCGGGGACTCCATGATCGACACGGTGTCACTGCAGGCGCCACCGTACGAACCGTGTCTACCCGCACCGGTCTGTCCGCAGTTGCTGCCGCCCGTGTTGATCGGTGACCTGTATTGGCCCAACGGGATGGTGGCGGTATCCGACAACTTCAGTGACTCCGAGGCGGTTTACCAGCTACAGAACCTCGGGGGTCCGTGGTTCGCCTATGGATTCGACGGGTCACTCGACGAGTCGGTGGTCGACATCTCCACCGTTCCATCATGGGTGGAGTCGTGTTACCAGCCTGCGTGTCCCGGGGCCGCCATTTTCGAGTCGGTAAGCGGACAGATTTTCCTGGGAACCGACGGCGTCTGGTATCGAAACACGGGATCGTCGTCGGCGACGAAACTGCGACCTGACGCCACTGGCATTCCTACTCTCGACCTTCGGTTCGTCGACGAGGTTGGTTCGGTCGATCTGGCCTCTATTCCCGGCCTTTCTGAGTGCGCCGGACCGAGCTTTGAGATCGCGCGGCAATTCCTGAAGTCGTCCCCTTCTGAGTCGGTTGCGCCGCCGGTCTCGGTGGCGCCGCCGGTGTCGGTTGCGCCGCCGGTGTCGGTGGCACCGCCGGTGTCGGTTGCACCGCCGCCCACGGTAAGCAATCCACCGCCCACGGTGTCAAGGCAGAGTTGTTCATGGTCGGCCTCTGGCTTGTCGCTGGAACTCACGGCCTCCGACGACACCGACGTGGAGTCGCTCACGTTGACAGCCAATGGAAACCCGTGGACTGCGTCTCCAGACGGCGACGTTTGGTACGTGAGTTTCCTCGGCCCCAATCAGTTGGGTAAGGCCACGAAGGTGACCTTCGTGGTCACCGCCACCGATTCCCAGGGAGCGGTCACGACGTTCACCTACGAGGCCATCAAACCCTCGTCAGGTATCGAGTGCTGACCCGGGCAGTTCGACGTGACTAGGCCTCTGGCGAGTCGTCGTCCGTGAGGATTTGCTCGTACTCACAAGTCATTCCGTTGCACGATCCGTAGGACTTGCAGAACGAGTCGAAGTTGAGGCACTCGGGGTCACGACCGTCGTTTTCATGAGCGACGGTCGTGGCTCGTCTTCCACGACGCTTGCCCACCCGGTAGGCGATGTAGGTCGAGATCAATCCCATCGATAGTCCTTCAAAACACTCACGTTAGGTTCCCGGACGGATCGCGCCTGCGCGGGACGCTCGTGAATCCCGGTCGTGCCCCTTTGGTGCACGTTCACGAACCACAGATTCCATCGTCATCACCGACAACGAGGCCCCCTGCGAGCGCCAGAGGGGGAGCCACTCGGTGATCCCCGACCATGCCGTCGAACAGTACCATCGGCGGTGCTCATGGCTCGGGAACTGTTCCAACACGCGTATTTCGTCCCTGATGTTCGTGAGGCGGCTTCGCGCTGGTCCGAGGTCTTCGGCGCCGGTCCGTTCGCGGTGGCCGCCCACCATCGCACCGACCGCTTCGAATACCGCGGTCGACCCATCGAGGCCGACGTCAGTTATGCGTTCGGTTACCTCGGTGACCTGATGGTCCAGTTCATCGAACAGCACGACGACACCCCGTCGATCTACCGAGACATGTACTCACCCGGCGAGAGCGGTTTCCACCACGTGGCGTACTTGGTCGACGACTTCGACTCCGAAAAGACCCGACTCTCGTCGATGGGTTTCGAGTTGGCCTGCGACCTGTACGCCGACGGAGTGAACGCCGCCTACTTCGACACCCGTTCGGTGACCGGCGGTTTCACCGAGATACATGGTCGACCCGCGCACATCGTCCGCACTTTCGCCGCGTGGCGAGAGGCCCACCGGCGACGTTGCGACGGCGACGACCCCCTGATGCGACGCTGACGGATCAGTCGCCGAACACGCGCGCGGTGTAGGCATTGGCGAAGGTGCGCATGGGGTCGATGCAGCGGCGGGCCTGATGGAACGCCTCCCACTGCGGATACAGGCGCGAGAGTTCCTCGGCGCCCAGGAAATGCATCTTGCCCCAGTGCGGGCGCCCGTCATAGTCGGCCATGATCGCGGCCACGTCGCGAAAGTACGCGTCGAACGGCGTGCCTTTGTACATGTGCACGGCGATGTAGGCCGACGGACGTCCCGACGCGGTGCTCAAGGGCACGTCGTCGGGAGCGGTGAAGCGCACCTCCACCGGGAAACTCACCATGTGCCCGCGTTCGTCGATCATCCGACGCACCCGTTGCAGGGCCTCGCCACACGCCTCGCGGGGGAGGGCGTATTCCATCTCCACGAAGCGCACCAGACGCTGGCTGGCGAAGATGCGGTAACTCTCGTCCACGATGGTGGTTTGTCCGGTGGAGGGCAGTGCGGTGGCCAATCGTGGGATCAGATTCGGTCGGGCCCGCCCCAAACGACACACGGCGCCGAAGGCATAGTTCTCCATGAACGTTTTGGCGTACCAATGCTTGAGCGGGCGCGGGATCGACACCTCATCATCGGTGCGGTTGTTTCGTTTGGTCAGCGCCCACTTGGTGTGGGGGATCCAGAAGAACTCGAAGTGGTCGTTGCCGTCCACGTGCTCGTCGAGGCCGTCGATGAGGTCGTCGAGCCGTTGGGCGCCCTCTTGCGCCCGCAGGCGAAAGGCGGGCACGACCCGAAGGGTCACCCTGGTCACGATGCCGAGCGCCCCCACGCCCACGCGGGCCGCGTGGAACAGCGAAGGGTGGTGCTCGGGGCTCAAGTCGAGCACGCTGCCATCGCCGGCCACCACGCGCATGCCCACCACCTGAGCGGCGATACCCGTGAGGGCGCGCCCGGTGCCATGCGTGCTGGTGGCGATGGCGCCGCTGATGGTCTGGTAGGCGATGTCGCCCAGATTGGGAAGGGCCAAGCCGAGCCCATGCAACAACACGTTCAGGTCGGCGATGGTGATCCCGGCCTCGACGGTGACGGTCGACGTCGCACGGTCGACGGCGACCAACCGCGACAAACGAGTCATGTCGATCATGGCCCCGTCGGTGACCGACACCGCCGTGAAACTATGCCCGCTGCCAAGGGCCTTGACCGTCGTGCGATCGGTGGCGGCACGAGCGACGATCGTCGACAACTCGTTTTCGTTCGCGGGACGGTGGACCGCCGACGGTCGAGCGGTTTGGTTGCCGGCCCAATTGGTCCACACGCCCCGACGAAGGGTCGACATCAGAGCGCCCCGGGCCAGGCACCGAGGGGGCGACCGTCGAGACCGTGCGGTGTCACGCCGAGTTCCTGGATCAGGCTCTGGCTGTACGCCACCCGACCGGTGAGCAACGTCGGAGGGGCCGAACACAACTCGAGGGCCGCTTGGGCGATGATCTCCTCGGGTTCGAGGCGGAACTTTTCGATGAGATCGTGAACCCCGGCCCCCGGCGTGGGCACGTTGTCCCACGGGGCCAAGGTGTTGACCGCGATGTTGTCGTCGAAAAGTTCGGCGGCCATGCCGAGCGACAGTCGTTCGAGAGCGGCCTTGCACAGGCCGTACACCGAGGAGTGGCCCGTCTTGTAGAAATCCTCGAACGGCGGGCCCATCGGTTTCACCGCCGCCCGCGACGAGATGTTCAGGATCCATCCCGAGCCCCGCGAACGCATGTCGGGGATCACCCGTTGCGCCAGATCGATGGTGCTCCACACTTGGGTCTCGATCATCAACTTGAAACGCTTCTCGGGGAAGGTGTCGATGGGTAGGAAAAACGTGACTGCGGCGTTGTTCACCAGGATGTCGATCGGGCCCAGAGCCGAACGCACCTCGTCGACCATCCTTTGGCGGTCGTCGGCGTTGGACAGATCACCCTTGAACGCCGCCGCCCGGCCGCCGGATCGTTCGATCAGTTCGACGGTCTCGCGCAAGGTGCCGGGGTAGCGCGGATCGGGTTCCATGGTGCGCGCGGTGCAAGCCACGGTGGCACCCTCGGCTGCCAGTCGACGGGCGATGGCGGTTCCGATTCCGCGACTGGCACCGGTCACCAGTGCCACCTTGCCATCCAGTCGTTGTCCGTCGATTCGCTCTTGCATCATGGCTCCGGGTTCGGTGGCTGCTCGTCGGCAATTCTGGCAGGTGAACGGGGTCGATGGGGTACTGTCGCCTCTGGTGACCAACGCGCCCGAACCGCCCGCCCGACGCTTCTTGCACATGTGCTACTGCTGCGACGACACCGACGAGGCCGTCGACTTCCTGGTGAACGTGCTCGACATGCGTGAGGTGATGCGCAATCCGTTGCACCCCTCAGATGGTTCGTTGTTGGGCATCGAAGGCGAGATCGTCAGTGGAGCGGCCTTCGTGTACGACAAGCGCGGTCCGCGCACCAGCCCCTCGGTCGAGGTGCAGGAATGGGTGTCGCCCACGGTCATCGGCACCCCCATTCGTGACGCCACACACGTGGGCATGCAGGCGCTCGGCGTGGCGGTGCCCGACCTGGCCGACACGCTTCGGCGCATGGACGAGACCGGCTGTTCGGTGGTGGGCGAAGGCAGCACCGACTGGACCGGCCGGTGGGTGACGGTGGCTGACCCCACCGGAACGTTGTTCGACATGCTCGAGGACGCCACCATCCCCGCGGATGAATCGCGCATGCGCCACCTGCGCATCACGGTGTCCGATCTCGAGGTCTCCTTGCCGTGGTACCGCGGCCTCGGGTTCGCCGAGGTGGCGCGCCACGACTGGACCACGGGCTCCCTCGTCGGCGTCGAGCAGATCGATGTCTCGGCGTCGATCGTTCGGATGCGTCTGCCCGACGAACCGTGCGAAGTGGTGCTCACGCAGTGGAACAATCCGCGTTCGCACGGGCGCCATCCAGAGCAGGCGAACCACGCCGGTTTGTTCCGTGCCGCGGTCGGTGTCGATGACACCGTGCGTTCGTACGAGGAATTCCTCGCCGCTGGTTGGGCGTTCGAGCGCGAGCCTCGACAGGTCGAACTCTCGGGCACCAAGGTGCCCGACATGTGGATTTGCTTTCTCAACGATCCCGACGGCGTGCCCTTCGAGTTCGTTCAGCGCCCGCGGTCGGCGTTCCGCCCGTAGACGGACGTCATACCGTGCGCGGGAAGAGTGACGCGGCGACTTGACCGTCGAGGTTGACCGACCGCGAGGCGAACCGCCAGCGACCGTCCACCCGGCGGTACTCGTCGACGTAGCGACCCCAATGGTCGAGGCCGATGTCGGTGAGCACGACGAAGTAGGCGCGACCCGTGGCGTTGCTCTCGTCGATGAGGTCGATCTGGTGGGTGGCCACGAAGTGGCGCACGTGCGTGAGCCCGGGTGTGGATTCGGAGGTGCCGCTGAAGACCGCCATGATCGCCTCGATGCCCGTGTGGGTCACACCTTGGATGGTCATCACGGCGTCGGTCAGGAACAGTTCGCGCACGACGGCGAACCGACCGGTGTCGCCGTTGGCGTTGTACCGGGTCGCCAGGTCGCGAATCGCCTCGCGCGCTGCGACCTCCCACATCTCCATGGTGAATCCTCTCCCGCCCCGGTCGTCGGCCACGTGGGCTCGGGACCGCGATCACGACCGGAGGTCTTCCACCCCGATCGGTCCGATCATACGGTCTGAGGCGGCGGCAGAATCTTGCCGTCCGGTGTCGGTGCGTGGTCGGCGAGATGCGCGACGACCCCGACGCGGCTTGGGTTCGCCGAGATCGCCCGTCGTTCTCGTGTCCCTCGCGCCCGAGGTTTTCGCTTTCAGAGATCTCTCGGGTGGGCCGGGTGGAACGTGGCGGCACAGGTGCTCACCACGCGGCTGCCGTGACCGAGATCGATCAGCGATGCGCGCGCCCCCACCTTGCCGTCGGCCCCGAGGAACGCCTCGCCCGCGGTTCGGAACGGCCCGGTGGTGCCGCGGTTCACGAACATCACGTACCAATCATCCACCTGGAGTTCTACGCCGGCGAGGCCGGTGGCCAGTTCGGAAGCACACGCTTCGAGGACGATGTGCTGGGGCCCGATGTGCAATGCGGCGTCGGGCGACGCCAACTCGGCGCTCAGCACGGGGATCTCCCACACGCCGGCCGACAGTCGCGACGCCCCGAACACCTGGTGCAAAGGAGGCAGGTCCGCCGAGTCCACGACGTCGATGGGGGGATTGTCGATCTTCTGGTATCCCTCGGGTTGATCACCGAGCGAGAGACCCACGCCCGTGGAGATGGCGATGATGCGCGACGTGTTCGTGGCATCCACCAGTAGGGCTCGACTGAACCCCAGACGACGACCGGTGTGGAGGTTGTCGGGAATGATCATCAACTCTCGCACGTCCGTGGCCGGGTCGAGGATCTGCATGGACGCGATCAGCGGGTTCGGTACAACCAGGTCATCGTTGAAGCCCCCGCACTCGGGCGACGCCACGCACAACGGAGCCGCCATGATTCCGCCGCTGGCGTTGCGCATGTCGTGGCGCAGCGTCATGAAGTCACCCTCCACGCCGGAGTCCAGTGACGACCAACGACGTCCGAGGTATCGGTACGTCAACAGCGAGGTCCATTTCTCGGCGAAAGTCTCCCAGTACCTGTCGGGATCGGTGTCGCGGATGTCGATGGGCTTGTCGTTCATGGAGACGTTCTCGCTCTCGGTCACGATGCCAGACGATCGATCATCGCCGCGTACTTGTCGATGAAGGCGGGCACACCGCTCGGATCCTCCCAGCCGTCGCGACCGGAGCCCACGATGACCCGTTCGATGCCCAGATCGCGGTAGTGCGACAACGTGTCCAATGTGGGGTCACCAAAGGCGACCATCGAGATCGGCACGTCGTCGCGACCGGCTTCGGCCGCCACCTGACGAAACTTGCCGACTCGCTTGCCCACGTCCCCCAGGGTCACGTCCAGCGGCATCCACCCGTCGGCCCAGGCCACCGCGTGTTGGGTACCCAACTTGCCACCCGTCCCACACCAGATCGGCGGATGGGGCGTCTGGACGGGCTTGGGGCGACTCCAGACCTTGTCGAAGTCGTACCACTCCCCGTGATGCTCGGATTCGTCGTCCATCCAAAGAGAGCGCAGCGCGGCCACGCAATCGGCGAGGGCGCGATAACGCTTCGACCACGCCACGTCGTGGTGGTTCGCCAATTCCTCGCGGTTCCAGCCGACCCCCACGCCGAACTGCACCCGACCTCGACTCAATACGTCGAGGGTGGCGACTTGTTTGGCGAGCACGAACACATCGTGTTCGAGGGGTAGGGCCACTCCCAGTCCGAGCAGGAGTGACGATGCGTGATCGCCGATCTGCATGAGGCTGAGGAAGGGATCCATCATGGTCGTGTACTGCCAGGGCATCTCGCCGCCGGTGGGGTACGGCGTCTCGCGTGACACGGGGATGTGGCTGTGCTCACCGATCCAGATGGAGTCGAACCCGGCCGACTCGAGGAGCGGACCCAGAATCGGTGGAGCGATGTCCGCCGGCGTGTTCATGGTGGTGTAGCCGAGCTTCATGCCCTCCCTACCGTAACGGTACGAGCCGACGTCTGAAGCCTCGGGTAGGTTTCGGACATGTCGTTCGGTCGCTTTCCCGCGTTCATGTTCACCAACGACCCCGAACAGCCGCGACGCGAGGTCGTAGAGATCGACCTCGATGTGCTGTCACCGGACGGGGTGTTGATCGAGGTGGAGTGGTCGAGCGTCAACTACAAGGACGGTCTCGCCACCTCGCCCTCGGGCAAGGTGGCGCGCATCTCACCGCTCATCCCCGGTGTCGACTTGGCCGGGACCGTGGTCGATCCGGGAGGCTCACGATTTTTGGTCGGCCAGAAGGTGATCGCGCACGCCTACGACATCGGCACCGCCCATCATGGTGGCTACGCCCGTTACGCGCGGGTACCGTCCGACTGGGTGCTCGACTTGCCCGACGGCTTGACCACCCGTGACGCCATGGTCATCGGCACCGGCGGTTTCACCTCCGCCGAGTCGGTGATGGCCCTGCTGGATCGGGGACTGCGCCCCGCCGACGGACCGGTTCTCGTCACCGGGGCCACCGGCGGAGTGGGAAGTATGGCGGTCTCGATGCTGTCCGCGCTCGGCTTCGAGGTCGTGGCGTCGAGTGGCAAGAGGGAGGCCGAGCCCTATCTGATGTCGTTGGGGGCGACCCGCGTGATCGATCGGTCCGACCTCTCCACCGAGGATCCCAAGCCACTGGGGGCGATGACATTTGCCGGGGCGGTGGACTGCGTCGGTGGCGTCACCTTGGCGAACGTACTGAAACGGCTCCGGTACGGCGGTTCGGTGGCGGCCAGCGGTCTCACGGGGGGTGCCGGTCTGACGACCACGGTGATGCCCTTCATCTTGCGAGGGGTGGCTCTCTTGGGCATCGACTCCGTGCAGTTGCCGATGCCCCAGCGTGTGGAAGTGTGGCGACGTTTGGCTGACGACCTGCGACCAGCAGGAATCGACCGCATCGGTCAGGAAATCGACCTGAACGATCTCGACCCGGTGTTGACATCCATCCTGAGAGGCGAGGTGACCGGGCGTTACGTCGTCCGGCCCACGGTCGGTTGAGGTTCCACCACGTCTTGGACGCCGGGGTGATGGAAGTGGCGGTGGCGCGCATTACGCTGTGGGCGTGCCGATGAGACACCGGTCCCGCACCGCGCTTCGTGCCTCCGAATGACGCCTCCATCTTCGACATCCACCCTGGTGATCCCGGGCACCCACCTGATGGCGAACCTTCTGGGCGCCCGTGACGGGCATTTACGCCTCATCGAGTCGGCGTTCGTCGGAACGGACATCTCCGCGCGAGGCAACGAGTTGGCCATCGAGGGACCTGACTCGGCCATGGTGGCGCGACTGTTCGAAGAACTGGTGGTGCTGCTGCAACGTGGCGAGAACGTCGACGAATCGGTCATCGAGCGCAGCATCGCCATGGTGCGACAGGACGCCAGTCCCATTTCGGTCCTGACCGACGAAATCTTGCGGGGAGCCAAAGGTCGCTCGATCAAGCCCAAGACCGCGGGACAGAAGCGGTACATCGACACGATTCGTCGCAACGTGATCACCTTCGGAATCGGACCGGCCGGTACCGGCAAGAGTTGGTTGGCCGTGGCCATGGCGGTTCAGGCCCTGCAGACCCGGCAGGTGCAGCGCATCATCCTCACCCGTCCGGCTGTGGAAGCGGGGGAGCGTCTCGGATTCCTGCCCGGCGATCTGATGGCCAAGATCGATCCCTACCTACGTCCGCTCTACGACGCCATGTACGACATGGTCGACATCGAGGGCGTACAGAGGATGAACGAAAAGCAGCTTCTCGAGGTCGCCCCGTTGGCGTTCATGCGGGGACGAACCCTCAACAATAGTTTCATCATCCTCGACGAGGCTCAGAACACGACCCCCGAACAGATGAAGATGTTCCTCACGCGTATCGGTTTCGGCTCCAAGGTGGTCGTCACCGGCGACGCGACACAGGTGGACGTCCCCGATGGTCGCAGTGGTCTGTCCGGACTCGAACGCATCTTGACGGGAGTCGAAGGACTGGAGTTCGTGCACCTCGACACCGGAGACGTCGTACGACATCGAATCGTGGCTGACATCGTGGCCGCGTACAAAAAGCGTACGACTCGGACGGAACGCGATGGTTGAGGGTCCCCCACGATTCCGGCGCAAAACCAAGGTCGGTGGAGACACCGTCGCCGAGGTGTTCTGCGCCGACGAGCAATCGATCGTCCCGGTGGACGTCGAGCGTTGGCAGACGCTGGCCGGCAGTGCGTTGGCCATGGAGGGCGTGCGTGGAGGCACTGAACTATCGGTGTTCTTCATCGAGAAATCCGACATGGTCGACCTGAACCTCGAGCACATGGGTGAAGTGGGGCCAACCGACGTGTTGTCGTTCCCCATCGACGGTGGTGAGGTGCTGGAGGTCGTGAGCGGCCCGAGCGGGGGATCCCGGGGGCCCGATCGGTCGCCCCCGGATCGCGGTGACATGCCACTGTTGCTCGGCGACATCGTCATTTGTCCCGAGGTGGCCGTTGCGCAGGCGTCCACGCACGCTGGAACGGTCGACGACGAGTTCGCTCTACTGGTCGTTCACGGCGTTCTCCACATCCTGGGCTGGGACCACGACACGGTCGAAAAGACCGCCGCCATGCAAGAGCGTGAGCGCGAGATCCTGATCGCGCACCACTGGAACGGTGTCGTTCCGGCGACCTTCGGTCAGAGCATTTCGGAGGGAACATGACCGCACTCGTCGCCGCATTCACGGGAACCGACTGGATCTTGTTGGCGGTCATCCTCGTGCTCTTGATCGTGCTGATCTTCCTCTCGCTGGCCGAGATGGGTCTGTCGCGCATGAGCAAGCCCAAGGCCGCGGCCCTGGCCGAGGGTGGTGTACGTCAGGGTCGGGCCCTGCAGGATCTGGTGGGCGAACCAGAAAAATGGGTGAACCCCTTGTTGTTGTCGGTCAACGTGTGTCAGACCGTGCAAGCGACGTTGACCGGTGTGATCGCCGCCCGGGCCTTCGGTGCCGTCGGGGTGGCCATCGGGGTGCTCCTGAACGTGGTCGTGTTCTTCGTGCTGGCCGAGGCCGTGCCCAAGACCTACGCCGTCCTGTATCCGGAGCGAGCGGCGTTGAGCACCGCGCGAGGGGTGCGCCTTTTGGTGTCGACCCCACCCTTGCGAATGTTGTCGGGTTGGTTGATCCGTCTCACCAACTTGATCGTGAGGGGAAAGGGTCTCGAGCAAGGTCCATTCGTCAGCGAGCAGGAATTGTTGGGCATCGTCGAAGCTGCGATGAACGACGAGGTGATCGAGGAGGAGGAGCGCGATCTGATCGAGTCGATCATCGAGTTCGGCGACACCGTGGCTCGTGAGGTGATGGTGCCGTTCCCCGACGTCGTCACGATCGCCGACCACTTCACCGTGCGCGAGGCGATGGACGTGGCGATCGAACACGGTTACTCCCGCCTGCCGGTGTTGAATTCCGACGATGACGTGCGAGGTGTCACGTTCATCAAGGACCTCGTACGCGCCGAGCGATCGGGACACGGCGCCCAACAGGTGACGATGCACATGCGTACCGCCGAGGTGATCCCCGAGAACAAGCCGGTGAGTCAACTGATGCGCGAGATGCAAGCGCGCAAATTCCACCTGGCCGTGGTGGCCGACGAGTACGGCACCATCGAGGGAATCGTCACGCTCGAGGATTGCCTCGAGGAGTTGGTCGGGGAGATCGTCGACGAATACGACAAGGATCACAAATCGATAGAAAAGCACGATGACGGCCAGTACCTCGTGGACGGAACGACCAACGTGTCCGAGGTGAACGAGGAATTGGACACCGACATCCCCGACGACGAGTGGGAGAGCATCGGTGGTTTCGTGTTCAACACCTTGGGTCACGTACCGGTCGTCGGTGAGCACATCGACTTCGACGGCTGGCGATTCACGGTGGCCGAACTGCAGGGCCGTCGTATCAGGTCGATCCGGGTGCAGGTCGTGGCGCGTTCGGGAGACGACGAATCCGACGACTGAACCGGCGAGGACCTCGTCCCACTAACTTTGGTGACATGGACGTACGACTCGACGGAAAAGTAGCCCTCATCACCGGAGCCTCCAAGGGAATCGGCTTGGCCATGGCCAAGATGTACGCCGAGGCCGGAGCCAGCGTGATGATGGTGTCGCGCAAGATCGGACCCGACGTGGTGTCGGACGCCAATGTCGTCGGTGACGTGCAGACGTACGCCGCCAACACCGGCGATGTCGAGCAAGGCCGAGCCTGTGTCGCCGCCACGATCGAGCGCTTCGGTCCCATCGACATCCTCGTGAACAACGCGGCCACGAACCCCTACTACGGCCCGTCACTCGGAGTGGACGAGGCCCGTTTCGACAAGACGTTCCAAGTGAACCTTCGCGGTCCGTTGTTCTGGACCCAGGCGGTCTGGAACGCCGGCATGAAGGATCGCCCCGGGGTGATCATCAACGTGGCCTCGGTGGGGGGAATGCGTACCGAGGGTGCTCTCGGTATTTACAACCTCACCAAAGCGGCTCTCATTCACATGACCCGTCAACTGGCCGCCGAACTCGGTCCGACGCGAGTGGTTGGTATCGCCCCCGGTTTGGTGAAGACCGACTTCGCCAAGGTTTTGGTCGACAACTTCGGCGACCGTCTGGCGGCCGCGCTTCCGCTCGGGCGCATCGGAGTTCCCGACGACATTGCGGCGCTGGCGACGTTCTTGGCCTCGGACCACGCTTCGTGGATCACGGCGGAGACCTATGTGATCGACGGCGGGGCCGGGGTGAAGAGTTCCTGAGGTCAGAGCCCCGAGAAGATCGCCGGCAACGTGGGGTAGCGGCCGGTGTTACCACCACCGTCGACCGACACGAACGAGGCGCTCATGAACGATGACTCGTCGCTGGCGAGGAACGCCGCGACGGAGGCGATTTCGTCCACGGTTGCGTGGCGACCGAGCGACGCGTTCTCCTCGAACTGCCGGATCACCTCCGGCACGGCGAACAGGCCGGCGGTGGCGTTGGTCGGCACCAGACCAGGGGCGATGGTGTTCACGCGGATGCCGCGGCCACCCATTTCCATGGCGGCGACACGCGTGAGCATGGCGACTCCGGCCTTGGCCGCGCAGTAGGCCGACATCCCCGCTGAGGGCTGGATGGCGTTGAGGGACGAAATGGTGATGAGGGAACCCCCCTCGTTCACGCTCGGCGCGGTCGTCTTCAGCGTGATGAACACGCCGACCAGACACAGATCGATGATGCGCCTCCAATCGGCGACGTCGTGCTCTTCGACGAGCCCGTACGTGCCGGCTCCGGCGTTGGCGACCACGATGTCGAGAGGACCGAACGCCGAGACCCCGGAGGTGACCGCGTCGTGCATGCTCCGCTCATCGGTGACATCAGCAGTAACGAGGTGCACACGCTCGGGTGCGGGTTCGCTCAGTCGAAGCAGACCGTCGAGGTCGATGTCGGTGGCGATGACCCGCGCTCCCTCGTCGAGAAATCGGCGGGAGATGGCGGCTCCGATCCCCGAGGCCGCACCGGTGACGAAGGCGATCTTGTTGGTGAGACGGGTGTTGGTCATGGGCGAACGTTAGTGGTGCTCGTCGATCGGAGCATCGCGCACGAGGTCGGCCAACTCGCGTCGACGCACCTTTCCCGATGCCGTGCGGGGAATGTTCTCCAGTCGAATCATGATCGTGGGGGCGCAGTACGCGGGAAGGACGGCCTTCACGAGGTCCCGAACCTCGTCGAGGCGCGGAGCCTCGCCGGTGTGAACCAGTGCGACGCGCTCGCCCCATTCGGGATCGGCGCGCTCGATGATGGCGAAGTCGGTCATTCGTTGCTGCAACACGGCCTCGACGGCCTCGGGCCAGATCTTCTCGCCACCGCTCACGATCACATCACCAATGCGCCCATCGACGCTCAGTCTCCCATCGACACCCAGTCGACCGGCATCCCCGGTGTGCAACCAACCCTCGGAGTCGATCGACGTCGAACCGTCGCGGTACGCCCGCATCAGCATGGGCCCGCGCACGGCAATCTCGCCGTCGATGATTCGCAAATCGACGCCGGGGATGGCGAACCCGTCGTACACGATTCCCGACCCGGTCTCGCTCATTCCGTAGGTGGCCACGCAGTTGGCGGGCATCGTCGCTGGCGGTCGTGAACCGCCGACCAAGATGCGCCGAAATCGAGTCGTGTCGACGCGGGCCAAGACGGTGGCCACGAGCGAGGTGAGCGAGCACTCCGCGACGTTCACCGCGTCGGCATCGAACCCCGCATGGACGACCACGGGGGTGTCGGTGAGCAGGGCACGACTGATGACCGAGAACCCACCGATGTGGGCTACCGGCAGGCAGGCCAGCCAGCGATCCTCCGCCACGATGCCGAGGGCCCGCGACGTGGAGTCGGCCGATGCCGCGAGACTCGACATGGTGTGCACGACTCCCTTCGGTTCTCCGGTGGAGCCACTGGTGGCGATGATCAAAGCGTCGCCGATCTCGGTGTCGAGCGGTTCGGGCAACTCTCGAATTCCCGACGTGGTGCGCACCTCGTGTGGTCGCATCGCGCGCAACAGGCGGTCCTTGGCCGCAGAAGGAAGTCGCGCATCGATGGGCAACACCGCATCGCCGCGTTCCCAGACGGACACGACGGTCGCAACCCAGGCGTCGCTCGTCGGCAGATCGATGGCGACGAGACGGGGCACGACCGAACTCTAGGCAGAATTCGCCCGCATCATCCGACCGTCGTCGAGAGCGGTGATTTAGCGTGGCGACGTGAACAAGTGGATCATCGGGGCCCGGCCGCGCACCCTGCCCGCCGCCGTCGTTCCCGTCGCAGTCGGTGCAGCAGTCGCGGTCGGTGAGCCCGACGTCCACTGGTGGCGAGGCGTCCTGGCCGGTGTGGTGAGCCTGATGCTGCAAGTCGGAGTCAACTACGCCAACGACTACAGCGACGGTGTGCGAGGAACCGACGATGTTCGGGTCGGCCCGGCACGACTCGTGGGTGGGGGACTGGCCCCGGCGCACTCGGTGAAGATGGCGGCGATGCTGTCGTTCCTCGCGGCCGCGGTGGCCGGACTGGTTTTGTCGATCGTCACGAGCCCGTGGCTTCTCGTCGTCGGGGTGGCGTCGATTCTGGCCGGTTGGTTCTACACCGGTGGCAAGAATCCATACGGCTATCGGGGTTTGGGTGAGTTGTTCGTCTTCGTCTTCTTCGGTCTGGTCGCCACCGTCGGCACGACCTACGTGGTGAGCGAACGCATCACGGCCCTGTCGTGGCAGATGGGGGTCGCGGTCGGCTCCTTGGCCTGTGCCTTGTTGGTGACCAACAACCTGCGCGACATCGCCACCGATCGCGAGGTGGCGAAGAGGACTCTGGCCGTGCGGCTCGGTGATTCGCGCACCCGGACCTTGTTCGTCGTCCTCGTCGTCGGTGGCGTTCTCGTGGGAGCAGCGGCGGCCTGGCAACGAGGCCTCGCCGCTCTCATCGTCATCGTCGAACTCGTCGCCATCCGCCCCGTGCGGCGAGTGCGAGCCGGAGCCAGTGGTCGAGAATTGATCGCCGTCCTCGGCGACACCGCCAAGGTTCAACTGGTCTTCGGTGTGGTGGCCACGGTGACGCTCGCCCTGGGTGCCTGACCATGGGGCGCGGGAGGTGGGTGCCTAACCCAGCCAATCCCGCAGGATGTCCGCGACTACGTCGGGTCGTTCCAGATGCGCGGCATGACCGGCGTCGCGAACCGTGACGAAGCGCGCGTTGTCGCCGATCGCCTCGGCCATGCGACGCCCGATCGCCTCGAACTTGGAGTCGCGCGAGCCCGCCAGCACGAGGACCGGGATCTCGAGCGTCGACAATCGATCCCACAGGGGAGTTTGCTCGCCCACCCCACAGTGTCGGAGGCTGGACACCAGTCCCTCGACCGTGTTGAGGAGCCGTGCCGACAGGTCGTCAGATGACGGCGTCAGCCCGGCGAACAGTGGTTGGCCCAGCCACCAGCGGAGGAACGATTCGACTCCCGATTGGACGATTCGCTCCGACAGCGCCCGGTCGGCGTCGCGGCGTTCGGCGCGCTCGCGCTGGTCGTCGATGCCGGGCGTTCCCCCGATGAGAACCAGGCCGTTCACTGCGGACGTGGCGAGAGCGGCGTGAAGCAGGATTCGAGCGCCCATCGAATAGCCGACGTAGGTGCCCTCCCCGGCGGAGGCGACGACCGTTCGGGACACTCCGAACAGATCGTCGTCGAGTATCGGTGAACGACCGTGTCCGGGCGCGTCGACTCGACACATCGCGTATCGCTCGCCGAGAGCATCGACGAGACCGTTCCATGATCGTGAGGTCTGGGTGAAACCGTGGAGGAACACGAGTCGCTGGTACGAGAGCTCGCCCGGGGACTCCTCGGTGAACAGCGGTGCATCACGTGGTGTCCACGTGCGGGCCACGTCGATCACTCCGAGGGGCCGGTTCGTCGTTCGACGGCGCGTCGGATGACGCGCTCGAAGGTGTCGGTGTCCTGCGCGCCGGGAATTGCCCAGCCACCGTCGATCACGTACGTGGGAACCCCGGTGATGCCGTGTCCGATGGCCCGGGCCAGTTCCTCGCGCACCTCGCCCTGACCGATGTCGCCGGCGAGCATCGTGGAGACATCCGTCGCGGCACATCCGATGGCGGTGGCCGCCAGTTCGGCGAGGGTCGAAGCATCGGCGACGTCTCGACCCCGGGTGAAATACGCGTCGAGGAAAGCCAACTTCACCCGGGACTGAGCGGCGTTCCCGTGGGTGACGGCGGCCCACCACAACACGCGATGCGCGAGCAGCGTGTTGGCGCGTTTGGCGATGTCCATGCGAAAGTCGAGATCGTCGTGGCGGGCGGTGGCGGTGAGATTCTCGATGATGCGGTCGGCCCGCTCGTAGCCGCCGAACTTCTTGGCGTAGGTGTCGCGAACCGAATGAGACGCTCCCACCGGAGCGGTGGGGTCGAGTTGGTAGGCGCGGTACACCACCTCGATGGGTTCGGACACGGGATCGGGTCCGCTGGTCAAGGCCTCGATGGCGCGATCGAAACGAACCTTTCCGATGTAGCACCACGGGCACACGACGTCGGACCAGATCTCTATGACCACGAACACAACCTACCCAGCGGGTCATGGGGTACGAGGACGCCGGTAGCGTCCCGTTCGTGAGAAAGCCCGAGGACGTCCAGGCGTCGTTCTGCGCCACGCTCGTGGACGAGTGGGTTCGCGGCGGGCTTCGCGCGGTGATGATCGCGCCGGGATCGCGCTCGACCCCGATGGCCGTGGCGCTGGTGGCGCACCCGTCGGTGAAGGTTTCGGTGTTCCTCGACGAACGCTCGGCAGCTTTCGCGGCGCTCGGTTGGGGGATGGCAACCGGAGAGCCAGCAGTGGCGTTGTGTACCTCGGGAACGGCGGCCACGCACTTCCACGCCGCGGTGGCCGAGGCCGATCTTTCCGCCGTGCCCCTTCTGATCGTCACCACCGACCGACCACCCGAACTACGCGACGTCGGTGCCGCCCAGACGATCGATCAGTCGCACTTGTTCGGGGCGAAGGTGCGGTGGTTCCACGAACCCGGTGTCGCCGACGAGAACGCCAGTTCGTCGTGGCGGTCCTTGGCCGCTCGCTCGCTCGCACTCAGCGTCGGAGCATGGCCCGGACCGGTGCATTTGAATCTCGCGTTCCGCGAGCCGCTGTTGGGTGCGGCCACTGTCGAGCGCGACGACGTGGATCGTCGCATTCGCCTCGGTCGTCTCGTTCCGGACGATTCGACCGTCGGCGACATCGTCCAACGTTGGTCGGGCCGTCGCGGTGTTCTGGTGGCCGGACGGGGTGGAGCGTCACCCGGCTCGCTGTACCGCCTCGCCGACGCCCTCCAATGGCCGTTGTTAGCCGAGCCACGGTCAGGGGCTCAGTCACGTTCGATCGCGCATTACGACTCGATCGTGCGTGGGGCCGACTCCACGTTGGTACCCGAAGTGGTGGTGCGCTTCGGTGAGGCGCCGTCGTCCAAGGTGTTGGGACGATTCTTGTTGGAATCCGGTGCCGAGCAGTGGCACGTGGCGAGTGTCGGGCGACCGTACGACCCTGATCACCGCGTGTCCGGCCACGTGCGTTGTGATGCTGATGCTCTTATCGAAGCAGTGAGTGACCGTCTGCGACCGGCGCCGGTTTCCTGGGTTCGGGAATGGAGACGACGCGATGATGCGGCTCGGGCCGCCTTCACCATTCTCGACGACCCGAAGGGCGAGTTGACCGGACCGCGCGTGGCCCGACACGTGGTCTCCGGTTTGCCTGCCGGATCGAACTTGGTGGTGTCGTCCTCCATGCCCATTCGCGACGTCGAATGGTTCGCCGGTGATTGCTCGCATTTACGGGTTTTCGCCAGTCGCGGCGCCAACGGGATCGACGGGGTCATCGCCACCGCGATCGGAGTGGCGGCGGCCACCGGTCGACCCACCGGATTGTTGATCGGCGACGTGGCCTTCGTGCACGACGCCTCGAGTTTGGCCGGCTTGTCGCGGCGAGGACTCGATCTGCGTATCGTCGTCACCGACAACGACGGCGGCGGAATCTTTCACCATCTGCCCCAGAAGACGGTGCTCGATCCGGATCTGTTCGAGACGTTGTTCGGCACCCCGCACGGTAGCGACACCGCCGTCATCGGCCAGGCCTTCGGCGTCGATTCGACGACGGTGGAAAACCTCAGCGAACTTCACACGCGGTTGCGGAACATCGGTCCGTCGATCACGGTGGTGCGAACCGATCGCGAGCGTGACGTGGCCGAGCACAAGCGCCTTCATCTCTCGATCTGAGGTCAGGGCCGAACGACAGCCGACAACATGGCTTGGAATTTGGCCTGGGTCTCGGCCAACTCCGACAAGGGTTCGCTGGCGGCCACGATCCCGCCACCGGCCGTGAGCACGACGCTTCGTCGGTCGTCGGAGAATCGTGCACAACGAATCGCCACCGCGAAGGCGCCGTTCCCACTCGCGTCGACCCAACCGACCGCGCCGCCGTAATCGGCGCGGTCGAAGTCCTCCACCCGCTCGATGAGATCGAGCGCCTCGGATCGCGGATGCCCGCCGAGGGCCGGCGTCGGGCACAGGCTTCGCACGAGATCCAGGATCGGTGGATGACCGTCGCGTAGTCGTCCCTCGATGAGAGTGCCCAGATGTTGGACGTTGGCCACTTTCACCACCGACGGCTCGGGCTCCCAGTCGAGATAACTGCAGTAGGGAAGCAGCGTGTCGTGAATGACGTCGATCACGACGCGGTGTTCGATCTGGTCCTTGAAGCTCGCCAGGAGTTTTCTCGCCAACTCGTCGTCGACGTTGGGGTCGCCCGTGCGGGGGGTGGTGCCGGCCAGAGGATGGGAACGAACGACGTCACCGTCTATCGACAGGAGCAACTCGGGAGAAGCGCCGATGAAACCCTCGAACGAGTATCGATGACTGGAACCGAACGAGTTGCGTAACCGCGTCAAAACCGAATGAACACGAATCGGCTCCGAAGCCCGCACTTCTATCTGGCGAGCGATGACGGCTTTGATCAGCCGACCATCACGCACTGCCTCGCGCGCCGCGGTGACGGCGGACAGGTACGAATCGATCGGTGTGAGCGGAGCCACGTCGAACGAGCCGGCCGTCGGAGGCGGAGCGGGTGCGAACTCGGGAATGGGGGCGCCGTCGATCGTGGTGCTCCAACAGTTACCTTTTCCGTCCTTTCCCACCAGGACTCGGGGGATGACCGCCACGCCGGGCTGTCCGACGGCGAACGGCATCGTGCCGAGGGCCACCGGTCCGGGCGCGCCCGAGCCGGTGAGGTCCGTGTGGACGATGGAACTCAAGATGTCGGGGATTTCCCTCCAGGCGGCGCGATGGGCCACCCCGCGTCCGGCGAAGCCGACGCCGTCGCGCACGAAAAGAAAACCGTCCTCACCGGCGACGTCATTGAGATCAGGGGCGGCGTCGAGAGGGCGAGAGGTGGCGCGCACGGGCGATCATCAATCCCGGGTGGCGACCAACAACTGCGTGATTCCTCCCGACAGTTGGCGATGAGAGGCATCGGAAAAACCCGCGTCACGCAGATGACGCAGCATCACCTCGGGCTCGGGGAGATAGGCCACGCTCTTGGGCAGGTATCGATATGCCGCCGGATCAGAGAGCCATGCGCCGATGCGCGGCACGATGCGCCCGAAATAGATGCCGTTCCCGAAACGGATGAGTCGGTTGCGAGGAACTCCCACGTCGAGTAGGGCGATGCGTCCACCCGGTCGGACCACCCGACCCAATTCCTGGAAGAAGCGCGGGAGGTCGAGCAGGTTGCGTAGGGCGAAGCCGCAGGTGGCGCCGTCGACCGCGGCTTCAGAGATGGGCAGATTCAAGACGTCGGCCTGACTGCGCGGCGCTCCTGACCGGTCGGCGGCCAACATGCCGAAACTCAGGTCCATCGACAGCGGACGGATTCCGGCGCGAGCCAGGTCCACGCACAGGTCGCCGGTCCCACTGGCTAGATCGAGCACGAGGCTTCCCGAGGGGAGTCCCAGCAAGCGCACGGCCTTCCGACGCCACCGGGTGTCGAGACGAAAGGTCATGATCCGATTGACGAGGTCGTAACGCGGAGCAATTGCGTCGAACATTTCACGGACCGCAACAACCTTGGCTTGGCCCTCAGGCAAACGTTCGGTGTCCCAAGAAGGGGTGTCGGGAGACGAGTCCACGTTCGCAGGCTAGGTGTGACTTCGGTAAACGGCGTGATTCGGGGTCGTGGGCATCGGTCACCGGGCGACATAATTAGGCGTTAACTGAAGAACGTGACGCCCTGGGGAGGCACTGTCATGATCGATTTCACTCTCGCTCCCGAGCACGAGGCCATTCGCGCCAAAGTGCGCGACTTCGTGGACGGAGAAATTCGTCCGGCCATCGATCCTTTCGGTCACCGAGAGGAAATGGATTCCGACGCGCACAAGAAGTACATCGGTGAGTTGATTCAATTGCGCAAGAGGGCAGTGGAGGTTGGGCTGTGGCTGCCTCACATGCCCAAGGAATGGGGTGGAATGGGTTTGGGCCACGTGGCCCTCGCGATGGTTCAAGCCGAGGCGGCCAAGACCCGCGTCGGACCATGGGTCTTCAACTGTCAGGCGCCCGACGAGGGCAACATGCACACCTTGTTGCATTGGGCCACTCCCGAACAGAAGGAGAAGTACCTGAAGCCCTTGTGCAACGGCGTCTCCTCGTCGTGCTTCGCCATGACCGAACCTGAGGTGGCCGGTTCGGATCCCACGCTCATCAAGACCTTCGCCATCAAGGACGGCGACGAGTGGATCATCAATGGTCACAAGTGGTTCATCTCGGGGGCGAATCGCGCCAAGTTCGCGATTCTCATCGCGCGCACCGAGCTCGACGTGCCCGAGGGTTCGCGGGGAGCCAACACGGCCTTCATCGTCGATCTACCAACCGAGGGTTGGAACAACGTCCGCGAAGTGGAGACCATGCACGGACCGGGTGGTCACAGCGAGATCGTCATCTCGGATCTCCGGGTGCACGATTCACAGATTCTCGGGGGACGTGGAAACGGCCACCGACTGGGTCAGTATCGACTGGGGCCGGCGCGATTGGCACACTGCATGCGTTGGATCGCTCAGGCCGAGACCGCGCTGAACATGATGGTCGAGCGCTCGCTGAAGCGTTACTCGCACGGTTCGTACTTGGCCGAGAAGCAGGGCGTGCAGTGGATGATCGCCGATTCGGCCATGGAGATCTACCAGTGCAAGTTGATGATCCTCCACGCCGCCTACAAGATCGATCGTGGTGACGATTTCCGCACCGAGGTGTCGATGGCCAAGCACTTCGTCGCCAACAGCCTCAACCGCGTCATCGACCGCGCCATCCAGGTCCATGGTGCCCTCGGGTACTCCACCGACACGCCGTTGGCGAACATGATGCAGCACGCCCGTTGGGCGCGTTTCGCCGACGGCGCCGATGAGATCCATCAGATGCGCATCGCCGAGAACACCATCAAGGCGTTCACCGACACCGGCACCACCAGCAAGGCCACTGGCGACCTGCCGATCTGAGCCGGCCGCGGTTCTTCTCAGGACTCGATGGCGACCTGTTTGGCCCAGCGATAGTCGGCCTTGCCGGCGGGCGACCGCACGATGGCCTCCACGCGCACGATGGCCTTGGGCAACTTGTAGCGCGCCACGTGTTTGGCGGCCTCGTCCAGGAGGTCTTGATCGCTCGGGTGCGTGCCGGGTCGCAACTGCACCACCGCCACCACCTCGTGACCCCAACGATCGCTCGGTCGACCAGTCACCACGCAGTCGAAGACGGCGGGATGGGGCTTGATGGCCATCTCGACCTCCTCGGCGAAGATCTTCTCGCCACCGGAGTTGATGGTCACCGAATCGCGTCCACGCAGTTCCACGATGTTCCCCTCCAGCAGCACCGCCCGATCACCGGGCACGACGTAACGCACACCGTCCACGATCGGATACGTCCGAGCGGTCTTGTCGGGATCGCCGAGATACCCCAGTGCCAAGCGTCCGCTCTTGGCCAGCCAGCCCACCTCGGGGTCGCCGGCCACAAGAACCCGCGTGAGGTCCTCGGAAAGAATGTGGTTGTTCGGTGCCAACGGGAAGGTACCCGTGCTGGCACCACCGGCGGCCGACACGTGAGCCAACTGTCCTCCGGCCTCCGAGGAGCCCAGACCGTCGATGATCATCAAATGCGGAGCGATGCTCAGCAGCTCCTCCTTCAGATGGGCCGACAAAGCCGCACCGCCGGAAAGTAAGACGTTCAGAGACGACAGGTCGTAGCAATTCTTGTTCAACTCGTCGATGAGTGGACGAGCAAAGGCGTCTCCCACGATGAGCAGAAAGTCGATCCGTTCGCGTTCGACGATGCTCCAGATATCGCGGGGATCCAAGCGTTCCGGAATGCTGGGCACGAACACCGTCCCGCCGGTGTTCCAGGTGCCGAAACTCACCCAATGACCGGCCCCGTGCATGAAAGGCGGAGCGATGAGAGCCCGCCGTCCGGTCGCTGCGGCCACGAACTCCTCGATCGACTCCGACGTGCGTGAGGCGCCGAAGCACTCCACGAGCGCGTCGCTTTGACGCCACATCACACCTTTGGGCATGCCGGTGGTGCCGCCGGTGTACAGGATGTAGAGATCGTCGGGGGAGGCCTCTGGTTCGGTCGTCCGATCTCCGGTCGCGAGGGCGTCCTCGTACCATCGGGCGCCGGGCAAAAGGTCGTGTTCCGAGTCATCGGGAACTTGCAGTAGAACCTGCAGGTCGGGCACTTCATCGCGAATGGATTGCAACACCGGTGCGAAGGTCGAGTGATAGACGATGGCGGTGGCGCGAGAATCGCGCAACAAGTACGTCAGTTCCCCGGCGACGTATCGATAGTTCACGTTGAACGGAGCCACGCGGGCCTTGAACGCACCCAACATGCACTCGAGGTACTCGTTTCCGTTGTGAAGATAGATCGCCAGGTGATCCTGTCCACTTTCGTGTGACGACAGGCTCGCGCGTTCGGTGGCACAGCCAAGTCCGACCCGACTCAAGAAATCCGCCAGGCGCCGGGTGCGCTCGGTGACTTCTTCCCACGTGAGACGGCGGTCGCGAAAGACCAAGCATTCCTGGTCCGGGCGTGTCGCAGCGATGGCTTCGTGGACGGCTCCGACGGTGAACTCTCGCACGCCCTCGAAGTTAGGGGGCTCATCGGGTGCCCCACGAATCAGGTCGTTCGACGTTCTTTGGTTATGGTTCGCCCATGGTCGAAACCGCGGGGACGATTGGGGGCACTTCTCCCGAGGGCATCGTTTTTGGAATGTTCGTCCCTCAAGGCTGGAAGATGGAACTGGCATCCATCGAGGATCCGGCATCCAAGTGGGCCAAGACGGTGGAGGTGGCCGAGGCGGCCGAGCGTCTCGGCTACGACTCGATTTGGGTGTACGACCACTTCCACAACGTGCCCCGTCCGGCGCACGAAACCGTCTTCGAGTGCTGGTCGACCATTGCCGCGATCAGTCAACGTACCTCGCGCATCCGTCTCGGGCAGATGGTCGGCTGCAACAGCTACCGCAATCCGGGTCTGTTGGCCAAGGTGACCTCGACCGTCGACGTCATGTCGGGCGGACGTCTCGAGTGGGGCATCGGAGCGGGTTGGTACGAGAACGAATACCGGGCGTATGGCTACGACTTCCCCAAGCCCAAGGACCGCATCGGAATGTTGCGCGAGAGCGTCGAGATCGTGCGGGCGATGTGGACCGAATCGGAGACCACCTTCAAGGGTCGCTACTACGAGTTGAACCGGGCGAATTGCGACCCGAAGCCGCTGCAAAAGCCCAGGCCTCCGATCTGGATCGGCGGCGGGGGTGAGCAGTTGACCCTGCGGGTGGTGGCGATGTATGCCGACTGCTCGAACTTCGGTGGCTTGCCGGACGAGTGGGAGCGCAAGCGAAACACGCTGTGGGATCACTGTCGGGTGGTGGGTCGCGATCCGTCATCCATTCGCATGACCTGGTCGCCCGAGGTGTTCATTCGCGAGACCGAGGCCGAGATCGAGGCGGCCGGCTCTCGCAGCCTGTGGGGGGAGGAGGCCGCGTCGTGGCGCGAGGCGAACCTGGTGGGGACCCCCGAGCAGGTGTGCGAGAAGCTCGAGCGCTACCTCGCCCTTGGCTGTCGAGGCTTGGTCCCGTGGTGCCCCGACTATCCGAACCTGGAGACCCTCGAACTCTTCGCCACCAAGGTCATACCCAACTTCCGTTGAGTCACGAGGTTCGTCGTCGGATCAGACGTACGAACGGAAGATGATCTCGGCTACGCACGACGGCTTGGGGGCACCCTCGCACTCGAAGGTGAACTCCATGGTGGTCTGCACTCCACCGGCGATCTCTTCGACTTCCAACAACTTCACACCGAGACGCAGGCGAGCACCAACGGGCACGGGTGAGGGGAAACGAATCTTGTTGGTCCCGTAGTTGACACCCATGGAGAAGCCGTCGATGCGCACCACCTTCGGATACAACGCCGGTCCGAGCGACAAGGTGAGATAGCCGTGGGCGATCGGACCGCCGAAGGGTCCGCTCTTGGCGCGATCCACGTCGACGTGGATCCACTGGTGATCTCCGGTGGCATCGGCGAACTGGTTCACCCGTTCCTGGGTGATTTCCATGTACTCGCTGTAGCCGAGGTGTTCTCCGACCGCGGACTTCAGACCTTCGATGCCGGTGATGATTCGTGAGCTCATGAACTCACTTTGTCAGACGCGGGGGTCGGGCCCGAAATCAGCGGTACCAGACACGCTGGTGTTCGCGGCTCATGGGGTGCAAGAGCAATGCACACAGGGCAAGTTCGAAGAGCAGGCTCACGGTGTTGCCCCCGCTGATGCGATTCCAGAGAGTCACGGGCGAGTCGCTGTAAATCCAGAAACGCAACAGGAACGGCGAGAAGGCGGCGAAGAGACCGATCCGATAGCCCAGTCGACGGTCGTTGGCCATCAAGAGGCCGCTCGTGATGAAGGACAAGACCACCACCAGGCCGACGACCGTTCCGAGTGTGCCCTTGACGACGCGGGCAAATCCGACCCAGTCCGACCGATCCATGAAACCGATCAGGGCGAAGAAGCCGTTGAGGTACAACAGCATCAGGGCGATCTGCAGGGTCTGCGGCGCCATACGGTCGAACCAACGGCGAAAATCGATCGATGCCCGAGCCATGACACAGATTGGCACAGATGACGTCGGTCATCATGTCCGGGGGATCGAGTGACCGAGTGACTCCCGATAGCGTCTCGGGCGATGCGTTCCGGATTTGTCACGTTGGTCGGTCGTCCCAACGTCGGTAAGTCCACCCTGCTCAACGTCATTTGCGGTCAGAAGGTGTCCATCGTGTCGGACAAGCCGCAGACGACTCGGCGTCAGGTTCGCGGGGTGTTGACCCGGCCCGACTGTCAGGTCGTGTTCGTGGACACTCCCGGATTACACAAGCCGGTCACCGCGCTCGGCGAGCGGGTGAACGGCGTGGCCCTCGACGCTCTCTGCGAGGTCGACGTGGCGTGCCTGGTCCTGGACGGATCGATGCCCGTCGGATCCGGAGACCGGTGGGTCGCGTCGCGGCTGGACTTTGCCAAGACCGTGGTGGTCGTCAACAAGACGGATCGCGCCGGCCGCGATCGCACGCTCCGACAGTTGTCGGCCTCGGCCGAGTTCGACGCTCTCGCCTACTTCGCCGTATCGGCCAAAACGGGTGAGGGGGTGGTCGAGTTGGTGGACTTCATCTCGTCGCGACTTCCCGAGGGACCGCAGTATTACCCCGACGGTGTCGTGAGTGACGTCCCCGAGGCCGAATGGGTGGCCGAACTGGTACGCGAGCAGTTGTTGGCGGTGTTCCGCGACGAACTTCCGTATTCCATCGCCACCCGTGTGACCGAATGGGAGTGGCCCCGCGTGCGATGCGAGATCGTTGTCGAACGGGAAAGCCAAAAAGGAATGGTCATCGGGAAGGGTGGCTCGGTCTTGAAGAACGTGGGTATTCAGGTGCGCCGGCAACTTCCCGAGGGAGTCTTCATCGAATTGCACGTCGTCGTCGACAAGGACTGGCAGAGTCGCCCCGATCGTGTCGAACGATTGGGCTACTGACTCAGCAGGAATAGCCCGCCGGCAGCAGATTCGCGTAGTCGTCGCAGGCCACTGCTTCGCCCGGACCAGTCAGATCACCTCGACCGCGAGGGACACTCTGCGGTTGTGACTGGGTGGTGAAGGTGACCTGACCGATTCCGGCGCGCCGGGTGAGGGTCAGCACGATCTGAGCGATCGCAAGGCGCTGTTCGGCGCCGGGAAGTGCGGTGACGAACGTCGGGGGAAGATCGACGGTGGCGATGCCGCGCAGAACCACGACCGTGGCCGCGAATTCTGGCGGTATTGCCGTTCGAAGTCCGGCCGAGGGGTCGCCCTCGGGAAGACCTTCGGCCAGCGCGGCCAGCACCTGGGGGGCGACGGCGGGCGTCAGCAACAGTCGATTGATGGGGACCAATTGGGCACCGGCGACGAAGAAAAGAGGCACGATCTCGACGGGTACGGTCGTGCTGGTGGATGTGGTGCTCGCCGCGGGAGTGGTCGTCGTGACCACCACCGTGGTCGTGGGGGCGGCCGTGGTCGTGGCGTTCAACTCGTAGGGGATGTCCTCGGCGTCGATGGAGCGAACGTCACCCGAGCCGGGGATCGCGCACGAGACCGCCATCATCGACGCCAACACGAAGGACCCGATGTGCCGTTTCATGAGTCCTCCATCGAAAATGTCACCACGAACCGGGCGCCCCCGGAGCGCGAGTCCTCGACCCACGTGCGACCACCGTGGGCCCGCACATGTTCGGCGACCAGGGCCAGACCCAGCCCGGTACCACCGGACCGACTTCGGCCCGCCGACCCGCGAGCGAAGCGCTCGAAGATCCGGGCCCGCTCGCTGACGGTGACTCCGGGGCCGGCATCCTCGACGGCCACGAAGACCATCGGACGATCGACCCCATGAGCGTCATCGCGCAGGACGCCGATGACGACGCGAGTGGCTCCGGCACCGTGTATTCGGGCGTTGTCGAGAAGGTTGGCCATGATGCGCTCGAAGCGTCGCTTGTCGATCGGGGCGACCCCGTCGGAACCCGATTCGACCTCCACCGGCAATCCCTCGGCACCGTAACGCTGGGCGATGCGACGCACGAGCGGAGCCAGGTCGGTCGTTTCGCGGTGCAGATCGGTGACACCCACGTCGAGTCGGGACAATTCGAGCAAGTCGATGACCATTTGATCGAAACGCCTGACCTGGCTGATGACGACATCGAGGGCCTGTTGCGTCCGGTCGTTGAGATCGGCTCGGCGGGCATCGAGAACCTCCACCGCGGCGGCCAACGCGGTGATGGGCGAACGCAGTTCGTGACTGACGTCGCTCGCGAATCGAGTCTCTCGTTCGATGCGAGTCTGCACCGCATCGGCCATCCCGTTGAACGAGGTGATCAGGCGCGCCAGATCGGGGTCGACTTCGGAATCCAGGCGGGTGTCGAGGCCCCCCTTGGCGATGTCGCCTGCGGCCTCGCTGACGCGCTCGAGGGGTCGCATGATGCGACGACCGACGGCCACGCCGACCAATCCCGCCAACACGGCCACGACGATGATGCCCACGACGAGGGCCGAACCGATCGCGGTCAGAGTCCGTTGCTCATCATCGAGCGGGAAGGCCTCGAAGTACTGTGCATCGATGTCGGCAATGTGCACCGCCACCCCGATGTACGGTTGGCCGTCGATGTTGAACCGTTGGCGCGCGGTGATTCCAGTCAGGGCCGCGTCCACCAGTTCGGTCGGGAAGGTGTTCTGGGTGTACCGAATCTCCTGACTGAAAAAGAGGTTTTCCGGACGAAGATGCAAGACCGCGAATCCGCCCTGTTCGGTGCGGACGTTGCTGATCAACTCGAAGGCCTCGCTGCGACGGGTGCGAATCTGCGATCTGATGAGCTGGGCGTTGTTGAAGGCTTGGCGCTCCACCACCTCGTCGCGACGCTGGAGAACGTACGAACGTGCCGTCAGGTAACTGGCGGTGGACAAGGTGACCGAGGCCAAGAGGCCGGTCACCACGAAGAGCAGGGTGACCCGCTGGCGCAGACTGATGGAACGGAGTCGTTCGAGCAGGGTCACTCGCCAATCCTGCCCCACGAAGGAACGCTCCCCAAACAGCGAATCGCCCGGCTCGGGCAAAGCCAGCGAGCCGGGCGACATCCGGGTTCGATCACGCTGGGAGGTGAAGACCAGGGGGAGGTCGGCCCCCACCACACCAGCGTGAACGGTTACCAGTTTCCCGGGGGTCTGTGAAAGGACCGTGTGGCTTGTGTGCGTTTTGTGTAACAAATCTCCGTCGGACCGACCCATCGGCGAGACTCGAAACGTGCATTCGCTGCTCTTCATCGAGGACGACGACCAGATCCGTTTGGCGCTGCGTCTGGCCCTCGAAGACGAGGGATACGAGGTTCGAGAGGCCGCCGATGGGGCCACGGGATTGGCCTCTTTCCACCAGAGTGAGCCGGATCTCGTTCTCCTCGACCTTCGCCTGCCCGACATCTCGGGTTTCGAGGTATGTCGCGCGATGAGGGCCATGAGCGTCGTCCCCATTGTCATGGTGACGGCCGAGACGGATACCTCGGACATGGTGTCGGGTTTGGAGGCCGGAGCGGACGACTACGTCACCAAGCCGGTGGTGCCCAAGGAATTGGCGGCGCGGGTTCGGGCCCATCTGAGGCGCGCTCGATTGCAGGGAACCATGGTCGCCTCGACATCGGAGACGTTCGGTGACGTCGACCTACGGCGCGAGCAAGGCCGGGTGTTCAAGGCCGGCCGCGAAGTGGCGCTGACCAAAACCGAGTTCAACCTCTTGTGCGAATTCGCCGACCACCCGAACGTGGTGTTGTCGCGGGACCAATTGCTCGAGCGAGTCTGGGGTTACGACTATCTGGGGGACAGCCGTCTGGTCGACGCCCACGTGCGCCGCTTGCGCGTGAAGATCGAGGATCAGCCCGACGAACCGCGCATCATCCTCACCGTACGCGGACTGGGTTATCGATTGATCCCCGGCTGAGGCGCACGCTCGTCAGCGGGTGATGTGGCGCAGGAAATCCTCGACCTCGGAGCGGGTGGTGGAGCGGCGCATGGGCGGCATGGCGGCCAGAATTTCCCGGCGGTAGCCCTTCGTGCCGAGGCGCGGGTCGAAGACCGCCACCACGCCACGGTCCGTTGCGTTACGAATGAGTCGTCCGGTGGCCTGGGCCAACAAGGTGGCGGCTCGTGGAAGATCGATGTCGCGAAAGGCCCGATCCCCCAGGGCCTCTCGACGGGCACTGAGCAACGGATCATCGGGTCGGGGAAACGGGATGCGATCGAGGGTGACCAGAGAGAGCGTACGCCCGGGGATGTCGATGCCCTGGAAAAAACTGGCCGTGGCGAACAGGCACGACGTCTCATCGTCGGAGAACATTCTCACCAGTCGGCCTCGTTGGTATTCGTTCTGCGCCAAGATCGTGACGTCGAGACGTTTGCGCATCTCGACGACCGCAGCGTCCATGGCTCTGTAACTGGTGAACAGAGCCAGTGTTCGTCCGCCCGCCGCCGAAATGAGATGGAACAGTTCGTCGTGCATTTGCGAACTGAATTGTGCCGAGTTGGGATCAGGCAGCGAGGTCGAGCAATACAGCATCGAGTTCTCGGCATAATCGAAGGGACTCTCGACGTCGAGCATGTCGGTGTCGTCGGCGGAAAGTCCGATACGCATCGGCAAATTGGTGGGAATCGTGGCGCTGGTGAGAATCGACGGATGTTTCGACCAGATGCCCTGTCTCAGAATCGGGGCCACGTCGAGGGGTGCAATGTCCAGTTTGGGTCGTTCGGGGCGGCCGGTCACGAAGGGGACGAACGTGGAACCGATCGCCAGGGCTGCGTCGAGGGTGTCGGCGAGTCGCGTGGCCAACATTTGCGCGCGTAGTTTGCGCTGGTTCGAGTCGTCGTCCTTGGTCTCGATGCGTCGCAGTCCGTCGAGGGTGCTGCCCACCACTCGCCGTCCCGCGGCCAACACCTCGGCAACGCCCGCGGGTAGTGGTGCGCTCAGTCGGTTACCGAGATTCGGAGCCAGCACCTCGTTGAGCATCAGGCCCACGTCGGCGATTTCGCGTTGCAGTTTCGAATCATCGAGGATGCGTCGAACCGCCCCTGCGAAGTACGTGAAGCTGCCCTCTCCGATGGAGAAGCCGACGGTGTCACTCATGATGTCCTCGAGACCGTGGGCCTCGTCGACGATGACCACGTCGTGCTCGGGTAACACGGCCCCATCGGATGCGATGTGATTTCCGTACAAATGCGTGTTCACGACGATGATCTCGGCCTCGGCGGCGCGGGCGCGGGCCATCTCGGCGAAGCAACTGCCACCGACGGGGCACCGGTTGGCCCCCGGGCATTCCTCGCTGCCCACGGATACGGCCGAGGTCGCTCGTTCGGAGGGATTGAAATCCAGGTCGGCGAAATCCCCGGTGGCGGAGGTGGCCGCCCAGGTGACGATGCGATCGATCTCGTGCTTGGTCGATGCCGAGAATTCGTCGAGATCGAGCAGTGTGGGGGAGTCGTTGCGCTTGTCCTTTCCGACCACCTGACCCGTCACCTCGGCGATTCGTTGACGGCACACGTAATTGCGTCGACCCTTCAATACGGCCCACGAGACCTCGTGTTCGAGGAAGTCACTCAGGGTCTCCACGAGGAAGGGAAGATCCTTCGTGGCTAGTTGATCCTGCAGAGCCTTGGTGGCGGTGGCCACCACGGTGCGCTTGCCCGCGAGCATGGCCGGAACGAGGTAGGCGATGGTCTTACCCGTGCCGGTGCCGGCTTGAACCACCAGATGACGGCCCTCGGCGATGGCTTGCTCGACCGCGGCCGCCATCTGACGCTGTCCCGGGCGAGCCTCAGCGGCGGGAAGAGCCGAGGTGGCGATCTCCATTGCGTCTCTGAGGGTTCGACGCACGGGCGATTCTGACACGGCGACACGGTACAGCAGACCCGAGTGGGCTCGTGGATCGCCGGGCGGCCGACTCGATTCGGTGTGAGCGGCAGTCAGCGCGGTGTCGAGGCCGCGCGACGAGCCAAGGCGATGGCGTCGGCGAGATCGCTCGACGAATAGTCGGGCCAGGCCGCTTCGGCGAACGAGATGGGAGCGCCCTGCGACTGCCACAGGAGGAAGTTCGAGACCCGCGTCTCACCTGACGTTCGAACGAGGACGTCGACCGGCGCAAGGTCGGGGTCGTAGAGGCAGGAGCCGATCGAATCAGCGGTGATGGCCCGTCCGCTTCGTCGAAGGGTTTCGGCGGCGTGGGCGATCTCGGTGCGGCTGCCGTAATCGAAAGCCACCGTCAGGGTCATCCCGGTGTTCTTTTCGGTGTCTCTGATGGCCTTGGTGATCGCGCGCTGCACGTAGCGCGGAGTTCTCGCCGAACGGTCGCCGAATGGCCGCCCGATCCAACGCACGCGTACGTTCGCATCGTTCAATTCGGCGATTCGACCGAACAACTTCTCGTGCAGACCCAGGATGTGGCGCACCTCCCGACGTGGTCGCACCCAGTTCTCGGTCGAGAAACCAAAAACCGTCAGGTGATCGACGTTCAGTCGCACCGCTTCACGAACGACGGCAGCCAGATTCTCCTCACCCGCCGTATGGCCGGCGGTTCGCGGGAGGCCTCGTTGTCGAGCCCATCGACCGTTCCCATCCATGATGCAGGCGACATGCATGGAGGCACCGTACATCGTCGAAGTGGTCGACCGTCGGAGCCGCCGAGTGCCCCCACCCGTCGGTAACAATGGGAGTGTGTTCAGTCGCATGAAACGTCGCCGCGGGGTCAAGGTTCCGAATCCGGGAAGCCACTTGCACCATGTGGTGATCGCTGGTGGGGAACTCGATGACTGGGAGGCGATGTCCCCTGATCTATGGACGAGTCGGGTCACGATGCTGGCCACCGTGGCTGCGGACCATGGTGCTCGCTGGGTCACGGTTTTCCCGTTCGGCGCTCGTCCGGTGCCCGATTGCCCGATGACGACGGTGTCGAGCGAAGTCGCCGGGGTGCGCGTCCAGGTGACTCCCCATGCTGACGGGCGCCGGCGTATCGCTGAGATCCTGCGGGGTGCCACGGACGTCGAATTCGACGAGCAGTCGGTCGAGGAACTCCTGCACGGCGAGGCCGGTGAGCCCGATCTGGTCGTCGTGCTGGGAAGTGATGACCGCCTGCCACCGTCGTTGGTGTGGGAGTTGGCCTACAGCGAGTTGGTGTTCGTGCCCGTCGAGTGGTCCGTCCTCGATGGAGCGCAACTGGACGATGCGCTCAGGGCGTACCTCGGGCGTGAGCGTCGATTCGGTGGAGTCGATGAATGACCAGTCGTTTGTATCGGGACCGGGGAATCGTTCTACGCACCTACAAATCCGGCGAGGCTGACCGCATCATCGTGTTTCTCACGGAGAACAACGGGAAGGTGCGGGCCATCGCCAAGGGCGTTCGCAAGACGAGGTCGCGGTTCGGTGGTCGGCTCGAGCCGTTGTCGTTGTTGGATGTCCAGTTCCATCGGGGTCGTGAACTCGACATCGTGAATCAAGTGGAGACGGTGGACAGCACCAACAAAGTGTTCGGTGATCTGGATTCCATGAGCGAAGGGATCGCCGTTCTCGAAGCGGTCGATCAGATGGTTCCCGATCGCGAGCCGGTTCCCCATCTGTACCGAATGCTCCTGGGCGTTCGGCGTACCTTGCTGACGCGTCCGTCGCCGCTGGTGGTGCCGGCCTTCCTGTGGAAGTTGCTGGCGTCCGAGGGTGTCCATCCGGTGCTCGATCGCTGTTCGTCGTGCGGTGAGCCTCCCGCGGGCGGCACCGAGTTCGGCACCTTCGACGTCCGACACGGGGGAGTGACGTGTTCGGCCTGTCGTTCGGGTGCGCCGGTCAGTGGGCCGGCGCTCGAGCTGATGCGCGAGATTCTCGGAGGGCGACTCGGAGACGCCTTGGACCGAGCGTTTCACCCGTCGGGTCAAACCCTCGACGACCCGGTGATCAACGAGGTATCGAATCTGGCGACGCGCGCCTTCGAACATCACGTGGAGAGGCGCCTGAAGTCGGTTTCCATCTTCGAGCGCCACGATTCGGGTCGGTGAACAGCGGGTCGTCCCTCTAGCCTTTTTCACCATGGCGGCCTCGGACCTCGACCAGATCGTCAACCTGTGCAAGCGTCGGGGGTTCGTCTACCCGTCCGCCGAGATCTACGGTGGGTTCCGCAGTTCCTACGATTACGGCCCGCTCGGTTCGTTGATGCTGCGCAACGTGCGCGAGTCGTGGGTTCGCACGATGGTGCAGAAGCGCGACGACGTGGTGTTGATCGACGCGGCCATCCTCGGTCCCCCGCAGGTGTTCGAGGCCAGTGGTCACTTGGCGAATTTCAGTGACCCCTTGGTCGATTGCAAGAAGTGCAAACAACGTTTTCGCGAGGATCACTTGGACAACCCCTCGGTCTGCCCCAATTGTGGCTCGGTGGGAACCCTCACCCAGGCACGAGCTTTCAATCTGATGTTCAAGACCTTCGCCGGACCGGTGGAAGGGTCCGGTGCCGAGGTCTACCTGCGTCCGGAGACCGCTCAGGGAATGTTCGTGAACTTCACCAACGTTTTGCAGACCAGTCGCAAGAAGCCCCCGTTCGGCATCGCACAAGTCGGCAAGAGTTTCCGAAACGAGATCACTCCCGGAAACTTCATTTTCCGCACACGAGAATTCGAACAAATGGAGTTGGAGTTTTTCGTCCCGCCAGCCGAGGGTCCGCGGTGGTACGAGTATTGGTGCAACGCACGCATGCAGTGGTACGTGGATCTCGGTATCCCGGCCCACATGCTCCGTTTGCGGGCCCACGACGCCGACGAGTTGTCTCACTACTCGGCGGGCACCTCCGACGTCGAATTCGCCTACCCGTGGGGCTGGGGAGAGTTGGAAGGCATCGCCCAACGCACGAATTTCGACCTGAACCAACACGCCACGCATTCGGGACAGAGGCTGGAGTATTTCGATCAATCGACCAACGAACGCTACGTGCCGTTCGTGATCGAGCCGGCCGCGGGTGTGAATCGCGCGATGGCCGCCTTCTTGTTGGCCGCCTACGAGGAACAGCAGATGGGAGACGAGGTGCGCACCGTTCTGCACCTGCACCCTCGCTTGGCTCCGTGCAAGATCGCCGTGCTCCCGCTCAGTAAAAAGGACTCGCTCACACCGTTGGCCCGCTCCATCTTCGAGTCTCTGGCAGAGCACTACATGGTCGACTACGACGACACTCAGTCCATCGGCAAGCGGTATCGGCGCCAGGACGAGATCGGCACCCCGGTGTGCGTGACGGTGGACTTCGACTCGCTCGATGATCGGGCCGTCACGATTCGGGATCGAGACTCCATGGAACAGACCCGCGTCCCCATCGTCGATCTTCGATCAGAAATCGGGTCCCGCCTGGGTTTCTGACCATTGGGTTCGAGGTCTACCCTGTGAGGACTGGCCCGAAAGTGGGTCGAAACTCAGGAGGGAACATGTCCAAGGTCGCCGTCATCGCCAAGATCCCCGCTCAGGAGGGAAAGCGCGCGGATCTCGCTCGCGCCCTGCAGACGGCGCTCGACACCGCCCAGAGTGAACCGGGCACGGAAACCTACATTCTCCTCGAGGACGCGTCCGACGCGAACCTGTTGTGGATGTTCGAGATGTACACCGACCAAGAGGCGCTGACGGTTCACATGGGATCTGAAGCGTTCAAGGCCCTCGGACCGGCGATCATGCCGTTCCTGGCTGGTCGTCCCGAGTTGATTTTCGTGTCTCCTGTTGGTGGCAAGGGCGCCTGATCTTGTCCTCGCCCGCGACGTACCTCGACCGCATCGTCGATTGGCATCGTCGTCGGGCCGCTGACGACCGGCGAAACCGCGACGACCTCGTCGCTCGCTGTCTCACGATGTCGCCGACCCGGGGGTTTCGCTCGCGTGTGGCGACCGACGCGGTGAGCGGCCTGAGCGTGATCACCGAGATCAAGCGTCGATCGCCATCCCTCGGTGATCTCAACGTCGATCTCGACCCGGCTCAGATGGCCACGAGTTATCTCGAGGGGGGTGCGAGTTGCCTGTCGGTGTTGACCGACGCCGAGTTCTTCGGCGGCTCGATTCAGGACCTACAGATCGCCTCGGTCGCCAGTGGATTACCCGTCCTGCGCAAGGACTTCACGGTGAGTGCCCTCGACGTGCTCGACGCCCGGTTGATGGGTGCCGACTGCGTTCTCCTGATCGCGGCGGCACTGAACGACCGCGAGTTGGCCGAGTTCCACGAGTTGGCCCGGGCCGTTGGTTTGGATGCGTTGGTCGAAATCCACGACGAGGTCGAGTTGGAGCGGGCCGTGGAAGTGGGAGCCGTTCTGATCGGAGTGAACCAACGCGACCTGGTCACCTTCCGCGTCGACCACGAACGTGCTCTTCGGATGGGCTCGATCATGCCCGATTCGGTCGTTCGGGTGGCCGAGAGCGGAGTGCGGGGCGCGCCCGATGCCCGCTCGTTGCGCGACGCCGGCTTTCAGGCGGTTCTGGTTGGCGAGAGTGTCGTCACCGCGAGTGATCCTCGGGCCGCCGTGCGCGAGTTGCGCTGCGTCTGACCGAGGGTAATTCATGTACTGACGTCGTCGAGGGGCGGTACCCTCTCGACTGATGTTCGTGAAGATCTGCGGAATCACGTCCGAGGACGATGCTCTGCTCGCCGTGGCCATGGGAGCCGACGCGGTGGGATTCGTCTTCGCGCCGTCACCGCGCCAGGTTTCACCTCAGGTCGTCTATGACATCACCCGTCGTTTGCCGCCCGAAATCCTCACGGTCGGTGTGTTCAAGGACGAACTCTCGGATCGCATCTTCGATGTCGTTTCCCGCTCGGGGGTGAAGGCGGTGCAACTGCACGGCCAAGAACCGGCCAGCACCGTTGCGGCCGTGTCCGAGACCGTTCGCTGGGTGATCAAGTCGGTGGTGGCCGGCAGCCGAGAGGCCCGTATCGCGAACCAATACGGAACCGATCTGATCCTGGTCGACGCCCCGCAAGCCGGCTCGGGACGGGTCTTCGATTGGTCGTTGGTGGATCAAATACCGTCGGGGATCCGTTTGATTCTGGCCGGCGGCTTGACCCCGGAGAACGTGGCCTCGGCGGTGGAGTACGTGAACCCCTGGGGGGTGGACGTCTCCTCCGGCGTCGAGTCGTCGGGTGGACGTAAGGATCCGCTGAAGGTGAAGCGCTTCATCGAGAACGCCCGTGCCGCGGCCCCCGCCGAGTTCGAGGGTGGCGGCGACTTCCCGTACGACTGGGCCGACGAATAACACACCGCGATCGACAAACGACTGTGCTCTTTCGGTGTGGGAGTGCGAACATGGAGGGGTGCGCACGGGGCGCACCGTTGGTCTTTGGAGATTCGATGAACCCCACACCCTCGATCATGTCGCCGCCCTCGTCCACGGGTCGCTTCGGTGAATTCGGCGGCCGATTCGTCCCCGAAACGCTCGTTCCGGCGTGTCAAGAACTCGAATCGGCCTTCACCGAGGCGTGGGCCGACCCGATCTTTCGCGCCGAGTTGGACTCCATCCTCAAGGAGTATGCGGGACGTCCGTCCATTCTGACCGAGTGTCATCAGCTCGGCGCGCGACTCGGACTTCGTCTCCTCTTGAAGCGGGAGGACCTCAACCACACCGGCTCGCACAAGATCAACAATGTTCTCGGTCAAACTCTCCTCGCCAAGCGCATGGGTAAGAAGCGGATCGTCGCCGAAACGGGTGCCGGTCAGCACGGGGTCGCCTCGGCGACCGCGGCCGCGCTGATGGGTTTGGAATGCAAGGTCTACATGGGGGCCGTCGATGTGGAGCGTCAGGCTCTGAACGTTTTTCGTATGAAGTTGTTGGGTGCCGAGGTCGAGGCGGTCCACTCGGGCAGTCGCACCCTGAAAGACGCCGTGAACGAGGCGATGCGGGACTGGGTGGCGACGGTCGAGAGCACCCATTACTGCCTCGGTTCGGTCATGGGCCCTCACCCGTATCCGTGGATGGTTCGTGAATTCCACCGCGTCATCGGTCGTGAGGCGTTCGAGCAGTGCCTCGAGCGAATTGGCGACGTTCCCGACGTCGTGGTGGCCTGTGTCGGTGGGGGATCGAACGCCCTCGGGATCTTCTCCGGTTTCGTCGACAGTCGAGCCCGTTTGATCGGCGTCGAGCCCGCCGGCGGAGCCGCCGTCGGACGCGGTCAGCCCGGCGTCGTCCACGGCATGCGCAGTTACCTGATGCAGGACGAGTACGGACAGGTGTCCGAGGCGCATTCGGTGTCGGCGGGCCTCGACTATCCCGGCGTCGGACCGGAACACTCGTACCTGGCGTCGATCGGTCGTGCCGAGTACCCGACCGTGACCGACGCCGAGGTGATCGAGGCTTTTCAATTGATGGCTCGCACCGAGGGCATCATCCCCGCGCTCGAATGTGCTCACGCTGTGGCGTGGATCGCACGGGAGGCACCCGGGATGCAGGGCCAGACGATCCTGATGAACCTGTCCGGTCGAGGCGACAAAGACGTCGGACAGATGATGGGGATCCTGGGTTGACGCCCGGTCTCGATCGACTGGAGACCCGTCTGCGGGCATCACGTGCTGCTGGTCGTAAGTTGCTCGTTCCGTATCTGACCGGCGGTCTGCCGGGCTGGACCGATGGCGTGCGCGCAGCGGCGGCCAATGGCGCCGATGTCATCGAAATCGGATTGCCCTTCTCGGACCCGGTGATGGACGGACCGGTCATTCAGGAGGCGTCTCAGCGTGCCCTCGACGCCGGCGCGACTCCGGTGTCGATTTTGGAAGAGGCGCGCTCATTGGATGTCGAGGTGCCCTTGGTCGTCATGTGTTACTACAACACGATCCACCATCCCGGACATCGACGCTTTGCCTCGATGTTGACGTCGGCGGGAATCTGCGGGGCGATCGTCCCCGATCTGCCCCTCGAGGAGTCCGGCCCGTGGTGTGCCGCCGCCGATTCTGCGGGATTGTCGACGATCATGCTGGCCGCGCCCACCGCCCCCGATGAGCGGCTCCCGCTGGTGTGCGCCCGGGCTCGGGGATTCGTCTACTCGGTCGGACTCCTCGGTGTCACGGGCGAGCGCACCAGCCTGGCGGCCACGGCCACCGCTCTGGCCCGACGTTTGAAGGCGGTGACCGACGTTCCCGTGATCGTCGGCGTGGGGGTGTCCAACGCCGAACAGGCGGTCGAGGCCTGTCAGGTGGCGGACGGTGTCGTGCAGGGGGCCTCGGTGGTCCGGCGGTTCATGGCCGACGGCGCCGACGGGGTCGGGGACTACGTGGCCGAGGTTCGACAGGCTCTCGACTCCCACCGGTGACGAACCTGTGACATTTGTCGCACAAAGGGAATCTTACGTGCTGAATAGAACGCTGACGGCTCGGCATGATGGAAACTGAAGTACCAATCCGGGTTGTACCCCCTAAGGAGAAAAACATGCGTAAGACCATTGGAATCGCCGTTGCCGCGGCCGCTCTGTTGGTGGCCTGTGGAAGCGACGACAACGACGCCGCTCCCGAGGCTCCCACCACCGAGGCCCCGATGACCACCGA
>VFYV01000017.1 GCA_016871395.1 Actinomycetota bacterium
TCAACTTCCTCAGCGGAGAGAACGTCCCGAACGTGGTGATCTCACCGCTGTCGTCGCGGGGATCGGTGTGCGTGTTCGTGTATGGCCGTGCCGACGTGATCGTCGACGTGAATGGCGCATTCCTCAGTGGCTTCGGTTACACGCCCCTGCAGCCCCGACGCATCGCCGACTCGCGAAACGGCGGGGGCACCGCGGGCGTCCGGGCCATCGGCGCCATCGACGGCTCCGGCGCTCCGCTCGAGATCTCGGTGGCGAACCTTTCGCCGTCCACGTCGCAACGACTGGTGTCGGTGTCACTGAACGTCACCGCCATCGGTCTCGACGCCCACCCGGCGGGTGGTTACGTCACGGTGTACGCCTGCGACGAGCTTCCCAACTCGTCCAACCTGAATTTCGTACCCGGCGAGATCGCCCCCAACGCGGTGCTGGCGCCGGTCTCCGAGAACGGCACCGTCTGTCTGCACGTGTTCGGTCGCGCGCACATCATCGTCGACGTCTTTGGTGTCATCACCACCTCCGACTGAGGAACGTGCAGTACTACGCGCGTCACGGTGCAGGACGGTGGAACACGGCGTTGGTGACCGCAATCTCGATGTCTTCACCCTGAATCGACGCCGAACCGTCGACGACTATGGAGTAGTCATGAAACTCGACTTCATTTGTGGTCGGTGTCCACACCAAGGTGACATGCGGATTCGTCGCAACGTTCGCACAGGCCGAGCGTCCGGGGGCGATCACTCGCACTCGATCGCTTTCCACCTCGCACCGTAGAGCGACCACGTGGGCACGCTCGCGCCCAGTGGTGACGAGATACGCGAACCTCCGACCAACCAATCGATCCGCCAGACCCGTCGGCTCGATACGGATACTCAACGGTGGGTTCCCCACGAATCCCAGTGGGTCATCTCGTTCGACGGCAAGCGATGTGCCGGCTTGAAGTCGTCGCCGGTGTAGTACGCCACCGGGAACAACACCGTCTGCGTCCAGTCTTCCGGAATACCCAACATCGTCGACACCTCGGACTCGGAGAACAAGTGGATGGTGGTCCACGCCGTGCCGAGACCGCGGGCCCGCAACGCCAACATGAAACTCCATGCCGCGGGCAGGATGCTGCCGTAGGTGCTGGCTTGGGCGATGACCATTGGCACGTTTTCCACACGACCCTTCACGCAGGCGATGACGAACACCGGAACATGCTCCAGAATCGAACCGAGATACTCAGCCGACTCCATCACTTTGGGCATGACGTGCTCGCGCGGGTCACCCTCGGGCAACGGCGGCGGATACCCCGAACCGGCCATCACCTCGCCTCCCTTGCGGTACACGTCGGCGATGGCCCTCCTCTTCTCCGGATCCGTCACCACCACGAAGGCCCAGTTCTGAGCGTTGGTACCGGTGGGGGCCTGCATGGCGATGTCGATGCACTCGGCGATCACCTCGGGCTCCACCGACCGGCTCAGATCGAGGCGCTTGCGCACCGACCGGGTGGTGGTGAGCAGTTTGTCGGTGGCGGCGCGGTCGATCGTCATGGGGAGGACTCTAGGTCGCCCGGGCCGAAGGATCTTCCACGACGAAGATCGCCGAGTTTTACCCACTGCTCACCCGTAGCCTCAAGACACCGAATTCAGAAGGAGCATCGAAATGGCCATCCGTCTCGGCGACACCGCCCCCGACTTCACCGCCGACACCACCCAGGGCACCATCTCGTTCCACGAGTGGCTCGGCGATTCTTGGGGGGTGCTGTTCAGCCACCCCAAGGACTTCACCCCGGTGTGCACCACCGAACTCGGTTATGTCGCGCGCATCAAGCCCGAGTTCGACAAGCGCAACGTGAAGGTCATCGGCTTGTCCGTCGACTCGGTCGAGAGCCACAACAAGTGGGAAGGCGACATCGGCGAGACCCAGGGAACTCCGGTGAACTTCCCCATGATCGGCGATCCCGATCGCAAGGTGAGCGACCTGTACGACATGATCCACCCCAACGCCAACGACACCCTCACGGTACGCAGCGTGTTCGTGATCGGTCCCGACAAGAAGGTGAAACTCACCATCACCTACCCGGCCTCCACCGGACGCAACTTCGACGAAATCCTGCGCGTCATCGACTCGCTCCAGCTCACCGCGAAGTACAAGGTCGCCACCCCGGTCAACTGGACCGACGGTAACGACGTCATCATCGGTGCGGCGGTGTCCGACGAGGAGGCCAAGACCCTCTTCCCGAACGGATGGAAGACCGTCAAGCCCTACCTGCGCGTGTTGCCCCAGCCGGGCAAGTGATTCACCCCGGCTGGTAGTTCGCCTCGATCCATTCGCGAACGACCGGCGCCACCTTCGACAGGTGCGTGGCCGGATCGTTCCGGATGGCCGTGGCACTGATGGGAACGTTCACCCGCTCGGGATCGCACACCAGGGGCTCGGCCCCCAATCGTCGGGCCAGTTCCGAGATGTAGAAGTCGCTCGACACCACCACGTGCGGGCCGGTCTCGAACGGCCATTTCGATCGGAACAGGGCGATCCACGCGGCCCAGAGATCCTCGTCGTCCCAGTCGTTACCCAATTCGTGAGCCACCCGCACGACGGTGGCCCCGGGGTGCAGGTCGCGCAACCACTCCGCCCGCCGGTCGCCCGGGAACGTCTCGCCGTCACGCGTGTTGACGAACACCACCACACGTTCGCACCGCTCGCGGGCCCACTCGATCATGTACGAATGACCCAGGTGCGGAGGGTCGAAACGACCCACGATCAGTCCGGTCGGATGCACCGGCACAGACTAGGACCAGCGTCACCGCGTGTTCACCAAAGTCGCACGTGTGCCCTGCCGACGACGACGGCAGAATGGCCGCATGAGCACCTCCACCATCGTCGCCGCCGGTGCGGTCGACGCCTTCAAGATCTACGGCAAGGACGACAGTGAGGTGCGCGCCCTCGACGGCGTCACGGTGAACTTCGACGCCGGAAGGTTCACGGCCATCATGGGTCCGTCGGGTTCGGGCAAGAGCACCCTGATGCACTGCCTGGCCGGGCTCGACACGTTGACCTCGGGCACCATCACCATCGGTGACACCAATCTGGCCACGCTCAACGACAAGGAGCTCACGCTCACCCGACGCACCAACGTGGGTTTCATCTTCCAGGCCTACAACCTCATCCCCACTCTCACCGCGCTCGAGAACATCACGTTGCCACTCGACCTCGGTGGAACGCCCGTCGATCAGCAATGGCTCGACACCGTCGTCGATGCGGTCGGCCTTCGTTCGCGTCTGAACCACCGCCCGAGCGAACTCTCCGGTGGCCAGCAGCAGCGCGTCGCCGTGGCTCGCGCGTTGGCGAGCAAGCCGCGCATCATCTTCGCCGACGAACCCACGGGCAACCTCGACAGTCGCATGGGTGCCGAGATCCTCTCGTTCATGCGCCACGCGGTCACCGACCTCGGACAGACCATCGTGATGGTCACCCACGATCCGGTGGCCGCGTCCTACGCGGACCGCGTGATCTTCCTCGCCGACGGCAAGATCGTCGACGATTTGAACGACCCATCGGCCGACCAGGTGCTCGACCGCATGAAGCGTCTCGGTTCCTGACATGGCCGCCCCCGTCACCCGACTCACCATTCGGGGCGTCATCGCCCGCAAATGGCGCATCTTCCTCACCATCCTGGCGGTGGTGAGCGGAGTCGCGTTCGTGAGCGGCGCCTTCGTCCTGACCGACAGCGTCAAGAAATCGATCAACGATCTGTTCGCCACCCTCAGCGAGGGCATCGACCTGGAGGTCCGCACGTCCATCGCCTTCGGTGACGAGGCCACGGCCGAGCGCGACCCGGTGTCGACGGCCCTGATCGACGAGATCGCCGCCGTCGAGGGTGTGCGTCTGGCCGAGGGCAACCTGTTGCGGGCCGCCACCGTGATCACCGCCGACGGTGAGCCCCTGCGCACCTCGGGTCCGGCTTTCGGTATCGCCTGGGTCGGTCCCGACGGACTCGACGGGCGAACCATGGTCGAGGGTCGTCCGGCGCTGGGCCCGGGCGAGGTGACCCTCGACAAGTCGTCGGCACGTCGCGCCGGATACGAGATTGGCGACACGGTCACCATCGTCGGCCCCACCGGCAAGGGCGACTTCGAACTCGTCGGGCTCAACGGCACCGGCAAGACCACCAACGGTGGTGGTGCCAGCATCGCCGCCTTCGACCCCGTCACGGCGAACGAGTTCCTCGGCGCCAAGGACATGGTCGACTCCATCTACGTGGCCATCGACGAAGGCGCCGACCGCGACGTCGTGATGGCGGCCGTCGACGCGGCGCTTCCCGAGGGTCTCGAGGTGATCACCGGCGAGCAGTCCGCCGAGGAGACCGCCGGGGCCATCAACGACATCATCGACATCTTCGGCAACGTGCTGCTGGGTTTCGCCGCCGTGTCCCTGTTCGTCAGCGCCTTCCTGATCTTCAACACCTTCGCCATCATCGTGAGCCAGCGTCTGCGTGAGCTGGCGTTGTTGCGCGCCGTCGGGGCGAGTTCGCGCCAGATCCGCACGATGATCATCGGCGAGGCGCTGGTGGTCTCGGTCGTCGCCACCGTGCTCGGCGTCATCGCCGGCATGGGGGTGGCCAAGGGCATCGTGGCCATCTTCAACGCGGCCGGAGCGGCGTTCCCCTCGGCCTCGCTCATCGTCTCCACCCGTACCGTCTTCGCCAGCACCGTGGTCGGTGTGGGGGTCACGGTGGCCGCCGCCATCGTGCCGGCACTACGCGCCGCGCGCATTCCACCGGTGGCGGCCATGCGACCCGAGTTGGGTTTCAATTCGTTGCAGAAGAACAAGCGACTGGTGGTGGGCTCGATCACCACGGCGCTCGGACTCGTGCTGTTCAGCGTGGGTGTCTTCGGTCAGCCCGGCGGAACCTCGGGTACGTTGGGTCTGTCGGCCGTCGGTGCGGTGTTGCTGTTCCTCGGGATCGCCAGCCTGTCCACCACGGTGGCCGCCCCGGCCAGTCGCATCATCAGTCGCGTCCTGCCGCTTCCCTTCCGGCCGATGACGCGTTCGGTGCCCGGCCGCCTCGGTAGCCGCAACGCGCAACGCACGCCACGACGCACCGCGTCCACCGCGTCGGCCCTGATGATCGGCCTGGCGCTCGTGAGCACAGTGTCGGTGGTGGCCTCGTCGGTGCAGGCCTCGTTCAAACAACAACTGCAGGGATCGGTGACCGCGGACTTCTTCGTCTCGAACGGTCCCGGCAACTTCCAGGGGCTGCCGGTCTCGTTCTCCGAGCGCCTCTCCGAACTGGCCGAGTTGTCGGCCGTCAGCCCGTTCCGCGCCGCCACCGCCCAGGTGAACGGCGAGACCAAGCAGATCGGTGCCGTGCGGGGATCGGCCTTCGGCGAGCTGGTCGACATCGACCTCACCAGCGGATCCGTCGAGTCGCTCGACGAGGGCAAAATCCTCCTGCACCGCGATCCCGCCCGCGACTACGCGGTGAAGGTCGGCGACACGCTCACGATCCTGTGGCTCAACGGCACCGAGCAGCAGATCGAGGTGGGCGGCATCTACAACGACGCCACCATCGCCGGGAACTGGTTGGTGGGCCTGTCCACCTTGCAGGCGGTCTCCACCGCCGAGCCCACCGACTTCTTCATCGGGGCCAAGATCGCCGACGACGTGTCCATCGAGGACGCCCGGGCCGCCGTGGAGAAGGTCGCCGTCGACTTCCCCAGCGCCGAGGTCCAGGACCAGGCCGAGTTCCAGCAGGCCCAGGAGGATCAACTGAACCAATTGTTGATCGTCATCTACGGCTTGCTGATCATCTCCATCGCCATCGCCGTGCTCGGCATCGCCAACACCATGGCGCTGTCGGTCTTCGAGCGCACCCGCGAGTTCGGGCTGTTGCGAGCGGTGGGAATGAGCAAGCGCGACCTCAAGCGATCCATTCGTTGGGAGGCGGTCATCGTCGCGGTCTTTGGGGCGTCGCTCGGAATCTTCGTCGGCATTCCACTCGGACTGGCCGTCACCAAAGCGCTACCCTCGACCTTCATCACCACCACCGTCGTTCCGGTCGACACCATCATCATCATTTTCATGGCCTCGATCATCGTTGGCATCGTGGCCGCCATCGGACCGGCTCGCCGAGCCGCAAAACTGAACGTGCTCGATTCCATCTCCACGTACTGAGACACGACGATGTCGCACGACCCCCGAAACCTCTCCCCCGAGGTGTTGTCTTTCGTGCGAGAGCGCCATTTGGCCACCCTCACCACGTTGCGCGTCGATGGTTCTCCACACGTCGTTCCCGTGGGCTTCACCTTGGACGAGTCGCGCGGCGTGGTGCGCGTCATCACCTGGGCCACCTCGGTGAAAACCGGTCACGCCCGACGCGGGGGTCGAGCAGCGGTCAGTCAGGTCGATGGTGGTCGCTGGCTGACCTTCGAGGGGGTCGTGAGTGTGACCGACGAGCCAGCAGCAGTCGCCGCGGCGGTGTCGGCGTACGCCGCGCGTTACCGACAGCCCAAGGAGCGTTCCGACCGCGTCGTCATCGAGATTCAGGTCGACCGAGTACTGGGTCGCGCCTGATCAGCCGAAACGGGTGAGGTCGTCGTCGATTTTGAGGCGCTGTCGCGCGGCGCGGGCGTCGGCCATGTAGCGAATCTCGGCCGGATGTGTGGGCGTGTGATCGTTGGCCGCCAAGTGAGCGGGTATCAACCGACGATCCAACTTCTGCTGACATTCGGGGCACCAGTACAGGGCTCGCGAGCGCTCCTCACAGTGCCCATGGGCCACGGTGCCCCGACAACGCGGGCAACGCTGACCGTTGCACGAGTACACCGAATGCTCGTAACCACCATCCCCACGGGTTCGCGACTTCACGATTCGTGCGGCCGCCTCCACCAACACGGCACAGTCCTCGTACGACAACTCCATCACCGGCGCGAAAGGACTCAATCCCACCGCCCACAGAGTCTCGCTTCGATCGGCGTTTCCGAGCCCGGTGATGACGCTTTGATCAGCGAGCACGTCGCAAATGGATGTGTTGCCGGCCTTGTACGACAGGAGGCGACAAGTGACCTCGACCAGATCGGGTCGGCGCTGCGAGATGTCGGGGCCGACGCCTCCACTGTGCGGATGTCGAGCCCGATCGGGAATGCGGAACGTCTCCACGATCGGCGCGCTGAAGCACACCGCCACCCATCCATCGACCTCGATGATCGCCCGGGCCTCGTAGGTGTTGCGACGCCAGACCTCGTTCGGTCGGTACACGTGCCACTTGCCAGTGAAGCGCAGATCGGTGGACAACACGATGCCATCGTCCCATCGCACGTCGACGCGACGGCCGTTGCGTTCGATGGCTTCGATGATGCTTCCGGGGCGCGGGGCAGGACCGATGGACGACATCGCATCGAAGCGCGTAGTGATTCGACCCACCAGTGCCGTGCGCATCGCCGACACGTTGTGACTGATTCCGCCTCTACCTGCCACGTCGCAAATGTAGGTCGTCGAGCGGACCCGGGTGCGTGATACCCGGGTACCGTACGGTGGTCATGAACGACGACACGCGCGACGACGAATCCACGAGCGAGTCCGACGACTCCAAGCTGGAGGGGATCGGTCTGACCTATAGTTCCGAGGCCCAAATGATCGAGCGGGCGCGCCGTCGTTACGGATCGATCGGCGCAATCATCGCCAGCGGCATGCTCGGAGTCGACAAGCTCCTCGGACGCCGACCCAAAGAGGAGATCCCCTCCATCTGGGAGGCCTCCGGAGAACCCGGTGACATCGACGGCGACGGCATCCGTATCGACCTCGACGACGACACTGCTCTCGAGAGTCACCCCAACCGGGATGCTCCACGGACGCGACGGATCAGGAAACGACGGGCCTGATCGGCGGGGCCCGATCAGGGCAGTTCACCCACGTGGGCCAACGCCAAGCGCAACAGACGGTCTTGGCCCCCGGTCATTTCGGCTGTGATTCGGGCACTGGCGGCCTCTGACGGCGTCAACCAGGTCAAGTCGAGCGCCTCTTGGGAGGGCGTGCAGTCCCCGTCGACTGGCACCACGTAGGCCAAACTCACGGCGTGATGGCGTGGGTCCGTGAAACCCGAGACATTTGGATCCGGGAAGTACTCGGCGATGGTGAACGGGGCCGGGTTGGGTGGGATCCGTGGAAGGGCCATGGGGCCGAGATCCTTTTCGAGGTGGCGCACCAACGCCTCGCGCACCCGCTCGCCGTACAACACCCGTCCCGACACCAGCATGCGGCTGATGGATCCATCGGCGGCCACCTTCAGCAACAAGCCCACTTGGGTCACACGACCGTGGCCGTCCACCCGCACCGGAATGGCGTCGATGTACACCAGGGGCACGTTGGCCCGCACCTGCTCCAGCAGGTCGGGGCTCATCCACGCGGTGCGGGTGTCGATCTGATCGCTCATCGCGGTCATTCTCCCAAATCGCGGCCCGGACGTCAGTCGATTCGGAAGCGTTTTCGGGCTTTTTCTGCTACTCCCCACACATGGCAGCCGTCATCGTGATCGTTCACGATTCCCACGGACTGCATGAGGGCGTACATCGTGGTCGGTCCGACGAAGGACCACCCCCGCTTCTTCAGGTCCTTGGCCAACGCCACCGACTCCGCCGAGGTGACCAAGGTCGCCACCTCGGCTCGGGTTGGCGCCTCCCGTCGGCGCGGAGGTTCGAACGACCAGACGTGTGAGGCCAGCGACCCCTTCACCTCCACCAGTTCGAGACAACGACGGGCGTTGTTGATGGTGCTCTCGACCTTGCCCCGGTGTCGGATGATCGATGCATCTCCCAACAGGCGCTCGACGTCACGCTCGCACATCCGGGCCACTCTGTCGACATCGAACCCGTGGAACACCCGTCGGAGGTCGCCGCGCTTGTCGAGCACGGTCCTCCACGACAGTCCACTCTGGAAACCCTCGAGGCTGATCTTCTCGAACAGAGCGACGTCGCCACCGACCGGGAATCCCCATTCCTGATCGTGGTAGCGGCGCATGGACTCGGATCCGAGACTCCACCCACAACGGGGCTCATCCTTCATCGGCTCGGTATGGATCCGCGGACCGTGGTGCGGTGCAATTCGCGTCGGAAACCGGCGTAGTCATTGATCGCGAAATGTTGGGTCGAGCGGTTGTCCCAGATCACGACGTCACCGTTTCGCCAACGGTGCCGGTACTGGAACCGCACATCGGTGGTGTGATTGTGGAGAAAGTCGAGTAGCTCGGCCGTCTCCTCGACGCCGACGCCGACGAAATCGCGCACGTAGGCCCGATTGAAAAACAGCACCTCCTTGCCCGTCTCCGGATGCACGGTGACCAGGGGATGGACCCGCTCGTCGTTGGCCGAGTCGTCGCAGATGATGTTCATTCCGCGCATTCCCGAATGAAGTGGCTGCAGGCGTCGCGAGTACGCATCGCGGGCGGTGTGCACGGCCTCGAGAGACGTCAATCGCTCACGCATCTGTGGCCCGAGCGCCATCCAGGCCGCGGTCATCGACGCGAAGACGGTGTCTCCACCCCACTGCGGTACGTCCACCGCCGCCAACACGGTGAATGAGGGGGGCTCGACTTGGAACGAGAAATCAGAATGCCAGGCGCCACCGAAGTTGAACGCGGCACCCTCGTCGGCCTCCTTCACCACCCGGATCACGTGCGGGAAGTCGATCATCGTCTCCACGAAGGGCACCTCGGCGCTCGGCCCGAGCCGATCGGAGAATTCCGACTGTGAGCGAGGGCTCAACGATTGATCTCGAAAGACCACCACCTCGCGTTCGCACAGCAGGCGGCGAACATCGACGAGAGCATGTCCGTCGAGAGCGCCGAGATCGGCCCCGACCACCTCGGCGCCCACTGCTCCGGTCAGCATGCGAACTTCGTACGGCACAGTCGAACCCTAATCGGATTTCGGGGGACGGAACATCGAGCATCCGACGAGTGGGCACCACGCGTTCATCGAAATGAGGTAACCTGTCGTCGTGAAATCGACGACAATCTTGAGGCTCACAACGCTGCTGGCCGCTGGTGTCAGTTTGGTGCTCAGCGTGTGGCTGTATTTCTCGGGCGATGCCGACGAGGACCGCCTGAACGGCATTTTCGTGGGTGTTTGGGTCCCGTCCATCCTCGCCCTCGGCAACTTCCTCATCTCATCGGAGTCGAGAAGGAACTAACGATGTCCCAAGGTGCGCTCTTCGCTTTCGGCTCGATCATCTTTTTCGTCGTCCTGTCAGGGGCATTCCTTTTCACGATTCAAAAGACCCGTGAATGGATGGAGGAGAACAGCTGAAAAGCTGTCGGGTGACGGTCCGTCCCCACCTGCGACTCGTGGCGTCACGCCTCCGGGTCATCTAAAGTTTCGACCGTGACCTCGTTGTCCGTCCCCCGTTTCGGAGAACTCCTGGCCCCGTACATTTCCCGGGTACCCGACGGCTCTCGGCCCCGCTTCCTCGCCCTTCTCGAGCGCGGGGCCGCTGAGCGCTACCGAGGGTGGGCCGTCGAAGTTCCCGAGCACGCCGATGTGTTGCTGGAGTGCTCGCGGAGCGAGGACGAGATCGCCGATCGCATCGAGGAGGCTTTCGACCTGGACGCGTCGTTGCGTCACGAGTTGTACGCTCCGCTGCCCGAGGCCACCCGCACCTACCACGACGCCTTCGCCCCGCACCCTCTGTGGGATCAACTTCGCATCCAGGCCAACGCCGAGCGCCAAGGAGCGCATGCGTGGCGGAGCATCGCGGCCCAACATCACGACCCCGCGGTGGTCGGTGTGTTGCTCGGTTGCTCCGCCCTCGAGGAAGCCAGCGCCGACCGACTCGATGCGCTGATCGCGGCTCACGCCCCGACCTGAAGACCGCGGCGGTCGAGTCGACATGAACGTCAAACGCCTCGTGCTCGCCCTGCAGGTGGCCACCGCCGTCCTGTCGATGACCTACGGGGTCATGTTCACGATGCTCGACGACTATCGCGACGAGTACGGCATCAGTGAATCCGGTCTCGGACTGGTGTTGGCCGTCGGATTCTTCGCCGCCTTCGTCGGGCAGATCACGCTGGCCCCCTTGGCCGACCGGGGTCACGCCAAGCGCATGATGATCATGGGTTTCGCTCTCGTGGTGGTGGGTTGTCTTCTCATGGCTTTCGGTACGACGTTGAGCGCCCTCATCACCGGTCGCCTGGTGACGGGCGTGGGCGCCGGCATGTCGCTGCCCGCCCTGCGCAAGATCGTGATCGTCTCGGACCCCGAGAACCTCGGGGGCAACATGGGACGCTTGCTCGGAGTCGATGTCGCCGGTTTCGCATTCGGTCCCGTGCTGTCCGCGGTGCTCGTCGGCCCGTTCGGCTTGGCGTCACCCTTCCTCGTCATCAGCGGTGCGGTAGTCGCCGTCCTGCTGGCGTTGTCCCGGGTGAGCGTGCCCGAGACGCCCACCGAAGATCGGCCCCCCGAGCGGTTCGCCTTCGACCTTTTGCGCATCCCGGCGGTAGCCGGCGGTGTCCTGCTGGGGGTGGCACTTTTCTTCATGATCGGGACCTTCGATTCGTTGTGGGCGATCATGATGGAGGACCTGGACGCCGCCGACTGGATCGCCAACATGGGCGTGAGTCTGTTCGCCATTCCCATGGCCCTCCTCAGCCCGTACGGAGGACGACTGGCTCAACGCAAGGGTCCGTTTCGACTCGGCGCCATCGGCATGACCATCGGAGCGGTGTGCATGGTGATGTACGGATACCTCCCGACGGCCGCCTCGATGCTCGCGGTGTTCTTCGTACACATCATGAACGACGGGTTCACCGTCACCGGTGCACCTGTCGCAGTGAGCATGGCCGCCCCCGCCGAGCGCCAGGCCGGAGCACAGGGTTTGCTCGGTGGCGTCCAGACACTCGTGGGTGGCGTGTCGGCATCGCTCGCAGGGTGGAGCTACGACCACCTCGGGCGGGGACCAACGTTCACGATCTCCGCCGCGATCATGATGGTCTGCACCATGCTGGGGTTGGTGTTGGCCGGTGACAAACGCTGGGCGACTCCGCCGGTCACGACCGATACCTCCGTGGGTGCCCACTAGTACTGTTGAACGATGGGCGTGCGTGACGGTGACGGCTGGGTGTTTTGCGCCTGCGGTAGTCGCCACTGGGGCGTTCACGGTGCGGCCGGCTTGTTGATGGTCCGCCTCGACCTCGGACCCGAGCCCCACGTTCTGTTGCAGTTGCGCGCGGCTTGGACCCACGGTGGAGGCACCTGGGCCATTCCCGGTGGAGCGCTCGACTCCCACGAGAGCTCGCAGGAGGCCGCCGTGCGCGAGGCCTTCGAGGAGGTCGGAATCGACGTGCGCTTCCTCGACGTCAAGGACCTGTACTCCGACGATCACGGCAACTGGCGTTACGACACGGTGATCGCCCACGTCACCGGCGACGTCGGTGCGTACGAGGCCAACTTCGAATCCGACGAGGTGCGCTGGGTAGCGTTGTCCGACATCGAGTCGTACGACCTGCATCCCGGTTTGCGCAACTCGTGGCCCCACGTGCTGCCCAAGCTGTCGGCGACGTTGCCCTAGGCGATCGAGAAGCGTGGCGAGAAGTCGGCGAGCGCGGCGTTTCCCTCGACTCCCCAGCCGAACACGATGCGATCGGGTCGCACGATCACGACGTCGCTGCCACAACGGTCCAGCAGACGTCTCGTCGGACCGTCCTGCGTGTCTCGCACGACGATGGCATCCAAACGACCCACCCGGTCCCCCGGCACGCCGACGGGGCAACAGCAGGGAAACCACGGTGAACGACCGCGCTCCGCAGCATCCCACCACCCATCGCGCGGACACATCGTGCTCGACTCCGACGGCGCCGCTCCGACGACAGTCCCTCCCTCGTCAGGCGATGGTCCAGTCGGTGCTCGCGTGCCACACTCCAAGGTCACGGAACGTGCGATCCGTCTCGACGTCGAAATGCGCGGCGCTCGGCAACGCGTACACGTCGAGATCCCGCTCGAGCACGACCACGTCGAGCCCGCGTCGAGCGAGCAACGCGGCCAGCGTCGAGCCCACGGGACCCGCATCGATGACGGCCACGTCGTGGATATCGGTCATCAGGTGTGAGAAGCCCAGCCCGCCTTGAGGACGTCGATGTCCTTGGGCACGATGAACTCCATGGGCATGCTCGGTCCCCACGCCAGACCGACGTTCTCGAGAGCGACGGCGGTGCGACCGACGTTCTCCCACTCGGCGTCGTTCTCGATGCGGTCCATGTCGCTGTAGAACTCCACGAACGAGCCCGATGGATCGCGTAGGTACCACATGAAGTTGGAACCGATGAAATGTCGGCCGAAACCCCACGTGTGCCGATCGGCGTCGGCGGCGAGCAACTTCGTGGCGAGGTGACCCACGTGATCCACATCGTCGCACTCCCACGAACAGTGCTGCAGGAAGGGCACCTCACCACCGACGAGGGCGATGTTGTGGTGATCAGTGCTGCAGCGCAGGAAGGTGATGAGGTCGGTGAACTCGTCACTCACCTTGAATCCCAAGCCATCGAGAAGATACGCGCGCGTCTCGCGCCAGGACGGGGTGGCCACCACGATGTGACCCAATCGACGTGGTGACCGCGCGCCGGGGAACACCCCCGAACTGCGACGGTCGATTCGCGGCGACGATCCCGGGGCGTTGAGGGGCACGGCCGAGGTCGCAGTCTGGCGCAATCGTGGGAGGGGACGGACGCGGAACTCGATCCGCGTGTGTGGCTCGACGCAGACGAGTTCTCCCGACGACTTCGTGTGCCGGGCCCCGAGAGCGGCCAGGCGACCGGCGATCTCGTCGAGATCCGACTCGGAGTCCACCCCGAGCTCGACGCTCAGCAAACGCCGGAACGGCGACTCGGACACGTGGATCTGCGTTCCACCGTCGGGGCTGTCGAACAGCGAGCCGTCCGAGGTGGTCAGTCCCATCTCGCCGTAGAAACCGGCTTGGGCGACGGGGTCCGTGACTCCGACACGGATGGCCTGCAGGCGATGGAGCGCCATCAGCTCTTCACACAACGGTTGCGCAAGGAGCCGATCACCTCGGCTCCGCTGTCGATCACGTCGCCATCGCGCAACATACGGCCGCGCGCCATACCCACACCGTCTGGCGTTCCGGTGAAGATCAGATCACCCGGCTCCAAGGTGCAGATCCCCGAGAGGTACGAGATCAAGTGGGGCACGTCGAAGATCAGATCGCTCGAGCGAGCATCCTGCATCCGTTCTCCATTGACGTCGCACCACAGACCGATGTCGTCGGGATCGGCGAAGGCGTCCACCGACACCAACACCGGACCGATCGGCCCGTAGGTGTCGAAACTCTTGCCCAAGCTGAACTGCGGCGGTTTCCCCGTGAATTGCACCCCGCGATCGCTGATGTCCTGACCCAACGTGATGCCGGCCACGTGCGACCACGCGGTGTCACGTGAGATGTGTCGACCACCCGCGCCGATCACCATGACCAATTCCACCTCCCAGTCCACCGCGTCACCGGAGAGCACCACGTCGTCGGTGGGACCAATCAAACTACTGGGGAACTTGGTGAAGGTCAACGGGGCCGATGGGAGTTCCATGTTCGACTCGCTGGCGTGTGACCGGTAGTTCAAACCGATTCCGAACACCTTCGAGGGTCGGGGCACGCACACTCCCAAGGGACCCGACACCGGTGCACCCGATGCCCGCGCCACCTCGGACAGTGCCGAGAGCTCGGTGAAACGACTCACTGCCGTCATGAGGTCGGCCAGGGTTTCGTCGGCGGCCAACGTGGCCGCGTCGTGGAACGCCCCGTCGACCTCCAACACCGTGCGTCCGGCGATGCTTCCCATTCTGAACATGTCATGACCTCCGTGGCTGTCGTGGATTTTCATGGGGATTCGACCATCCGAGCGATGACCTCGAGCGTGAGCGCCAAGCGCGAGGTGACAGCATCGACTGCTCCGTCGACGTCGCGAGCGATGATCAAACGGGCGAGTTCGGCGTGCTCACGGCGATGATCGCTTCGTCGGTTCGCGGCGCCACCGAGCAGTTGAAAGAGTCGGGCCCGATCGGTGAGTTGTCCGATCTGCTCGATCAACACCCGATTCGTGCAACGCGAGAGAAGGGTGCGATGAAAGTCGCGGTGAGCCACGACGAACTCGTCGATGGATAGGTGCGACTCGAGCAGGCGATCACGGGCGCGGATCACGTCGACGACGAACGCGTCGTGCTCGACCTCCGAACGCGCCGCGTGAAGCATCGATTGGCGCAGGGCCATGGGCTCGAGGACCGCGCGCACCGCGTAGATGTCGCTGGCCAGACGCGCGTCGATGGTGGCCACCCGGGCACCGCGTTGCGGGACGAGCGTGATCAGTCCCTCCCCGGCCAAACACCGCAACGATTCTCGGATGGGCGTGGCCGACACGTTCCAGGTTGAGGCGAGTCGTTCCACGGGCACCCGCTCACCGGGGGCGATGGCTCCCGACAGGATCTCGGCGCGTAGCCGGTCGTCCACCCAGTCGGCGCGAGTGAGGGGAGGTGTCGCGGGCACCGACCAACTGTAGAAGTCGACCACACCTATGTCAATAATCTATAAATTCATTCTTCTGACCCGACGGCTACAGTTCGGCCATGGACTTGATTCGCCGTTTCGCTCCGGATTCCGACCCCGACGACATCGCCCGCGCCCTCACCACCGCCGGAGCCGCCATCATCGAGCGCCTGGTGGACGAGGCCACCGTCGACCAGATGCTGGCCGAGATGCAGCCCTTCGTGGACGCCACGCCCTACGGCTCGGACCAGTTCACGGGGCGAACCACCAAGCGCACCGGAGCCCTCCTGGCCCGTTCACCCGCCAGCATCGACTTCGTGGCCAACCCCGAGGTGTTGGCCGTCGTCGACCGGGTGCTCGGCCCGAACGCCACCACTTATCAACTCCATCTCACGCAGATGATCTGTATCTGGCCCGGCGGACCCGCGCAATCGTTGCATCGCGATCAGTGGTGCTTCGACATGTTCCCGTTCCCGCCCGAGATGGACGTCGAGGTCTCCACCATCTGGGCCCTCGACGACTTCACCGAGGAGAACGGCGCCACGCGCATCATCCCGGGAAGTTTGCTCGACGCGGCATCGTGCGTGGCCGACACGCATCGAACCGTCGGTGCCACCATGCCCAAGGGATCGGTCGTCCTCTACACCGGTCGCACCATTCACGGAGGCGGGGAGAACCGCAGCGACGCCGTGCGACGCGCGTTGAACGTCGACTACATCCTCGGTTGGTTGCGCCAAGAGGAGAACCAGTACCTCTCCTGCCCGCCCGAGATCGCCCGCACCCTTCCCGAGCGCGTGCAGAAGTTGGCGGGCTACACCGTGGGTGCCTTCGCCCTCGGCTACATGGACGACGTCCGAGATCCGTTCGCAGTGTTGAACGGTCTCGACGGTGGTTCGTCGTTCGGCGGACGAGGCATCCGCACCCTGCGGCTCTAATCGAACGTCAACGCGTCGCCTCGCGCGAACGAACCCGGTTCGACGACCCGAGCGTACACACCCACGTTTTGATCGAGATCGCGGACGATATGGCGCAGAATCGCGCGGTCGCCCGGCAATTCGGCCACGGCACGGGTGACCATCACGCAACGCGGGCACGCCGACTCGAAGGCGATGGTGGCCGAACCGATGCCCGCCGTACGACCGGCCCACGCGAACTCGGGGTGTCCCACCTCGTCGGCGGTATCGATCACGATGCTCGGCCGGAATCGACGCACGTCGATGACCGAGTCGGGCAGGGCCCGCCTCATGGAATCGAGGGCCGAGGTCGACATGATCATCAACGGCCAGCAGTCGTGGTAGGTGCCCGGAGGGGACTCGAATTCCATCACCTCGGGCGGGAACACGCTGAAGTCGGGAAGGGGCTCGGACTCCTCGCGTCCGAAGATGTTGCGCAACTCGACCATGAGGTCGTCATCGACCGGGGCTCCACGTCGGTAGTGATCGAGATCGTCCACGGGACGAAGCGCCTCCAAGCGAACCGGGAGCGCCAGGTGTGCCGACAACGCCGCATCGAGGTCTGGTGATGTCGACGTCAGACAACGACCGTCGGGGAAGTCGATCTCCACGTTGCCTGACCCATCGGAAACGTCGCGGGCCGCGAGCGTCATGAGCCCACCTAGTTGCTTCGCCCCTCGGATACCGCCGCGCTCGAGATCGCGCACCGCCCAACGACGATCACCGACGATGCCCAACATCGACAACTCGGCCGACGTCACGGTGCCGCCCACCATGGACTTCACCGGATACGACCAGATCTGATCGACCCTCATGATCGACGGCACCCCGCTCAGCGCTGGGTGCCCACCTTCAGATCCTTGAAGGGCAGGTCCTTGTCCACCGAGGGCTCGCGGGGCAGACCCAGTACGCGATCGCCGATGATGTTTCGCTGGATCTCGTCGGTGCCACCGGCGATGCTCGACTGGAAACTGTTGAGAATCTGACGGGACCAGTTCTCACCGCGACCACCGGGCTCCCAGGCGTCGGAGTCGGGGCCGACCAAACGGCTGATGAGCGGGCGACTGGCCCACGCGATGCGTGCGCCATGCAACTTTCCGAGCGAACCACCGGGGCCGGGTACCTTGCCGGCCTTCATCTCGGCACGGGTGCGCATGGCCACCATGCTCTTGGTGGATTCCTCGCAGTAGATCTTCATCAACTCCTGACGAATCACCGGGTCGCCGATCCGGCCGTTGCGCTTGGCCACCTCGATGAGACGATCAGCCAAAACGTGCGAAACCCCGCTGGAGGAACCGGTGCCGATGGCCACGCGCTCGAACATCAACATCGCCGTGGCCTGGTTCCAGCCGTTGTTCAACTCGCCGAGCAACCACGACTTCGGGATGCGCACGTCGGTGAGGAAGATCTCGTTGAAGTGACGGCCCCCGTCGATCTGGTGAATGGGGCGAATCTCGACACCGGGAGCACGCATGTCGATGATGAACATGGAGATACCGGCGTGCTTGGGGGCCTCCGGGTCGGTACGGGCGATGACGACCCCGTAGTCGCACACGTGGGCCAACGTGGTCCACACCTTCTGCCCGTTGATCACCCACTCGTCACCATCGAGTTCGGCTTTGGTCTGCAGACTGGCCACGTCGGAACCGGCACCGGGCTCAGAGAACATCTGGCACCACATGGTGCGGGCCGCGATGTTGTCGGGCATGAACTTCTTTTTTTGCTCCTCGGTGCCGAACTGGTTCAGCACCGGCAGACACATGCCGTGGCTGATGACCAACTCGTAGGTCATGTCGGGAAACTTGGCGTACTCCTCGCGATAGATGCGCTCGTGGGCTCGGGTGAGACCGGCGCCCCCGACTTCCTTCGCGTAGATGATTCCGGCCAAGCCGGCCTCGGTCAATTTCGCCTGGAATGCACGCCCGGCCTGGATGCTGGTGGAGCCCCGGCCGGCTCCCTCGATGCCCACGGCGTTCTCCGTCAAGAACGCGTGGACCTTGGCACGGAATTCGTCGGCTTCGGCCGGGGATAGAAGGTCGTCGGTGGCGGTGCTCATTTCCTGATTCTGCCACCACGGACACTGACGACAACCAACCTTGCCGATACGTTTCGGACATGTCCAACGCCCGCCGCGCCATCTTCCGTCACGTCGACGAGTGCCCTACCGAGGAGTGGTCCAGCCCGACCCGAGGCGCGGTGCGCTGGTGGGAGTTGTTCGGCGGCGACGTCACCGCGACCGACGAAATGGTGGTGGGCGTGGCCGAAATACCGGTCGGTGCCACCCCTCCCCCGAGCGGGCATCGTCACGACGCCACCGAGGTGTACGTGGTCCTGTCGGGATCGGGCGACGTCGTCATCGAGGGCTCCGCCACGCCAGTGCGGGTCGGGTCAGCCGTGTGGATCCCCGAGGGCCTCGAGCACTTCGCGCACAACACGGGCACAGAGCCCTTTCGCCTGCTCTACCTGTTCGCGCGCGATCGATTCAGCGACGTGACGTACTCGTTTCCGGCCGAGGAGACCCCGAACTCGTCACCGGGCATTCAGTAGCGCACCGGCATCGAATGGATACCGGCGATGAAGCTGGAATGCATGCGCTCGATCGGACCATTGGGCTCGATGAGGGGCATCCGAACGAGCAACTCTTTGAACATCACCGCCAGTTCGACCCGCGCCACGTGCATGCCGAGGCAGAGGTGCGGTCCTCCGGCGCCGAAGGCCACGTGCGGGTTCGGATTCCGACCGACATCGAACTGGTCCGGGTGATCGAAGACGTCCTCGTCGCGATTCGCCGATCCGTAGAACAGCACCACCCGCTCCCCGGCTTTCATCTTCTGACCCCGAATCTCGGTGTCGTGCATCACGGTTCGCTTGAAATGTGACACCGGGCTCGTGTAACGGAGCATCTCCTCGATGGCCGTCCCCAACAGTCGATCGGGATCAGCCGTGAGTCGCTCACGCTGGTCCGGATGATCGAACAACAAATTCATACCCGCGGCCAAAAGGTTTCGCGTGGTGTCCCCACCGGCGTTCACCAGCAACAAGAAGAACCATTGGAACTCACCATCGGTCAACCGGTCACCATCGACCTCGGCGTTCACCAGCACCGTGGCCAGATCGTCACCGGGATCGGAGCGTTTGCGATCGGCGACGCTCTGGGCATAACCGAGCATCTCGCCGATCGCCGCCGCTTTGGCCTCGGGTGGTGCCACCGCATCGTCGTTGGTGTGCATGATCTCGGTGAGGTCGTACAAACGCTCGCCATCCTCGCGGGGCATTCCCATCAACTCGGCGATCAAACCCGAAGGCAACCGGCCGGCGATCTCACTGACGAAGTCGCACGAACCCTTGGCCAACGCGGAGTCCACGATCTCGCGGGCCAACTCCTCGATACGCGGACGTAACAGGGGGGCGTTTTTCGGCGTGAATCCCCGACTCACCAACAGCTTGAAACGATCATGCTGAGGCGGATCCATCGACAACATCATCAGTCGTTGCGCCATCAGCCCGAGCTCGTCGGGGTCGGGCAACATCACTCCCCTCTCGAACGAACTGAAGGTCTTGGGCGTGCGACTGATCGTTCGGACGTCGTCGTGTTTGGTGATGGCCCAGAAACCAGGACCATCGGCCTCGGGGTGCCAATACACGGGAGCGTTCGCCCTCAACCAGGCGTACTGATCCCACGGGTGACCCGAGCGTGCGAAGGTCTCCGGTGAGACGAGGTCGATGTGCATTCCCGTGTTCTAGTCGCTGGGGCGACTCACTTGTGACCCGAGGGTCCCACGTGTCGCGGCTCCCGATCGATCGTGAACGGATTGCCTCGCCATGTCTCTCCCTCGGCCAAATCGGCGAGGCGACGGCCGATCTCGGGCAGGAACTTGAAACCGTGGCCGCCGAGACCGAGACCGAGCACCGTGTCCCCGACGCGATCGATGATGAAGTCCTCGTCGGGGAAGGACGCGTAGAGGCACGTGGTGGCGTCCACCGGGCGGGGGTCGAGTCCGGGGACGTTTTCAGCGATCCAGCGCGACACACGTTGGCGCACCTCCTCGCTGGGGGCCTCGCGCATGTCGGGATCGACGCGCGGCCCGGTGTAGTGCTCCCCCGCTTTCACGAGACCACCGGGAGTTGGCAGTCCGTACAGTTCGGGGACCGTGCGGGTGATGAAGGTGGGCCACGGAAAGTCGGCGCGGGGGCGGAAGAAGAAGACTTGTTCGTCGGTGACGATCAGTTCCGGCAATGCCACGATTCCGTCGAGCAAGCGGTCGGCCCACGCTCCCGCGGTGACGATCGCCGAACCCGCATCCACCACTCCCGAGGCCGACGTCACCCGCACACCGTCACTGCGAATGTCGATGGCGATCACCGGATCCTCGAAGCGCAAATCCGCACCACCGTCCCACGCCACTCGGTGGAAAGCCGCCAAGGCGCCGTCGGCATGTACGGTCCCCGAACTTGGTTGCCACAGCACCGGGTGCTCGAATCGGAAGAAGGGGAACCGACGCTCGGCTTCGGTGGCATCCATCAATTCATGGGGAAGACCGCAGGTCGTCAGATTGGTGGATATGTCGGCCAGTTCACCGGCGAAACCGGTGTCGATGCTCCCCACCAAGGACAGCAATCGTGTGTCGGTCTCTCGCTCGAGGTCACGCCACCCGTCGAGGGCGACGAGGGCCATCATGGTGTAGACCTCGTCCGTGTACGCCGCGCGAAAGATGCGCTCGGTACCATGCGAACTGCCCCGAGCGTGGCCCCGATCGAAGGCGTCCAAGGCCACCACGGTCCGCCCGCGACGAGCCAACTCTGCGGCGGCCGCCGAACCGGCTCCGCCACAGCCGATGATCACCACATCGGCCGTCGTGGAACTCACGGACCGACGATGTCCTTGAACTGCACGCGCAGGTCCTTCTTCAACGCCTTGCCGCTGGGGTTGCGCGGGATGGCGTCGATGAAACGCACCGCCACCGGTTGCTTGAAGCGGGCCAATTTACCCTCGCAGTGTTTCAGGACGGCGTCCTCAGTCAGCGCGGGGTCCTTTTTCACCACGATCGCCAACGGCGACTCGCCCCACTTCTGGGAGGGAATGCCGATGACCGCGGTCTCGGTGATGCCGGGAAGACCCATGATCACATTCTCGATCTCGGCCGGATAGACGTTTTCGCCACCGGAGATGATCATGTCCTTGATGCGATCCTGAATGTAGACGTAGCCCTCTTCGTCCATGATGCCACCGTCACCGGTGTGCAACCAGCCGTCCTTCAAGGAGTCCGAGGTCGCTTCGGGGCGGTTCCAATACCCGAGCATGACGTGACTACCCCGGACCAACACTTCGCCGGACTCGTTGGGCGCGCACTCCGAACCGTCGGTGCGAACCACCTTCACATCGGTCAACAAAAAACTCTTCCCCGTGGAGCCGGCTTTCAACAATGCGTCGGCGGGCGAGGTGACGCAGGCTGGCCCGCACGTCTCGGTGAGACCATAGACCTGACTGATCTCGATACCGATCGCGTAGTACGCCTCGATCAGAGGCACGGGCACGGGGGCCGCACCGGTGAGAAGCCAACGCACGTGCTCGTGCTTGTGCTTGGCCGGATCGTGCACCAACAACATGAATTGCAGCATGGCCGGCACCAACAAGCCGTTGTTGATGCGCTCAGAGTCGATGATCTCCCATACCTTCACCGGGTCGAAGGCGCGCATCAACACGTGTGTGCCACCGATGAAGATGGTTCCCAACGCCGGAGTGAGAGCACCGACGTGGAACATCGGCATGGGGTTGATGTAGCGGTCACCCTGCCCCAGGTCGGCCGTGGTACACATGGTCGACAGTGCCCAATACTGCGTGTTGTGAGAGTGCATCACCCCCTTGGGTAGTCCCGTGGTGCCCGAGGTGTACATGATGTAGAGCAGATCGTCGCCGGACGCGGTGACCATGGGCTCCACCGGTTGCTCCTTGGCCGACTCGCCCACGTAGTCGAGGGCGAATGCGGGTTTGTTGGCCGCGTCGCCGACGAACAACCACGAGCGCACGTCGGTCTTGGCCCCGCGCGACTGAAGCTCGGACACCGTGGCCGTGAACTCGGCGCCGAACACCAAGACGGTGGTCCCGGAGTCCTTCAGGATGAATTCCAATTCGTCGGCCACCAAGCGCCAGTTCAACGGCACGATGACGGCGCCCAACTTCGCCGTGGCGAAGAAGGACGTGAGGTACTCGGCCGAATTCATGAGCAACAAGCCGACACGATCACCCTTTTTCACTCCGGCTCGTACCAGCAACTGCGCGGCACGGTTGCTTTCTGCGTTCAACTCGGCGTAGGTGTAACGTCGATTAGCGGCGACGTCGTACAGCGCCTCCATCTTTGCGTTCACGTGTGCGCGACGGGCCAGCAAGTTTCCGATATTGACAGTCATGTCCTGAGTCTCTCACAACTGGTTGCTGGTTCGCCGAGGCCGGCCGGCTGTACAGTGCGGAAATGTCTCGGGCCCGCCTGCTCCCCTTCGCCCTTGCCGCCCTTGGACTCGTGGTCGCTTGTGGCGGGGGGTCCGGATCGACGGACACCCCGGAACCACCGTTACCGGTGGAATTGTCTCCGGTCGACAGTTCGGCCCCCACCATCGTCCCCGAGCCGACCGCCGCCACCCCGGCTCCGACCGCCGCCGTGCCCGAGCCCCCCGGGATCAATTTCGCATTCTCTGGTGACGTGTTGATCCACAGCCAGCTCTACAAGCGGGCGCTCAAAAACACCGGCGGTAACGGCTACGACTTCTCACCGATGTTCGAGGGCATCACGAGCCTCGTTTCGGGCGTCGATTTCGCCATCTGCCATCTCGAGGTTCCGGTGGCCCCGGACGGCCAGAACCCCAGCACTTTCCCGCTCTACGGCGCCCCCGCGTCGATTGTCGATGCGGTGGCCGGGGCCGGTTACGACCGTTGCTCGACGGCCAGCAATCACACTCTCGACAAGGGAGTCCCCGGTATCGAGGCGACCATCGCGAACTTCGAACGAGTCGGCATCACGCAGGTGGGCATGGCGCGAACTCCCGCCGAGATCGAGCCCACCGTTCTCGAGAAGAACGGAATCAAGTTCTCGCACCTGTCGTACACCTATGGCTACAACGGACTCAGCACGCCCCGGGGCGAGGACTGGCGCTCGGCTCTGATCGACTCCGACCGCATCATCGCCGACGCCACGAATGCTCGTGCGATGGGTGCGGAGTTCGTCGTCGTGAGCATGCATTGGGGTTCACAGACTGCGGTGAGCGACTCTCAACGTTCGATTGCCGAGAAGATCACCTCCTCGGGTGTGGTGGATCTCATCGTCGGCCACCACGCGCACATGGTTCAACCCATCGAACAGGTCAACGGAGTATGGACCGTGTTCGGGCTGGGCAACTCGCTCAGCTATCACCCCACCGATGGCGTGCCCCAGGCCAACACCCAAGACGGCATGATCGTCACCGTGAACGTCGTTCGCACCGACGTCGGTGGCTTCACCGTCGAGCAGCCGGTCGTGCACCCGACTTGGGTCGATAAGTACGACGGTATGGTGATTCGTCTGGTGAAACCGGGGCTGATCGACCCCGCGCTCGGTGCCGCGGTCAAGGAGCAGTTGCAGGTCTCGTTGAGGCGCACCTCGAAAGTGGTCGGCGCCTACATCGTCGTCGATTGAATCCGTCGCTCCGTGAAAGGAACGAGAACCGCGGCCAGGGCGGGTGTCAGCCACCTCATGAAGCGATTCGAGAGGTGATGTGAGTCTCGGTACACCAACAAAGTGCCCACGATCACCGGGCACGTGCCGTTGGAACAGAGCCACTTGCGAGGTTCCACGAAACCGACCTCTCGATCCACGGTGATCGCCCGCACGACCTCGTCGACGGCCCGTGCTCCCTGCGACATCTCACCCGCGGCACAGGTTTGTACCGACGATCTGTTGCCGGCGACGCACTTGGGAACGTCGTCGGGCGGATCGGGAGTGTCCCCCAGCATCACCGGTTCGATTCCATCGGCACGCAGACTGTCGAGCAACGGCCCGAGCAATTCGGACCACACCTCCGGGCGGATCGCCCGACGATCGCGGGCATCGCGCAACTCGTAATACTGCGCCAAGAGAAGCACGTCGACACCCTGGACCCTCATGTACTGGCGCACGCTCTCGCGCCACGGGACACAAAAGGAATTCTCATTTTGATCGGTCGAGCTGTACGTCAGCACGTCGAGGAATGGACAACCGCCCTGGGTGATCGACAGAAATCGCCAACCGTTCTCGATACTGATGGAATTCAGCGCCTCGAACCATTGAGCGGCATGTGAATCCCCCCAAACGGCAATGGTGGTCTCCCCGTTCGGATCGCCGAACACGCAGTCGGTCTTCACCTCGGAGTCGTAGTACTGGTGGCAGCCATTTTCGTATACCACACTGGTGTCGTATCGAGCGCTCAGCAAGGGCGGCTCAAGATTGTCGGGCACCACCTGGTTCGCAACGGCGTCGATGATCGCCTGAATCGGCTCGGTATCTTGCATCGAGATGTACTCGGGTGACTCGGGCACTGACGTGGTGGATGCGATGGTGGTGCTGTCGGGAACCATCGTCGAGTCGGCGACGACCACCGAGGTCGCAGGAGTCACGGGCGCGAACGTGGGTTCGCTGGCGATCACTCCGGTCGACACGTCGGGCTCGTAGCTCGCCAAGACCGAACCGGTGCCCACTCCCACGACCACCAACGCCGCACCGAGACCGAACGAGAGACGCGCATTGGCCATCAAGGTCGACGATCGTCGCACCGGATTCTCGATGAATCGATGACCCAGATCGGCCAAGCCGACCGTGATCGACAACACCGCGAGCCGCTGGACGGCCGACAATTCGTCGCCCACGTGCGCCTCGGCGATGATCAAGGCCGGCCAGTGCCACAGGTAGAGCGAATACGAGCGTTGGCCGACCCATTGCATGAGGGGATGCCCCAACAAACGCACCGGACCACGGGGCGATTCATCACCACCCACCAACACGGCGCACGTCGCCAACACCGGAATCGAGGCGATCCAGCCGGGGAACCCCGTGACGTCACCGAAAGTCACGGTACACAGAGCTATGACCACCAGTCCGGACCACGCGATCGTCCCGCGGCGTGAATCCGGGATGCGCCGAACACCGCGGGTGACGACAGCCAACAAGGAGCCGAGACCCAACTCCCACGCCCGGGTGTGCAACCCGAAGTACGACCACGAAGGATGCCCATCGACCAACAGAATGCTCAGTGACAACGACAACACCACGACCACGCCCATCGCGACTGCCACCCGAGCACGAACGTTGCGCGCACCAAGAGTGACCACGGCGATGAGGGCCGGCCACACCAAGTAGAACTGCTCTTCGACGGCCAATGACCAGTAGTGCTGTATGGGTGACGGTGGCAGTTCGGCATTCAGATAGTCGGTGCCGCGATCGGCGAGCACCATGTTCACCGTGAAGGTGGCCGCGGCCCGGATGTCGCGAGCGAGGTCGGCCAATCGGGTGGGCTCCAACCACACCGCCGCGGCCAACGCGGTGGTGGTCAGCACCGTGGCCGAGATCGGCAAGAGGCGGCGGATGCGGCGGGTGTAGAAGTCGCGCAACGAGACCCGGCCCGATTCGGTGCGCTCGATCACCAACAACGACGTGATCAAAAACCCGGAAATGACGAAGAAGACGTCGACCCCGATGTATCCACCGGACGTGCCAGGCACCCCGAAATGGAAAAGCAGAACCGCGATGACCGCGACGGCACGCAGACCTTCGATGTCGCGCCGATGATTCACGACATCACGCCGATACTCACATCTCGGCGCGCATGGCTCCGTAGTTGGCGCCGGCACTCTTGATCGCGTCAGCGTCGATCGCAAGGATCACACCCGATGCCACCGCGGCATCCGTGGCTTCGGTCCACTTGGCGATGAAATCGTCGGCCGTCGGGTACAACGCGTCGAGTTGATCCGCGGTGAGCGATGTGGTGGTACCGAACAATCCACAGAATCCTCCACCTTCCTGACCGATGCCGGAGAGAACCGCCATCGGAACGTCGACGTACGGTGTGCGAATGCCACCAAGGGCCACCCCGTTGCCATCGACCTCGTAACCGGTGATCTCGGCGTTGTTCTGCAACTTGGGCATGCTGGCCGGTGCGACGCCGGTGCGAATCCACGTGTCGAGCGCGCGAATAGCGGCGCGAAGCACGTAGGTGTGGGGGCCGGCGTTGATGGGCTTCGAACATTCGATGATGCCCATGTACACCGAAGTGGGAGCACCAAACTGCGCCTCGAAGAGCTCGATGTCCGCCTGGCCATCGCCCCTCTCACCATCGTTGATACCGAGGCTGTACGCGTCTCCGTGAGCGGTGCCGGCTACTTCCCAATTTCGGAAGACCTCGGTGTCGGGCTGCTCGGCCCGCCGGTATCCGAGAGCGGTTCCCACCACATCGGTCTCGGTCACGAAATTCAGCACTGGTCGCGTCAGGTCCTCGCGGATACGCACGATCTGCGGGGTCTTCACGTCGCTGGGATCGCCCGGATCCGCACAATTCGTCGCGCAGTACAGGTTCGCCGCCCGCGCGCCGCGACTGTGCACCAGATACCCGTTGTACACGTCGTGCATCGGAGCGAAAGCGTTCAGGTAGGACGCCATACGGAAGCCGGATTGCGATTCGCCGGCGGCGATCACGACTTCGGGCTGCAAGCCACCCAGGATGGTGTCGGCCTGCTGCCACACGGTGGCGCCGGCCTGGCTGAAGATGTCGTAGCTGTAGTTGTCTCCGGGGTGATTCAACGAGCCGTAGCGCTCGGGATCGGCCTTTTTCAGCACGCGGAACTCGCCCATGGCGTTTCCTCCACCCTCCACTCCGACACGCTGGGTCGACACACCGACCCACACGGCCCCCTGGCGCATCAGGTCGATCCATGACAGCGACCAGGTCGGACCGGTATCGAGACCGGCCGTCACGTTCAGCCACTCCACGTACACGGTTCCACCAAAGGTTTCCGACGCCACTGGACGGCGCACGAGGATGCGGGTCTTGTAATCCGCGGTGTCCTTGGCCTCCACCGTCCACGATCCGTCCTCGGACAAGGCGGTGGCCGAGGTGTAACTGGTGGCCGTGCCGGAGATGAAGAACTCCTCCTCCGTGTACTCGAAGGACGCTCCGTCGAAAGCCGACGTGCCGAACACGACCGCGCCAGCTCCCCCGCTGACCGGTCCCTCAACGGTCGTGGCGCCCACACCGCTGGCCAACGGTTTGACGACCTCGAACGGCGGTTCGGTGACGACCGGGGCCTCGGTGGACGGGGCCTGCGTGGTCGGCTCGTCGGAGGTCGACCCCGAGTCGTCTCCCGCGCAAGCGGTCATTCCGATAGCGAGCCCGACAACGACCCAAGTGAACGTGCGACGCATGATTCCCCCTCAACAGTTCCCCTCGATGCTAGTTGGCGTGCCAACCACCCGCCACACTGCCCCCAGGATCGTGTACAACGGTGAGGTGGGGAACGCCCGTCTCGCCGTGGAACACCACACACGACATTGGAACGCCATGAATCGCGACGCCTGGGTGGCGTTGTTCTCCCCTGCCGTCACTTTCGAAGATCCCGTGGGGGCACCGACGAAACACGGAGTGGAAGCGGTGCACAACTCGTGGGACCGCTCCTTCCGCCCAGGTCGCCGCTGGTATCTGCACCCGCGACAGATCGTCGAGGCCGGATTCGAGGCCGCGGTGGTGATGCACAACGAGGGACATCTCGAAGATCGCGTGGTGGAGGTACGCGGCATCGAGATCTTCACGGTCGATGCCACCGGCCTGATCGTCTCGATCCGCTCCTTCTTCGATCAACCAACCGAGTTCGCACTCGACGACTACTTCACGCCCGACCGAGGAGATTGACGTCGCCATCGACCACCTAGGGTTCACCTCATGACGAGCGAGCCCCGACCTCTGGTCGACGATCCCGCCCCCAAACCGGCGTCCGAACACACCCGAGCGCGTAACGCTCGCGCCGGCGTCGAACTCGACTCGGCCGACTTCGATCGTGCTCGTCGCGGATTCATCGCCGCGCTGACCGACACGAACATCACTTCTCTCGAAGGCCGACGGGTGACCGACATCGGTCGCTACTCCTTCTTGGCCGACGACGCACCCGACACCGTGCATCCCAATTTGTGGCGCCACGCACAATTGAATGCCCACCACGGTTTGTTCGAGGTCACCGAGGGCGTGTGGCAGATACGTGGATACGACATCTCCAACATCACCTTCATCCGCGGTGACACCGGCTGGATCGTGGTGGATCCGCTCACGGTGGAAGCCACGGCGCGCGCTGGATACGACCTGATCACCGAGCACCTCGGACATCGACCGATAGTGGCCGTGATATACACCCACTCACACGCCGATCACTTCGGTGGGGTTCTCGGCGTCACCACGCAGACCGACGTCGACGCGGGACGTTGTCAGGTGATCGCGCCGGTTGGCTTCCTCCACGAGGTGGTGGGCGAGAACATCATCGCCGGACCAGCGATGGGCCGCCGCGCGCTGTACCAATTCGGACCGTCGCTACCGCCCGGGCCCCGCGGTCACGTGGACTGCGGTCTGGGCAACGCCATTCCGTTCGGGCCGAACACTCTCATCGCCCCCACGCGCGACATCACGCGAACGGGCGAGGAGATGGTGGTCGATGGAGTGCGCATCATTTTCCAGTTGACGCCCGAAACCGAAGCGCCAGCCGAGATGAACTTCTTCTTCCCGGACCTCAAGGCGCTGTGCATGGCCGAGAACTGCTCGCACACCATGCACAATCTGATCCCCATTCGTGGGGCGTTGGTGCGCAACTCACTGCGGTGGTCGAAGTACATCAACGAGGCGCTCGAGTTGTTCGGTGCCGATACCGAGGTGTTGTTCACCTCCCACAACTGGCCCCGCTGGGGATGCGACGACGCACGAGAGTTCCTGAAGTTGCAGCGGGATCTGTACAAATGGATGCACGACCAGACCATGCGCCTCGCCAACAAGGGGTACGTGGCCGCCGAAATCGCCGAGGAATTGCTTTTGCCCGACGATTTCCTCGCTCACGAGCACACGCACGGCTTCTACGGCGACCTCGTGCACAACAGCAAGGCCGTGTACCAGCGCTACCTCAGTTGGTACGACGGCAACCCGGCGAACCTGAACAGACTGCCACCCACCGAGGTGGGTCGGCGCTACGTGTCGTTGGCCGGTGGACCTGACAAGGTGCTCGATGCGGGCCGCGCCGCGTTCGCCGCTGGGGACTACCGCTGGGGTGCCGAACTGGTGAACCATCTGGTCTTCGCCGACCCTTCCAACACCGAGGCCCGTGCACTGCAGGCCGACATTCTCGAGCAGTTGGGGTATCAGAGTGAATCCTCCACCTTCCGCAACGCCTATCTGGTGGGGGCGCAAGAGTTGCGTTACGGTCCACCCGAGTTCGGACCAGGTACCGCACGGGCCCGAGGGATCCTGGTGGCCATGACCGTCGAGCAAATCTTCGACACCATCTCGTTGCGCCTGAAGAGCGAGGACGTGGGCGGGGTCGGTCTGCTCGTCAACTGGACCTTCCCCGACATGGCCGGCACGCCCGACGAGAGGTGGGTGCTGGGCCTGTCACATCGCACGCTGTTCTCGGTGCAGGGCCGACATGACGGGTCCGCAGTGGCCAGCATCACGATCACCAGATCTCTGCTGGTCGACATCCTCACCCAACAAACCACCTTCACGGACGAGATCGGGGTCGGCAACGTGGCCCTCGACGGCGATGTCGCCGCACTGTTACAGATTTTCGGCAACCTCGACACCTTCACCCCCGGCTTCCCCATCGTCGAACCCTGACCTCGACACCCGAGATCAATGTCGGTTTTCAGTCCTCTCTCCGATCGGTCGGGAGATAGAACAGTGGCATGACCAACGTCGCCGACACCCTCCGATCCGTCTACAACTCCGGCTACACCCGTCCCCTGGCGTGGCGTAAGCAGCAACTCGAACGGATGATTCGCATGCTGGAGGAGAACGAGGCCGACTTCTTGGCCGCGCTCAAGACCGATCTCGGTAAGCCGAGTGTCGAAGGTTTCATCACCGACATCGCCTTCGTCACCGGCGAGATCAAGTTGATGTTGAAGAACCTGGAGAAGTGGAACAAGCCACGTCGGGTACGCACGCCCATCGTCACGATGCCCGCCAAGTCGGTACTGATGCCCGAGCCTTTGGGTGTGGTGCTCGTCATCGCTCCCTGGAACTATCCCGTCCAGTTGTTGTTGGTACCGGCTGCTGGCGCCATCGCCGCCGGTAACACCGTGGTGATGAAACCGAGCGAGGTGTCGGCGGCCACCTCGACGGTGTTGGCTCGTTTGGTTCCTCGTTACATGGACACCAAGGCCGTCACGTTGGTGGAAGGTGGAGTCCCCGAGACGACGGCTCTACTCGCCGAGCATTACGACCATATCTTCTATACCGGCAACGGAACCGTCGGACGCATCGTGATGACCGCGGCGGCCAAGAATCTCACCCCGGTCACGCTCGAATTGGGCGGTAAGAGTCCGGTGATCATCGACTCCAGCGCCAATCTGAAGGTGGCCGCACGACGGATCGCTTGGGGCAAGTGGCTGAACGCCGGTCAGACGTGTGTGGCTCCCGACTACGTTCTGATCGAGGAGACGTTGCATCAGCCGTTCATCGACGAAGTCCGCAAGGCTGTCGATGAGTTCTACGGCTCGGACCCGCACACCAGTGACAGTTACGGACGCATCGTGTCCGCGCATCACTTCGCCCGCCTGCAGCGGCTGATGTCGAACGGCACCATGGCCTTGGGTGGCGACACCAAAGAGGACGAGCGATACATCTCCCCGACTGTCCTGGTCGATGTCGACCTGGAATCACCGCTGATGACCGAGGAGATCTTCGGACCTCTTTTGCCGGTGGTGCCCGTGAAATCGGTCGACGAGGCCATCGCGTTCGTCTCCGCGCGTCCACACCCCTTGGCGTTGTACGTGTTCGCCGAGAAAACGAGTGTGATCGACGACGTCTTGTCGCGCACCACCGCCGGAGGAGTCACCGTGAATGGGACCCTGATGCACCTCACCAGTCCTTACCTTCCCTTCGGTGGCGTGGGCGAGAGTGGTATGGGCGGGTATCACGGCGAGTCCAGTGTTCGCCTGTTCCAGCACATGAAGCCGGTCTTGAAGCGCGGCACGAAGATCGACCCCGCGCTGGCGTACCCGCCTTACACCGAGAAAAAGGCTCGACTCTTCCGAAAGGTTCTGTGAGTCAGATCGCGGTGGCGACGCTCGCTTGTCGTTCGGCGAGACGCTCGGCCTGACGACGGGCCACCTTGGCCACGCGATCGATGTACTTGAACAGGCTGACCCGCGCCTCCTCGGCCGCGGCGCTGAGACCCTCCACCTTGTCGATGGCCCACTGACGGAACACCAACGGAGTGATGATTCGGTCAAGGTGGATGGCGAAGTCGTAAATGCCCGCCCCGGCGATGGCTTTGGCGTGTTCGATGAAACCGGGAATTCCGGTTCCCGGCATGGCGAATCCGATCACCTGACGCTTCAACGCTTCGATCGCGGAGCTGGGATCCAGCTCGATGAATTTGGAGACCAGATCGCGGTAGAAGAGATGGTGGCGATTTTCGTCGGATGACAACTTCATCATGACGTTGTACCCGGCGGGATCGTTCAACTGGGTGCCCGTGTTGCGATGCGAGATACGGGTGGCCAATTCCTGGATGGCGACGTAACACATCCCGTCGGCGGCCGACAACGGCTCGGGAACGATGGCGCTGCTGACCTGAGCCATACGACCGTCCTCCAACACCTTGGGATCGACCAATCCGCTGACGGTGATGTAGTCACGCATCACGATGGCATGACGCCCCTCTTCGGCGGTCCAACGCTGTACCCATGCCCCCCACACCGAATCGCCACCGAACATGCGCGAGATGGTTCGCGTGTACCAAGGCAAGTTGTCCTCGGTGAGCAGGTTCACCAACAAGGCGGAGCGAACTCCCGGCGACAGTGGGGACACGCCGTGAGTGAAATCTCCGTCCTTCAACTGGGCGGCACGCTCCCACGGCACATGCTCGTGGGGATACCACTCCTCGGCGGTCTCGAGGTGGCGACGGAGCAAACGCTCAGCCTCGGGCTCGAGTTCGCGAAGGAGGTCGACCTCGTCCATAACGCCAAACTAGTCCCCGCCTGCCCGGATACGGGGCTCGCACCGAGCAATGTGGGTAACATTTTTTCGTGGACGTCACCAACGTCATCTTGTCGGTTCTGTTGGCTCTGGTCTGTGTGGGCTCGGCGGTGGCCGATTTCAAATTGATGCCACAAATCGTCGAGAGCATGCAGCGCCTGCGCATGCCCACCCGGGTGATTCCCGCTTTGGGCATCGCCAAGGTCGCCGGGGCCCTCGGCCTCGTCGTCGGGTTCTCGAACGGCGCCCTCGGCTCGTACGCGGCGTTGTGTCTGAGCCTCTACTTCTTCTTGGCCACCGCGCTCCACCTGCGCGCCCATGACACTCTGGCGAACACCGCGCCGGCCGCCGTGTTGCTGGTGGTGGCGGTGCTGACGTTCGTCACCAGCCTCTGACGGATCGCCCTTTCGAGGGGGCGACCGATCACGGAATGGGGGTGGCGCCCCCGCTCATGATGTACTCGATCCACCACCGGGGCGCTTTGTCCAACAGATTGTTCAAATGCGAGTAGTCGTGCCACTCGTGGATCAACCCGTCGCGAATGCGCATCACCGACGTGAACGGATGCGCGATCATCTCGCCGGTGTGGAAGTGCCATTCCTCGACGTGGATGGTGACCACGGTGTCGCCTTCGGCCAACACCCGGTCGGGCCGATGAACCATCTTGGCGGTGGGTCCGAGGCCCAGTCGCAGACGGTCGGCAATGTCACGCGGTCCGATGGCCGGTGGCACGGCACCCACGTCCATGTATTCGGCGTTGGGCGCGAACTGGGAAGCGACACCGTCCCAATCCTTGGCGTACATCAACTGCCAATGACGATCGGCGATGGCGCGGTTCTCCTGGGTCCCCATGGGCGAAACCCTAGGGCACGCATCCGGCCGTTCCGCCCGATCAGTGCTCGAAGCGGGCCGTGGCGGCCGCGATCTCCTGCTCGGCCACCTCGCGACCCTGCCAACCCTTGACCGTGGTGTCCTTGCCGGGCTCGATCAATTTGTAGACCTCGAAGAAGTTGCCGACCTCGGCCAAAAGGTGCTCGGGGAGGTCGGCGATGTCGGCGTACGTGGCGAAACGTGGGTCGTGCGACGGCACGCACAGCACCTTGGCGTCGCCACCGGCTTCGTCCTCCATCCAGAACACCGCCACCGGACGCACCCACACGTGACAGCCGGGAAACGTGGGTTGGCTCAACCACACGAGTGCATCCAACGGGTCGCCGTCATCGCCCAACGTGTGCGGAAAGAATCCGTAATCCAACGGATACTGCGTCGCGGTGAACAGCGTGCGGTCCAACCAGATGACCCCGGTCTCGTGGTCCATCTCGTATTTGTTGCGCGATCCTTGGGGGATCTCCACGATCATCTCGACGTCCATGTCGCCGAGGCTACGTGTTCAGCCGAGGGACTTCACGAGAGCGTCGAGTGTCGCCTCCATGTTGCGGCGGTTGTGAGCGGCGCGATCTTTCACGCCACTCACCAGGTTGCCCAGCCAGACCGCCACCTTGCCACGGTGGTCGATCCACTCGTGACGCACCTCGGTACCGCCCTCGACGGGACGGACCTCCCACACCCAGTCACACCAGTTTTTCGGTCCCACCATGAGACCGAATGAGATGCGTCGGCCGGGCTCGAAAGCGTTCACTTCCACCACGGTGCGCCACGACCGCTTACCGTTCGAGTTACGTCCCCTGAACCGCGCCCCAACGGTTGGTCCGGAGGCACCATTCGCCCATTCACCACCCTGGTTCTCGGGCGACCACTCGCCCATGCGCGCCAGGTCACTCACCATCGAGAACACCCGCGATGGCTCCGCCGACACCGTGCGGGTCACCACCACAACTGCGCTCATCAAGATGGCCCAGTAAAAGCACCCTCGCGGGGGCGACCCGAAAGCGTGTACGGCTCTCCCTCGTGGCGGGCGATTTCGAAACGCCCCACCACTCCCCAGTGCACCTCGTCGGGACCGTCGGCCAGTCGAAGGGTGCGCTGCGACGCGTACATCGCCGACAACGGTGTCCACTGAGACACGCCCGTGGCCCCGTGCATCTGAATGGCCTCGTCGATGATGCCGCACACGATCTTGGGTACTGTCGCCTTCACCGCGCTCACCCACACCCGTGCCTCGGCGTTGCCCATCGTGTCCATGGCCTTGGCCGCGCGCAACACGAGCAGACGGCACATCTCGATATCGATACGGGCCTGGGCGATCACCTCGGGGTTTTTCCCCAAACGGGCGAGTGGCTTGCCGAACGCCTCGCGACTGAGTCCGCGCTTGACCATCATCTCGAGGGCCCGCTCGGCCGCACCGATCGAACGCATGCAGTGATGGATGCGTCCGGGTCCGAGACGCATCTGGGAGATTTCGAATCCACGCCCCTCGCCGAGCAACATGTTCTCTTTCGGTACCCGCACGTTCTCGAAGCGCAGATGCATGTGTCCGTGCGGCGCGTCATCGTTTCCGAACACGTGCATACCCTCCATGATCCGCACCCCGGGCGTGTCGGCCGGCACGAGAATCTGCGAGTGTCGGCGGTGCGGTGGCCCGTCGGGGCTGGTGAGCAGCATGCAGATGTAGATTTTGCAACGCGGATCGCCCGCTCCGGAGATGTAGTACTTGTCGCCGTTTATCAGCCACTCGTCACCGTCCAGTTCGGCACGGCACTCGAGATTTTTCGCATCACTCGACGCCACGTCGGGCTCGGTCATCACGTAAGCCGAGCGAATCTCGCCGTTCAGTAGCGGCCTCAACCACCTGGCCTTCTGCTCGGGGGTTCCGACGCGCTCGAGCACTTCCATGTTGCCGGTGTCGGGGGCGCTGCAGTTCATCGATTCGCTGGCAAGAGGGCTTTTGCCGAGTTCGGCCGCGATGTAGGCGTAGTCGAGGTTCGACAGGCCCTCACCGGTGTGTGCGTCAGGCAGGAAGAAATTCCACAGTCCCCGCTCCTTGGCCTTGGCTTTCAGACCTTCCAGGATCTCCAATTGACCCTCGCCGTATCCCCAATGGTCGGCTCGGCCGATACCGCGTTGGTGGTACTCGGGAGTCACCGGGTCGACTTCTTCGGTGATGAACCTCACCACGGACTCGTACAGTGGCTTCACCTTGTCGGACATCGCCAAATTCAGCCCGTCGTCGGTGGAGATTCCTGAGTGCATTCCGGGTTTCGACATGCCTCGAGCGTAGTTGTCGGCTCCACGAACCCTATAGTCGGGATCGGTGGAGTGACGTCGGACAATCCTGCGAATCGCTCGAATTCAGAGCCTGAGGAGGCTGCAGTGAAGTACGACCTCATCATTCGTGGTGGAACCGTGGTGGACGGCAGCGGAGCGCCGGCATTCGTCGCCGACGTGGCGGTCACCGCAGACCGCATCGCCGCCATCGGCCGATTGGCCGATGCCGTCGCCGAGCGCGAGATCGACGCCACCGGGATGGTGGTCTCCCCCGGATTCGTCGACCTGCACACGCACCTCGACGCCCAGGTGGGCTGGGATCCGTACATGACGTCCAGCTCGTGGCACGGGGTCACCACGGTCCTCATGGGCAACTGTGGCGTCACCTTCGCCCCCGTCGTCGAACAAGACCGCGCATTCCTCGCCGAGATGATGGAGAGCGTCGAGGACATCCCGCGTCAGGCGATCCTCGACGGACTGCCCTGGGACTGGGAGACGTATCCGGAGTACCTCGACTCGGTGCAACGACTACGACCCGCGTTGAACGTCGTCGGCCTCGTCGGCCACTGCGCGATCCGCACGCAGGTGATGGGAGAACGATCGCTCGGCGACGAGGATCCCACGCCCGCCGAACTGGCCCGCATGGCCGAGATCGCCGAGGAGTCGGTGGCCGGCGGCGCCGTGGGCTTCTCCACGTCGCGCATCCTGTTGCACTTCGTCCCCGACGGGCGTTACGTGCCCGGCACCCTGGCCAAGATCAAGGAGTACGAAGCCATCGCCGACGGCATGAATCGGGCCGGCGGAGGACTCTTCCAATCGGTGAACGACTTCGGCACGAAGTTCGAGCACGAAATCGAGCTGCTACGCACCATGGCCGGACGCGCCGGCGACGTGTTGTTCTCCGGCGGGGCCGGCGACGGCGACATGCGCTTCGTCGAGTACTGGGACAACTTCCTCAACGAAACCGCTTCCACGGTCGGGCGCATCGCCAGTGCCACGCAGACGCGTCCCGGCGGAACTTTGATGGGCCTGAAGCAGACGCCCCCCGTGAAGGGAAAAGCGTGGGCAACTATGATGGCTCTTCCCACCATCGAGGAACGACTCGCGGTGTTGCGCGATCCGGTGCGCCGCGCGGAACTGATCGACGAGGGCAACCGCAAGGGAACGTGGTACGACCCGGCCAAGATCTACCCCCTCGGCCTCGACGAACTGCCCGACTACAACGTGGACGATCCCACCTCGATCGCCACGCTGGCCGCGCGTGCCGGGGTCACCCCGGTCGAGTTGATCGTGGATCGCCTCCTGCAGAGCGAGGGTCGCGAGGTGTACAACGCCTGGTTCTTCAACCGCAACACCACCTCCATGGAGGCTTTCCTGCAGTTGGAGGGCGTGGTGCCGGGTTTGGGCGACGCCGGGGCACACGCCGGACAGATCTGCGACGCCGACAGCCCCACCTTCTACCTGTCGTATTGGCACCGGGACCGCAAGGTGGTGTCCATCGAGACCGCGGTTCATCAACTCACTGCCAAGCCCGCCGCGGTGTTGGGACTGATCGACCGCGGCACCCTGGCCGAGGGTCGCTTCGCCGACATCAACGTGTTCGACCCGGCTTCCCTGCAGACGCGCTATCCGGAGTACGTGAACGACTTCCCCAACGGCAAGGGGCGATTCGTGATCAAGGCCACGGGCTACGCCGCGACGGTGGTGAACGGCAAGGTCGTCACCGAGCAGGGTCGCCACACTGGTGAGCGTCCCGGTCGCGTGATCCGCGAGTTTTCCCGCGGCTGAGGGTCTACAAAGACAACAAGCGGCGGGCATTGCCGTCGTAGAACGCCGCGCGCGCGTCGTCGTCGAGTCCGGTCATGCTGGCCTCGAAACGACGGATTGGATCGTCGGTTCCCTCGTGATGTGGGTAGTCCGAGGAGAACGCCACCATCTCGGTACCCGCTTGTTCCATCACCCAGCCCACGTCCTCGCCAGCGAAGGGGCTGACCACCACTTGACGACGCAGATAATCGGACGGCTTCATCGTCAGATGCGAAAGGTCCTGGATGTTGCGGAACGCGCGATGCCCGGAGTCGATGAAGTGCAGGAACGACGGCAACCACGTGGCACCCAATTCGGTGATCCCGAAACGTAGAAGCGGGAACTTCTCCATGATGCCGTCGTACACGAGAGATGCCAGGAACAACTCGGCCGGATAACCGATGCCCATGTACGACAAAGGGTCACCCGGAGCATCGGAACGAAAGTGCGCCATGTCACGACCGTTGTCGAAGAACACTTTTGGCACCGGTCGATACCCCTGGTCGGCGCCGACGTGCAGGAAGACCGCGATGCCGGAATCCTGAATGCGCGCCCACACCGGGTCGTAGTCGGGATGCGTGAACGAGCGTTGGCGCGACGACGGAATGGAGTCGATCAACAGGCCCGACGCTCCGGCCGCCACCGCGACATCGACGAATTCGATCGCCGTCGTGGGCCCGAACTCGAACGGCACGTAGGCGGTGGCCAGTAGTCGGGGGTCGGAGCAGAAATCGACGAGACCCCGATTCATGGCCGCGATGGCGCGGGCGCGGAACTCGTGGGGGGTTTCGTAGATCTGGGCGAACGAGCCCGTCGGGAAGACCAGCTGCGACTCGAAGCCCAATTGATCCAGGGCAATGGCTCTCTCATTGGTGTCCCAGCCACCGAACGACATCCAACCTTTGCGTGCCATCCGCATGTAGTCCCGCGCGGCCTCGTCGCGCGCGTCGAAGTCGATCGACCGGAGCTCATGATCGCGCTCGGCCTGGGCCAAGTACCGCTCGAATTCCGGATCACCGGATCCCAACTCGGGGATCCGGTCTCGGATGTCCGCCGACGCGTATCCCCGCAACCATCCGACCGGTTCGAGAATGTGCGCGTCGATGTCGATCACGCGGCGTTGGTCGGCGTACGTCGTCATTGTCTTCCTCCTGTCCAAGAGTAACAGCACCGATAAAGTGACGTTTCCGAGTCGAGATGGAGCTGGCCGTGTTGGAGGAGTTGCGGGAACTGTTGCGCATTCCTCGCTACCGAGTTCTTCTGGCGGCGCGTTTCGTGTCGAACGTGGGCAACGGCATGGCTCCCATCGCACTGGCCTTCGGGGTGTTGTCGCTCGACGGGGCCGATGCCGGTTCGCTCAGCCTCGTCACCACCGCCCAGATGATCCTGTTGGTCGCCTTCCTGCTCATCGGAGGCGTGGCGGCGGACCGGTTCGGTCGCTCGCAACTGGTCGGTGGCACCGACATCATCGGCAGCATGGTCGTGGCGGTCAGTGCGATCGCCTTCATCACCGGCAACGCCTCGGTTCCGTTGCTGTGCGTGAACGGCTTCATCTTCGGCGTGCTGAACGCGTTGTGGTACCCCGCCTTCAGTGGCCTCATGCCCATGATCGTCCCCGGTCCCCTTCTGCAGGGGGCCAACTCCATCCTCGGACTGGGCGCCAACGTGGGCTTCACCCTGGGGGCCAGCGTGGCCGGGTTCATCGTGGCCACCGCCGGCCCGGGTTGGGGTCTGCTCGGTGACGCCACCTCGTTCCTGATCGCCGGTCTGCTGGTGTTGTCGTTGCGGCTACCCCAGTCGTTCGGAGAGGACAGTGGGGAAGACCGGTCGTCGATGATCACGCAGTTGCGGGTGGGATGGTCCGAAT
>VFYV01000018.1 GCA_016871395.1 Actinomycetota bacterium
ATCACCCTGCACCACAACCGAGTAGACTTGGTCGTTGGCATTCGGGTCGGCGAAGTCGGTGTCGAGGGTGCCGTCGGCATTCAGGCGCGCCACCCGGTTGCGGGTCTGCCCGCCGACGGAGGTGAACCATCCGCCGATCAGGATCTTGCCATCACCCTGCACCACAACCGAGTAGACTTGGTCGTTGGCATCCGGGTCGGCGAAGTCGGTGTCGAGGGTGCCGTCGGCATTCAGGCGCGCCACCCGGTTGCGGGTCTGCCCGCCGACGGAGGTGAACCATCCGCCGATCAGGATCTTGCCATCACCCTGCACCACCACCGAGTCGACGCCGTCGTTGGCATCCGGGTCGGCGAAGTCGGTGTCGAGGGTGCCGTCGGCATTCAGCCGCGCCACACCGGTGCGGGTCTCCCCGCCGACGAAGTTGAAGCTGCCGCCGATCAGAATCTTGCCATCACCCTGCACCACAACCGAGGAGACGTCGAAGTTGGCATCCGGGTCGGCGAAGGTGGTGTCGAGGGTGCCGTCGGCATTCAGGCGCGCCACCCGGTTGCGGGTCTGCCCGCCGACGGAGGTGAAGAAGCCGCCGATCAGGATCTTGCCATCACCCTGCACCACAACCGAGTAGACGCCGTCGTTGGCATCCGGGTTGGCGAAGGTGGTGTCGAGGGCTACCGCAACAGCCGTCGACAGGGCCATCACCACAGACAATGCGATCAGCAACACCCTCCCGCGCTTGCCCTTGATCGCGTCAGGCTGGTGGCGGGTCGTGACACCCGAAAGAAACGACATCATCGTAGAAATCTCCTTTAGCAATTTGTCACCCTACATCACCACGGACTGCCAGATAACCGTTCAGCACGCGAACGAAGCACCAGCAGGTAGGCCACGACACGAATCGAAGGGACGACTTCGCTGACGTCTCGTCCCGGTGACCGCGTCAACGACCGCGTAACGGGCCGGCCATTTGCCGTAGTGCTGGCGAACTGAACCTCTCACCGCACAACACCTAGCAGGCGACTTCGGACAACGCACCGACATCGGGGACACGGCGCGTGTCCGAATGTGTCCGAAACAGGTCCGAGTGTCCTTCGCGCAGCGACCTCTCAGGCCTCCACGCTGGGCTTGTGTAGTGGGCGCAGAGGGACTCGAACCCCCGACATCTTCCTTGTAAGGGAAGCGCTCTAACCAACTGAGCTATGCGCCCGTCACCGGAGAAATGCTACCGGCGCGTACCTACTGCGCCAGTTGCAACAAAGGTGATTCAGCAGTCGGCTCGTGGCGGGCGGCCGACGACAGATACTCGCTTGCCGGTTGGATCATCGAAAACTCGGCGAGCCTCGGGGACATCCCGAGCCGTCTCGTTGTAGCGCGACGGAGAGCCGGTGTCAGCGTCACCGTCACCACTCAAGCGAAACGCGGTGGTGGCAGACCGCGTTCGCGTAGATCGCTGTTGCCGACACCGAAGGATCCCGCCAACATCGGTCTCCTGCCGAGGACGCCAATGGCCTCGTCGTTTCGCTTGCGAAGTAGTTCTGTCATCACAACGCCGATTACCGAGTAGGTCGATCCGCGCTTTGATTGTCCGACACGCTGCCGATGAACCAGCGCAGCGTTCGAGCCCACCGTCCCATCCATACATCTCGCTGGATAGTCGACGTGTTGCCCCAGGGCATCGGACGGCGACGAAAGGTGACCACCGCATTGCGGCGCTTCTACGCCTGACGGGTATCCACCGTGCGCGCGAATCACGCCACTACGGTTGACCACGTGGCACCTCGCTCCGGAGACGCAGAGAGTGAACTACTCCGGCAGTACCTCGACGACATCGGCACGTATCCGTTGCTCACCGCCGAGGACGAGAGGCGTTTGGCCGCCATCATCGCCGAGTCATGTGTGGCGCAGGACCGACTCGACGCGACGCCCGCCCCGAAGGGTCGTGAACGCACCGAACTGAACCGCCTCGTTCGCAAGGGAGACGCCGCCCGCGCCGAGTTCATCCAATGCAACCTGCGGCTCGTCGTCAGTGTCGCGCGTCGCTACGAAGGGGCCGGACTCGGCCTGTTGGACCTGATCCAAGAGGGCAACCTCGGATTGATGCGTGCCGTCGAGGGCTTCGATCACCAGAAAGGCTTCAAGTTCTCCACCTACGCCACGTGGTGGATTCGCCAGTCCATCGGTCGCGCGCTGGCGGACTTGTCACGCACCATCCGAGTGCCCTCGCACGTCCGCGAGGTGTACTCGCTCATCGATCAGAGCACCGACAAACTCGCCGCCGAGCTCGACCGCCAGCCCACTGTCGAAGAGATCGCCGAATTGTCCGGCGTCAGCGTCGAGCGAGTGGCCTTGGTGCGCCAACACCGTCGACCCTTGGTCTCGCTGTCGACGCCTCTCGACGCCGAGGGAGAGACCGAACTGGGCGAGATCATTCCCGACGAGGGAGCGGTGTCGCCCTACGAGGCCGCCGCGGCCGCCCTCGAAAAGCGGGCTCTCACCGAGCAACTACGTCGCCTCGAGGAGCGCGAGGAGAAGGTACTGCGCGCTCGGTTCGGGATCGACGGTGTGCCCCTGACCCTGGCCGAAATCGGCGACCAAATGGGTGTCACCCGGGAGCGGGTGCGCCAAATCGAGGCCCGGGCCCTCGGCAAGTTGCGTCACCCCAGCGTCTCGCGGGTGTGGCACGAGGGTCAACGCGCCGCCGACGTCGGCTGATCGTCACAGCGGTAATCGACGCCGTAGGTCCAACGCCCGATCCATGATCGTCGCCGGGGCCGCCACCGGAGTGCGTCGGGCCGCATGATCCAAGACCAACAATTCGCGCCCCTGAGCGTCGCGCACCTCGACGCCAGCCTCGGCGCACACCAACATGGCTCCCGAGTAGTCCCACACCCCATGGGCGCTCAGGCTCATGTCGATGAAGGCGTCCACCGTTCCGTCGGCCACAAAGCACAAGTCGATCGCCGAGGCACCGAAACTTCGGAATTGGCCCCAACCGGGTGATTCGGGCGGACGGCCCGATACGGCCACCACTGACTGCTCCCACACCGGAATCACGAGGCGTTCGAACCGTCGCCCGTCCCGCCATGCCCCTCCTCCTCGGACCGCCCACCATCGTGGGCCTCCCGCCTGGTGAGCGACCAGGGACACGAGGGGGCCCGATGGGTCCACGGCGCACAAGGAGGTGGCGAAATGCGCCACACCACGACTGGCGTTCGTGGACCCGTCGAGAGGGTCGACAACGACCACGATGGATCGATCGAGGTTCTGCGGCCCGCTCTCCTCGGAGAGCACGCCGCAATCCGCCGAACGTAACCGGGACAACACCACCTCGTCAGCCAACAAGTCCGCGGCGTACTGGCCGTCACGTCGTCCCGACGGACCCCAGTCGGTCACCGCATCCAACTGCTTTCCCACCGCATCAGCGATCTCGTGGAACAACTCCAGCAGGGACTCCGGTGACATGAGACGAGAGTAGTGTCGCCTGACATGGCATTCATCGATGTGGCCGGATTCGTTTCCGACATGAAAAGCCACGCCGTCGATCATGGCTTCCACGTTCACGACGAACGCCATTTCGTCGAGACCTACTCGCTGCGCCAACTGTGGGAGATCGACCTGCACCCCGAGGAGGCCTGCGACGGTCCCATCGACTTGCACCTCTCGCTCGAGGTGGACCCGCGCGCTCTTCTCGGTTTCGAAGACGAGATGGCCAAACTCGACGATCCTGATGCGGAGCCGCCCACTGGCTTCGAATTCCCCTTGCTGTTCACCTGGGCATTGCCCCCGTTGTCACGACCACCCGACTTGTTGGTGTTGGCCACCGAACTCGCCGGGATCGGAGGCACCGAACTACCCCTCGAGTTGTCAGCCATCGACTCGACGGCCTCGGTCATCGATGCCCCCGAGCGACGGCTCTCGATCGTGGCTCGGCTTTCGGTGTCGCTGGCCGAGGTCTACGCCAACGACGACAGTGCCTTTTGTCGCATCCTCCAGAAATGTGGCGATGTCAGCCTCTATCTTCTCAAGCGGGCGCCGTCGTGGGTCGGTGAGAACTGACCTGTCGGGCGCCGACGGCGACCGATGTCCGGGCTCGGCGGGCCCATTCCCCGACTTCGCGGTGTCCTCGTGACAAACTGGGGTCGTGAACGTCGCCGAGTTGATCGACATTCTGCGCGACTTCGACCCCGAGATGATCGTCGAGATGGCCATCGTCGCCCCGGTCTCGAGCGATGCCGACGAAATCACCGTCGACCAGTTCGAGGTCGAAGGGATCATGTTGCGCGACCCCGTCGACAGTGGCGGTGAGCCGGTGGTATGGCTCATCGGCGGCGACGGCAACGACGTCGAAGAGTTTATCGACGCCATGGAGGGCGTGGCCGGCGAGGTTCAGACCAATCACACTGCCGACATCATCGACCTCGAGCGTGCCCACACGTCCCGCCGCTGATTCACTTCGCACTAGAGTCCCCTCATGGGCTTTTCCTACCGGAAGCGAATCCGTACCGGTCGGCGGTCGTGGCTCAACATCTCCAAGCGCGGCGTCAGCGGCAGTGGCAGATTCGGACCCTTCACCGCGAACTCTCGTGGACGCACGTCATTGCGACTGGGCAAGGGACTCAGCTATCGCGGTGGGTGCGCCACCGTACTGGTGGTCGGAGTCGGAGTCGTGACCGCCGTGGCCCGACTCCTGATCCGGTGACGATCGTCGTCGCTCGACAGTTCGCGCGACGACCATTCCGTCCCCTATCAAGACTTCAGGCCGGCTCGACGACCTCGTGCTGTGCGATCCCTTCGTTCACGGCGGATGACCGTACCCTCTCGCATCGGACCGAACTCGTGGACTGCCGCCGTCGTACCGCGCGGCCCATCGGGGCACCCCTCGGGCGGTGCGTTCAGGAGTTCTCCCCCGACGCCGTCGACGCCTCCGGAGGGCCGACGCCTCAGCCCGACAGGCTGGCGTGGTCGAGCATGGGCAACACCGTGGCGCCAAAACGCTCACACTCGTCCCGGTGCGGGTAGCCCGACAAGATGAAGGCGTCGACGCCCATGGACCGGTAGTCGTTCAACTTCGCCAGCACCTGGGTCGGATCGCCCACGATGGCCGCTCCACACCCACTGCGACCGCGACCGATACCGGTCCACAGATGGGGCTCGACGAAACCGTCGTCCGACGACGCGACGCGCAACTCGGCCTGTCGACGAACCCCCACCGATCGACTGTCGAGCGACCGGGCCCTGATGGCGGCGCCGGTTTCGTCATCGAGGGCGCCCACGATGTGCTCAGCCGCCCGACGAGCCTCGTCCTCGGTCTCTCGAACCACCACATGAGTGCGATAGCCAAAACGCAAGACCCGGTCGTGACGTGCCGCCCGCTGCGACATGTCGTCGATCAGCTCGGTGATGCGCTCGCGCGTGTCGGGCCACATCAGGTACACGTCGGCTTCGCGGGCTGCCACCTCGCGGGCCGGTTCGCTCAAGCCGCCGAAATACAACAGCGGGCTGACACCACTCACGGTGCGTGCTCGCGGGGGGTCGATGTCGAGCTTCACGAATTCGCCGTGTCGACTCACCGGATCCCCATTCAAGAGCGATCGCAGCGCCCGCATGGTCTCGGCGGTGCGTCGATAACGAGGCTCGGTGTCGAGCGATTCACCGGGCATCTCCGACGAGATGATGTTGATGGTGAGTCGTCCGTTCAGCATCTGATCCAAGGTGGCCATCTGGCGGGCCAACTGCGGTACCCACAACTCGCCGCAACGCACGGCCACCAAGAGACGAATGGTCGAAGTTCGACCGGCAACACCGGCGGCAAAGGCCACCGGGTCGATTCCGAGGTCGTATCCCGAAGGGAGCAGGATGTTGTCGAAGCCGAGACGCTCGGCCGTGGTGACGATACGTGAACAATGGTCCCATGAACTCGCGAGATCGGCGTTGGGCACCCCCAGTTGCTCGTAGTCGTCGTCGCACAACGCTGCGAACCAACTGACCTCGCACGGCCGACGGCTCGATGCCATCACGGAAGCGGTACTCCCATGCTGGCCTCGACGAGGCGATAGAGGTCGGCGCGCGATAACTCCACGGTCGTGGCCGCACTCACCGACTCCAGATGCTCGATGTTCTGGGAACCCACGATGGCCACCGGTCGGCTGGGGTGATGCAACACGAAAGCCACGGCGAGGGCGTCTCGGCCCACGCCCTCCCGCGCCGCCAGTTCGTCGAGCTCCTGGATCAGACCGGCCCTCACACCCTCGCCGCGCATCACCCGACCACCCGCCAGCGGGCTCCAAGCCAGGGGAACCATTCCTCTCTCGTTGCACAAGTCGAGCGTGCCATCAGACAGCGGATCCAGGTGCGCCACGGAGAACTCGGGCTGGGTGGTGGCCAACGGGAACGGGAGGTGGCTCTGCAACGCACGGGTCTGGGCCACTGTGTGATTCGACACGCCGAATTCGCGCACCAAGCCACGAGTCTGCAAGGAGATCATCGCCTCGGCCACCTCGATCGGATGCGCGAAGGAGTCCGGCCGATGTATCTGAAAGAGGTCGATCACATCCACGCCGAGGCGCGACATCGATGCCTCGCAGGCCGACGTCAGATATTCCGTCGAACTGTCATAGGGAACACCCGCACGGATACCGCCCTTGGTGGCCAAAACCACACGATCGCGCAGACCCGGTCGGGACGCGAACACCCGACCCAACATCTCCTCGCAGGAACCGAATCCGGACCCACCCCAATCGAGGCCGTACACGTCGGCCTGATCGATCAGATTCATGCCCAAGTCGACGGCGCGCTCCACCAAGGCGGCGTTGAAACCGACGTCGGGATTGGTCATGCGCCAACAACCAAAGGCCAATCGTCCGACCTCGTCTCGTCCGATGAATCGGGTCTTGACCATCACGACTCCTCGCACGTGTCGTCACGAATCGAGCCGTCCGCGAGCGACGGACCGTATGCGATCTCGAGAATCCGTGACCCGAAGCGAACCGCCACGCTTCCGGCGACTTGATTCGATGACCGAACCTCGCCCGCCGCACGACCTCGATCGCTCCGAAACGTCGAACTTTCTGAAAATGCCACGTCGGCCCGAGCAGCGCGAGGACGAGGAGTCAGCACCCGATGGGTGAAAATCGGCTGGGGCGCTTTCGTGACATTGGCCGGACCGATCACACCCACCCCACAAGCCTTTCCCCACCGCATGTTGCGTCCCCGTCCCGGCGGTCCCCCACGGTGTCCAACCGCGGACCCGATCTCCAGATCGATTCGCAACAGTAGCCCGAACCCGTCACCGATCGGTACGGACGTCGAATCCTTCGACGACCGTCCGACGTCGGTGGGCGACGACTGCACCCTCCCGTCGCGCCGATAATCGCTACGGTTGATCCCCGACGGTGTTCACCGAACCCAACGATTACCGGAAACGATCCTCGACACAATCGCCCTCGACTGGTGCCTGTCCGCACCATTCAACTCGATCACAGCGTCCGTTCTCACCGCGAATCGCGACCCCTTCCCGGGGCCTCGCTCTGAATTCGGGTCGAGCGTTGGCATACCGAGTCGCTCACGGGACATCGCTGGCCCGGTTCACGTCCACGAGCAATGTTCGAGAGAGATGCCAGCCGAGTCCGGGACGACGACGGTGCCCACCTGAGGGCGTACCCAGCGACCACGTGGGGCGGGCAGGGATCGAACCCGCGACCCAGGGATTATGAGTCCCCTGCTCTAACCAACTGAGCTACCGCCCCCATGAGCACGGGGTCCGCCGAAGCGGACCCCGTGTTGTGCTCCGAGAGCAGGGCTCGAACCTGCGACCCGCTGATTAACAGTCAGCTGCTCTGCCAACTGAGCTATCTCGGAAGTCGTGTCCGAGGTTATCAGGAGCGCCGGTGACGCCAAGGAGAGAACCTCAGTCGAGGTCGATGGGTTCCTCGTCGGCAGCCGTGAACTCGCCCGCGCCCTTGTCACCCAATCCAGCCGCGATCCGGACCTTTTCGGCCACTTCGACCATGACCTCGGTGTTCTCCATGAGGTAACCCTTGGCGTTCTCGCGGCCCTGCCCCAGCTGCTCACCCTCGTAGGTGAACCAGGCGCCGGACTTCTTCACGATGCCCAGGTCGACCGCCATATCGAGGACGGAACCTTCGCGACTGATGCCCTTGCCGTACATGATGTCGAACTCGGCCTGGCGGAAGGGCGGCGATACCTTGTTTTTCACGACCTTCACACGAGTGCGGTTACCGACCACTTCGGCTCCGTCCTTGATGGACTCGATACGTCGGATGTCGAGACGCACCGACGAGTAGAACTTCAACGCACGACCGCCGGGGGTGGTCTCGGGCGAACCGAACATCACGCCGATCTTCTCGCGCAACTGGTTGATGAAGATGGCGATGGTGTTGGACTTGTTGAGATTCGCCGTGAGTTTGCGTAGCGCCTGGCTCATGAGGCGAGCCTGAAGACCCACATGGCTGTCACCCATATCACCTTCGATTTCGGCCTTCGGGGTGAGGGCCGCCACCGAGTCGATGACGACCACGTCGAGGGCGCCGGAACGGATGAGCATGTCGGCGATCTCGAGGGCCTGCTCGCCGGTGTCGGGCTGGGAGATGAGCAACTGATCGATGTCGACGCCTATGGCTCGGGCGTAGATGGGATCCATGGCGTGCTCGGCGTCGATGTAGGCGCAGATACCGCCGTTGCGCTGGGCCTCGGCGACCACGTGCATGGCCAAGGTTGACTTACCGGACGACTCCGGACCGTAGATCTCGACAACGCGTCCGCGGGGCAGGCCACCTACGCCGAGGGCCACGTCGAGAGCCAGGGCTCCGGTGGGCACGGCTTCGATGGCCATGCTCGTCTTCTCGCCCATCCGCATGATGGATCCCTTGCCGTATTGCTTGTCGATCTGGGCCAAGGCCATGTCGAGGGCCTTTTCACGGTCGTTGCTCATTGTGCTGCCTTCCTGTCTGGTGTGTTTCGGTGGGTTGCGGTGTGTTTCGAGTTCTGTTCTTGCTGTCACTGATGACCGTACGAGCGGGGTGTGTCAGGCTTGCGACGGGCCTGTGACCTCGCGAAATGACCAACGACAGGAGCGTAACTACGAACGAGTGTTCGGTCAAGCATTACCACGACGAACACATGTTTGCCCTGATCAGGCGACACGGGCCCGACGGTTCGGTCGGTGACCGACCGCCGGGTGTGCGAGATCGGCCCGGTCACGACGGCCGCGACGGCCAAATTCGACCAGAGGCGTCACTCGGTGAGTTCAGCGACGAAGTCCGCGAACACGTCGGCGTAGCGGAGCGCGTCGCACTCGGTGTGCATGATGGAGATCAACCATTGTTCGTCGAGTCCCGGTGGCAACAAGATTCCGCGGTTGATGCCATGGATCCATTGGGCGAACGCCAGGTCGAAATCGGTGGCTTTGTAATCGCGATAGTTACGAATGGGTTCGGGGGCCCACGTGACGCATCCCTTCGCACCGAACTGAATGGTGTGCGCCGGGAGACCGGCGTCGTCGATGATGTCGTTGCATGCGTCGACGAGCATCTTGTTTCGACCGATGGTGGCCGCGGTGGCCTGCGGAGTGCACACCTGCGACAACACCGCCTTGGCGGCAGCCATGCACAAGGGGTTGCCGTTGTACGTGCCGAGATGAACGACCCGGCCGCGCGTGATCTGATCCATGTATTCACTCTTGCCACCGAACGCACCGAGTGGCAGGCCACCGCCGATCGACTTGGCTAATGCGACCAAGTCCGGCGTGACCCCGAGGGCTCCGGCCGCACCGGCCCAGCCGGCGGTGATTCCGGTCTTGACCTCATCGAAGATCAAAAGCGTTCCGTGACGTCGGGTGATCTCGCGTACCGCCTGCAAGTAGCCGGGGTCGGGCAGACAGATACCGATGTTCTCCATGACCGGCTCGACGATGAAGCACGCGACGTCATCCTTGCCGAGCGCGCGCTCGAGGGCCTCGGGATCGTTGTAGGGAACGACGATGGTGTCGGACAAGACCGCCTTGGTCACACCAGCGGTGCTCGGAACCGGGGTGGGATTGTCGGCGGGACCGGCATCTTCGAGTTTCGGTTTCATGGAGATCATGACCTCGTCGTGATGCCCGTGGTATCCGCCTTCGACCTTGACGATCTTGTCGCGACCGGTGGCGCCCCGGGCCACGCGAATCGCGTCCATGGTGGCCTCGGTACCCGAATTCGTGAAGCGCCACATGGGTAACCCGTACCGCTCCCCCAGCAGTTCGGCGACGTCGGCGTTCAACTCGCACGGACTCACGAACAATGTGCCCTGGGCCAACTGCTCATCCACCGCCCGACGCACGATGGGGTTGATATGCCCGCTGAAGAGCGCTCCGAATCCCATGTCGTAGTCGATGTACTCGTTTTCGTCGATGTCCCACATGTACGCGGCATCGGCCCGCTTCACGACGACGGGGTACGGGTCGTAGGCCTGGAAACTGGACGGCACGCCGAGAGGCAGAACGCGTCTCGCGCGATCGTTGGCGCGTCGAGAGCCGGGTGTTCGCTCGGAGTAGAGACCGATCTCCCGTGCGGTGATTTTCTTGGCCCGATCACCGAGGCGTCGGGTTGCATTCAGTGAGGATTCCGTGGTCGACACGGCTAAACACCCCTTTGAGGATTACAACACCCTAGCAGGGCTTTGCGCCGAGGACGCGGGGGAGTCCCTCCAACGATGGGCGGTGCGAACCACCACCTGATCTGGCAGAATGACGAGGCACATGGTGGGCGTAGCTCAGTCGGTTAGAGCGTCAGGTTGTGGCCCTGAAGGCCGGGGGTTCGAGTCCCCTCGTTCACCCCAAAACAGTCGAAATCGCACGTCGGAATCGGTTCCGGTTCCCGTAATGCCCTGGCCGATCAACTCAGGCACCTACACTTGCCCTTCGCGCCATGCACCTCTAGCTCAACGGCAGAGCAGTGGACTCTTAATCCATTGGTTCTGGGTTCGAATCCCAGGGGGTGCACCATCTCCGATCCGACACAAGGGACCCGAGGTCCATTTTCCTTCGGGCGGTTCACGCCCTGACCCAGCGCGGAACGGATCAACATGCGCGTGCTCGTGATCCATGCTCATCCCGACCCCGAGTCGTACAGTCGTTCCATCCTCCTCGCCGTGCTCGAGGGCTTGGCTCACGCGGGACATGAGACCACGGTGATCGATCTGTACGGCCTCGACTATCCCGGCGGACCGACCCGCGATGAATGGCGTGCCTACGAAACCGAGTCCCCGGTTCTGGACTCGATGGTCGCCGAGCACGTCGAGTTGGTGCGATCAGCCGAGGCCCTGATCTTCGTGTATCCCACGTGGTGGAGCACCATGCCGGCGATCATGAAGAGTTGGTTGGAACGCACCATGGTGATGGGCCTCGCGTTCACCCTCGACGAGCGCACCCGCCTCGTCCGACCGGGTCTGGGCCACGTACGTCATCTCGTCGGCATCAGCACCTACGGCTCGCCTCGATGGTACGTGAAGTTGGTCAATGACAACGGACGCCGAACGGTCACCCGCACGCTCCGATTATCCACGGGGGGCAAGGCCCGCACCGCTTGGTTGCCCCTCTACTCACTCGATGGTCAGTCAGCCCAAGGTCGACGGGCCTTCTTGAATCGCGTACGCGTCGCGATGGAGAAACTGTCGTGAAATTCCTCGTCGTGCACGCTCATCCGGATCCCGAATCCTTCAATCACGAGTTGATGCGCCGGGTGGTGAGAGGGTTGCACGCGGCTGATCACGACGTGCGCGTGCGCGATTTGTACGCCGAAGCCTTCGATCCTCGCCTCAGCCTCTCCGAGAAGCGAAATCACATCGCGTCGCCGGACACCAAACCCCATCTCGCCGAGTACTTCGAGGAACTCCGATGGTGCGAGGTTCTGGTTTTCGTCCACCCCACATGGTGGGGAGCCCAACCCGCCGTTCTCAAGGGCTGGATCGACCGCGTGTGGGCCTGTGGGGTGGCATGGGAATTACCCGAGGGCGCCAAGCGACTGAAACCAACTCTGCACCACGTGCGTCGTATCGCCACGTTCACCACGCACGGGTCACCGTGGCGGATCAACGCGTTGCAGGGCGTACCCGGAAAGCGAACCGTGAACCGCTCGCTGCGCATCATCTGCCACCCGCTGTGTCGGACGCGCTGGGTCGCGATGTATCGCATGGACTCCAGCACTCCCGAGCGACGCGAGCGATTTCTCCGACGCGCCGAGCGTGTGGCCTCGCGCCTCTAGAGCGCGCCGGACAACGCCACGGCAACCTCGGCGGCCACCCGGGCATTGTTCTCGGCCAGCGCCAAGTTGGCGGGAACGCTGCGTCCCGCGGTGGCTTCCCCGATGCGACCCAACACGAATGGCGTCACCGCCGCCCCCCGAATACCTGAGGCCTCGCACTCGGCCAGGGCGCTCTCGAGGACCGCGTCCAATTGCTCGGCATCGAGCGCGAACGCCGCCGGGATGGGAACGGTCAACAACAAGCCCGACGTGTCCCGCGAACGGTTGCGATGGACCAAGGCCACCTCGAGTGCCGACTCCACGCGGTGCGGAATCCGCAGACCCGACGACGGGGTGTAGAAGGCGGGAAACCAGTCGTGCTTCCACCCCAACACCGGAACGCCAGCGGTTTCGAGGTACTCGAGTGTTCGCGCGAGGTCGAGGAACGCCTTGGCCCCGGCCGACACGGTGATCACCGGATTGGACGCGATGGCATCGAGGTCGGCCGACACGTCACCGGAGACTTCGGCTCCACGATGCACACCGCCGATTCCCCCGGTGGCGAACACGCTCACCCCCCCGGCGGCGGCGATGGCCACGGCGGCCGACACGGTGGTCGCCCCGAAGTCCCACCGCTGGGCAACAGCCACGGGAACGTCACGCTCGGCCACCTTGCGAGCCGTGCCGAAAATCCGGGGGTGTTCGGATTCCTCGATACCGAGACGCACCTCACCGTCCAACACCGCGGTCACCGCCGGCACACAGCCAGCGGCGCGAATCACGTCGAGACATCGACGCAACGCCTCAGCGTTGGCCGGCGCGGGCAGACCGAGATGAGAGAAGATCGTCGACTCGAGAGCCACCACCGGACGAGAGGAGTCCAGGGCGGCGAGTACGTCGGCAGAGTGAACGACACGGAGACTCATCGGGGAAACATCCTCGCATCACGGACGAAGCGACTGACGGCTTCGACGTGGTGGGTATGCGGAAAGAGGTCGAGAACCTCGCAATACTCGAGCCGATAGCCGGCGTCCGTCAGCAATCGCGCGTCACGTCCGAGAGAGGCCGGATCGCACGACACCAGCACGATGATCGGGGCGCCGGTGGCGACCAGGGCCGACACCGCCGCGGAGCGCAGTCCGTCACGAGCCGGATCGGCGATCACCGCCCCACAGGGTTCGCTCGACCACTCTTCGACGGCACACTCGACCACGCGAGCACGCCGATGGCGAAGGTTGTAGCGAGCGTCCGCACAGGCCGACGGATTCGCCTCGACCAACAGCACTTGGCGGTCACCGACGGCGATGGTGGCGGCGAAGAGTCCGATACCCCCGTACGCGTCGAGCAATGGACCCGGTCCCCATGACGCCGACGGTCCGAGAGCCGACGTCACCCGATCCACCAGAACCTCGGCCGCCCGGGGCGAGGACTGGAAGAACGAGGCCGTACTCACGCGGAACTCGATGCCGTTCACCAATTCGAGGATCGTCGAATCCGGACCCCTGCCAGCCGAGGCGTCGAGTCCGAAATCCCCCGCCGGCTCCGCCCACACCACCACGGCTCCGACGTGATCACTCACACGAACGACGGCCTCCTCAGCCGAATCGAGACGCAGATTGGCGAACACGGGTGCCAATGCGGGGTGAGCAATCAAGCATCGATCGACCGCCACCACGTCATGGCTACGCCGACGGCGAAAGCCGATGCGACCCTCGTTGGTTCGAGCGACCCGAATGGTCGTTCGGCCACCTTCGACGGGAACGTCGACGTCGGGTAGTCGAACATCGGGGTTCGAAATGCGCCCGAGCCGGACCAATGACTCGTGAACGATGTCGCGCTTGATCTCGCGCTGCAACGACACCGCGGCGTGCTGCAGGTCGCAACCTCCACACCCCGCGCGCACGAATCGGCACGGGGGTTCGACCCGTTGCGGATGGACCTCGATCACCTTGGTCGTCGTGGCTCGGGCATAGTCCCGCGATTGCTTGACGATGTGGACCTCCACCAGTTCACCGGGCAAGGCACCCTCGACGAACACCACGCGCCCGTCGTCGAGTCGCCCGAGTCCGTCGCCCTCGGCGACCACTTTCTCGATGCGCACGGTCGCCGTCGTTCGAGCCCGCTCGGTCGCCATCGTGCCGAGACTATTGGGGCTAGCGTGACGGTGTGACCCTGCCGATCCAGATCGTCCCGTCCGTCCTACCTTGCGATTTCGCCCGACTGGGCGCCGAGATCGAGGCCCTCGATGCCGCCGGAGTCGATTACTTCCAATGGGACGTCATGGACGGACAGTTCGTTCCGAATCTCACCTTTGGTCCCGACATCATCGCCGCGGCTCGCAAGCACACGAAGAAGCCGTTCGAGGCGCACCTCATGGTGCTGACCCCCGACGTGCTGGCCGCGCGCTACGTCGAGGCCGGATGCTCGCGACTCATCGTTCATGTCGAGGCCTGTCCCCACCTTCACCGCACCCTGGGCAACATCTCTTCGATGGGTGCCAACGCCGCGGTGGCGCTCAATCCGCACACGCCCGTCGACGAGGTCGAGCACGCGCTCGACCTCGTCGACATGGTGCTCGTCATGACCGTAAATCCCGGATTCGGCGGGCAGTCGTACATCGCCTCTATGGAGCCCAAGATCGCCGAACTTCGCTCGTTGATCGAACGGCGCGGTTTGTCCGATCGCGTGAACATCGAGGTCGACGGGGGCATCGGCCCCACCACCATCGCTGGTGCCGTGGCCGCCGGGGCGAACGTCTTGATCGCCGGTTCGGCGCTCTTCCGCTACGGCGAGGGGCTGGAGTTCGCGGTCAGCGACCTGCGAGCCAAGGCCCTCGCCGCCCGCGGCTGACCTTCGTCAGGGTCGAGGCTCGCCGTCCCAGAAACGTCGACCGGACCGCCACACGATGACCACGACAGCCCGCAACGTGGCCAATCCGAGCAAACCTCCAAAGACCCACAGGACCGGCAACAGGATCGCTCGCGCGAGTCGCCCCCGGGCATCGGACAACGGAGCCCAAACCCCACTTTCGACCGGTCCCCCGTCGACCGTGAGCGTGCGAACCGCATCCTCGATCTCGGGACAGTCGGCATCGGAACTGTTCATGCCGATGATCTGACTTCCGCCGAAGAGGAGTTCTGGGTCGCGCACCTTCGAGTACAAGGCGCCGGTCTCGGCGCTCACTCCGACGGCCACGATGTAGCCATCGCCGAGGGCGAGGAACCGGACATCTTCCCCGTAGAGCACATCGACCAGACCGCTGGCCTCGTAGCCCTCCAGGGTTCCTCCGCGCATCTGATCGATGCGATACCGCGCTGTGCGACGATCGGCGGCGACGATGGTGCCCACGAAGGTGGCTCGCACCGGGGTGGGAATCACACAGGAGGCCGGCACCGTGTTCGGGGGCGACGTCACGACCGTGGGGTTCGGGGTTCCGTCGCCAGTACCGGCCGACCCATCCTCGACGGGGACGTCAGTGGGGGGCGGATCGGTGACCGGGGGCGCCGAAGCCGAAGCCGTCGGTCCCCACCAAGGCGAGATCAGAGTGAGCCCACCGACGAGCACGAGGGCAATTCCACCCACTGCTCGACGCGACGTCCCCATCGAGGACACGCTAGTGAACGCGCCACGCGGTGCGAGGGCGGTCGATCAACGACCCTCGAAGGAGGGAACGCGCTTTTGGATCCACGCCGAGATCGCCTCGGCAGTGTCCTTGGTGCTGAAGTTCACCGACTGCGCGACGCCCTCGTCATCGAGGGCCTCCTCCATGGTCACCTGCATGGCGTTGTTCAACATGCGCTTCGACTGTGCCAAGGCGATGGGTGGCAACGCCAGCAAGCGATCGCACCAGTCGGAGACGAAGGCGTCCAACTGCGCGTCGGGAACCACGCGGTTGATCAGGCCGAGCCGATCGGCTTCGTCGGCACTGATGATGTCGGCGAAAAAGGCCAACTCCTTCGCCTTGTGCAGGCCGACACGACGCGGAAGGATCCACGACCCTCCACCGTCGAGGGACAGTCCACGCTTGGAGAAGATCTCGGAGAACCGAGCGTTGTCAGAGGCCACCACCAGATCACAACCGAAAGCGATGTTGCACCCTACGCCGACAGCCACCCCGCGGACCTTGGCGATGGTGGGTTGCGGCAGCCGATGGATGGCCAGAATCGCCGTCGTTATCTCGCGCATCGAGTAGTAGTAGTGCCCGTGTTGTCGGGCCTTGGTCTGTCCTTCGCGGGAACCGATGCTCGACAAGTCGGCACCGCTGCAGAATTCGTCGCCTGCTCCGGTGAACACCACCACGCGGTCATTACCGTTGTGCTGTATTTCGTTGACCACCTCGACGAGCTCCACCCACATCACACCGTTGACGGAGTTCTTGCTCCTCGGCCGGTTGAAGGTGATGGTGACCACTCCGCGGTCGCGATCGACGATGAGGGTCTCGTAACTTTTGGCGGCATCGCTGGAAGCGGACACTTAGCGGATGATAATGGCGTCATGGGATTCAACCCCTATCGGAAATTCCGGGCTCGACGCGCTGACTACGTCTTCGTCGTGACCGCCCTCGTGGCCGCTGTGGCCCTCGTGGTCTGGGCCCTCACCGGCTGAGGCGATGACCCCTCCACGCCGACGCCTCGGCATTTGGGACGGTCTGTATGGCCCGGTCGAGGTGCGTCGGGTTCAGCCCTACCAAGCGACGAAGGATTACGTCTGCCCCGGTTGCCACCAACGCATTCCGGTCGGAATGGGCCACTGCGTCGCGGTGCCACGAGATGCGCCCGACTTGCGTCGTCATTGGCACCATTCGTGTTGGGACCGCCGCGTGGCATCCTGACTCAGAACGCTGCCTCGATCACCTCGACGACGGCCGACTCTCCGGTGCCAACGACACACGCCACGTCGAATCGAAGGCGAGCGTCGCGCACCCGGCGGTGCGACATCCAGGTCACGGCCAAGCGACGTACCCGACGTTGCTTCACGATGTTCACGGCGTGAGCCGGTGATCCGAAGCGGTCGGTGGCTCGCGTCTTGACCTCGCAGAACACCAGCAAGCCGTCACGTTCGACGATGACATCGATTTCGCCCGCGCGACAGCGCCAATTCCGATCCATGATCTCGTAGCCGTGACGCCGGTACCAGTCGACCACCTTGTCCTCGCCCTGCGACCCCAGATCGCGATTGTGGTTCAGGCCTGATCGAGGTCGACCACGTCCTCGCGGGGAAGCTCCTCCACGTTGACGTCCTTGAAACTGAGAATCCGCACCTTGGGGACGAAACGGCTCTTGCGGTACATGTCCCACACCCATGCGTCGGTCAACTCCACTTCGATGATCGGCCGAGTTCCGTCGCCGGTGACTTTCATGTCGACCTTGTTCGCCAAATAAAACCGGCGCTCGGTCTCGATGGCGAAGCGGAACATGCCCGCCACGTCCTGGTATTCCTGCGCGAGGTGAAGCTCGCGACCGGCCTCGAAATTCTCGAGATCGTCGGTGCTCAATGGAGGGGCTCTCGACCCGATGTCGTCTGATGACCGCGAAGCGGGATCAGAACTCGCGCTTCTCGCGGACTTTGGCGGCCTTACCGGAGCGGTCGCGCAAGTAGTACAACTTGGCCCGGCGTACGTCGCCTTTCTTCACGACCTCGATCTTGGCAACCGACGGGGTGTGCAAGGGGAAGGTGCGCTCGACACCCACGCCGTAGCTGACCTTGCGCACGGTGTACGTCTCCTGCACCCCCGAGCCGTGACGACCGATGACGTTGCCCTGAAACACCTGGATCCGCTCCTTGCCGCTCTCGACGACGCGTACGTGAACCTTCAGTTCGTCTCCGGGGCCGAACTCGGGGATGTCGGTGCGAATGTTCGGCTGATCGACGATGTCGGTGGTCTTCATGGGGTTCGTCCTCAGTGAGTGAACCGGATCACCCATGCGGGCACCGGCGACGGCTGATCAAGGATACGGGCAGGCGGGGAACTCTTCCAACAGGACCTTTTCCAACTCTGAGAGTCCCCCACGGGCCTCGATCAGGTCCGGACGCGCCGACAAAGTCCGGTGGAGAGCCTGGGCCACGCGCCACCGCTCGATCAAGGCGTGGTTCCCGCCTCGCAAGACCTCGGGCACGTTCCAGCCCCGAAAATCGGCCGGACGGGTGAAGTGCGGTTCCTCCAGCAGGCCCGCGGGTCCGAAACTCTCACTGATCGGGCTGACGGCGTTGCCCATGGCTCCCGGCAACAACCGGGTGACCGCCTCGACCACCATGCAGGCCGCCACCTCTCCGCCGTTCAACACCACGTCCCCCACGCTGATCTCGCCATCGCACAGGTGCTCGTGCACCCGATGGTCGATGCCCTCATAGCGGCCGCACAACAGGCTGAATCCGCCCCCCTCGCCGTGTCGGGAGGCGAGCTCTTCGGCCAGTCGCTGGTCGAAACGGCGTCCCCCCGGCCCCAACAGGTACAGGGGGCGTGGTGGGTCCGCCGCTTCGACGCAGGCAAAGATGGGCTCGGCGCGCATGACCATGCCGGCACCTCCTCCGAACGGGGCGTCATCGACGGTGCGGTGCACGTCGGTGGTGTACTCACGCAAGTCGTGACAACGCAGATCGAGCAAACCGCTCTCACGGCATTTTCCGAGCAGACTCTCGGCACAGAAGGTGTCGACCAGGGAGGGGAAGATGGTGAAGACGTCGATGCGCATCGTCACTCACTCCTCGTGGTCGAAAACGTCGAACAAGCCGGCGGGTGGGTCGATGAGTGCGGAGTATCCGCCGGCGCCATCGGGTCGGACCGACACGACGAAATTGACCGGCACCAGCGCGCCGTTTTCGAGTTCCAAAAGATCGTTGGCCGGGTTCGCCACCACGGCGACGCAACGCCCGTGATGTGTGCCATCGACGCCAACGACGTCAGCCCCGATGGCTTCGTGCACCCACACCGCATCGGGGTCATCGATGGGCTCGGCCCAGATGACCCGGTTCACCAGCCGCGCGCAGGTGTCGCGGTCGGTGACACCCACCAGGGTCACGACCCAACGTTTCGGGCCAGAGGAGAACATCGGTGTACTGGTGGCCACTTCGTACCATGATCCGGCCCACAGTCGCGCGCCACGACCAAGGCGCTCATCGCGGTCGGTACTGAGCCTGACGTGGATTTGGCCCCGCACCCCATGGGGTCTCCCGAATCGACCGACCTCCAACAGCCCGTCGGGGCGAGGGGTGGATTCCGATGCGGTGGTCACGGCTGATCCCGTGAACGCGGATCAGTCGACGAAGTCGACGTCGACTTCGTGGCCGTCCTTGACGGCGGCGGCGCGCACGAGTGTGCGAATGCTCTGGGCGGTGCGCCCACGGCGACCGATGACACGACCCAGATCGCCGGGACCAACCTTCACCTCGAGACGAATCCGATGACGACCCTCGGTCTCTTGCACGCTGACGGCGTCAGGATCATCGACGATGGATCGGACCACGTGGGACAACACGGCCATGGCCGTGGGAACGGCGATTTGATTCGTGTCGGTCATCGCGACGACATCACTTGCCACGGGCACTGGTGAATTGAGCCCAGGCACCCGAGATCTCGAGGAGTTTCTTCACGCGCTCGGTCGGTTGAGCGCCCTTCATCAGCCACCGCACCGCTTTGTCGTTGTCGATACTCACAACCGACGGTTCCTCGCGGGGGTTGTACCGACCGATGATCTCGAGGAACGCGCCGTCACGAGCCGAGCGACTGTCACTGGCGATGACGCGGTAATGGGGCTGCTTGGTCTTTCCGACGCGGGTGAGACGCAACTTGACTGACATGCGATGGTGACTCCTGACTGGGCTCCGGGGCTTGGCCACCGGACGCGGGGCAAGGCTAACCGCCTCCCCGCCTTCTCCCACCCGTGCTACCGGGACGGGGGGAAGCCCGGAAACCCACCACCGGGGCCTCCCGCGGGACCGCCACCGAGTCCGCCGAGTCCGTCGGGACCGCCTCCCCGCATTCCGGGACCGGTCGAGCCGACCATTTTGCCTCTCTTGCCCTTCTTGCCCTTCTGACCCGGGCCCATGGCGCCCATTCGCTTCATCATCTTTTGCATTTCGGAGAACTGCTTCACCAGACGGTTGACGTCGGCGACGGGACGACCACTTCCCGATGCGATGCGTTGGCGCCGACTGCCATTGATGATCTCGGGCCTGCGACGTTCTTCGTGGGTCATGGAGCGGATGATGGCCTCCACGGGCTTCAAGTCATCGTCACCGATCCTGGCGTCCTTCAGTTCCTTGGGCATGCCGGGCATCATCCCGAGCAGACCACCGAGTGGGCCCATCTTCTTGAGCGACTGCATCTGCTCCAAAAAGTCGTCGAGGGTGAACTCACCCTCCAACAACTTGGCGGCGGCTTCCTCGGCCCGATCCTTCTCGAAAGCCTTCTCGGCCTGCTCGATGAGTGTGAGAACGTCACCCATGCCGAGGATACGGCTGGCCATACGGTCGGGATGGAATTGATCGAAGGCGTCGAGTTTCTCGCCGGTGCTGGCGAAGGCGATCGGTCGACCGATGACTTCTTTGACGCTCAGGGCCGCGCCACCGCGGGCATCGCCGTCGAGCTTGGACAGGATCACGCCATCGATCTGCAGTGTGGCATGGAACGCCTCGGCCACCACCACGGCATCTTGTCCGGTCATGGCGTCGATCACGAGGAACGTGTAGTTCGGCGTGATCTGATCGGAGATCTGGCGAATCTGCGCCATCATCTCGTCGTCGATGGCCAAACGGCCGGCGGTGTCGACGATGAGCACGTCCTTGCCCAGGCGACGGGCCTCGGCCAGGCCACGCGAGGCGGTCCTCACCGGATCGTCGGGCTCACTGAACACGGGAACGTCGATCTGACGTCCGAGGGTGCGCAACTGTTCGACGGCGGCCGGTCGCTGAAGATCGGCGCCGACGAGAAGTGGGTGACGTCCCTGCGACTTGAACCAACGAGCCAACTTGGCCGAGTTGGTGGTCTTACCTGAGCCCTGCAAACCAGCCATCAGAACCACGGTGGGCGGACGGCTGGCGTAGGTGATCTTGAGGGTCTCCCCTCCGAGAATTGTGGTGAGCTCCTGGTTGACGAGCTTGATGACCTGCTGACTGGGATCGAGTGCTTTCGAGGATTCGATGCCGACGGCGCCCTCGCGGATGCGGGCCACCACGTTGCGCACGACGTCGACGTTCACGTCGGCCTCGAGCAATGCGGTACGGATCTCCCTCAAGACCTCGTCGACGTCGGCCTCGGTGAGGCGGCCTTTGCCTCGAAGGCGCTTGAAGATGCCGTCGAAACGGTTGGAGAGATTGTCGAACATGACGACGGCAGGCTACCGCCCACCCGAGTGGGGGTTCCCGTCGTGGTTCCGGGCGGGTTTCGCGCGCCGAGGCGTCACGAAACCCGCCCGGTACATACGCGGACGAGAACGTCAGCCGACGGTCGAGGCGGTGACCACGTCGTCGACGATCGTCAGGTTCACCCGGTCGCCGCGGTAGTCCATCGTGATCGGGAAATCCTCTCCGTCCCGCGACACCACCCGAGCTTCCCATCCGTTCGTCTTGGCGAGCTCGAGGGCCTCGGCCTCACTCGAACCGACGAGGGCCGCGGCGTCGACGTCGGCGATCATCGCGTCGGACGGATCAACCGCGGGATCGATCGCCGGCTCGATCACGGCCGGCTCCACGGCGATCGGCTCGGCCTGCTGCACGTACTCGTCGGGCAACGCCGACACCGTGTGCCGCGGCGTGTACCCGTATTCGTCCTCGGCCGCGATGAAGGAGTAACCGGGAACGAGGTAGATCGAACCGTCCTGGCCGTAGAGCATGACGAGCTCCTCCTCGACGGCCACGATCGTCACCTCTAGCATCTCCAACTCGACGGGCGCATCGGTCGAGGGCACGTCGGTTCCGGCGACTCCGACGATTGCGCCGTCGGCGACCGGCTCGGTGGGCGGGGTAATGACGGTGGCCGGAGCCACCTCGCCGACACCCATGTTCGAGACGGCCACGTCGTTGATCGCCTTGCCTGCGTCCCCACGAACCAAGGGATAGTTGAGCTGGTCGTTCAAACGCTCGAGTCCCGCCGTGGTTCCGATACGCGGGTACTCCGCGCCAGAAACGATGTCACCGAGGAACCCACTGGCCCAGGTGACGGCGCCCTCTCCCCCGAAACCGACGTTGACCGTCAGCGGACTGCGCACTCCGTCGATCAACAGGTAGCCGTACACGCTCGCGCTCCACTCGTCGGCGTAGGTCTCGAGCACCATGTCGTCGGCGTCGAGTCCCATGTCCGACACCATCGTCGCGAACAACGAGCGCGCCTCGTCTTCAGAGGGCACGTTGGCCGGGGGTTCCGGGGTCTCGCACTCCACCGGCTCCGACGAGACCGTGCCGTCGGGCGACACCGCGACGGTGCAGCCCCGACTCATCATGGACTCGTCGTACTTCGGGGAGAAGTACCAGTAGCCCGAGGCATCACCGGACGCCCAGAGCGAGTCCGTGCTGCCGTCCTCGCTTCCGATGCGGTAGCCGCCACCCACGTCGGCGCCGAGCTCGACGACATCCCCCGATACACCGAAGACCGATGCGATGGCGGCGACGTCGTCGGCCGAATAGGAGCCCGCCGACAACGTGTACGATTTGGCGTCGGAATCCAACGCCGGCAGATCCGCGCCAGCCACGAACCGCATCTGGTAAGGGTAAGGCGCCCCCATCTTGCTCTCCTCGATGGCGGCCATGTCGGCCGAGGCGTTGGGGGCGCCGCCGGAACCGCCGGTGACCACCAGCACCGGAGGGCCCGAGGCGTCGGGGTCGTCGCCACACGCGGTGGCGATCAGTCCGAGGGTCGCGAACAGGGCAAGGGTGAGTGAGGGAACGTGACGTCGCTTCATACCCATCAGACGATGCCAGACACCGGTCCGGTTCCCGCTTCATTCGGAAAAGTTTCCGGCGGAAAAGTTTTCGGCGGAAAAGTTTTCGGCGGAAAGCGACGAACGGGACCGATGTCCCCGGAGCCTCAGGCGCCGAAAAGGGCCGCCACGAAATCGTCGGGGTCGAAATCCACCAAATCTGCAATGGTCTCGCCCAAACCCACCAACTTCACCGGGATGCCCAGTTCGGTTTCGATGGCGAAAACGATCCCACCCTTGGCCGAACCGTCGAGTTTGCTCAGCACCACTCCGGTGACACCCGCGGCCTCGGCGAACTCGCGGGCCTGAGCGAGTCCGTTCTGACCCGTGGTGGCGTCGATCACCAACAACACCTCGGACACCACGCCGGGTTCACGACCCGCCACGCGACGCACCTTGCGCAACTCATCCATCAGATTCGACTTGTTCTGCAGTCGACCGGCCGTGTCGCCCAGAACCAGATCGACGCCCTTGGCCGCCGCGCGCTGAACACCATCGAAGATCACCGAACTGGGGTCGCCACCCTCGTTGCCCCGCACCAACTCGGCGCCCGACCGCTCGGCCCAGGTGCCCAATTGTTCGGCCGCCGCGGCGCGAAAGGTGTCTCCCGCCGCCAACAGGACCGAGCGACCCGATGAAACTTGCTGCGCCGCCACCTTGCCGATGGTGGTGGTCTTACCTACCCCGTTCACCCCGACGAACAGCCACACGTTCACGTGACCGTCGGGAACGGTCTCGAGGTGCAACGTTCGATCGGCGCCGGCGAGACGACTCGACATTTCGGATTGCAGCGCGGCCAACAACGCATCGGCGGTCTCGATCTCTTTGGCCTTCGCACGCGATCGCAGACCATCGAGAAGCGCGTCGGTGACTCCCACGCCCACGTCGGCCTTCAACAACGCCTCCTCGAGATCGTCCCACGTGTCGGCCGTGATACCGCCGCGCGCACGAACACCGCCGAACACACCGGCCATAGCCGTGGCGGTGCGCGCCATGCGCTCGCGAAACGACGGACGCTCGACAGGTTCGGGCTCTGCTTTCGATTCAGAACCGGTCTCGTCGGCGATGGTGACCTCGAATGCCTCCTCGTTCGATCGGGGAACGGTCACCGGTGCCGCGATCGTCGATTCATCGACGGGTCGGGTTTCGGTGAGCGGTGTCGTGTGCGGCGAACCGGAGCGACGATTGAAAACCACCACTCCCAGTCCGAAGACCAGGGTCACCCCCAACAGGATCAGCAGGATGTGCTGAGCATTCATCGCGCCCTCAAGATGCCGCGGAATCGGTGGACTTCTCGGTGATCACCTTCGACGAACCGCCCGGCTCCATGCTCACGCCCACCAGGATGTCACCGGCCTCCATCGTGCGCTTTTGATGACTGACGATGAGCAACTGCGCCTCGCGACGGAATTCGTCGACGAGGTTCAAGAAGCGATGGAGGTTCACGTCATCCAGGGCCGCCTCGACCTCGTCCATCACGTAGAACGGAGACGGGCGACTGCGGAACACGGCGAACAAGAAAGCCAACGCGGTGAGACTTCGCTCTCCACCCGACAACAGACTCAACTTCTTGACGTTCTTTCCGCCCGGCTTCGCCTCGACTTCGATGCCGGTGTTCAACAAGTCATCGGAGTCGGTGAGGATCAGTCGACCGGTTCCTCCCGGGAACAGTCCACCGAACAACGCACTGAAGTTGCGGCTGACGTCAACGAACGCCGAGGCGAACACGGTCTGGATCTCGGTGTCGATTGCCGTGATGACCTGCATCAACTCGCGACGGGTCTTGCGTACGTCCTCCAACTGTTCTTCGAGGAAACGATGGCGCTTCTCGAGTTCTTCGAATTCTTCGAGAGCCAGCGGATTGATAGGACCCAACAGTCGCAAATCGCGCTCGAGATCGCGCGCGCGCGTCGGAGCACTGACACCCTCGGGGAGTTCGGGCAACTCGGCGACCTCGGCGACCTCGGGTTCGACATCGAGATCACGTCGTAAGGTTTCGACAGTGGCCTCGAGACGCATCTTGACCTCGGCCTCTTCCACCTCCATGCGACGCGAGCGCTCACGAACGATCTCCAATTCGCCTTCGGCTCGGCTGCGCGATCGTCGCGTCTCGTCGAGACGTGTAGCCAAAGTGCGTACCTCGTCACTCTGACGGCGACGCATCTCGTGAAGCTCGGCCAAGCGAGACTCGATGGACACTCGATGCGCGTCGACGAACGTCGCAAGGTGTCCGCAGGCCGACAGAATTCGCTCGATCTTCTCCCGACGCCCGGCCGCCTCGGCCCGCGCCACCACATCGGCCTCCAGCCGTCGCTCGGCATCGGCCAAACGGGCCTCGATGAACTGCTTACGTTCGAGCAGTCCGGCCGAGCGGACCTCGAGATCCCGACGGCGTCCGGCCAACAGGGCCGCCTTGGCCTCCATCGTCGCACGAGCCTCACCGCGGGCTTTGACGGCCTCGGCCTCGACCTGCTCCTCATGTTCCAAGGAGGGCACGAGATGCTCGAGCTCGCTGACACGTGACCGCAGCCGTGCCAGTCGATCGTCGATCTCCCCGAGCAGCGGGCGCAGACCCTCGGATTCGGTCGTGCATTCGCGACGCTCGCTCTGGGTTCGCGCGAGAGCCTCCGAGGCGGCGGTGAAAGCGGCGTCATTGGCGTCGAGACGCCTTTGTACGTCCTGTTCGCGTTGTCGCGTGGATTGGCTTTCCGACGTGGCGTCCCGAATGACCTCGTCGCGAGCCACCAAATCGACCTTGCACTGCTCGGCGTTGCGCCGGGCATCCTCGAGAGCGGCCGCCGTGGCAACGCCACCGGCAACGCCGATACGCCATCCCGTCGTGGTGAACCGATCCCCTTCGGCGGTGACCGCCACCAATCGGGGATCGGCCGTGACCGCATCGACCGCCGCGGTCCAATCGCCCACCCGAATGGAGTTGACGAGCAGCAGATCCAGCAACGCCTCGACGTCAGATCGCGAGGAGCGCACGTGATCGCGCACCCGCGGGACCCCCGCGGGCACCACATTGGGCTCCCCGACTCCGGCTCGCGACCCCAGTGCCAACACGGCGCCGGAGGCCGACGAGGAGCGCAGATGCGACAGTGCGCGACGGGCCGACTCGGTGTTCTCGACCACGACCGACAACAACGCCTCACCCAGAGCCGCTTCGATCGAGGCCTCCCAGCCTTTGTCGATGACGACCAAATCGAGCAACGTACCCACCACTCCGGACACGTCTTTCAACTTCTCGGCATCGGCTCGAGCGCGTCCGCTGTCGAGAGCCAGTTGCAACGCCTCGGCACGCGCCTGCCACCGCGCCAAGTCGGCCGCCGCCGCGTGGCGCGACGCCACGGCCGTCTCCAGTGCGGCTTCGGCGGTCAAACGTCGCGACTCGGCTTCGGTCACCTCGTTGACGAGGGGCAGTTCGATGGCTTGAGACTTCTCGCACTCCCCGCGAAGTCGATCGACCTCGGTGACCAACCGAGCCTGACGTTCGTCGAGACTGGCGATGCGGGTCGCCAGCCGGCGATGCTCGGAGTCGGCGGCCTCGACCGAGGCCCGCAACGTGCGCAACTCTCCGCGCACCTCAGCGGCCGCCGTGGCAGCCGACGACGACGATACGAGATGATCGAACAAGGTGGCCGAGATCGTGCGCTCGCCCTCGAACGCTGCTTCGTCGTGGGCCAGTTCCTGATTCTCCGGCTCGAGTCGACCGATGGCCGCGACCGCCTCACTCAGTTCGCCGCGCAAGGCCGACGCATCGGCCTCGAGATTGGCGATGACCCCCGAATCCATCATCTGACCACGATCGCGTTCACAGGAACGACGACGTTCCACCAGGAGCATGGAGATTCCACGGGCTCGCTCGCGTAGTTGCTCGACGCGCACCAACTCGTCACCCAGTCCGCTCTCGCCCCGAGCCGACAGCTCGGCCTCGGTCGCCATGACGTTGGTGTCCAATTCGGCCAACAATCGTCGGAGTTCTTCCTCTTTGCCCCCGGCCTCGGTGCGATCGCCGGACAACGTCTCCAGTCGGCGCCGAAAGCCGACGATCTCGCGACCGCTCAAGAAGAGACGCAACGCGTCGAGCTCGGCCACCAAGTCGCCGTAACGTCGGGCGGCTTCGGCCTGACGCTCGAGCGGTCGCAACTGACGACGAACCTCGCGCAACAAGTCCTGCACGCGCAGGAGGGACCCTTCGGTGGCCTCCAGACGGCGCTCGGACTTCTCCTTGCGCTTGCGGAACTTCAGGACGCCCGCGGCCTCTTCGATGATCGAACGACGATCCTCGGGGCGCGCGTTCAACACTGCGTCGATCTGCCCCTGGCTGACGATGACGTGCTGCTGACGTCCGACACCGGCATCGGACAGAAGTTCCTGCACATCGAGCAATCGACACGGGACACCGTTGATGCTGTATTCGCTCTCACCGGTTCGGTAGAGGACTCGACTGACGCTGATCTCGGCCACGTCGACCGGCAACAGACCCATGGCGTTATCGAGCGTGAGAGTCACCTCGGCTCGTCCGAGTGCCGGACGCTTGGCGGTGCCGGCGAAAATCACGTCGTCCATCTTCTGCGAGCGCACCGCACTCGGGGCTTGCGCGCCGAGAACCCAGGCGATGGCGTCGACGACATTGGACTTTCCCGAACCGTTCGGACCAACCACCACGGTCACCCCGGGCTCGAGGTGCAACACGGTGGTATCGGCGAAAGACTTGAAGCCTTTGAGGGTGAGGGACTTGAGAAACACGACACCTCGACCCTAGTTCAGCGGGGGTCGCCCACACCCTCTTTCTCCACCCGTCATCGATCGCGGGGCCTCAACGCTGACACACACCGCACCAGCTTGATGTGCGCCCACCGATGATGCCCGAGAGCACGAAGCCACGGCCGCACGTGCGGCATCGTTGTCCCGAGCGTCCGTAAACCAGGTGTTGATCCTGATACGAACCGGCCGCCCCCAGCAGGTCCACGTACTGGGCGTCGTCGAGCGTCGAACCACCTTGCGCGATGGCCTCGTTCAACACCGCGTGAATCGAAGAGTGCAATCTACGCGCTTGATCTCGCGACACTTTTCGCGCCGGGCGTTTGGGGTGAACGCGTGCCCGATGAAGAATCTCGTCGCCGTAAATGTTGCCGATACCCGCCACGAGGGTCTGGTCGAGCAACGCCGCCTTCACCGCGCGGGCAGTGGACGCCAGAGCGGTCCGCAGTTGGGCGAGATCGAGGCCCTCGGCCACGGGATCGGGACCCAGACGGGACAATTCGGGCACCACGTCGGACGCGCCGGCAGGTTCGTACACCACCACCTCACCGAACGTGCGAGGATCCACGAACCGCAATTCCTCGACGGGACGGCCCGCCAACGTCAGCACGACGTGGGTGTGTGCGGGGCGGGCGTGCACCCGCGAATCGATCAATATCTGGCCACTCATGCGCAGATGGATCATCATCTCGTCCCCGGAGTCCAGTTCGACGAGCAGGTATTTCCCCCGTCGACGAGCCGCAACGGGGGTGGTGCCCAGCAGTCGAGCGATCACCTCCTCGCGACTGGTGCGCCGAACCGAACGTTCGCGCCCGACCTCGACATCGACGATGCGACGCCCGACGAATCGTTGCTCGAGCCCTCGTCGGACCGTTTCGACCTCGGGCAGTTCAGGCACGGCTGGTGTCGATGCCGCGGACGCCGAGAACGGCGAGCGCACTGACCGACGCGGCCTGAGCCGCAATCTTCTTCGACCGGCCATCGGCACGGCCCAACTCTTCTCCATCGATGATGACGACGGCAGTGAACGTCGGCTCGTGAGCCACGCCCTTCGAGGTGATCTCCACGAGCGGAGGTCGACCCCATTCGCGAACGCACACACGGATCAGGTGACTGCGGGCGTCGAAGTCCTCCAACCGCTCGAACGAGCCACCTAAACGGCCCGACATGAGTGCCCGCACGAACGACTGCGCCTTCTGGGGCCCGCCGTCGAGGTACAAGGCGCCGATGAACGCCTCCAGAGCGTCAGCCAGGATCGACGTCTTGGATCGCCCCCCCGCGTCATCCTCGCCCGCCCCCAACAACAATTGCGAACCGAGGTCGAGCTCGATCGCGATCGCGGCCAACATTTCGGCGTTCACCAAACTCTTTCGAACATCGGTGAGCGAACCTTCGTCTCGGTCGGGGAATTCGGTGTAGATCAGGTCGGTGACGACCCACTGAAGGATCGCGTCGCCGAGGAACTCGAGTCGCTCGTTCGAGGGTCGGCCGCCGTTCTCTCCACACCACGAACGATGCCTCATCGATTGCTCACCCAACTCGGAGTTGGTGAATCGATGGGACGCCACCTTCATCGTCCATTCGTCGAAGCCGAGCGCGGGAACATGGCGACCGTGCCTTGGACGGCGTGACGCGAGACGCGCACGGTTCTTGATCCGTGACAGCATCCCAGCCATGTGGGCCTCGGGTCAGGCCGAGTGCTTGTGAACGTGGGCCAACACGAAGTCGACGGCATCGCGCACCGTCTTCAGGTCAGCCAAGTCCTCGTCCTCGATGCGGAAACCCACCGTGCGCTCACTCAATTCTTCTTCCAAGGCGTCGACCAATTCGACCAAAGCCAGAGAGTCGGCTTGCAGGTCGTCCTTGAACGACTGACCCTCGGAGATGCCTTCCGGATCGATCTCCAGGATGTCGACCAATTGGTCGCGGACGATGGCGAAGATCGCATCACGATCGAGTGAACTCTTGACGACGTGGGTTTCGGCGGGCACTTTTTCCTCCGTTGATCGGGACGACACGATCCTAACGAGTTGCGGGGTCCGTGCCGTGACGATCCATCGAGGGTTGCCGGTCACGAGTGAGCCGTGACAGCGTGCCGGTCACGGATTTATGGCTCGGCGAATATGGCCCACCATGTCGCATTCCACCATGTCGGCGGCGACCTTGATGCCATTCACCATCGCCCGAGACGACGAAGAACCGTGCGAGATGACGCACACACCATCGACGCCGAGCAGTACCGCACCGCCTGTCGAGTCCGGGTCGACGCTGTCATAAAGGGGGGTCAAGGCCGGGAACAGAGCGTCGGCGTGGGGTTTGTACTCGTCCCGGGATCCAAAGGCGGCGATGAGGGCCCGCACCAAGGTCTTCATCCCGCCCTCGAGGGTCTTCAACACCACGTTGCCGGTGAAGCCATCGGTGACGACCACGTCGACGTCGTCGGTCATGACGTCGCGTCCCTCCACATTGCCGATGAAGTTCAAACCGGTTGCTCGGGTCAGAAGTTCGTACGCCTCCTTGCGGAGCGAGTCGCCTTTGCCCGGCTCCTCACCGATGGACAACAGGCCGACCCGCGGCTCGGCCACGCCGTAGCGATAGCGCGAGTACACCGACCCCATCAGCGCGAACTGAACGAGCCACTCGGCGTGAACTTCGGAGTTGGCACCTGCGTCGAGCAAGACGGTGGGTCGGCCACCAGGGACCGGAATGGGAGTGGCGATGGCCGGACGCTTCACTCCCGAGACACGGCCCATCTTCAGCAGGGCCGAGGCCATGGTGGCTCCGGTGTTGCCGGCCGAGATCATGGCCGACGCCGTGCCGTCGCGTACGGCCTCGGCAGCGCGCACGAGGGTGGAATCCTTCTTGCGACGGACGCCCGATGCGGCGTCCTCGTCCATTCCGATCACTTCGGAGGCAACAATCAGAGGTAGGTCACCGATCCCCGACAGGCCCTCCGGTCCGACGAGCACGACGGGCAAGCCCGCGCGAGCGGCGTCGAGAGCACCGACGATGATGTCATCAGGGGCGCGGTCGCCGCCCATGGCGTCGACGGCGATGGGCAACATCAGCGTCGAGCAGAATCAGACTTCGACGGCGAGGCGGTTCTTGTACCAACCACAGGCACTACATACCGTGTGGGGCACCTTGGCCGCGCCACAACGCGGGCAAAGGCTACGCGACGGAGCATCGAGCCTCCAGGCTCCCGCCCGGTGGCTGCGCGTTTTCATTTTCGACTTCTTCTTCTTCGGAACAGCCACGTCGATCGTCTCCTGGTAACCGCCCCGAGAGGATAGCGGTGAATGGGGCGTTCCCCACGGGTCGTCGCGAACCTACTCGGGTAACTGCTCCCGAAGAGCGTCCAATGCCGCCCATCGGGGGTCCGGGGAGGTCGCGGGGCAGCCACACCTCAGCGTGTTGCGGTCCGCCCCACACACCGGACACAAGCCGGCGCAGTCTGCGCGACAGACCGGCGCATTCGGCAGATCCAAGAGCACCGATTCGCGCACCATCGTGGCCAGGTCGATCTGGTCGTTCTCGATGGGAAACGCGTCGGGGTCCGTGATGGCGACCTGGTACAACTCGTGAACCTCGATGGACAGCGTGCCGGTCAGAGGGGTCAGGCATCGGCGACATTCGCCGCGGAAGTCCAACTGCACCCGTCCCTCGACCACGATGCCGTCGGACAGGCTCTCGCACAGCACTCGAACATCGATATCCGATTCGGGCAACAGTCGTCGATCATCGATACCGAGAACCGAGGGGGCCACGGCCAGTTCGACGTCTTTGTGGGTGCCCGGACGCCGGAGCAACTCGAGGGCGTTGACGAGGAGGGGATTTCTCACCGGTTACGGGTGCTGTCCTGGTCGAAGAAAATCGCCCCGGAATCTTCAGAGCCCGAGTCGGCCCATCCACCCCCGTCGGCGACCCGATCCGAGCCCCCGCCTTGACTGGAGGTCTCGCCAATGGACAAACGACGGCGACCGGTGGCCACCGTCCTGGACAACTTGTCGAGCAGAATCTCGAAACTGGCCAACCGCTGATCGAGGAAGTCCTCGGTCTCATTCTTCAGGCGGCGGGACTCGTCCTCGGCAGCCTCGACGATCTGGCGGGCACGTTGTTCAGCAGCACGAACCACCTCGGATCGTTGCACGAACCGCTCGGCTTGGACCTTGGCGGCTTCGATCAATTCCTCGCCCTCGCGACGGGTCTTGGCCACGAATTCGTCGCGTTGCTTGATCATCCAGCGGGCCTCGCGCAGTTCGTTGGGCAGGCGATTCAGGGCTTCCTGCAGAATCTCGATGATCATGTCACGGTCGATGCGCGGGGTCGATGACAGTGGCATGTTCGGAGCCGTGGCGATGATGTCGATGGCGCGGCGCAGAAGAACACCGGACGAACCGACTTGATCATCGGGTCCGCGATCGTACGATCCGGTGTCGTCGTCGAAATCGTCGACTGAGCTGTTCATGATCTCCCTTTGTCGCCACCCGAAGGCTTCCCAAAGATACCTGCCAGCGCCACGGAAACTGGCTCGGGGACCAGGTGGTCGATACGTCCACCATTTTGCGCGATTTCTCGGATGAACCGACTACTGATGAACGCCTGGTCGGCCCGACTCGGGAGGTACACCGTGCGAATGCCCGTCACCGAACGGTTCGTGTGCGCCATCTGTTGCTCCACCTCGAAATCGCCCGGCGTGCGCAATCCCTTGACGATGAAGTTCGCTCCTGTCGCCGCGGCGGCTTGCACCGCCAGACCCGGGAAGGCCTCGACGCGAACGCCCGCGAGATGCTCGGTGCATCGTCGCGCCAACTGAACTCGATCGACCAGCGGAATCAATCCGCTCGGTTTGTCGGGATTGTGCATCACTGCCACCACCACGTTCCCGAAAAGTTCGGCGACCTCGGTGACGACGGCGAGGTGCCCGTTGTGAAACGGGTCGAAACTTCCCGGGTAGAGGGCGATCAGGGAGGACGAATCGGTCATCGAGACTCAACGGTACCCGTCGAACGGGGCTCCGATGTGCGAACGTCGGCCCGAAGGAACGTCACCCACGTGCGCCCGTACCGCTTGGAGCGCACGACCGTCCACCCCGCCGGGGAGCCCAGATCGCGGCCACTTTCGGCCACCACCACTGCGTCGGCCGCCAAGGAGACGGAGATCGCCGACAGCAAGGTGTCCCAGTCGGTGAACTCGTAGGGCGGGTCGACGAGGACCAGATCGGCCCCCCGCTGGGCCACTACGTTGACGACCACGTCGCCGGCCACCACAACCGAACGATCACCCACGCCCAACCGTGACACGTTCCCGCGAACCACCTCCAGTGCCCGGTGGTCGCGTTCGATGAACGTGCAGCGACGCGCCCCGCGCGACAACGCCTCGAGGCCCATCGCGCCACTGCCGGCGAACAGGTCGAGAACCACGGCGTCGTCCAGCACCCCCATGCTCGCCAACGCGTTGAACACCGCCTCTCGGGTGCGATCGGTGGTGGGACGAGTGGCATCACCCGAGGGTGCCTCGAACGTTCGTCCGCGCAATGTTCCGGCGACGATGCGCATCGGATCATGTTACGAGTGGGCGAACGGGCAGAATGTGTCCATGGCACCCGAATCCGAAATCGAGTGCATCGATTGCGGCGGGCGCTGCTACCTCACGACACATGCGCGAGAGGACGGTCGTTGGTATCCCGGCGACATCGTGACCTACAAGTGTCGCGACTGTCTCGATCGATGGGATCTCGTGTTGCCCGA
>VFYV01000019.1 GCA_016871395.1 Actinomycetota bacterium
GCGGCCTCTCAGGCCTCCACGCTGGGCTTGTGTGGTGGGCGATACCGGGCTCGAACCGATGACCTCCACGGTGTGAACGTGGCGCTCTGCCAACTGAGCTAATCGCCCCAGATGTCGACGCTATCAGCCATCGCTCCCATCGAGTCCGGGTACCGCAGATCCGCTGTCCAGTCGGACGCAGGCAATTCCCATACCTTGACGATCGCGGTATCCGGCAAGGTCGAAGGGGCATGTCGCGTCGAAGGGAATCAGTTGCTCAACGGTCCCGTCATGGGCCCCACCACACTCCACCTCGTCCACTTCGAGACGCACGTCGTCGATCGTCACGCAGGATCCCACTCGGATGACATTGTCGATGGGTGTCGGCTCGGCCGGATCGGTGAGGGCGCCAACCCCGAGGATGACCGCGGTGGCTAATCCGATCAATACGAGGATGAACCGCCACGGAAATCGAGGCGGATTTTGATATCGACTGAACAGATCGAGTCGAGGCTGAACGGTCGGCGCACTCTGAGTGCTCCCAACGGAGGCGTCTCGAAGGGCGGGGTCGCCTCCACCACCGAGGTCGGAGTCGTAGCGAGCACGTAAGTCCGGATCCGACAACACGCGCCACGCTTCGTTGATCGCCGCCATCTCGTCGTCGGATCCCAACGACCCTCGAGCCACTCGCGTATCGGGATGATGACGCCGCGCGGCTTCGCGATAGGCGGCACGAATTTGATCGGCGGAGGCGTCGGGTTTCACGCCGAGCCGTCGATAGTGGGCGCCAATGATCATGTACTCAATCCGAATCGTTCGCTCAGTAGCCGAGTTCGGGGAACACCAACCCCATCAGGTCCTCACCTTCGACCCAGGCTCTCACGTTAGAGGCGATCCGTTCGCTGAGCAACGGAACCGCCATTTCGGGGGTGTTCCCCACATGAGGGGTGATGATGCAGTTTGGAAGCGACCACAAGGGATGACCCACGGGCAAGGGCTCAGGGTCGCAGACGTCCAATCCGGCCCCGCCAATAACGTCGTTCTGCAAGGCCCACACCAGATCGTCGGTCGCGATGTGCCGGCCGCGCGCGACGTTGATCAGCAACGCATGATCAGACATGGTCTCCAATTCCGAACGCGAGATGATGCTGTCGGTCTCCGGCGTCAATGCCAACGCCAACACCACAACATCGGCGTTCGGCAAAGCGTCGAGGTATCGGTCGCTCTGCAGCACCTCATCGACTCCATCCATCTCGCTCACTCGATTCCGAACAACCGTGATGCGACAGTCGAACGGTTTCAGCAGTCCGACCAGCGACTTGGTGATACCTCCACCACCGAATATGGTGATATTCGAGCCCAGCAAGTTACGTCCCTCGGGCTTCGACCATTGCGTGGCTCGGGCATACGTGCCCAAGCCCCGCACCCCCGCAAGGGTCAACGCGAGCGCCATCTCGGCCACCGGCTCGGCGTACACACCCTTGCCGCAGGTCCACAGACGTGAGTCGTCGACCAGGTGCACGAAGTTCTCGATTCCCGCGAACGGCAATTGCACCCAGCGAATCTGTTCAGCGTGTCGAAGGACCTCTGCCAACCCGTCAGAGTCTCGGGCCGCCCCCCAGATCAGAGCCTCGGCGTGCGACACGGGGACAACCTCGCCACCTCCTCTTCGCACCGCATCGACCATCCACGACGGAGCCGACGAAGGTTCGACGGCAACTCGAGGTGGACTGGTGTGGGGCATGACAGGAACGAAATATAGAGGACTCGCTTATGCTCGGCTCATGCCGGAATCGAAGAAAACATCATTCGCCACGCACGTCGTGAATTACCCGCAACCTCCGGCGACGGCTCCGAACATTGTCGTCATTCTCCTCGACGATGTGGGATTCGGACAGTTGGGATGTTTCGGTTCACCCGTCGAAACCCCGAACATCGACGAACTCGCTCACGGCGGACTTCGGTTCAACCGTTTTCACGTGACGTCGATTTGTTCGTCGACCCGAGCGGCACTCCTGACCGGTCGCAACCATCACGCCGTCGGCATAGGTGCCACCCAAGAGACGACATTCGCTCTGCGTGGCTACACCGGGCGTATCCCCCGCAGTGCTGCCACCCTCGCGCGCATCCTGCGCGACAACGGTTACAACACGATGGCCGTGGGAAAGTGGCACCTCACGCCACAGGCCGAGTACTCGGCCGCCGGTCCTTTCGAACGTTGGCCCCTCGGTATGGGCTTCGAGCGCTATTACGGATTCCTCGGTGCCGAGACCAATCATTGGTACCCCGAACTGGTCCGCGACAACTCGCCCATCCCCACACCCGACGCGCCCGGCTATCACCTCACCGAGGATCTGGCCCAACAAGCCGTCGACATGATCAGTTCACAGCAGGCCGCCTCTCCCCAGAAACCATTTCTTCTATGGTTCGCCACCGGCGCCGCCCACGCCCCGCACCATGTCTCACGCGAATGGTTCGAGCCGTACGGCGGGAAGTTCGACAAGGGTTGGGAAGAACTTCGTGAGGGCATTTATCGACGTCAGTTGGCTGAAGGGATCATTCCAGCGGGAACCGCATTGACTCCGCGACCCTCGTGGGTTCCCGCGTGGAGTTCGCTGTCGACCAACGAGCGCCGGTTGTACGCGCGTTACATGGAAGTCTTCGCCGGATTCGTGACCCACACCGACGCTCAAATCGGTCGCATCCTCCATCATCTGGAGACGTCCGGACTGTCCGACAACACCATCGTTGTGCTCATGAGCGATAACGGCTCCAGTAGCGAGGGTGGCCCCTCCGGAACGCTCAACGAGGCGGCCTCGTGGCTCGGTGATCACGCCACGGTCGAAGAGGCTCTGACCCACATCGACGAGATCGGTGGTTCCAACCACACGAATCACTATCCGTGGGGCTGGGCCTGGGCGGGAAACAGCCCGTTCCAGTTGTGGAAGCGCTACTCGTGGTTGGGCGGTGTGCGCGCGCCCTTGATCGTACGTTGGCCCGCCGGCATCACCGATGTCGGGGCTATTCGCCACCAATTCACGCACGCAATCGACATCGCCCCCACACTTTTGGGCGCCGTCGGATTGTCGATGCCCAGCGAAGTCGACGGGGTGGCGCAACAGCGCGTCGATGGGGTGGACGCACACCTCATGTTCACCGACCTGAATGCCGCTGAGCATCGTCACACCCAGTATTTCGAGATGCACGGCTCACGCTCGATTTACCATCAGGGTTGGAAGGCCACCAGTAACTTCGTCTCGCCGTTGTTCAACGAGAGGACCCACATCGAAGGCAGCCATTCCTACGACACCGACAGGTGGCAATTGTTCGATCTTGTTGCAGATTTCTCCGAGAGCACCGACCTTTCCGAGACGCACCCCGAACTACTGCGAGAGCTCGAAGAGAAATGGACGCAAGAAGCCACCGCGAACCATGTGTTCCCTCTTTTCGATCCCTCCGCGGGATACCCCGCCCATCCGAGTGAGCACCCACTGCCACGTTCGATGACCTATCGACCGTCGGATGATCCGGTAGCCGCTGGTCGGGTACCGGCAATGTTCGGAGGCTTCACCTTGCGGGCCGAGCTCGAAGCCGAGGCGACCTCTCAAGGTGTGCTCGCCGCTCTGGGTGACCACCAAGGTGGCTGGGCCCTCCATGCCCGGGATGGAATGATCTGTTTCGACGTCGTTCACGGCTCGACGCGCGCGCACCTGGTCGCGGCTCTGCCCGCGGGTCGCCGCACCGTCGAGATCACCATGGACCGTGACACGATGATCCTCTCGATCGACGGATCTCCGACGGCTGAGGGACGTTTCGATGGACTTTTCCTGTTTCCCGGGGTCACCACTGCGGCCGGTGGTTTATGGATCGGGCGACACGACGGCCTCGCGGTGAGCGACTATTCGCTGCCCGGACGCTTCGACGGAACGCTCGCATCGGTGACCATCACCTCCGGCTCACCGAAAGCAGCACCGTCATTCGCCCAGACCCTTCGCATTGCCGAGGGATCGGACTAGCCCGAGTCATCGGGCGAGAATGCGCTCGGCGGCGGCGCGTCCCGACTCCACGGCCCCCTCCATGTAGCCGGTGCACGTGGCCACGTGTTCGCCAGCCAACTGAAGCCGCCCCACCGGTTGGCGTAGCACCTCCCAGTAGCGCGTGACTTGACCGGGCTCGTACACGGCGTATGCACCGCCGTACCGACCACTCGACGTCCATGATCTGGAGAAGGCTCCGATCGGACCGACGCCGATGCCGTGCACCTTGCGCATATCGGTCGCGATGATCTCGACTCTTTCCTTCTCGGTGGAGCCACCCAAGGTGTCTCCACCGTCGCCTCCGCAATAGGACATCAGAACTCCGGTTGCTCCACCCTGCTCGACCGAACAGTCGTACAGTCGCTGTGAGACCGACGTGGTGGTGCCGTATCCCGGTCGCCACTGACGACAGGGGAACTGTACGGCTGTCTTCGTGATCGTTCCGTAGCCGAGGCGATCGATCGCCTCGCGCAGCAGTGGTGGCAGGCCCTCGATTTCCATGCGTCCGACCGCACGCAAGGGAGTTGCCAATACGACGAAGTCAGCGGTGACGTCGTCGGTACCTGTGGTCACCAGAGCGCTCTCGGCCCCTGGCGTGATACGCCTCACCTCGGTCGACGGCCGGAACCGCACGTTCGGGCGGGCGATCACCTCGGCCGCGAGACTTTCGGCGACGGCGGACACTCCCCCGGCGACTCGGTGAGCACGAAGCTGAACACCGGTCCGGGCCAACACCTCGTTTTCTTGTGCTCGTTGTTGGGCCACGAACAGCAACGACACCCGCTCGGGTTCGGTCCCGAACTCGCCTTGGGAGTTCCGTCGGGCGAAAAGAGAGGCGGCTGGGCTCAACCCGGCGCGACGCATCATGTCGGCCAGCGAGAGCGAGTCGAGTTCCTCCGCTTGGGGATGATCCTGCGGGCGCGATGCATCGATCATCGCCTCAGCGTGACGGTCGACCGATTCCTCGTAGGCGTCGACGCTCTCACCGAGTCCCCGTTCCCATTCGGGTAACTCACGCTCATCCAACAAGCGATCACCCCAGAAGAGCCAGCGGCGGATGGCACTCCACTTCATGCCCTCACCATGAACACCGAGCCCGTACCGATCCATCAATTCCTTCATCCGCCAATGAGTCGTGTCCACCCACTCAGCGCCGCTCTCGGCGTACTGGCCGTGAGCGAACCGGTCGCGGACGGTACGGGTCCGACCACCGACTCGATGACCAGCCTCCATCAACTCCACCTCGACTCCGGCCCCTGACAACGAGTCCGCGGCGGACAAACCGGACAAACCAGCCCCGACGATGACAACTCTCACGATTCGAAGTCTACCCCGAAGTCACCGAAGGGCGATTTCAGGATCCGCCGGTGAGCGTCGCGGCCACCTTCGACGAGTCTTCACCCGAACGGCGCAAGACAACGGCGGCGAGAACCAACGAGAGCAATGTAACTCCGAGTAGTAACGTGGCCATGGCAGCGATATCGGGCTTGCGAACCGTCTTCACTTGACCCAACACATACGTGGGGAAAGTGTTCGTGCCGGGAGCTCTCACGAAGTCGGAGATGATGACGTTGTCCAGAGCGAAGGTGAATGCCAGCAGGCCACCGGCGAGCACCGCCGGGGCGATGAGGGGCAAGGTGATTTGACGAAACGCTTGCACCGGAGTGGCATACAGGTCGTTAGCCGCCTGCTCGAGACTGTCGTCCATGCCCTGCATACGAGCCCGCACGATGAGGGTCACCACGGCGATCGAGAAAATCGCCTGACCGATCCACAGCGGAACCAGACCCTCGCGCAGAATGCCTCCGAACGAAACGAATTGAATCTGCATACCGGTCGCTTCGACGATTTCCGGGGTGGTCAGGACCAGAAGAAGGATCGCCATGAAGGCCACGGTCCACTTACCGGGTCGGCGGGCCAATGCGACACCGGCGAAGGTCCCGAGCACGACCGAGATGAGGGCGGCGACCACTGCGGCACTGAGCGATGACTTGACCGAGTCTATGAGCAAACTGTTGTCCCACATCTCTCCGTACCAGCGAGTGGAAAAACCGGCCCAAACCTCGAGGGCCTTGTTGTCGTTGAAAGAGTGCGCCACGACGAAGGCGATGGGCAAGTAAAGGAACACCAACACCACCACCGACCACGCCCGCAACAACGAGTCACCAACCCGCTCGGGTGTGTTGGCCACCAACCAAAAGGTTCCCGCCACGAGGGCCAGGGCCAAGAAAGAAAACACCAGGCTCGAAACTGAAGGCTTGAGGACGAACGCGCCGATCAGCAACAACAACGTCGTCAAAAGCGCCGCTCCCGCGCGGTGATCGACCCTGGCAACCTGGCGCACCACTTTCACCACGATCGCACCGATCGCCGCCACAGCGAGGATCGACAAAATGAGAATGACGGCAATAGCCGCACCGAGCGAGGGATTCTGCGACTGCAGAAACTGCGTGGCCACCAGATTACCGGGCATGTTTCCTTTGGTGCCGCCGAGCACGTTGGCGGTGACGTAGTCACCGGCCAGTGGAACGAACACCAGCATGGTGCCCGCGATGATTCCCGACGCCGAGAGGGGCAGAGTTATCTGCAGGAAAGTACGCAAACGATTGGCGAAAAGATCCTTGCTGGCCTCACGGTGGGTGATTTCGAGCCGATCGAGTGCGACGAACAACGGGAAGATCATCAGCGGCAGGTAGTTGTAGACCACGCCGATCTGCACACCCAGCCGAGAATCGAGCACGTCGAGTCGACCGTCGAGGAGTCCCCAATCGAGGAGGGTATTGGAGATGAACCCTTTCGGAGCGAGCACAATCCTCCATGCCAAGGTACGGATGAGGAAGTTGGTGAAGAACGGTATGGCCAGCAGTGCCAGTACGAACCCTTTGCCCCGTTTGACCCGAGTAGCCAACAAATAGGCCAACGGGAATGCGATGACGAGGCACAAGAGCGTGCCGAGAATGGTGGTACGCATACCTTGCAGGAGCACCTTGACAAAGGTGCCGTCGAATCCACCCTCCAAGGCCTCTCGGTAGTTGTCGAGACTCAGGTTGCTGTAGGTGACTCGCCCCGCCGAGCCCTCGATCTTGCTCCCAAAACTGGCGACGACGACCAACACGACCGGCACCACGAAGAACATCGCCCACCAAGCCCACGCCGGAACGGCCAGGACGTACTTGGGAAGTCGAGGCCAACGGCTCCGCCGAGCACGGGGTGCAACCATCGTGCTAGCCATGCTGCAAAAGGACCCTTGTATCAGGCGCCCGCAGCCGCTTTACAGTTGTTGTAGATCTCGACAACTCTCTCCTGATTGTCCAAAGAGCCCGCCCTCATCCGTGACACCTCGTCTTGCGAGAAGTAGATCATGTCGAAATACTTCGTATCGGCAGGCAGTTTGTCCTTGGCGGCCTGTATGCCGGTGTTGTATCCGTGGAATTCGACGTCGGTTGCGGAGTTCGAAACATCGAGGATGAAATCGAGGAAGTTGTAGGCCGCGTCCTGGTTTGCCGCGTCCTTCAAGATGCACCAGGTATCCATCCAGAGTTCGGTCTCCGGGGCTCCGAGACCCCACACATAGTCGTCGGGATTACCGCCGGCCTCCTCGACGGAGAGCAAACCCTGACGGGCATCACCATTCCAGACCATGGACAGTGCGTAGTTGCCCTGCGTGAGGTTGATGCCGGGATACGAATCGAAGGCCTTGATACTCGACGCGAACTCATTGACGAGGAACTCCTCGCAAGCACCGAGTTCCGCCTCGTCGGTGGTGTTCCAGTCGACTCCGTTGGCCCAGAAATACATGCCACACAGATTGGGGGCGGTATCGAGAATCGAGGTCTTGCCCTTCGCTTCATTCATGGCGACGTCGATGAAATCGCTCCACGAGTTGATTTCTCGCTTGACCACGGTTTTGTCGTAAATCCAGCCCGTCGAGCCCCAGTTCTTGCAAACCGAGTATTTGTTGCCCGGGTCCCAGATCTGGTCGACGTACGCCGCATCCAGATTCTTGAAGTTGGGGATGCGCGTCAAGTCGAGTTCCTCGAGCAAACCCTCGGCGGCGAGCTGCGGAATGTAGGTACCCGTCGGGCAGATCACGTCGAAACCGTTGTTGCCCCCCGCCGCGACCAGCTTCTGAATGGCCTCCTCGTTCGAATTGAAAATGGTGATCTCGATGTTGCCGAAGGAGGCCAACAGGTCGGGATCGTCGTACTCGGCCCACGTGAACAACTTGAACGAGTTGTCGCCGCCGCCCGCCGGTCCCTCCGGGTCACTACTGGAATCATCGCCACAGGCGGCGAGAAACGCCGCCAGCGCAGCCGAGCCTCCGATAGCGGCGAGGAGTTGTCGGCGATTCATCGCCCCGAGAAGACGTTGTGCGGTCGCTCGGTCAGCCAAAATTCGGATCGGTTCACGGGTGGTCATATTGCTTTCTCCTTTTTTCTGTCGGATGTGGGATCACTGATCGGTGAGCCGTCGGTTCCGTCGTGAAGGACGATGGCGGCCTGTCGGTCAGAGAATTGATACACGTCGTCGGTCGACCAAGAGCAGTACACCTTGTCACCCGAGATGAATCGATCAGCGGTGGTCCTCGGAGTGAGCACCAAAATGTCCCGTCCGCCGGAGTTGATCACGTACTGCAACACGTCCCCGAAATGGGACACTCCAGCCACTACCCCCTTGGTCATGTTGATGTCCAACGACGGGCGATCGGCGCTGAGGTTGATGCATTCGGGTCGCACCGCCGCCAAAGCGGTCTCCCCGTTCGGGACATCCTCTTCCGGACGGCTTGCCACGAACACCGTTCCGTCGTCGGCCCGTGCACCGTGTTCCGTTGCCACGCCCCGCCAAAAGTTGTTTCGACCGATGAATCCGGCGACGAAGGCCGACGCCGGGTGCTCGTAAACAGTCTCCGGGTCACCCAACTGCTCGATGTGGCCATCGAGCATGACCGCGATGCGATCGCTCATACTCATGGCTTCCTCCTGATCGTGCGTAACGAAGACGAACGTGATCCCCAGACGAGACTGCAGCAATTTCAACTCGATTTGCATCTCCTCGCGAAGCTTGCGATCGAGAGCTCCGAGTGGTTCGTCGAGCAAGAGCACCGACGGCCTGTTCACGAGAGCCCGGGCCACGGCAACTCGCTGCTGTTGACCGCCCGACATTTGGCGTGGCTTTCGATCGGCCAACTTGCTCATTTGGACCATGTCGAGGGCCTCAGCCACCCGCGTGGCGATCTCGGCCTTGGCGACTCCTCGCTGACGCAGACCGTAGGCCACGTTCGCGCTGACCGTCATGTGCGGGAACAACGCATAATGCTGAAACACCGTATTGACGTCGCGCTTGAAGGGGGGAACCCCCTGCACGTACTCACCACTGATACGAATGAAACCGGAATCGGGTTGCTCGAAGCCCGCCAACATGCGCAAAGTCGTGGTTTTGCCACAACCACTGGGGCCGAGCAACGAAAGGAACTCTCCCGGTTGAACCAAGAGGCTGACCGAATCGACGGCCACCGTAGCGCCGAAACGCTTGGTGACGTTTTCCAATTCGACCGCGCCACGCTGCCCGCTCACCTGCCATGTCCCCCGTTTCGACTCTCTGTCTCGATGACCCGACCAATCCGAGCGGACCCGAACTCCGCCATAAGGGACTATACGTCACCAGGATCCCGACCAAAGCCAACTCACCACCACTTTTGGAGTGCTGGCCTCGCGTCCCGTCTCTGGGAGATTCGCGTGGCCCGCCCCACATCCAAGTCCTTCGACTCGCTCGGACAGCGCCACCTCGGGGGCACTTCTCGAACTTGTCGGCAGCCCGACACCATGGCCTGCCGGTGATCGTGCGCGGTGAAGGCCCCCGTTTTCGACGCCGACGGCAAGCATTATCTCGACGGTCTGTCCGGCCTTTTCGCGGTGGATATCGGACACGGTCGACGTGAACTTGCGATGGCCGCCGAAAGACCGATGAGCCAACTGGGTTTCTTCCCACTGTGGGGTTTTGGGCACGAGCCCGGAATCTGACTCGGGGCCACACTGGCCGGACTGGCCCCCGGCGACCTCAATCGGGTGTTCTTCACCTCCGGAGGTGGCGAAGCCCTGGAATCGACCTGGAAGGTAGCCGTTCAATACTTCGTCGCCCTCGGCCAGCCCGCTCGGCGCCAGGTGATCAGCCGCGACTACGCCAACCACGGCACCACCTTGGGGGCGCTCGGCATCACGGGAATCCCGGCGATTCGCGATCCCTTCGAACCTCTGCTGCCATGGGCCGTCAAGGTGTCCAACACCAACCGCTACCGGTGCCTGAACTGCGCCGAGTCCCCCGCTCGCACTCTCGACTGCGCCGACGAGGTGGAACCCACGATCCTGCGCGAGGGGCCCGAGACCGTGGCCATGATCGTCATGGAGCCGGTGCAGAACACCAGCGGAGCCCTCGTGCCCCCGCAGGGTTACTGGGCACGTAGGCGCAGGATCGCCGATCGGTACGGAATCCTGCCGGTCAGCGACGAGGAATGCAACTGGATCCTTCGCGACCAGTTGTCACCACGGATCTACCTAAGGGACTCATCTGTCGAGCCGACGATCGCGCCGAGCCGGTGTTGGCGCTATCACCCACGTTGGTCTGCGGCCCCCAGGAACGGCGATTCATCGGGAAAGTCCTCACCGAGGCCATCACCGAAACCGCCGCAGCCTTTGCCGATCGTCGAGCGCTCAACCGATGTTGGCCATCACGTGCTTGATGCGCGTGTAATCATCCAAGGCGTACGCCGACAGATCCTTGCCATAGCCCGACTTCTTGAATCCTCCGTGGGGCATCTCGGCCACCATGGGAATGTGCGTGTTCACCCACACGCAGCCGAAGTCGAGGCGCTTCGTCATGCGCATAGCGCGGCCGAAATCGCTCGTCCACACGCTGGAGGCCAACCCGTATTCGACTCCGTTGGCTCGACGCACGGCCTCGTCCTCGTCGGCAAATTGTTGAACGGTGATGACCGGACCAAAAATCTCACTCTGGATCATCTCGTCGTTCTGACGGAGATCGGAAACGACGGTGGGCGGGAAGAAGAACCCGCTGGTGTCCCGTCGAGCACCGCCGATGTTGACCTGCGCGTGCGCCGGAAGACGATCGAAGAAACCTGAGACTCGCGCCAATTGGTTCGGGTTGTTCACGGGCCCGAACAGCACGTCGTCATCGGGCATTCCACACTGCGTGGTCTTGGCCTGCTCGGTGAGAGCGGCCACGAAATCCTTGTACACGCCGGCTCCGCACAACACGCGCGTGGCGGCGGTGCAGTCTTGGCCGGCGTTGAAGTAGCCCGCCACGGCGATGCCCTCGGCTGCCGCGGCGACATCGGCGTCGTCGAACACGACCACCGGCGCCTTGCCGCCCAACTCGAGGTGCACCCGCTTGAGCGACCGGGCCGCCGCCTCAGCCACCTCCATACCCGCGCGTACCGAACCCGTGACGCTGACGAGCGACGGGGTGTCGTGCACCACCATGGCCCGACCGGTGTCGCGATCGCCGCACACGACGTTCATGACACCGGGCGGGAGGAACTCGGCGCAGATCTCGGCCAACAAGGTGGTGGTGACCGGCGTGGTGTCCGAGGGCTTCAACACCACCGTGTTGCCAGCCGCGATCGCCGGCGCGAACTTCCAAACCGCCATCATCATCGGGTAGTTCCACGGAGCCACCTGAGCGCACACGCCGATCGGCTCGCGCCGGATGTAACTCGTCATGTTCGGCACGTACTCACCGGCGCTCTTGCCCTCCAGGTGGCGGGCAGCGGTGGCGAAGAAGCGCACATGGTCCACCATCGGCGGGATCTCCTCGGAGCGGGTGATGCCGATCGGCTTTCCACAATTCTCGGATTCCAAGGCGATGAACTCCTCGGCTCGCGCCTCGATGGCATCGGCGATCCGGAACAACGCCAGAGAGCGATCCTTCGGCGTGGATTCCCGCCAGCCTTCGAAGGCGGTGGCCGCGGCCCTCATTGCGATGTCGACATCGGTCGCCGACGACAACGGTGCTGTGGCGTACTGCTTTCCGATGGCGGGGTCGACCACGGCAAGCGTGCGACCATCCGACGCGTCGACGTATCTTCCGTCGATGAAATTTCGGTACGTTTTCATGCTGCCAACCATAGTGCCGCGCGACAATCGGCCGCACCGGCCGCCACCGGCTAGGTTTTGATCATGGTTACCCCCATCTCCGAACTGGACATCCCCGTGGTCTCGTTCGATTTTGCCGACGCCCAAGAGCAGCGCCAGATGTTGCGGGACATCTCGAAGCAGTCTTGGATCGCCAAAGGTGTGTTCGCGTATCCGATTTTCGCCTACGAGGACTGTGTGGCCATCTTGCGCGACAAGCGCTGGCACAGTGCGGCCGCCTTGGCCGCCACGGCATTCGGCGTCAATGACCCTCGGCTCGAAGGACGTCGTCGCGAGTCGATCCTGTCGGCCGAGGGAGAAGTGCACACTCGTCTGCGCCGATTGGTGGCGCCCTCGTTCTCTCCCCGCTCGGCTGACCGGCTGCGCCCCTTCATGCGCGAGGTCATGAACTCGTTGCTGGATCCAGTGGCGCCTGCCGGACGGTGCGAGCTGGCGAGCGACGTGTGCGACCCCTACCCCATTCCCATCATCTGCGAGTTACTCGGCGCACCGAAAGAGGACTGGCAATTGTTCAGCCGCTTGGCCGAACAGGTGTTGAACATCTTCAACGTCACCAGCTCCGAACAGCTGACCGAAGTCTTCGCCGCCCAGGACGAACTGGAGGCCTACACGCTCGACCTCATCGCCGACCGACGAAACAAGCCGGCCGACGATCTGATCACCAGCCTCATCGCCGCCGAAGAGGCCGGCGACAAACTGAGTGAGCAAGAACTGGTGATGATGGTGCAGGCCGTCATCGTTGGAGGAACCGACACCACTCGAAATCAGCTCGGGTGCTCGGTGGCGCTGTTCGCCGAGCATCCCGACCAATGGTCATTGTTGGCCGAGCGACCTGAGTTGGCTCCCAAAGCAGTCGAGGAAACCATGCGCTACTTTGGTGCCGTTCGCGCCACCGGTCGTTTCGCCAGCGAAGACATCGAGTACAAGGGCATCTTGTTCCCCCAGGGGACGTTGGTCACCCCGGCCCTCGCGATGGCCAATCTGGACGAGTCCGTTTTCACCGAACCGGACACCTTCGACATCACGCGCGAGCCAGTGGGTCAGCCGCAGATGACGTTCGGATCGGGGATCCACTATTGCCTCGGTGCGGCGCTGGCTCGTGCTGAACAGCAAGAGGCCCTCCCCCTGATGGCGCGACGAATGAAAAACCTTCGTATCGACGGAGCAGTCACGTGGAAGCCCTCCACCGTGGCCATCTTCGGACCTGAGGCACTACCGATCACGTTCGATCCATCCTGATCCGAATTGAGCCCTCGTGCCTCGACGCTCTAGGTTCGGGCGATGAGCGCCAACAAGACGATGAAACTGGGTTACAACACCGGGTACTGGTCGGCGGGTGCGCCCGTGGGGGCCCTCGAGGCGGTGAAGGAAGCCGACCGGCTGGGCTTCGACTCCATTTGGACCGCCGAGGCCTACGGCTCCGATGCCCTCACACCTCTCGCCTGGTGGGGTGCGGCCACCGAGAAGGTGCGACTCGGCACCGCGATCATGCAGATGAACGCCCGCACGCCTACGGCGGCGGCCATGGCCGCGATCACGCTCGACCATCTCTCGAATGGACGCTTCATCCTCGGTCTCGGCGCCAGCGGCCCTCAGGTGGTCGAAGGTTGGTACGGCCAGGCCTACGGCAAACCCCTTGCTCGCACCCGCGAGTACGTGGAGATCGTGCGCCAGGTGCTGGCCCGCGAGACGCCGGTCGAACACCACGGCGAGTTCTACGACCTTCCCTACACCGGATCCGACGGTCGCGGCCTCGGCAAGCCGCTGAAGTCGACCGTTCATCCCCTGCGACGTGACATTCCGATCTTCCTCGCCGCCGAGGGTCCGAAGAACGTGGCCCTGTCGGCCGAGATTTGTGACGGCTGGTTGCCCCTCTTCTTCTCGCCGAAGGAGGACGGCTTCTACCGACGGTGCCTGTCCGAGGGGTTCGCCAAATCGAAAGACGCGAGCAAAGCCGATCGCTTCGAGGTGGCCTCGACGGTGATGATGATTCCGGGTGACGACGCCGAGAAGTGTGCCGACATGGTGCGCCCCTTTCTCGCTCTCTATGCCGGAGGAATGGGCGCCAAGGGAGCGAACTTCCACTTCGAGGTCTTCGCCCGCATGGGATACGAGGACGTCGCCAACAAGGTGCAGGATCTTTATCTCGCGGGCAAGAAGGCCGAAGCGGCCGCCGCCATTCCCTTGAAGATGGTGGAGGATGTCGCCTTGGTCGGTCCGCCGGCCAAGATCAAGGACGAGTTGGCCATGTGGAAGGAAACCTGCATCACCACCTTCCTCGTGAGTGGACCGGCGCAAGTGCTGCCCTTTTACGCCGACCTCATCAACGGCTGACCCGTGTTCGGGCCGAACCCTCCCACGGTCGCCCGCCAGAGAGATCTGCTGCTTGGCGGCGAGGCCTGCGCCGTCGACCTGGTCGAGTCGTGTCTGCGTCGCATCGACGAGGTGCAACCAGAATTGAACTGTTTCGTGACGGTGTGGGCCGACGAAGCTCTCGAACGCGCGCGAAAGATCGACGTGTCGCGCGGAGGGTTGGCGGGGATTCCGGTGGCCATCAAAGACACGTCGTCGTGGAAAGGACACCTCTCCACCTCGGGGTCGGTCACGATGCACGACAATGTTGCCCGCCACAGCGACGCGGTGGTGCAGTCGTTGCTAGACGCTGGTGCCATCATCGTCGGTAGCACCAACACCCCCGAGTTCGCCCATGCCGGAATCACCGATAACCCGTTGTGGGGTGTCACGCGCAATCCGTGGGATACCTCGCGCACTCCGGGGGGCTCGAGCGGCGGATCGGCGGCCGCGGTGGCTAGTGGGTGCGTGGCGATCGCCGAGGGCAGCGACATGGGTGGATCGGTGCGCATTCCCGCCGCATGGTGCGGCATCGTGGGACTCAAGCCGTCCCTCGGCCGTATCCCGATGACCGCATTGCCCGGCCTGTTCGACCTGCTGTCACATCACGGCCCGCTCGCGCGCACCGTGGATGACGCGTGGGAGTTCCTGTTGGCCACCCAGGGTCCGTCCCTCGCCGACCCCTTCGCGGTCCACTCGCCGTTGTACCGAGTCGAACCGCCTCTGACTGGTCTGAGCGCCACGCTGTCGATCGACCTCGGATGTTGGGCGGTGGACCCGTTCATCGCAGCCGTCGTCGAGGGTGCCGCCGACTCTTTGCGCGACTGGGGAGTGTCGATCCAACGTGTCGATCCCGGGTTCACGGCCCGCGACAACGCGTTGTGGCTGGAGTACTGGGGCATCTTCATGGCCGGCTTTTACGGAAACATCGCCGATGAGCGCGCCGAGGTGATGGACCCCGATGTTTTGTGGTTGATCGAACTGGGCCGATCGTTCACCGCGGTGGACGTGAAACGGATGGACGTCGAACGAACGTCGTTCTGGAATCGCGCCACCGCGACCCTTCGGGAACATGACGTCATCTTGTGCCCCACCATGTCGCGCGCGCCCGGACCGGCTGACAAGGCCAACAATCGGATCCGCCAGGTGATTCACGACGACGGTTTGGTCCACAACGAAGACATGACGTCGGTGTGGAACCTCGCGTCACCCTTGCCGATCGCGACGGTTCCCTGTGGACGCTTCGCCTCCGGACCCGACGCCGGCCTGCCCATCGGAATGCAGGTGGTCGGACGCCCGGGACGCGAGGACGTGGTCTTGGCCGTCGCCCGGGCCATCGAGGCGACGCACCCGCTCTGATCTCAGTCGCAGCAGGAGTCGCGCCAGCCACAGGTGCGACATTTGAAATGGGCGTGCTCGGGTGTCAGCCCGCCCCCGCACAACGGGCATTCCGCGAAGGTGCCCATCGGTGAACGACAGGCGCCACCGACCGCGGGCGGTGGCACCAGATTCTTCGACGGCTCGACGACGCGCGACTTTTCGGGGTTCACCCGTCCAGTGTGGCACGGCTCCGGTTCCACTCAGATGACCATCGGTAGGCTTTCTCCGCCCCCATGTCGAATCCCCCTGACAACGCAGAATCTTCGCCACTCCCCCATTCACATCGCCCCGGCACTGCCCGGGCGGCATTCTCGTACCGCGACTATCGCCTGGTCTGGACCGGCATGTTGTTGTCGAACATCGGCACCTGGATGCAGAACCTGGCCCTGCCGGCCTACATCGACGATCGCACCGGCTCGGCCAAGGTGGTCAGCCTGTTGGTCTTCGCCCAGTTGGGTCCCCTGCTCCTACTCGCCATTCCCGGTGGCATCATCGCGAGTCGCTTCAATCTGCAGCGCTACCTGTTGTCCATGCAATGGATCCAACTCGTTTTCTCCTTGGTGCTGGCCGCCATCGTCAGCAACGACGGATCGATTTGGGCGCTGTTCGTCACTCAGACCGCCATTGGCGTGGCCAACGCTCTCAATGCTCCCGCCTTTCAAGCCAGCGTTCCCATGCTCGTCGATCGACGCGACCTGGCCGGCGCCATCAGCTTGAACTCCACGCAGTTGAACGGGAGCCGGGTCGCCGGTCCGGCCATCGCCGCGCTGCTGGCAATTGGCGGCGTCAGCACCGCTCAGATTTTCGTCATCAACTCGGCGACGTATCTCTTTTTGATCGTCACCTTGTTCATGGTTCAGATTCCCGACATACGATCGGCGCCCACCGAGACCGGATGGCGTCGGGCCCTTTCCGGCTTCAACATCGCCGCATCTCGCCCCGTTCTGTCGCGCTTGCTGGTGGCGATGACCCTCTTCTCGTTGTTCAGCCTCCCCTACATCGGGCTGTTTTCGTCGGTGGCTCGCCTGAACTTCGGTATCAGCCCCGTCGGGTCCACCTATCGCTGGCTGTACGCCGTGTGGGGCCTCGGAGCACTGTGCGGTGCACTGGCCACCGGAACCGTGCTGGCCCACAAACACCGACCCTCCATCATTCGCCACGGCTACGTCGGGTTCGCCGCCGCCCTGGCCTCTTTCGCACTGGTTCGTTCGGCGATCCCCGCTTTTCCGATCGGCTTCGTCCTCGGCTTCTTCTACTTCATGACCGCGAACGCCATGGTTACCGTGTTCCAACAGAATTTGCGGGACCACGAGCGGGTCACGGTCATGCCGTTGTGGTTCATGTCCTTCGGTGGCACGGTCACCATCGGTGGGTTGCTGGCCGGACCGATCATCGACTCCCTCGGGTCGCGTTGGGTTCTTCTTTTCGGCGCGGCCTTTGCCCTCTTCTTGTCGTGGTGGAGCGACCTCGATCGCTTGCCCTGCGACTCGTACCTCGAGCAGCCCTGAGCGGCCTTCGTCGCATCACACCGCCACGGCGTCGACCAGCCGGTCGAGCTCGGCGACACGACTACCCTTCACCAGGGCCACGTCTCCGACTGCGAGAGACCTCAGCGTCATGATGGCGTCCTCGATCGACAGCGCGGTGAGACCGTACAGATCCGTGGCAACGGCCACCACGTCGATTCCCAGACTTGCGGCCACCGCGGCAATGCGCCTGTGGCCCCGGACGGGATCATCGAGTTCGGCCATCACACCGAGCAGCGCCACGCGACGCCCGGCGGTCATGTCGGCCAACGTTCGCAAGGCGGCCTCCATCGACGTGGGGTTCGCGTTGTAGGAGTCGTCGATGATGATCGCCCCGGCCTCGGAGGACCGCAGTTGCATACGTCGATCGGACACCGTCGCGCGACCGAGCGCCTGCGCCATCGCGGGGAGAGGAAGGCCAAGGGCGTGACCGACCGCCAGCGCCGCCGCCGCGTTCGACGCCATGTGGCGTCCGGGGATGACCAAGTCGACCGTCGCTCGATCGTCGCCGATCACCACATCGAAACTCGCGCAACCCCGTTCGTCGACGATCAATCCGTCGATGCGAACGTCGGCGTCGTTCGATTCACCGTAAAGGATCACCGGCGCCGTCGATCGTGAGCCCATCGCGCGCACCCGAGGGTCGTCGGCGTTCAAGACGGCGAAACCCTGCGGGGGTAAAGCCTCGATCAATTCGCCCTTGGCCCGGGCCACCCCGTCGATTCCGCCCACCAACTCGGTGTGCGCCTCGCCGACTCGCGTCACCACCCCGATGGACGGGCGCGCGATGCGGCAGAGGCCGGCGATCTGAGCGAAACCCCGCATTCCCATTTCCAACACCAACGCGCGGGTGTCAGCGGGGGCGTTGATGATGGTCACCGGCAGACCCTGTTCGTTGTTGAAACTGCGTACATTCGCCGTCGTCTTGATTCGACCACCCACAGCGACGGTGATCAGATCCTTGGTGGACGTCTTGCCCACCGATCCGGTGACGCCGATCACCACCGTGGATGCCGGGAACAACGTGCGCACCCATCCACCGGTGTCGATCAACGCCTCGGCGGTGTCAGACACCTGAATGGCTGTACCACCGAACCGCTCGTGAGCATCGTCGCGCGAGGTCAGGTACGCCACAGCACCGGCCGCCAAAGCGTCACCGATGTAATCGTGCCCGTCGCGATCAGCCACCATCGGCACGAACAACTGGCCGGGACGGATGTCGCGCGAGTCGAACGAGACGCCGTCAATGTCGACATCGGGACCCTGGAGTCGAGCGGAATCACCCCTCAGGTTGCGAGCCGACAACGCCGCCACGAGTTCGGCGGCCGTGAAACGCATGCATCAACGGTACAACAGAGGAGCCGACCACCATCGGCAGTCGACCCCTCATGAGCCGGCGGGTCTTTCAGCTCAGGGGCTCGTAGACCTCGCCCAACTCGAATTTCACGTACTCCTCGCCGGTGTCCACTTCGTTTTCGAACTGGATGACACCCATCTCCTCGAAACGTCGGCGCAACCACGCATCGTTACGATCGAGTAAGCCGAGTTTCTTGCAGTTCGGCACGATCTTGGAGAACAGTATTTGCTGAAAGACCGCACGGGTGGGGTCGTTCAGCACCAACGGAATCACGTCGCGGGTGTTCACACCCATGCGCTCCCACACCTCCTGCGACATGAAACGATCACGCATACGCACCGAGGCCTCGTAGGCGAACTCCTGGCGATCCTTGATCTCCTTGTCGCTCATCTGCGAATACACCTCTTGTAGCGACAACACGCCAAAGGCCACGTGGCGGGCCTCGTCGCTCATGACGTAGCGGAGCAACTGCTTGAGCAAGGGTTCGGACACGAACTGGTACATGTTGCCGAAGGCGGCCAGGGCCAGACCCTCGACCATGACCTGCATTCCGAGGTAGGTCATGTCCCAGCGACTGTCATTGATGATGTCGTCCAGCAACATACGCAAGTGGGCGTTGATCTGATAGCCACCACCCAACTTCTCGTTCAAGTACCGAGCGAACACCTCGACGTGACGAGCCTCGTCGACCACCTGGGTACTGGCGTACAACTTGGCGTCATACCACGGCACGGTCTCGGTGATCTTGGCAGTGCACAACAAGGCACCTTGCTCGCCGTGCATGAACTGCGACAGGCTCCACCGACGCTGTTCCATCGCGAACGCAGTCCACTCCTTGTCGCCCCACTTTTCGGCCGGCGTGCCGTCGTAGTGCGTGGCGGTGAGACCCGAGGACAGGGCGGCCAGATCCTTGGACACCTCGGCTTCGAGGTCGACATCTTTGTCCCACGGAAGATCGGTGGTGGCGTTCCACTGACCGGTCTTGGCCTTCTCGTACAACTTGCGCAACCCGGGACGCGAGAGCGAGTAATCCCAGGTGAAGATGGCGTCGGCATTGTCCTTGACGATGTGCTCGACTTCGGTCGGGTCCACGGTCGGAATGGCCAGAATCGCCTCGACGTCGTTGAGTTCGGAACGACCGAGAATCTGTTGGCTTTCGCTTTCGGTGATGCTCATTTGTGTCTCCTTGTGGTGTGAAATGTGTGCGAGGGAGCCGTTCACGCTCGACCGACCGCCATGGATTCGAAGGCGGCGACGAAGGGCCGGAACAGCTCGGTCGCCGAGTCGGGATCAGCGAGATCGAAGTGCTCGCTCGGCGCGAGGAAGAACGAGATGACCAGTCGTGCCAGCAACTCGACGTAGACCGCCGCCTGGTCGGGATCCAAGAACTCACCGGTGAGCGGCGTGATGTACTCCGACGCGACGCGAACAATTCGCGGCAAACCTTCGACGGTCAGCGACTTCAACGCCGTGCCCTCCTCGGTGGCCAGCATCATGGCGAGGTGCGCGTCACTGCGCATCTCGCGAATGGCGTATCCGGCCACTTGCACCGAAAAGTCGAGCAGCGAGTCGGCGTGATGCAGGTTGTCGCGCATGCCGGTGAAGAACTCCTGAAGTTCGCGCACCCTCAGGGCGTCGAACAGCACGTCCTTGCCGCCGGGGAACAATCGATACAACGTCGCGCGTGACACGCCCGCTTCGGTGGCCACGTCATCGATGGTCAACTTGCTCAGTCCCCAGCGATCGACGCAACGTCGAGCGGCGTCGAGAACACGATCTTCCGGGGACGTTGCGATGACCACGGTCATTGCTGAGACACTAAGACTGTTTCTGTCTCAGTGCAAGGTCATTCGGAAAATTTCCTGACCTGTTGAAGCGGTCCGATCCGCGTACTACCCCGACACGCGTCCCGAGGTGACCCCACACACCACGTCGCGTTGCAAGCAGTACTTCACTTCATCTTCCAGCTTGTCCTGATCCCAAGAATTCACGAAGTCGGCGTGACCGGTGAGCACTCCCCCGGAGGCCAACTTCAGCCCCATCGGATCCCCGGCAAACGAGTACGCCACCGAGAAGATCAATTGCGGCACGTGGACCGGATGCGTCGAGGGGCATCGCCCTCCCGACGAGTACCGCATGTGCTCGCGATGACCCACCACATCCAGGTGGTCACCATCCCAGCAATCGGGGAACGTGACGTCCAAGCGCAGGCCCCGCCCCGACGGACACGACGGTGGCATCTGCTCACGAGCGGCTCCGTTGCCACAACTCCAGGCCACCACCGACGCCGGCTGAGGCTCCACGGCACGGGGATCGCCGGCGATCATCGACAGTCCGGCCGGGAACGCCACCACCGAGGCGGGGTCCACCTCGAGTCCGGCACGGTAATAGGCCACGCTTTTTTCCGGAATCAGCATCACGTCGTCGTGATACAGCGCCGGCGCCCAATACGACGCGGTGTCGAGAGCCTGCTCGCACGTGGTGCCGTGGGCCAACAGGCTCGCCAAAGTCGAGTCAGCGTTCGCTCCGGTGTTGCCGAAAAACACGTGCATATGTGAGGCCCCCGGTTCGCCGGGGTGCACGATGGGGTCGTCGGGTAAAGCGTGGCTGAAGGGACACTCCACGACGAACTGCCCCACCGCGCCCTGCGGGCCGGCGATCGGACGATCGGGAGCACCCATGACTGCGGCCGAGTCGACCAACATCGACACGTGGTCGTGCGCGGACTCGCGGACATCGCGCGGATCCGACGCACATGACGAGGCCACGACGACGAGCGCCAACACGACGAGCAACCCCCTGATGGCTCGTCGGATCGAAGTCATCGCTCGTTCGGGATCGCTCGTGATCCGTCGTCAGTCGATCTTGTCGGGGACCACGATGGACGCCAGATCGATGGCGGGCGGAACCGCGCTGGCCGGCGTGGCCGGAGCGGTGGCCGCGTCGGGCATGTTCTCGAGTTGAGGAATGTCCGGCAACGACGCCGTCTTCCAGTCCACCGACGGCGGTGCGGTCTCGGCGTCCACCAACCAGGTGATGACGTTCAGGTCACCGGCGAGCCAGTCTCCGGTGCTTTCGCTCAGGGGGGATCCGCAGGGAGCGAGGGTTTCCAGATCGAGCGGAGCCGAGGTGGAGAAGGTGTTGTCTTCGAAACAGTTGCCCAGTTCCCACAGGTTCGTGCCGGCCGAACCCACCGCGATGTCGGCACGACGGTTGTCCTCCAGAACGTTTCCGAGAACCTCGTTGTCGTGCGAATCCCACAACAGTGGACCGTCGGGGATGACGGGCATCAATTGCTTCTGAGCGGCACAATCGGTCTCCCAAGCGTCCCGGCCCGGTATGACATCGTTGGCATCTTCTTCGAGGAACGGGACGAGACCGATGCCGGTCTTGTCGTGGTCCCACACGCGGTTTCGCTCGATGACGTTCTGCACTCCACCGGCATTCAGGATTCCGTTGCCCATGGCCAGAATCGCGACGTCGATGGCCGGTGTGTCGGGCTGGTTGTTCGAATAAACCTGGTTGCCGATGATGGTGGTCTTGCGTTGCGGGTAACAGAGTTCGTAACTGCCACTGTTGGGAACGATGCCCGCGCGATTGTTTCGGAACACCGAATTCACGATAATGAGGTTGCCACCCGCGTTGGTGCCCGAATACCCGAGCCCGTTGTGCTCGGCGATGACGTTTCGGATGACGGCGTCGCAGGGGAAGCATTGTCCGATGTAAAAGCCGGCATCCGGGCTTCCCGCGGCGTAAGAGTGCTCCAGCAGACCTCCGACGGAGTCGAAGGCGTAGATGCCGTAGTCACCGTTGCGCCAGGCCGTGAGGTACGAACCGCGATAACCGTTGCTACCCGTCCAGAAGAACCCGTTCTTGGTGTAGTTCATGGCCGTCATGTTTTCGATGGCCACCCCCGACGCGCCCACGACGCGGAACCCATTGTCGAATTCGAAGTTGCCATCCATGATGACGGTGTTGCGATCGAGACCGCGGATGACGATGTTGTCGGTGGTGACTTGGACTGCTTCCCGGTAGGTACCGGGGGCGATGAGAATCAGGTCGCCTCCAGCCGCCGCATCGACAGCCTCTTGGATCGTGGCGTAGTCGGCCGGTACGTTCAAGACTCCCTCGGCGGGCGCGACGGTGGTCGGAGCATCAGTCGCCGGCGCCTCCGACGGCGGTGACTCGGTGGACGGTGCGACAGCGGACTCGTCGCTCGAACCACAAGCGATCATCGACACACTCAAAATGGACAGGCTGAACAACGTGCGAAGCGATCTCATGTTTCCCCCTCGGAAGGTCGCGAAACCCTACGCTAATGCGTGCGTCAGTCGACTCGGATGACCCCGTACATTCCGACTCCTGGCACGCCGTGAATCGAGCAGTAATACGGGTAGACCCCGGGTGCCGTGAAGACGTGGCGAAAAAGTTCGCCCGGGGCGAACTCCGTCGATGCGACGCCCCAGGCGGCCGGCGACACGTCGGTGGCCAACATCGCCGAGAGACCGGCGTCATCCTCTACCGAGTCCGGGAGAATATTGTGTTCGTTGCGACCACGATTGTCGAACACCACTTCGGTACCGGCCGCGATCTCGAGGTCGATGGGACGATAGGAGTTGTCCAGCACCTGCACCGTGACCGACTCGCCATTGGGAGGAAACGTCGCCATGGTGGTGGCGACGACCGGGTCGCCGTCATCGGCCGTCGATCTGCGAGCAGCGTCGGACGTACACGCCGTCAGCATCGTGACCGGGACCATCACGAGGGGCACCACGACCATGGGCCAGACCCGACACGACATTCGAAACCTGCTCCTCATCGTCGTCTCAGACCGTGGGTAACCGGTGATCCGCGAATCGGTCACGCAGGGTCTTCTTGGAGAACTTGCCCACGCTGGTCTTGGGTACCTCGTCGATGAAGACCACATCGTCGGGCAGCTGCCACTTGGCCAATTTGGGCGCCAGGTAGTCGAGGATCTCCTGGCGAGACATCTCTTTTCCGGCCTCCAACACCACGCAGGCCAAGGGGCGTTCGCTCCACTTGGGATGCGACACGCCGATGACCGCGGCCTCGCGGATGTCGGGGTGGGCCATGAGTTCGTTCTCGATCTCGACCGAACTGATCCATTCGCCACCGGACTTGATGAGATCCTTGGTGCGATCGAGCAGACGAATACGACCCCGCGCGTCGACCGCGGCGACGTCACCGGTGCGCAACCAACCGTCGGCACTGAAGCTCTCACCGGCGCGCTCGTCGTTGTAATAAGTGGCCGCGATCCAGTTACCCCGGCACTGCAATTCACCGCTGCTCTCGCCGTCCCACGGCACGCTGACAGTGGATCCCGGTTCCACTACCCGACACTCGACTCCGAACACGATGCGACCCACCTGGGTGCGCAGGTCGGCCTGAGCGTTCACGTCGAGCAACAACTGATCCGAGTCCAGGTGACACACCGCCGCAATCGGGCTGGTTTCGGTCATGCCCCACGCCTGCAGAATGGGTAAGCCCAACTGCTCGCGATACGCCTCGCTGAGCGCGCGCGGCACGGCCGAACCACCACACGGGATGGCTCGCAGACTCGAAGTGTCGCGACCTTTCAATTCGGGCAGGACGCCCATCCAGATGGTGGGCACTCCCGCCGCGATGGTGGGGCGCTCGTTCACGATGAGATTGGCGATGGCCGGACCGGACAAATCGGGACCGGGCATCACCAAGTCGGCTCCCGCGGCCACGGCGGCGTGGGCGAGACCCCATGCGTTGGCGTGGAACATGGGGACCACCGGCAGGATCTTGTCACGCTCGCAGGCTCCCAATCCGTCCGACATCATGGTGGCCATCGTGTGTAGGAAGGTGCTGCGATGCGTGTACACCACGCCCTTGGGATTGCCGGTGGTACCGCTGGTGTAACACATACTGGCGGCGGTGTGCTCGGGAACCTCTTCGAAGTGTGCCGGAGCGGCTTTGGCCAACAATTCCTCGTAGTCGCTCGACGCGATGCCGGCGAGGTCGTCCGGTATCTCGCCCTTGCCGTCGTCCATGATCACGAGATGCTTCACGGTCGTGAAGGTCGCCAGCAATGGGGTCAATAATCCCATCAAAGACTTGTCGACGAAGATCACCTCATCCTCGGCATGGTTGACGATGTACGTGAGCTGCTCGGGGAACAGTCGGATGTTCAACGTGTGCAAGACCCGCCCGGTACACGGGGCGGCAAAGTACAACTCGAGGTGGCGCGCGGTGTTCCACGCGAAAGTGGCCACGCGCCCGGCGGACGAGATGCCCAGTTGGTCGAGGACGGTGCCCAAGCGTCGCGTGCGCACCGCCCACTCGGCGTAGGTGGTCCGCTGAAGGCCGGTGGCGGTGACGGTGGTGATCGTTTTGTGACCGAAGTACCTTTCCGCACGATCGAACAAATGATGCACCGACAACGGAACGTCCTGCATCGAACCCGGTATCACCGGGTGGTTGACACCTCTTGTGGCTCCGACAGACATGGTGTTTCCCTCTCACACGGTCCCCGACCGACGTCGGTCGCACATTAGTCCTAGGCTCACTTCGATGTCCGAGGCTTGCGTCAATCCCCCGACCACCGAACCGTCCCCGCCATCGACCACGGCTCGCCGTTTCGTGTTGATCGCCTCGGGCTTGCTCCTCACCCTCGGAACCATCGGATCCAACCTCGGCCCGGCGTGGGTCGACGAACATCCAGCCGCGGTGCTCGCCCTGTCCAGTCGTAACCGCAACCTGTTCGGCTCGGTTCCCTACATCGACGTCGTCCCGTACGCCCTCATTGGTTTCACGCGCCTCTTCATCGCCGGCCTCGCGTTGTTCTTCCTCGGTCGTTGGTTCGGCGAGCGGGCCATTGCGTGGACCAAGAAGCAGACGGGCGAGTTGCCCGCGCTCTACCACTGGTTCGCCCGCGCCATGGACCGCGCCGGCTGGCTGGTGGTCATCGTTTTTTGCGCATCGAACCTGGTGTGGATGATGGCGGGCCACCGACGCATGAAGCCTCGCCGCTACGCCACGCTGCTGGCCGTGGGCATCGTGATTCGACTCACCGTCTTGTGGGCGGGTGGTCAAGCCTTCGAGGATCAGATCCGCTCCTTCCTCGGCTGGGTCGAGGACTACCAGTGGTACGTGGTCGGCGGCTTGTTCGCGGTCTCGTTCGCCCAGTCGGCTCGTCGGACCCGCCGAGGCGTCCCCCGGGTGGTCCAGGAGATCGAACATCCAAGTGAGCAATGACGGCTGGACGGCCCTAGATTTCGCTGAGTCACAAACGACCGTTCGCTCGAGGAGAGTCCATGTCCATTTCCGTCGGAAGTCAGATCCCCAACGTCACCTTGCACGTGCTCGGCGAAAACGGCATGCCGTCGCCGGTGAACTCACTCGATGTCTTGGGCAAGGGCAAGGTCGTTTTGTTCGCCGTGCCCGGTGCCTTCACCCCCGGTTGCTCGATGGTGCATTTGCCGGGTTACGTGAAGAACCAGGCCGCGCTGCGGGCCAAGGGCGTGGACACCATCGCTTGCGTCAGCGTGAACGACCCCTGGGTGATGGATCAGTGGGGTAAAGCCAGTGGCGCGGAAGGAATCGTGATGCTCGCCGACGGCGCGGGGGTGTTCACCAATGCGATGGGCTTGGCCATGGACGGCTCGGCTTTCGGACTCGGCGCGCGTTCACAGCGTTACTCGGCGATCATCGACAACGGCGTCGTGAAGGAACTGAACGTCGAAGAGGGTGCCGGCATCACCGTGAGCGCCTGCGAGATCGTTCTCGAACACCTCTGACCCTCGAGGGCCTTCCCGGACGAGAGAACGCCGGCTCACGGCTCGGCGGTCGACAAGTCGACGTGGGTCACAAGCCGAGGACGGACTCGAGGCCCAACGTCAGTCCGGGCAAGGTGTCGATCTTCTTGCAGGCCAGAACCACGCCGGGCATGAACGACACCCGGTCGTAACTGTCCTGACGAATGGTGAGCGTCTGACCGGCCGCTCCCAGGATCACCTCCTGGTGAGCCACCATCCCGCGCATACGAACCGCGTGCAGACGGATGTCAGCGGGGCCCTTGCCTCCGCGCGCGCCTTCCACCACCTCGTGCGTGGTGGGATCGGTGGCCCACTCGGCGGACGCCGCCGCCATGCGCCGGGCCGTGGCCATCGCGGTGCCGCTGGGGGCGTCGGCCTTGTTGTCGTGATGCAGTTCGATGATCTCGGCGGTGTCGAACCACGGCGCGGCCATCTCGGCGAACCTCATCATCAATACGGCGCTGATGGCGAAGTTGGCGGCGATCAGACAGTTCGACGACTGGAACGTCGAGCGGAAGTTCGCCAGATCGTCGTCGGAAAAACCGGTGGTACCCACCACCGCGTGCACTCCGTGCAGACCGCACCAACTGAGGTTGGTGCGCGCGGCCGCGGCCACGGTGAAGTCCACGGCCACCTGCACACCCGCGTCGGCCATCGCTCGCGGATCAGCGGCGATGGTGAGGCCGTGCGTGCTCTGACCCACACCGGCCGGATCCACGGCGGCCACCAGCGCGAGGTCGGCATCGGCCGCGACCGCGTCGCACACCGAGGCGCCCATGCGGCCGGCGGCCCCGAAAACCCCGACGCGTCTACGAGAGTCAGTCATGTCCCGAGCCTAAACCGCACCCGTCATGCTTCGGAGGTGAAATCGCCACGCGCGCCGCCCGAACGCCGCCTTGGAAACAGGAGACGGGCGCGGGTCAGCGGTGACGACGCGGGCCGCGATCGCGACCTCCGCGACGATCGCCACGACCACCACGGTCGTCACGGTCGTCACGGTCACCGCCGGCGCTACCACCGGGGCCGAGGTCGCCGAGTTCACCGGCGATCTCGCTGTCGAAGGCATCGTCGAAACTGACGGTCACCGGACCACCACCGTTGGCGCGACCCGACGACTCGCGCGACTCGCGCGACTCGCGCGGCGCCGGTCCACCGACCGGCGGCTCGGGACCATCGCCCACCGGCGACAGGCTGACCTTGCCCTTGTCGTCGATGTCGTCGACACGGACCTGGATCTCCTGGCCCAACGTCAACACATCCTCGACGTTGTTGACACGCCGACCGCGACCGAGTTTGGAGATGTGCACCAGGCCGTCGCGTCCGGGCAGGATGTTCACGAACGCACCGAACTTGGTGATGCTCACGACACGACCGTTGTAGACGGCTCCGAGTTCGGCCTTGGGCGGATCGACGATGGCCAGAATGCGCGACTTGGCATCCTCCATACGCCAGCCCTCGACGGCACCGATGGTGACGATGCCCACCACGCCGTCGTCGTCGACGCTGATGTCGGCGCCGGTCTCCTGCTGGATGGTGTTGATGACCTTGCCCTTGGGACCGATGACCTCGCCCACCTTGTCGAGCGGGATGGTGATGCTCGTGATCTTCGGTGCCGACTCGGCCACTTCGGAACGCGGGGCTCCGATGGCGGCGTTCATCACGTCGAGAATCTTGAGGCGGGCCTCCTTGGCCTGATCGAGAGCAGCGGCCAGAACGTCGGCGGGGATGCCGTCGATCTTGGTGTCCAACTGCAGCGCGGTCACGGCATCGGCGGTGCCGGCCACCTTGAAGTCCATGTCACCGAAGGCGTCCTCGGCTCCGAGGATGTCGGTGAGGCTGGTGTACTTGCCCTCGGCGTAGACGAGGCCCATGGCGATACCGGCCACGGGGGCCTTGATCGGCACACCGGCGTCCATCAACGACAGCGACGACGAACACACCGACGCCATCGAGGTGGAGCCGTTCGACGACATCACCTCGGACACCAGACGCAATGCGTAGGCGAAGTCCTCCTGGCTGGGAACCACCGGCAACAACGCCCGCTCGGCGAGCGCACCGTGGCCGATCTCGCGACGCTTGGGCGAACCCACGCGACCGGTCTCACCGTTGGCCCACGGCGCCATGTTGTAGTGGTGCATGTAGCGCTTTTCGGAGGTCGGCGAGAGAGTGTCGAGCATCTGGTTCATGCGGGGCATGGCCAGCGTGGTGACGTTCATGACCTGGGTCTCGCCGCGTTGGAAGAGTCCTGAGCCGTGAGCCGACGGCAACACGCGCACCTCGGCCGAGACCGGGCGCAAATCGCGCGGTCCGCGACCGTCGATGCGGATGCCCTCGTCGACGATGCGCTTGCGCACCAACTTCTTGGTGAGCGAACGCACGGCCTCCTTCACTTCCTTCTCGCGACCGGCGAACGCCGATCCCTCGCCACACAACTGCTTCACCGCCCCGTCGCCGGCGGCGTCGGTGGCGGCGTTGCGATCGGCCTTGCGGGCGATCTTGATGGCGTCGGCCAACAGCGGTCCGGCGATTCCCTCGACGGCGGCGAACACGTCGTCGGTGTAGTCGAGAACGGGGGTGTAGGCGAGCGGGGTGATGGCGCCCTTGGTGGCGATCACCGAGGCCACCAGCTGACGCTGCAGTGCGATGGACTCCTTGATGTAACGCTTCGAGGCCTCGAGACCACCGGCGAGCACGGTCTCGTCGACCTTGGGTGCGCCGTTGGCGTAGTACTCGAACGACTTCTCGGTGCCGCCGGCTTCCACCATCATGATGGCGACGTCACCGTTGTCCAACTCGCGACCGGCCACGACCAATTCGAACGTGGCTTCTTCACCCTCGGTGTACGTGGGATGGGGAATCCACGTGCCGTCCTGGGCGAACGCGATGCGTACCGCGCCGATGGGACCCTCGAAGGGGATGCCCGAGATCATCAGGGCGGCCGAGGCGGCGTTGATACTGAGCACGTCGTGCGGGTTCACCTGATCGGCACCCAACACGGTGAGCACGATCTGCACCTCGTTGCGGAAACCGTCGGGGAACGCCGGACGCAACGGCCGGTCGGTCAGACGGCAGGTGAGGATGGCGCCTTCGCTGGGACGACCCTCGCGTCGGAAGAACGCGCCGGGGATCTTGCCGGCCGCGTAGGCCCGCTCTTCCACGTCGACGGTGAGGGGGAAAAAGTCCACGCCGGGGCGGACGTCTTTGGCGGCGTTCGCGGTGGCGAGAACGATGCTGCCATCAATACTGGCAACCACCGCTCCCTGGCTCTGGAAAGCCAGTTTGCCGGTCTCGAACGACAGATTTTTGTCGGTGCCCCCAACGGGACCCGACACTCGAATGGCATCGGCCATGACGAGCTCCTTTCGCGCGATGCGGATTCTTTCCGCATCGCCTCTGGAGCAGCCGGTCGGTTCCCAGTGGGCGGGGTCGGCACCTCGATGCCGGCCGGGGCCACTGACAACCGAACTCTTGTCTGCTCGGATTTGGTTGTATTGCTAAACGGGCGCGCCTCAGCGACGCAGACCCAACTTGGCAACGATCTCGCGGTAACGCTCGACGTTGCGAC
>VFYV01000020.1 GCA_016871395.1 Actinomycetota bacterium
AGGTCGGGGGCGGTTCCGGTGAAGTTGCCGATGCGGGTGGTGGGGACGCCACCGGTTCCGTTCCGGGTGTCGAGCACCCGCGCCGGTGATACGGGGGTCATCGCCCGGGTGGTGCCGTCGTCTTGGACGGCTTGGAGCGCCGCACCAGCGTGGAGAATTCCGGCTCCGCAATACGAGGTGTTGACGACGTTCGAACTACAGGTTGATCCGACGGGGAATGGGGAGGCAGTTGTCTGCAGGATCCCCAGCACTTCTTGGTTCGTGAGTGTGCCGTCGTTGTTCAACATCAGCGAGATGACGCCCGCCACCGCTGGTGCCGACATACTCGTCCCGGTCTTGTTCTGGTACCACCAGTTGGCAACGGGCGACGTCTGACTGTCGATCACCGTCGAGTAGATGTTGCGGCCCGGCGCTGCAATTTCGACTTTGGAACCGAAATTCGAGGCCAAAAGTCGCGAGCCATTGCTTTCCGTTCCTGCCACGGTGATCACGTTGTCACAATTAGCGGGCGAAACGTTGACTTGGCCCAGATTGGCACCGTTATTGCCGGCGGCGACGACCACGATGCTTCCGGCCTCCACTGCGGCGTTGATCGCACTTTGTTCGCTCTCTGAACAAGTCCCCGGTCCGCCGAGGCTGAGATTGATGACGTCGGCCGGCGTCGGGTTCGCCGGAAGGCCCGAGACGACGAGGCCGGCGGCCCAACGAATGGCGACCACCACGTCTGAGGTTGTTCCTCCGCACGAACCGAGAACACGGACGTGTTGAACTTTCGTCCTGAGACCGATTCCGGCGATTCCAACACCGTTGTTCGACCTCGCCCCGATGATGCCCGCCACATGGGCCCCGTGCCATGAACTGTGGCTCGCGCCGGACCCCGATCCACATTGACCCGGAGTTTCCCAATCACCGTTGTCGGTCTCGTCGGCGTCCCATCCGTCGCCATCGCGTGGATCGCGAGGGACGCTCACTGACATCAAGTCGTAGCCATCGACAACTCGGCCGATCATGTCGGGGTGATCGATGCCGTTGAACATCGGACGACCGGTATCGATCACCGCCACCACGACGTCTTTCACGCGCGGGTACCAGCCGTTGATGTCGACGATGAGGTGGGCGGTTCCGTAGACGTGGAAGCAGATGTTGCCGTTGCCGACGGGGACGATGACGGCGTTGGGGGTGATCTGGCCGTTCGTGAAGTTGAGGTTGGAGACGGGGGGTCGTCCGGTGTTGCAGGGGTAGACGGTGACGTATCCGCCTTCGTCGGGGGCGTTGGTGTTGGCGACGGTGACGTTGAGTGAGACGGCGGCGACGCCGGTGGTGGGGATGCCGCCGGTTCCGGTGATGGTGAACGACAGGTCGGGGGCGGTTCCGGTGAAGTTGCCGATGCGGGTGGTGGGGACGCCACCGGTTCCGTTCCGGGTGTCGAGCACCCGCGCCGGTGATACGGGGGTGAAACTGGAATTCTCGGGGTACCAGCCGTTGATGTCGACGATGAGGTGGGCGGTTCCGTAGACGTGGAAGCAGATGTTGCCGTTGCCGACGGGGACGATGACGGCGTTGGGGGTGATCTGGCCGTTCGTGAAGTTGAGGTTGGAGACGGGGGGTCGTCCGGTGTTGCAGGGGTAGACGGTGACGTATCCGCCTTCGTCGGGGGCGTTGGTGTTGGCGACGGTGACGTTGAGTGAGACGGCGGCGACGCCGGTGGTGGGGATGCCGCCGGTTCCGGTGATGGTGAACGACAGGTCGGGGGCGGTTCCGGTGAAGTTGCCGATGCGGGTGGTGGGGACGCCACCGGTTCCGTCCCGGGTGTCGAGCACCCGCGCCGGTGATACGGGGGTGAAGCCGAGGGAGTTCCCGTTCACCGAGTTCCACGCCGCCTCGAGGCCGATACCGGCATTGACTGTTCCGTTGTACGGCTGCAACGACCACTGGCTCGGCCATTCCGGATCGTTCGGTGGGGTGGCAGCGAAGCGGGGGTAGTCGGGCGAAGCGGAGACCACCAGGCCGTCGTCCTCCAAGGATCGAGCCAATTCCTCGGCTTGCTCGGTGGTGATGGGTTGGTCGAGCACGATGGTCTCGAAGCGCCCACCCAGACGCGACCCCGACGACGTATCGAGGTCGGTGAGATTCTCCACCATCGCCCGGGCGGCGAGCGACGATCGTCCGGGAAGGCGTTCGACGATCAACGACGAGATCGTGGCATCGTCATCGACGGATTCGGCCGACACCAGCGGACGCGACAACGCCAGCATCGCGACGCACCCGAGACCACAGAGGAGGATCGCGCGAAACTTCATGCCAGCACCTCGGCGAGCAGACAGATGCTTCGAGCGTCGATCGGATCGATGACCAGAATCACCTCGTCGGCTCCGGCGTCGCGCAACTCCAGAACTCGGGCGCGCACGTCCTTGGTGGTCGCCGCCGAGTACTCGACGGGTCTAGGTCGCTCGCCGGCATCCGGATCGGTCATCACCAACAGGCACGCACTGCGCATCAACGTGGTTTGGTCACGGCCCACCTCGGCGCAGATCCGGATGATGCGCTCGTTCAGCGTGGAGAAACCCTCAGCGGAGTTGGCGAACCAGTCGAACCACGTGTTCCACCGCGGGGCGGTGGGGAGGGCCGCACGCAACACCCGCTCGCCGACCGATCCGATCATGATGGGCACGGTACGTGTGGGGGTGGGCAACAACACGGCGTCATCGACCTCGTAAAAGCGGCCATGATGAGTGACCCGACGCCCATTGACCAGGGGCTCGATGATCGACAGCGCCTCCTCGAAGCGCGCGGCCCGTTGGTCGAAGGGGATTCCGAACGCTTCGAACTCGGGTTGGTTCCATCCCGCGCCCAGCCCGAGCACGAATCGACCGCCACTGATCTCGTCGATGGTGGCGGCCATCTTGGCCAACACGGCGGGTGAGTGGAATCCGACGCAAGCCACGAGGGGTCCGAACTCGACGTGCTCGGTTTCGCCCGCCAGGGCCGCGAGCATGGTCCAGGCCTCCCAAGGACCCCGCTCGGGTCGACCGTCGCCGCGGTACAACAAATGGTCGCCCAGCCACATGCTGTCGAAGCCCGCCGATTCGGCGATGCGGATCAGGTCGCGGTACTCGGGCCAACGCACCACTCGCTCGACCTCGGGTAACTGAATCCCGATGCGGATTCCGTCGACCCGGCCCATAACGACAGGCTACGGGCATGTCCGCGGGGCGTCTCGCGATCTACCGTGGGGCCGGGCGAGATCGGGGAATACGTCGATGGGTGAGGAATCAGAGATTCGTAGCGATCCGCGCGAGGTCGACACGGCATGGATGGCGCGCGTGTTGGACGACGCGGGAGTGTCGGCGGGTTCCACGTTGCTCGACTGTCGATTCGAGGGTTTCGTGGGCACCGGTCAGACCGGCTGCAATGGACGGTTCTCTCTGACCTGGGACCAGACGTCGTCGAGCGACGCCTCCCGACCCCCCGCCACGGTGATGGGAAAGTTCCCGTCGCTGGACGAGACCGCTCGCGCCACCGGATTCGGTGGCAGTGCCTACGTCACCGAGTACAACTTTTACAGCCGGGTCGCTCCCACGGTGGCCGTGCGGGCGCCGACATGTCATTACGCGGCATTGAATCTCGAGGCCCAGCAGTTCTGCCTCATCATGGAGGACCTGAACGGGTCGGAGCAGGGAGATCAATTCGTGGGCCTCACCGTCGACGAGGCCGAATTGGCCATCGAGCAGGCCGTGCTGTTACATGCTCCTCGGTGGGGTGACCCCACTTTGTCGCAGGTTGCGGCGAATCCGTCCTCGCTCGAGGAACGAGCAGCCACGTTGTCGATGATCTACTCCATGTTGCTGCCGGCCTTCATCGAGCGTCTCGGCGCACGCCTCGAGGAACCGATTGCCCGGCTCGTGCAGGATTTTACGCCCCATGTGGCGCGTTGGGCCATGGGTTCGGGAACTCCTCTCACATTGGCGCACTACGACTTTCGCCCCGACAACTTCCTCTTCGCCCGTGCGCCCGACGCACCGCCGTTGGTGATCGTCGATTGGCAGACGGCCAATCAGGGACTGGGCATGGTGGACGTCGCCTACATGATCGCGGGCAGCTTCTCGCCCGAGCGAAGAGGCGACGTGGAACACGGTCTGCTGGAGTCCTACCGAACGCGCCTGAATGCCGCGGGCATCGCCTACGATCGGGACACATGCTGGCGTGACTACCGGTTCGGGTCGTTGTGGGGTCTCATCATCACCGTTCTGGCGACGTCGATGGCCGCGCGTACCGAACGCGGAGACGATCTGTTCGTGAAGATGGCCACACAGCACGGTCATCAAGCGATCGACCACGATGCATTAGAAACAGTTCGTTGAGTCGAATGGAGTAAAACGGAGTTCCCATGACCACTACTTTCGATCCCGACCAACTGCGCGACAGGTACCGACTCGAGCGTGACAAGCGTTTGCGGGGGGATGGAAACGAGCAGTACGTCGACATCTCGGACTACGCGCAGTACCTCGATGACCCGTACACGAGGCCAGCCATGCGCGAGCCCTTGTTCGACGAGGTGACCGTGGCCGTCATTGGCGGTGGATTCGGCGGCCTATTGGCGGGTGCCCGTCTGCGGGAGGCCGGCATCGAGGACCTTCGCCTCATCGAGAAGGGCGGCGACTTCGGCGGCACCTGGTACTGGAACCGATACCCCGGTGCCGCTTGCGACGTCGAGTCGTACATCTACCTTCCGTTGTTGGAAGAGATCGGTTACATCCCCAAGAAGAAGTACACCGACGCCCCCGAGATCCTGGCGCACAGTCGCGCCATCGGCGAGCACTTCCGTTTGTACGACAACGCCTGCTTCTCCACCGAGGTCACCAGCATGGCGTGGGACGAGGCGACACGCCGTTGGATCATTTCCACCAACCGCGGAGATCGCATGCGCGCACGTTGGGTGATCATGGCCAACGGCCCGCTTCACCGACCGAAGTTGCCGGGCATCCGCGGCATCGAGTCCTTCCGCGGACACACCTTCCACACCAGTCGCTGGGATTACGACTACACGGGAGGAGACTCCACCGGCGGTCTCTCCAAGCTGGCCGACAAGCGCGTGGGCATCATCGGGACCGGTGCCACCGCCGTCCAGTGCGTTCCGCATCTGGGCGCCGCCGCGAAGGAGCTGTACGTCTTTCAACGGACGCCATCGTCCATCGACGTCCGCAACAACCGGGCCACTGATCCCGATTGGGCCGCGTCGCTGCAGCCGGGCTGGCAACGCGAGCGCATGGACAACTTCAACACCCTCGTGAGTGGCGGCTACGCCGAGGTCGACCTGGTGAGCGACGGTTGGACCGACATCATCGGCAATCTGCTCATCCGGCTGCGTGCGCAAGAGCAGGTCGATCTTTCGCCCGAATCACTGGCGCGCAACATGGAAATGGCCGACTTCGAGAAGATGGAGCAGGTTCGCTCGCGCGTGGACCAGCTGGTCACCGACCCTTCCACCGCCTCGGCACTGAAGCCCTGGTACCGGCAGTTCTGCAAGCGCCCCTGTTTCCATGACGAGTACTTGGACACGTTCAACCTCCCTGGCGTCCACTTGATCGACACCGACGGCCAGGGCGTGCAATTGATCACCGAGAAGGGCGTCGTGGCGAACGACGTCGAGTACGAGCTCGACTGCCTCATTTACGCCACCGGTTTCGAGGTGGGTACCGACTACGCCCGCCGCTCGGGTTACGAGTTGGAGGGCGTGGACGGCGAGACCCTCACTCGACACTGGGCCGACGGGACGCGCACTTTGCACGGTTTTCACAGTCGGGGTTTCCCGAACTGCTTCATCGTCAGTCAGACGCAGTCGGGCTTCACGGTGAACTTCCCCCACATGTTGAACGAGCAGAGCATCCACTTGGCGTACCTCATCGCGCACCTCGAGAAGAATGGCCTCACTCGGGCCGAGGTCTCGGCGCAAGCCGAGGAAAAGTGGGTACGCACGATCGTCGATCTGGCGCAGAACAACCTCAAATTCCTCGAGGCATGCACGCCCGGCTATTACAACAACGAGGGCCAGCCGGCCGCGCGCAGTCTGCAGAGTGGCAGCTACGGCGGAGGTCCGGTGGCCTTCGCCAAACTGCTCGGGCGGTGGCGCGAGCAGGGTGAGTTGGACGGACTGGAAGTCTCCTGATCAGGTGGCGCACTCGGACTCGGTGACGTTGACCGTGAAGGGGTTGGTCTCGTCGAAGTCCACGTAGAAGTCGGGGGCCTCGTCGGGTGTGGGGATCTCGTCCAAATCCCGAAGCCCCTCGGCCACCTTGGTTGCTCCACCCGAACGGTTCAACCACTCTTGGAATGGTTCACCAGCCTTACGCTCCCCGGCGAAGCGTCGAATCACGCGGGCCGCGGCCAACGGAGCGTTCTTGGCCGGCAACCGCAGGGCTTTTTGACCGAAGTGGATCTGTTCGTTACCGACGAATCCTCCGAGCAGCATCTGGTACCCGGGGATGGCACGACCGTTGGCGCGACGCTCGGCGCCGAAGAAGCCGATGTCGGACGCGTGGTGCTGACCGCAACTGTTGGTGCAACCCGAGATGTTGATACGCACGCCACCGACTTCGGCCAGGCCCTCCTCCTCCAATTGCTCGCCGATGGCCTTGGCCAGTCCCCGGCTTTGAGTGACGGCGATGTTGCAGGTGTCGGCGCCGGGGCAGGCCACGACGTCACGAGCCATCTCGGCGCCGGGTCGGGCCATGCCGATGGCCTCGAGGCGCGTGTACAACACGGCCAGTTGTTCCTCGCGCAGACCGCGGAACACCACGTTCTGCCGATTCGACAAACGCACGTCGGCACCCAACTCGCGTTGGATCGAGGCCAACGAGGCGAACTGTGACGCGGTGATGTCGCCGAGAGCCGCGTAGGCGACGGCTGAGACCGAGCCGTTGCCCGCTCCACGAATGACACTCGTCTGTTCCCAACGCGCGTACGGATCACTGCTGCGCAAGGTGACCGCCACACCCTGACCGACCGCGGTGGCCTCACCCGCCTTGCCGGCGGGCGCGTCACCGGCCGCCACCACCTCCGGCGGGATACCACCGGGCCACGTGGAGGATGCGGGCAGCGTGTGGCGAATCTTCACGACCCGCCGACGTACCTCGTCGATACCCAATTGATCGACGACCCACTTCATGCGAGCGCGCAACTTGTTGTCGCGGTTGCCGGTCTGCTCGAACAGACGCAACACGGCCTCGATGGTGGGCAACAGTTCCTCTCGGGTGGTGAAATCCTCGAGGGCCAGGGCCGGGTGCGGATTGGCCCCCAGTCCACCGGCGATGTAGACCCGGAAGCCCTGTTCCACCGACCCGTCGTCGCGAGTGCGTGACACCGCGACCACCCCCACGTCGTTGAACATGGCCTGACCGCAGTCAGTGCTGCAACCCGAGAAGTTCACCTTGAACTTTCGGGGTAGACGCTGACCCAGGGGATTACGAACGAAGTGTCGGAACACGGCCTCGGCCCACGGTGTGACGTCGATCTTCTCGTAGGGGCAGGCTCCGGCCAGGTGGCAGGCCATCACGTTACGCACCGTGTCACCACAGGCCTCGCGCGAGGTGAGACCGACGGCGGCCAATTCACGCAGCAGTGCCGGAACACGGGTGAGTTCGACGAAGTGGAACTGGATGTTCTGGCGCGTGGTGATGTGACCCCAACCGCGTGAGAACTCGGTGGACAAGCGTCCCATCAAATCGAGTTGTTCCGGGGTGATCGTGCCCGCGGGCAGCTTGATACGCACCATCTGGTTCGTGCCGCCCTGGCGTTGACCGTAGATACCGTTGTTCAGCCGCATCACGCGAAAGACGTCCTCAGAGATCTCGCCTTTGAGGTATTGATCGATGGCGACTTCGAATCGTTCGATGTCGCGCAACTGCTCGGCGTCGAGGTCGCGCGGTTGGGGAGCGGGGGCAATGGTCATGGTCTTGTTCCTTCAGCGTCCGGTGTTCTCGCCCACCTCGCGGAGGGCATCGTGTAGTGCGCCGCGCAAACGGCGGGTTTGTTCGGCGGATAGATGCGCCACCAGTCCGGCGCCCGGGCTACCGATGTCCTCGACGGTGAGCACGACGCGTGGTTGAGCGTCGTCGTAGTCGTCGCAGACGGCGACCGCCCACGAGACCGGCGTGGCATCGTCGACTCCGGGCGGCAGACCGTTCAAGCCGATGGGCTCGTCGTCGATGCTGCGCCGCACGTCAGACCACCGCCTCGGTCTCGTCGGAGTCACGGGTGAAATCGAATGCCGCCACCGCGCCGATGACGATGGTGGCCGGTGACTCGACGTGAACATCGGCCAGATCGACCAATGTGGTTCGCAACGTGTGTTGTTCGGGGCGCGTGCCCCACTGGATGGCTGCCACCGGGGTGTTCGGCGCCAGACCACCGTTCATCAGACGAGCGGCGATGACAGCGCGTTCGGCCACCCCCATCAGAACCACGATCGTCCCGCCCACCTTGGCCAACGCTTCCCACTCGACATTGGTGGATTTGCCGTTTTCGCGATGCCCGGTGACCACGGTGAACGAAGCCGAGACTCCGCGATGGGTGACGGGAATGCCCGCGGCCGCGGGAACACCGACCGCTGACGTGATGCCGGGAACCGTTTCGAAGGGGACACCGGCCGAACGCAAGGCCTCGGCCTCTTCTCCGCCACGGCCGAAAACGAACGGATCGCCGCCCTTCAATCGCACGACGTTCAAACCCTGCTGTCCGAGGTGCACCAGCAGGGCGTTGATGATCTCTTGTGGCGTGGGTCGACCCGGTTGCTTGCCGACGTCGATGAACTCGGTGCCCGGACGCGCGAGATCCAAAATGGCCGGATCGGCCAAGCGATCGTGAACGATCACATCGGCGTTGGCCACCAGGCGCGCCGCTTTCACGGTCAGCAGATCGGCGCTACCCGGACCCGCTCCCACCAGGAACACGGTCATGACGTCACCGCCACGGGTAGGTCGATGCCCCGAGAGACCAAGGCCTCTTCGATGATGGGACGCCAATCGATGTCCTCGGTACTGCGACCCTCGGCGTGATACGACTCGCGGCGCTGTGCCAGATCGTCGACGACGTTCGCGAAGTTCGGAGAGATGATCTCGCCCAATCGCACCCGCAAGTACGACGACAGCGCCGGGCTGGCACCGGCGGTGGAGATCGTGATCAGCAGCTCGCCCCGACGCACCGTGGCGGGCAGGGTGAACGTGCAACGGTCCGGATCATCGGCCGAGTTCACCCAGATACCCAACGCCTCGGCCTCGTCGTGGACGAGTTGGTCCACTTCACGATTCGCCGTGGCGGTGATGACCAAGCGATAGCCGGCCACGTCGTTGCTGACGTATTCGCGACGCACGAGGGTGACCGGCAACGAGTCGAATCCCTCGTGCACGTTCGGGGCCAACACCGTGACGGCAGCGTCGCACGCGAGAAGTTGCTCGGTCTTGCGCAAAGCGATGCGACCGGCTCCCACCACCAGCACCGGCTTGCCGGCGAGGTTGAGATTCACGGGAAACTGATTCATGATTCGAGCCCGTCGAAGCCCCGGATCATCAAGGCGCCACAGGTCATACCGGTGGCCTCGTCCACGAGAATGGCGGCACCACCGGGACGATGATCGTCGTAGAGGTCGACCACCAATGGCACCGATACGTTCAGGTGCACGCGACCGAGATCGTTCAACTCCAGGCGCTCGGTGGAGTGTTGCGAGGCCGTCGACACGTCGTGGCGCGTCTCGATGGCACTCACGAAGGCCTTGGCGGTGCGGGTGAGGTGTTTGATGATCCAGCGAGTGCCCACCTCCAGGGGCTTGTCGACCATCCACGACACGTCGGCCACGATCTGGTCGGCGACCACCGGCGGTTTGGGTGCCGCCACCGTCACCACCACGTCACCGCGGCTGATGTCGATGTCGTCTGCCAGTTGGATGCTGATGGCCTCACCGGGTTCGGCGGTTTCCTGCGGCACTCCTCCACGTTCGATGCTCACGATGGTGGACTGTTGAGCGCCCGGCAACACGCGCACACGATCGCCGATAGCCACCGTGCCGCCGGTCAGGCGACCCGCCAATCCGCGGAAGTCGTGGTGTTCGGTGCTGTACGGGCGGATGACCCACTGCACCGACAGACGCGCACCGATGCTGTGGTCGTCGTCCAGTTCGAGCGTCTCGAGTTGCCTCAACAAGGAAGGACCGGTGTACCACGGCATGTTGTCGGAGGAATCCACGACGTTGTCGCCAAGGAGGGCCGAGATGGGCAAGGGGTTCAACGCGACGGGAGCCGGAAGTGCCGTCGCGTGAGCGCGAGCCGCGGCCACGATCTCGTCGTAACGATCCTGGGAGAAGTCCACCAGATCCATCTTGTTCACGGCCAGCATCACCTGTTTCACGCCCAACAACGAGGCGACGAAGAGGTGGCGACGGGTTTGCTCGGTGAGACCATTGCGAGCGTCCACCAGCACGATGGCCACGTCACTGACCGAGGCACCAGTGACCATGTTGCGCGTGTACTGCGCGTGGCCGGGGGTGTCGGCCACCACGAACGTGCGCTCGGGCGTGGCGAAATAGCGGTAGGCGACGTCGATGGTGATGCCCTGCTCTCGTTCGGCGCGTAACCCGTCGGTGAGCAAAGCCAGGTTCAACGATCCATCGCCGTAGCGCAGACTGGCCTTTTCGACCGAAGCCAGCTGGTCCTCGAAGACGGTCTTGGTGTCGTGCAACAGACGACCGATAAGGGTGCTCTTACCGTCATCGACCGAGCCCGCGGTGGCAATGCGCAACACCATCAGAAATATCCCTCGCGCTTGCGATCTTCCATGGCGGAGTCCGAAAAGTTGTCGTCGGCACGGGTGGCGCCACGCTCGGTGATGCGGGCTGCCGCCACCTCGGTGATGACGTCGTGGACGTTGGCCGCCGTCGAGCGCACCGCGCCCGTGCAGCTGGCGTCACCGACGGTGCGGTAGCGAACGGTCTCCTCGAAGGGAACCTCACCGGGCTCGGCAACCACGGGACCGCCGACGCTCAACAACATTCCGTTTCGCTCGACGACGACTCGTCGATGCGAGAAGTAGATCGACGGCAGGGGAACCTCTTCGCGCCCGATGTAACGCCAGATGTCCAGTTCGGTCCAATTCGACAACGGGAAAGCACGCAAGTGCTCACCGGTGCGAATCTTGGCATTCAACATGTTCCATGGCTCGGGGCGTTGTGCGCGAGGTTCCCACTGACCGAAGCGATCACGGAAGGACAAAATGCGCTCTTTGGCGCGCGCCTTGTCCTCGTCACGACGTCCTCCACCGAAGGCCGCGTCGAACTGGTGCTCGGCGATGGCGTCGAGCAAGGTGACCGACTGCAGTCGGTTGCGACTGGCGCGTGGTCCCGTGTCTTCCACCACGCGACCAGCGTCGATGCTGGCCTGCACGCTGGCCACCACCAAGCGGACGTTGTACTCCTTCACCAGACGATCGCGGTACTCGATGACCTCGTCGAAGTTGTGACCAGTGTCCACGTGCATCACCGGGAAAGGCAGATTGCCGGGACGAAACGCCTTGGCGGCCAAATGCAGCAGGACCGCGGAATCCTTACCGCCGGAGAAGAGCAACACCGGGGCGCGGGTCTCGGCGGTCACCTCTCGGATGATGGTGATCGCCTCATCCTCGAGTTCGTCGAGACCCCCGTCGTGGTCGAGGCCGTCGAGACGGTTGTCGGTGAGGGTCATGAAGCGCGAACTTTCTCGATCATCGTGACCGAGGAGACGTGCAGGCCGCACTCGGTCTTGTTCTGTCCGGACCAACGTCCGGCGCGCTTGTCCTCACCGGGAGCGACGGAGCGGGTGCACGGCCAACATCCGATGGAGGGGTAACCACGCTCGGTGAGTGGGTTGCGGGGCAACGCATGGTCGACGATGTACTGGTCGAGACGTTCATCGCTCCAGGCCGCGAGCGGGTTGATCTTGGTGATGGAGCGAGTCGCGTCGTACTGCACGACGGGCGTGTCGGCTCGCGTGGGTCCGTCGACGCGTCGGATACCGGTGATCCAACCGGAACGGCCCGACAGGGCGCGCGACAAGGGCTCCACCTTGCGACGGGCGCAACATCTTTCGACATCGAACTGCCATTGGTCGTCGGGCACCACCCCGGCTGCGGGTTCGAACACCTCGAGGGGGAACCCCAAGCGTCGGTGCAGGTTGTCGATGAGCCACTTGGTCTCGGCGAACAGGTACTGCGTGTCGAGCACCACGATTGGGGTGCCCGGGGCGTGGGTGGCCACCAGATGAACCAGGACCGGGTCTTCGAAGCTCGCGGTCAGAACCAACCCCGAGCCGAAGGTCGCTGCGGCCCAGGCCACGACCGAGGCGGCATCATCCTCGGCGATGCCTGTCGGTAAAGCCGTGGTCAGGACATCCATCGGGCCATGCTACCGCCAATTCACGACTATTTCTATCGGGAATAGTGAGAATCACGAGCGACGACCCGGTCGGTAGGGTCGGGGAGGTCGGGCCCGAGTGGCCCCAGCGAGGCGTGTCATCCCGGACAGGTTCGCGGCACCTGTAAAGGACAACCCCCACATGGCAACTCCCTCCTCCGTCGGCCGCGGTGGACCCCGACGTGGTGGACCCCGGCGTGGTGGACCCCGGCGTGGTGGACCCCGGCGCGGTCGACCGTCAGGGTCGCCGAGTTCGAGCCGACTCCCGACGTCCTCGTCGGCTCGTTCGGCCCCCAGGCGTATCGAACCCGTCGAGGTCGGCCCCGACAACGGGTTCGTCAAAGTAGGGGTGCCGGCCACGCTGGCCGGAGTCCTCGCCGCCACGGGCGTCACCGATCCGTTCTCCATCCAAACCGTCACGCTGCCCGATTCCTTGGCTGGGCGCGATGTCTTGGGTCAGGGTCGCACCGGCTCGGGTAAGACCATCGCCTTCGCTCTGCCGTTGGTGGCCCGCCTGGCCGCCGGTCGATCGAACCACGGTTCGTCGTCGCGTCGACCCCAACGGCCACGGGCCTTGGTGTTGGTGCCCACCCGCGAACTGGCCACTCAGGTGGCCGCGGTCATCGAACCTCTGGCCCGGGTCGTGGGCCTTCGGGTGATGACCATTTTCGGCGGCGTCGGGTTCGGGCCGCAACGTGACGGCTTGGCGCAAGGGACCGAGATCGTGGTGGCATGTCCCGGGCGCTTGATCGACCACATGGATGAGGGCGCCGCGCGCCTCGATCACGTCGAGATCACCGTCATCGACGAGGCCGACCACATGGCCGATCAGGGTTTTCTGCCGATGGTGAGGCGAATCTTGGACGCCACCCCGAAGAAGGGTCAGCGCTTGTTGTTCTCGGCCACGTTGGCCGGAGGGGTGGATGCCATCGTGTCGCGCTATCTCCACGACCCGGTGTCGCACGCGGCCGAGGTGGAAGCGCCGGTGTTGTTGGAACACAGTGTGTTGGTGGTGCAAGACACCTCTCGTCTCGCTGCCGTGGCCGAGTTCGCGCGCACCGATCGAGTCGTGATCTTCACCCGCACGAAGCACCGTGCCAAGCAGATGGCCGCCAAGTTGAAGACGCTCGGCGTGATCGCCGTCGACATGCACGGCAACCTGTCCCAGACCGTGCGAGAACGCAACCTGGCCGCGTTCTCTGACGGCACCGCCACCGCTTTGGTGGCCACCGACATCGCCGCGCGGGGCATTCACATCGACGACGTGCCATTGGTGGTTCACGCCGATCCGCCGGTGGAGCACAAGGCCTACACGCATCGCTCGGGTCGCACGGCGCGCGCCGGGGCCTCCGGTCGCGTGGTGACCATCGCATCACCGGCGCAGGTCGGTGAGGTACGCCACCTGTTGTCCAAGGCCGGGGTCACCGCCACCTGGACCGGCCTTCCGGTGAGCGGCGACGAGAGCAACAGTCGGGCGCAGCGACGTCAGCCACACCGTGAGCGGGGACGCGGTTCTTCGGCTCGTAACCGGACCTCGGGTGACACGGCGCCGAGAAAACGGCGTTGACCCTCCCCAAGGTGCCACACTCGAGATCATGAAACAACGTCAGAAATTCGTCCGCTCGTCGCTGGTCGCCCTCGTGGTGATCGCGGGCTGCTCGGGCGGGGGAGACAGCGACACCACCGAACCGTACGGCACCACGACCATGGTCGAGCAGGCGCAGGAGGAGAACCGGTACGAAGCCACGATTCGTCGCACGAGTGACGGCGTTCCCCACATCATCGCCGACGACACGATGGGCCTCTTCTTCGGCCAGGGCTACGCCAGTGGTCAGGATCATGCCTGTTCACTCGCCGACCAAATGACGAAGATCACCAGCACCCGAGCCGCCGCGTTGGGTGCCGGCGAAGGCGACGCCAACATCAACAGTGACTTCGCCTGGAAGTCCATCGGTATCAACGAACTCGCGCGCGCCGACTACCAGATCGTGTCGCCCGACATCAGCGATCAGTTCGAGTCTTTCGCGGCCGGTTGGAACGCGCATTTGGAGGCCGTGGGCTCCGACGGTCTCACCGGCTGGTGCGCTGGTGCCGAATGGGTGCGCCCCGTCACCGGCGAAGACGTGTACACCTACGCACGCTCCATCGCCTTGAACGCCTCCGGTTCACGTCTGACTCAGTACATCGCCACCGCGAAGCCACCCACCGATGGTGCGCAACCGGCGTCGTTCTCGACCCTCGAACTGGCGCCCACATCGATGGCCAGCAACGGCTGGGCCGTGGGCAGTGACCTGGTCGAAGGGGGCCAGGGTGGCGTGTTGGTGGCCAACCCCCACTTCCCGTGGGAGGGAGAGCTGCGGTTCTGGGAGGTGCACCTCACCATTCCCGGCGAACTGGACATTTATGGGGCGAACCTCACCGGTCTACCCGGCATCGGCATCGGTTTCACCGACACGTTTGCCTGGACGCACACGGTGTCCGCTGGTAGCCGTTTCACGGCGTACACGTTGAATCTCGATCCGTCGGACCCCACCACGTACCTGGTCGACGGCGAAAAGGTCCCGATGCGTCCGCGCGAGTTCAGCATCGACGTGTTGGGCGAGGATGGCACCACCAGCCCCGTCACCCGCACGATGTGGTTCAGCGAATACGGACCGATCCTCGACTTCCCGGGTATCGGTTGGAACAACTCGATGGTCATCACCTATCGCGATGCCAACATCAACAATGACGAATTCATCGAGCAGTACGGCGCGATGGGACGAGCCAAGAATCTCGACGAGTTCATTGCCGCTCACGAGACGTTCCAGGGCGTGCCGTTGTTCAACACCATCGCCGTCAGCAACGACGGACGTGCGTGGTACGCCGACTCGTCGGCCACCCCGAACCTGACGGCCGAGGCCGAGGCCGAGTACAAGGCGCAGGTCGCCGCGGGGGGAATCGCCGCCATCGGTCGTCAGAGCGGCGCCATCGTGTTGGATGGCTCCAAGAGCATCAATCGCTGGGAGGAGCAGGAGGGGGCTCGCGATGCCGGCCTCGTCCCGTGGAGTGAACTACCCATGACCGAGCGCTCGGACTACGTGTTCAACGCAAACGACAGCTTCTGGGTGGCCAACGGCAGCGGAACCTTGAGTGGTAACTATTCGATTCTTCACGGCGAGCAGAACACCGCCCGCTCCGTGCGCACGCTCGAGAATCTGCGAATTCTCTCCAACGGTGCCGGCTTGGCCGGTGAGGACGGTTTGTTCTCCGGTGAAGAACTTCGCGACGCGTCGGTGGCCAACACCACGTATCCGGGAGCCGAATTGGCTGCCGGCATCGTGCAGCGATGCGCTCTCGAGTCGAACGTGAACGTCCCGGCGGTGGCGAACAACTCGGGCACCGAGGTGATTCCCGCTGGAGCGGTCGACATCTCGTCGGCGTGCGTCGTACTCGCCGACTGGGGCCGGACGTTCGATCTGGACGACGCCGGCGCCCCTTTGTTCCGTGAATGGCTCGGTCGCGTGTCGGCGCTCGGCGCCTGGTCGCAAGTGTGGGCCGTGCCCTTCGATCCGGCACAGCCGCACAGCACCCCGCGGGGTATGGCTCCGAGACCCGCCACCGGTGACGATCCGGTGTTGGTGGCGCTCGGCCAGGCCGTGAAGGTGCTCGAATTGGGTGGACGATCGGTCGACGCGACGTTGCGCGAGACGCAGTATGCACCACGCGCATCCTCGCGTGTGCCCGTGCCCGGCGGGCTGGGCAGTGACGGTGTCACCAACGTCGTCAACTGGGGTGGGCTTGGTTCGTCCACGGAGACCGTGCCTCGGCGAGGCGACCGTTTGGCGCCGGGAAGCACTCTCACTGCCGACGGCTACCCGATCAACTTCGGCACCAGCTTCATCATGACGGTGGACTACACGCAGGGCACTCCGCGCGCGTGGGCCCTTCTCACGTATTCCAACACCGGCAACCGCTCGTCACCATTGTTCGATGAGCAGTTGAAGCGATTCAGCGAGAAAAATTGGCGCGACGTCTTGTTCACTGACGAGCAGATCGCCGCCGATTCCGGACTGCGGGAGACAATTGTCTACGGAGATTGACGGCGGGCTCGTTCACTGATCCGGCTGGCCGTCGAAGACGGGATCCAGTCTCAACCCAGGTTCGTCGTTCAGCAGGCGTTGGAGGCGGTACTTGTTCTCGAACAGCGCCACCATTTCGTCGTTGGCCCGATACAGGATGCGAATCCCACCGATCTGTCGCAGGCGTTCGGCACTGGCCTTGTCGGTGAGACGCATCGCTTGGTAGGGCGACGAGACGATCTCGGCCGGGGCGTTGAACTCGCCGGCCAGTCGGTGTGCGAACACCTCGAACTGCAGGACACCGACCGCGGCCAGCACGGGTTCGGTGTCGCCGAAGTCGAGGTCGCGCAAGACCTGAACCACGCCCTCCTCGTCCAGTTGCTCGAGGCCGCGACGAAATTGCTTGATCTTGCCTCGATCCAAGGGCCGAGCACTCGCGAACACCTCGGGCGCGAATCGTGGCACGCCGGGGAACTCGATTCTCTTTCCCTGGAAAATGGTGTCGCCGATGCGCAGGTCACCGGCGTTCACCAATCCGATGATGTCGCCGGGGAACGCTTCTTCGACGGTTTCGCGGTCGTTCCCGAACGCCGTGGTGGCGTATTTGGTTCCCACCGTGCGACCCGAGCGCGCGCATTCGGCATCCATGCCGCGCACGAAGCGACCCGAGCAGACGCGCGCGAACGCCAAACGGTCGCGGTGGTTCGGGTCCATGTTGGCCTGAATCTTGAACACGAATCCGGCAAAGTCGACGTCGAGGGGTCGTTCGTTGCCGTCGACGTCGAGGCGGGGCAACGGCGGTGGTGCCAATTCGGCCACGGCGTCCAACAAGGCCCGCACGCCGAAATTGGTGAGGGCCGAACCCACGAACACCGGGGTGCTCTTGCCGGCCAGGAACGAGATCCGATCCACGTCGGCACCGATGGCGTCGAGGAGGCCGCAACCGTCGAGGGCCACTTTCCAGGCGTCACCCTCGTCGATGGCGGCTCGTTCGGTCGGGACGATCTCCTCGGGCGCGGTCGCCGCGCCGCGAGCGGTGCGGGTGTATCTCGTGAACTCGCCGGTACGACGGTCGATCGTGCCTCGGAAATCTCCGGGGATGCCCACCGGCCACGTGGCCGGGGTGGCGCGCAAGCCGATTCGTTGCTCGACTTCATCCAACAGTTCCAACGGGTCGCGGCCGGGGCGATCGAACTTGTTGAAGAACGTCAGGACCGGAAGATTTCGCGAGCGACAGACGTTGAACAACTTCAGAGTCTGGGATTCGATGCCCTTGGCGGTGTCCAGAACCATGATGACGGCATCGACGGCGGCCAACACCCGGTAGGTGTCCTCGCTGAAATCGCGGTGTCCGGGGGTGTCGAGCAGGTTGAACACATGGCCGCGATAGGGGAACTGCAACACCGTCGACGAGATGGAGATACCGCGCTGCTTCTCCATTTCCATCCAGTCCGAGGTGGCCGAGCGTTGACCGGCGCGGGCGCGCACCGAGCCGGCTTCCTGCACCGCGCCGGCGTACAGCAGGAACTTCTCGGTGAGGCTGGTCTTGCCGGCGTCGGGGTGGCTGATGATGGCGAAGGTGCGTCGTCGCGCCGCCTCTGTCGAGATGCTCGTACCCGGTTCCATGGCTCGTGAGAGGGTACAAGATTACTGTCGTCTCATGACCCTCGACATCGGCGCAGTGCGCGAGCAGTTCCCGGCTCTGTCTCTCACGCACAACGGCTCGCCCCGTGTCTACCTGGACAACCCGGCCGGCACCCAAGTGCCTCGCATGGTGCTCGAGCGCATGATGCAGGCTCTCGTGGAATTCAACGCCAACATGGGAGGCAACTTCCACACGTCTCGTTTGGCCACCGAGCTGTCGGTCGAGGCGCATCGGGTGATGGCGGACTTCTTCAACGCCTCCAGTGAACGCGAGGTGGTGTTCGGTGCCAACATGACCACTCTCACGTTCATGATGGCGAGGGTGTTGGCCAGCCGATTCGTGCCCGGCGACGAGATCATCCTCACGCAGATGGAGCACGACGGAAACGCCTCGCCGTGGCGCATCATGGCCGAAGAGCATGGCTTGAAGGTGAAGCGTCTGGACTTCGATCCCACGACATACGAAATCGATGTCGCTCGACTGGACGAACTCATCACACCCCGTACCAAGTTCGCGGCCATCAACTACAGCAGCAACATCCTGGGCACCATCAACAACGTGAAGGCCATGTGCGAGCGCTACCGGGCCGCGGGTGTGTTGACCTACGTCGATGCGGTGCAGTTCGCGCCCCACGGTGCGATCGATGTGCAGGATCTGGGGTGCGACTTCCTGGTGGCCTCGGCCTACAAGTTCTACGGCCCCCACCAAGGAATTCTCTGGGGTCGTGAGGACCTGTTGTCCACCTTGCCGGCCTGGAGATTACGCGTGGTCAAAGACGTGCCGCCCGGTCGGTACGAGACGGGTACCCAGTCGCTCGAGGGCCAAGCCGGCACCGTGGGGGCTGTCGAATACATGCAATGGGTGGGCCGCGCCATGGGTGCCGAGTTCGCCCCGAAGACGCCAGGCCTTTCGGAACGCACCCGCGAGGTGCACGCCGGCTTGCTGGCCATGGCCGACTACGACCGTGGTCTCAGTCGTCACTTGATCAATGGTTTACAACGCATCGGTGGTCTGGAGATTCGCGGTATCACCAACCCCGAGCGATTCGAGCATCGGGTGCCCACGGTGTCGTTCAGCAAGGCCGATTTGGATCCGGCGGAGTTGGCGACATTCCTCGATCGACACGGCGTGTACGTGTGGAACGGACACTCGTACGGCATCGACGTGATCGAACGGTTGGGGCTACAGGACCGCGGTGGCGTGTTGCGCATCGGACCCACGCACTACAACACCACCGACGAATTGGACGTCGCGCTCGATTTGATCGAGAACTTCGTGAAGGGTCGGGTCAGATCGGACCGGTGACGGAACCGTCGGGTCCGACGACCGCGGCGTGCCCCGGCCCCGAGCGAGTTCGATGGTCGCCTGGGCTGGGGAAATGCCTTCTCAACGAACATACGTACGACCCTCCGGGGGGCCGATGCCGCCAAGCTGCTCGGTCGCGCCGCGTCGACCACACCCGGTCTCGACGGCACGGCGGCACTCGTTTCGCCCCCACATCGATTTCGAACAATTGTCCCTTTTTGGGGAGTATCGCCGTATTGGGGGTTAGCGTCACCGGTGATGCACAAGGCATCAGATTGTTGATTGGAAAAAGAAAAAAATGGCTACGGGTATCGTGAAGTTTTTCAACGCCGAAAAGGGTTACGGGTTCATCTCTCGCGAGGGTGCCGACGATGTGTTCGTCCACTTCTCGAACATCGAGGGAACCGGCTACAAGACCCTCAACGAAGGCGACAGGGTCGAGTTCGAGGTCGCTCCGGGCAAGAAGGGCGAGGAGGCCCAGAAGGTTCGCCGCATCTGAATCTCGAACAGCGAGAAGACACGAAGGCGCCGGGCAGCCGGCGCCTTTTTGCTGTCATTGGTCAGGTTCCGCAGAACGTCTGGTAACCATCCCAATCCGAGGGCATGGGGCGCGTGTATTCCTCGAGGCCGTCACGTTCGTGGAATGGATCGAGAAGCACGTCCATCAACGAATCCAGAGGGGTGAGGTCGCCCGTGCTCGCGGCAGCCAAGGCGGTTTCGACCACGTGATTTCGTGGAATGTACGCGGGATTCACCGCGTCCATCGCGTCGGCGATGTCGTTCGCATCGCGCGGATCGTGGCTCAACGCATCCAGCCACGGGCGCGCCCACGTATCGAAGGCCAACGGCAGGTCGAAGAGGGCATGCTCGCGTTCGCGTCGCCCCCTCACCACGTCGGACAATGCGCGCATTCCATTGGTGAAGTCGATGTGGTGATTCTCGAACAGCGTGAGCAGCGAGTGGAACAGACCCGTATCCACGGGAGCCTCCGCGGTCAGTCCCAACTTGGCCCGCATGGACAACTCCCACTGGTGCTCGAAGCGGGCCGGAAAGAGATTGATGGCTCCGGTGGCGATGCGGATGCTCTCGTCCTTGTCGGAATGAAGCAGGGGCAACAAGGTTTCGGCGAGGCGCGCGAGATTCCATTGGGCGATGTGGGGTTGATTGCCGAAGGCGTAGCGACCCTGATGGTCGATGGAACTGAAGACGGTGGTGGGGGAGTAGGTATCCATGAAGGCGCACGGGCCGTAATCGATGGTTTCACCCGAGATGGTCATGTTGTCGGTGTTCATCACACCGTGGATGAAGCCGATGCTCATCCATTTGGCGATCAAAAATGCTTGGCGATCCATCACCGCGTCGAGGAACGCGAGGTATCGATCATCGGCGTCGGCCAAGAGCGGGTAGTGGCGTTCGATGGCGTAATCGGCCAGCCGACGCACGTGATCGTGACTCATGGTGGCGGCGTACTGGAACGAACCGACGCGCAGGTGGCTGGAAGCGACGCGGCACAACACCGCGCCGGGCAACATCTCGTCGCGCGGAATGAGTTCGTTGGTGGCCACCACTGCCAGTGCTCGAGTGGTGGGAATCCCGAGGGTGAGCATTGCCTCGCCGATGACGTGCTCGCGCAGCATCGGGCCAACCGCGGCCTTGCCGTCGCCGCCTCGGGAGAAACGAGTGCGTCCCGAGCCCTTCAGGTGAAGGTCCCGGCGCGATCCGTTGCCGTCGATCACCTCGCCGAGTAGTAGGGCGCGCCCGTCACCCAGTCGTGGCGAGAAGCCACCGAACTGGTGGCCCGCGTAACCCTGAGCGACGGTCTGTATGCCGGGAAGTTCCAGGTTTCCCAGCAGGAAGCGGACACCGTCGGTGGTGCGCAACCACTCGGGATCGAAGCCGACTTCGCGGGCCAGGGACTCGTTCAGGACCAATAGTTCTGGTCGCTCCACCACCGCCGCCGCCCATGGTTCGAACATGTCGGGTAGATCACGCGCGAACGTGTTCTCGAAAACCGGAACACGTGCGCCAGAGGGCATGGGACGAGACTATTCAGCGTTCGTTCATCGCGAGAGGTCGATGGCGGCCAATCGTCCCTCGAGGCCGACGGGGGGTAACACCGCACCATGACCGGCCCACACCTGAACGTCGTCGCCGGTGCGACCGTCGGGGCCCTCGGCGAGCAGGGCCAGCAACACCGCGGCCACCTCGGGTGCCTGCATGGTGCCCGGAGGCAGCGGACGATCACCCAACACACTCAAGAACATCGGCGTGACCGTGGCACCCATGCCGAAGGAGTTCACGCGGATCCGTCGGGAGGCCAGGGCTCGGGCCCAGGCGTTCGTGATGCCCTTGATTCCCCACTTGGATGCGTCGTAGATGTCGAAGTTCTTGCTACCCACCGGAGGGCGTTGCACGTCGTGCCAGGGACACTCGGGGAAGTCGGCATGGTCGAGATGTTCGGGCCAGCCACAGGTGTGGATGTGATCGGTGGTGACGTTGACGATGTCGCCCCCGTTGGCGAGCATGTGGGGAATCGCCGCGCGGCCGGTGAGGTACACGCCTCGAAGATTCACGGCGATGACGTCGTCGAAGTCGGCGACCCCCTGGTCGAAGGAATCCCTCGTGGGTTGTGTCGGGCGCACGATGCCGGCGTTGCTGACCACGATGTCGATGCCCCCCATCGCGCTGGCGGAGTCGTCGACGAAATTCTTCACCTGCTCGGCACTACTGACGTCGGCGAGCGCAGCATGAACGAATCCGGGGCGCGCGGTCAGCCCCAACACCGCCTCGTCGATGTCGCAGACCGAAACGCGTGCTCCGGCAGCGATGAGGGCCTCGGCGACGGCCAGGCCGAAGCCGTTGGCCCCACCGGTGACGATGGCCCGACGACCATTCATCCGGGGTACGCGTCCTCGTCGGGGTAGGGAAACCATTCGGGATCGGCCTCGGCGGTGGGCGAGATCATCACCATCTTGGAGCGACGGAACTGTTCCAGTCCCTCGACCCCCAATTCACGGCCCGAGCCGGTGAGCTTGCGACCTCCGAAGGGCACAGCGTCGTTGTCGTTCAACGGCGTGTTCACCCACACGATGCCGCTCTCGATCTCGTGCACGGCTCGGAGGGCCTCGTGAAGGTCGGCGGTGTAGATGTTGGCGCCCAGCCCGACGTTGGAGTCGTTGGCGAATTCGATTGCTTGATCCAGGCTGTCGACACGGCAGACCGGAGCCACGGGGCCGAAGGACTCGGCGTGCATGATGTCGAACGAGTGCTGCACCTCGATGACCGTAGGTTCGTAGAACCATCCGCGCGGGTGACGAGTGGGCCGTCGCGCTCCGGCGACGACTGTGGCACCCTGTTCGATGGCCCGGTGCAACACCCGCTCGAATCGATCGCGTTCACGTGAGGATGCCAGCGGTCCCATGTCCACGTTGTCGAGCCCAGATCCGATACGAAGCGAACGTGCCTGCTCGGCGAAGGCGGCGATGAAATCGTCGTACACCTCGGTGTGCACGTAGAAGCGCTCGGCCGAGGTGCACACCTGTCCGCAGTTGAGGAACGAGGCGAAAGCCGCACCCCGCGCCACGACGTCGATCGGGGCCGAGGGCATCACGATGAAGGGATCGTTACCGGAGGCCTCGATGAGAACTGGTTTGAATCTTTCAGCGGCGGTGCGGGCCACTGCTTGGGCGGCGGGAACGCTGCCCGTGAACGCGATGCCGTGGGTGTGCTCGTGGGCCACCAACGCCTGACCCACCTCGGCGGTGCCGGTGACGACCTGAACGAGGCCCGGGGGCAGATGATCGAAGGCCTCCATCACCATGAGCAGCGTGAGGGGAGTGAGATCGGACGGTTTCACGATGATGGCATTGCCGGCGGCCAACGAGGCGGCGGCCTGCCAGCCGAACAGCAGCACCGGGAAGTTGAACGGCACGATTGACACGATGACTCCCAAGGGTTCCTTCAGCGTCATGTGCATCTGGCCGGCGATGGCCGAACCGGCGAGGCGACCTTGTTCGTGGCGCGCCAACTCGGCGCAGTAGCGGAACGACGACGCCGATGCCCCCGCCTCCCAATTCGATTCGCGAAACGGCTTGCCCATCTCGCGCGTGAGGCATTCGCCGACGAACGGCGCCAATTCGTTCAAGCGATCCGCGACGCGATGAAGGGCCTCGGCGCGCGCGAGCGCGCTTCGTCGCCACCACTCGCGCTGAGCCGCGCGGGCGGCGGCTACCGCGGTGTCGACCTCGTCACTGGTGGCCAAGGCGAACTGACCGACCACCTCTTCGGTGGCGGGATCGAATACCGGCGACTGCGAGCCCTTACCGAAGATGTACTCGCCGCCGATGTACAAGCGCCCGGACAACTCGGTCATTCGGTTTTCGACGAACGTCGCCATGCCCACAAACTAGATGCCATCAGAGATGTCGGGGGAACGGCGGGGTGCCGACGCCGATGCGGTTCGCGCCGTTCAGCCTCGGATCGCCGGACACTGAGCGTCGAGGTCGATTTTTCGGCCGTCGGGCTCGTGGCGCACGGCGCCCGGTCCCACGTACTGGACGATATACGCCTTTCGCACGGCACTACTGATGTTCGGACCGGTGAGATGCGGTGTGAGGCTGCTGAAGACCACGGCGTCCCCGGCAGCGACGGGTGCGGCCACCGACGCCACCGGGGGCTCTTCGAAGATCTGCCACCCGAGAGGATCGATGTATTCGTGTTTCAGCGTCCCGTATCGGTGAAGTCCGGGCGCCACCCAGACGCAACCCGAGTCGACGGTGACGTCGGTGAGAGCGATCCACACCGTGAGGTAGTGCTGGGGCGTGACGAAGCCGTAGCCATTGTCCTGGTGCCACGGAAAGCGTCGGGGTTTTTCCGGCGCCTTGTAGACCGCCTGGTCGTGATAGAGACGCGCACCGAGGCCGACAAGGTCGTGAGCCAGGTCGGCGACCCGCGACGACGCGACCAGATTCCACAGGGTCGCCGATCGTTTGGCGATGTGCGGCGCGAAGGTGATGGCGCCACGCTCGGCGATGAAAAGTCGCTCGTCGGGCAGTTGCTCGAGAAACTTGTCGGCTTCCTCACAGAAGCGGTCGGTCTCCGAGATGACCGCTGCAAGCGATTCGGGGTCGACCAACCCGTGGGCCACGAAAAAGCCGTCGGAGACGAACCTCTCCCAATCGGTTCCGGTCACCAAGGTGTCGCGCGGTGGTAGTGATGCAACCTCGTCATTCCAATCGAACGAATCCGAGAGTGGATGCGGAATCAGGTTCCCCGACATGCGCCGAAACTAGTCAGCAGGACCTTGGGACCGCAATCGCTGGGGAGGCGCGATGCGGGTATCGGCCGTTGGAGTTCGCCGTGAGCCGATACGAGATGCGGTGGCGTACCGTGTGGACACTTCCGGCGGTGCCGTGCTGATCTCGGGTGACAGCCGAGGCAGTCTCTGGAGCGGTGTTCGAGTCGATCCTCGCCTGTCGATCGGACTCGGTGAAGGTGGGGCGGTAGGACTCGACGAGCGGGTTTTCCTCATTCGGTGTCGACGCACCCGATCCCGGTTCCGCTGAGAGATCGGGACGAGCAAGGCTGCGCCCCGGACGTTCGTGGGAGTGGATACACGGGCTGGTCGACGGTGGGTGACAATATTCAGAGCCGTGTTGGGTCGATCAAGAGCGACACGTACGACCGTGCGCACCGAAGCGGTGGAACACGCGTGGACCGAGGTGTATCGCGAGCGGGATCGACACTGGAACCTGTATCGATCGGCTGAAGAGTTGGCAGATCTCGGAGATGCGTTCCGCCGGTGGCGATTCCGTCACCTCACGACGGTGGAGAGAGTGATCGGCAGCACGACCGGTACGGGCGGCATGAATGGAGTGCCGTATTTGCGTCGCATGTTGGGCGTGGTGTGGTTCCCCGAATTGTGGAGCCTGCGCACCGACCTGTGACGGGTCAGTCCGGGTTCTTGCGAGGTCTCAGGCCCTCGAGGATGAGGCGGGCCAGGTTTCGGCGCCCTTCGCTAGTGTTCAGGAGTTCCGGTCGAAGTTCGACGGTGAAGCCACCACCGATCGGCTGAGGGTCCGGTGCGGGAATCGGGGCGTCGTCGGTGAAGCGAATGACTCGGAAGGTGCCGTCGTGGAGGATGTGGAATTCCTTCACCTGGGGCTTCAGGTCCTTGCCGGAGAAGTGTGAGGGGTCGCTCTTCCAGACCTTGGCGGCGTTCAGTGCGTGCATGAGATCGTTCCAGACGAGTCCGGGCCAATGCTTGGCCAGGTTGCTGCGTGCGAATCCCTTGGTGACGGCGATCCAGTGAAAGTGATGTCGTATGTTGAGCAGGCCGTCACGGGTGAAGCCCCAACGAACGTCGTCGGGCAGGGGGTCGGGGATCAATTGCACGGTCATGGTTTCCTCCATCGCACCCGGCGTTGCCACCTTGACGCCACGAGGTGGCACCAGGTTGGCGGATCGTCGTCGGGCCGGGTCCCTCGGATCCTCTGAATGGTTGTCACCACCAGAACGGACGCGAGAACGGGAAGTGTGCGCGGGGTGAAGGACCGTCAGCGGCTCGGGCCGTCGAAGACGCCCATTACGAACTCTTTGAACTCCGGGCTCACCTTCGACGGGGCGCCCGAGTCGAACGGTGGCTGAGGGTCGTATTCGATGGCGAGCTGGATCACCTTCGCCATGTCCTCGCCCGCGAGAGCGGACACCAGGAGCAGTCCCATGTCGATCCCGGCGGAGACTCCGGCGGCGGTGATGATCTTGCCTTCTCGGACGACGCGCTGTTCGGTGGGGGTCGCACCCAGTTTTTGAAGCCGACCGTAGGCGGACCAGTGAGTGGTGGCGGTGAGTCCTGCGAGTACTCCGGCGTGAGCCAAGAAGATGGAGCCGGTGCAGACACTCGTGGTCCACGTGGTGGTGGGATGGATTCTCTCGATGAAGCGGACGACGTCGTTCGTCGCGTCGATGTCACGGTCGGCGAAACCGCCCGGCACCACGAGCACATCCAATGAGTCGACCTCGGCGAACGAGCGGGTTGCGACCAAAGTCAGTCTCCCCGTGTGGTCCGTTACGGGGCCTGCTTGTGCGGCGACGAAGAAGACGTCGAGACCCGGAACATCCACCAGTGTTTGGAACGGGCCGACGATGTCGAGGGCGGTGAATCGAGGGTAGAGAACGAGGCCGACGGTCGTCATTCGGGAAAGGCTAATTGAAACGGAGGACAGGGGGCGCGGGGCGACGCGGGACTCCTGAACAGCGATTTCGCCGGATGCATCGCGCGTCCGCGTCGTCCCCGCCCCCGTGGGGCTGGTGCGTAATTTCAAACTCCAGTATCGATGGGTTGGAGGTTGGGGTTTCCGTAGTTGTTCGGCACGCAGAACACCGTTTTTTGGAACGCGTGATCGAACTGTCTTTGTTCGATGGAGGCGATCCAAAAACCAGGCCCGTACTGGGGAGTTGGGGCTCTGAGCATCTCACCTGCTAGCGAGTGATTTTGGTGCGTAGATCGATGGCGTGACGTGTCACGGCTAGCGCGTCAGTGCCAGTGACGGTGATGTGTCCCATTTTGCGGTTTGGGCGTGCCTCAGCTTTGCCATACAGATGTACGTGTGAAGAGGCATCTTCTTCGGCAACTTGAAACCGGGGTTCTCCATTGCTCCACAGATCACCAAGAAGGTTGACCATAGCCACTGCTGTATGGGTCATGGTGGCGTCACCCAGTGGCAGTCCCGCAAGAGTTCGGACTTGTTGCTCAAACTGGCTGGTTGTAGCGGCATCGATTGTCCAGTGACCACTGTTATGTGGGCGAGGCGCAAGTTCATTGACGAAAAGTTTGTCGCCGGAAACAAAGAATTCGACTGAAAGAACACCGACATAATTCAGTTCCTCGGCAATGAGTACAGCAGCTCGTTCACCAGTGCGAAAAAAGTCAATGTCCAATGGTGTCTGTGCCGTGGTGGCGGTGCTGACATCGAGAATGCCATCGAGATGGACATTGTGGGTAGGTGCAAACACTGCCACTTCGCCAGTGCGTGAGCGCGCAAGAACAATTGAAAACTCTGCGTCGAGTGGGATTATTTGTTCAACAACACAAGGCACATTGTCGACGTTGTGCCAAAGTGCTGAAACGTCCATGAGATTGGTGATCTTCTGTTGACCTTTGCCGTCGTACCCAAGTCGACAGGTCTTCATGAGAAATGGCACGCCTGATGGCTGCAAGTGTGTACGAGCGACTCCGAGACGTGAGATTCGCTCGACATCATCTGGTGTTTCCAGGACTTCATATGGAGCAACTAACAGACCCAAAGATTCGCAGAAGCGTTTTTCATCTCGACGGTTTTGCGCCACTGCCACGCAAGAGGGAGAGGGGTGAACCTCGACCAATTGTGCGAGAAACTCCAACGATGAAACAGGTGGATTTTCGAACTCAATAGTGACGGCACTGCACATACCGGCGATGTCTGTCAGAGCTTGCACGTCGTCGAACTGGGCAACAATGTGTTTGTCCGCGTGTGCACCCGCTGGTGCATGCGGATCTGGGTCTAGCACAGCAGTACCGAATCCCAATTTCTTGGCCGCAAGAATGAAGTACAAGCCAAGTTGGCCACCTCCGAGAACGCCAAGGGTTGTTGACATTAGGTGGGAGGAAGAACGCTGGAGGCAGCGTCGTCGTGACGAGTTCGGCGGTACTCAGCGAGGGCGCTGTGCAGTTGCTCGATGTCGTGGGCAAGAAGTTCAATTGCAAAGAGGGCAGCATTTATCGCACCGGCCTCGCCAATGGCAAAAGTTGCAACGGGTGTGCCGGCAGGCATTTGCACTATGGAATAGAGGGAATCTTCGCCAGAAAGGTGTGTTGTTGGAACAGGTACACCCAAGACGGGAACAAGTGTCTTTGCCGCGAGCATTCCGGGAAGGTGGGCAGCGCCTCCGGCACCAGCAATGATCGCCCTGATTCCCCGTGTCTTCGCAGTTTCGGCGAACGAGAACAATTCATCGGGCATGCGATGCGCCGAGAGGACCTGCGCCTCGTGAGGAACATTGAAAAGCTCGAGAATATCGACAGATTTCGACATGACTACCCAGTCACTTCGAGAGCCCATCACCACACTCACAAGTGGAAGGGGAATTTCAGGCACGCGGTGAGCGTAGACGAAAGTTTGTCGACGGAGAGTGAGAAGCTATTCCACTTGTACTTTCCGTAAAGAGATTCTTTTAACTTCTCGTACAGGTTGGGCATTTAGCCAAGCGGCACTGGCAAGCACCACTAGTTTGAATTTGTGGGAGTTGGTGCGGTGTCACTCAGTAGCGATGTTCACCGCCTGGAAATTCAATCTGTAGGCAAAGACCCCCGTGCACAGTCATTTCTGAGTGATGCGTATGACCTGGGGCTTTCGGGCTTGCGTGAAGTAAACGTCGTCGACGTGTACTTCATTCATGGTGATCTGAGTCGTGAAAACCGTGCAGTCTTGGAAGAAATTCTCGTTGAGCCCCTGTTGCAACAGGCATCGTGGGGACTAACGACAAAGCCGTGTGATCATTTTGTGGAGACTGCACTTCATGCTGGCGTGACCGACGCTGCGTCGCACCAGCTGCAACGGATAGCTACCA
>VFYV01000021.1 GCA_016871395.1 Actinomycetota bacterium
TGGGTGAAATCGAATAGAAATGTTCATTAGGAGGGATTGGGTTACCGGCCAATGCTGGATTCGCGCCGAGCATCATTCCGCCGGCCATAGCTCCCACGGCGGCACCGGCCGCCAACTTCAACATGCCACGTCGCGATGCCCGCTCGGGCTCGGCTTCGCTCCGCATGTTCTCCACTTGGGCTTGCAGAGCGTCGATCTGTGCCTGGAGGCGATTGATCTCGTCGATATCCATGGACCCCTCCTCGCGGCGACCCCCGTCGCCATCGACCGAAACGGTAACAAACTCCCGTCAGGGGTCGTGACACGTGGTGTCAGGAGATCGGCCAGTCTCCGTCAGGACTTCGTGAAGCGGCTCAGGCCGGGTTGCGGCGAGCCAGCGGGTTGGCCTGCAACACCGCGTCGGCGATGGGGGCACCGGTGACCTCGTCGGTCCAGTAGGTGCCGGCATCCAATCGGGCCAAGGCAGTCTCCACGTCGGCCAGGTCGCGCTCGAGCGAGTCGAGATCGATCGGCGTGGACGCCGGGGGCTGCTCGGGCTCGAACGAGGACATGTCCGAAGCGTAGTCGTAGGTAGCGTGTGCCCCCATGCCCACTCCCTTCCCGCCGTTCGACGGTTCCGCCCCCAAGTGCCAGCAGTTCAAGGAAGCCCCCGAGATGGGGATCGACCCGGCCAAGCGGTACACCGCCACGATGGACACCTCGATGGGCACCATGGTCATCGCCCTCGACGCCCTGAGGGCTCCGGTGACGGTGAACAGCTTCGTGTTCCTGGCCCTCAATCACTATTACGACGGCATCATCTTCCACCGCATCATCAAGGGTTTCGTCTGCCAGGGCGGAGACCCCACCGGCTCCGGTCGCGGCGGTCCCGGCTACCGCTTCGATGACGAACTGCCCAAGGCCGGCCAGTACGAGATCGGCTCGTTGGCCATGGCCAATGCCGGTCCGAACACCAACGGTTCGCAGTTCTTCCTCATCAGCGGTCCCGACGGGGTGCGTCTGCCCCCGGCCTACGCCCTGTTCGGCAAGGTGGTGAAGGGTCTCGACGTGGTGGAGGCCATGCAGAACGTGCCCACCGGCCCCGGCGACCGTCCGCGAACCGACGTGGTCATCAACTCGGTCACCATCGCCGTCGCCGACTGAGAAGGTCGATGGCCGACAAGCCGGTGCAGTTGAGCCTTCCGCAGGCTCGCCGCATTGCGCTCGCCGCACACGGTTTTGCCAACCCTCGTCCCGCAGGGCGAACGGATCGTCGTCACCTGCGCAGGGTTCTGGATCACATCGGGTTGATTCAGATCGACTCGGTCAACGTGTTGGTGCGTAGTCAGGAACTGCCACTTTTTTCTCGTCTGGGACCCCATGACCGGTCCCTCATTCCGGCGGCCACCAGAGCCGGCGAACTCTTCGAGTACTGGGGGCACGAGGCGGCGCACGTGCGCACCGAACACCATCGGCTGTGGCGATGGAAGATGGAGCAGTCGCTCAGCGGCCCGTGGCGCAGCGCCGAGGAGATGCTGAAGCAACGACGTGGTTACGTGGAAGAGGTCTTTCAGCGGGTGCTCGCCGAGGGTCCGGTGGCGGCCGGCGTCTTGTCCGAACGCACCGGGAGGAAAGGCTCGTGGTGGGATTGGGATCACGCCAAACTGGCCCTCGAGTACCTCTTCATGTGCGGTCGCATCACGGCCACGCGTCGATCCCACGATTTCGCTCGCTTGTACGACCTTCCCGAGCGGGTAATTCCGGCCGAACACTTGAAGGCTCCCACTCCGTCCGTCGTCGATGCGCAACGAGAATTGCTGGACATCGCCGCGCGTTCGGTGGGAGTGGGCACCGCGCGCGACATCGCCGACTACTTCCGCATAAAGGTGAGCGTCGCCAAACCCCGAATCGACGAATTGGTCGAGAGCGGGCATCTCGTACCCGGCGTCGTGCGCGGTTGCGAACAGAAGGTGTTCATGCACGCCGAAGCCCGGGTGCCGCGTTCGGTCGATGCGCGTGCGTTGCTGTCGATGTTCGACCCGGTGGTGTGGTTCCGTCCGCGGGCCGAGTGGCTGTTCGACTTCCGTTACCGCATCGAGATCTACACGCCGGCGCCCCAACGAAAGTATGGGTACTACGTGTTGCCATTCCTTGTCGGCGATCGGCTGGTGGCCCGCGTCGATCTGAAAGCCGATCGAGCGAACGACACTCTCTTGGTGCCCGGTGCCTTCGGGGAACGTCACGCGGACCCGAAGATCGTGGCTTCGGCTCTGGCGGCGGAACTGTGCGAGATGGCGACGTGGTTGAACCTCGACAACATCCGGGTCGGAACGAAGGGCGACCTGTCCCGCCTCTTACGGTCGGCCCTTTCATCGGCTCGTTAGCCTGACGGCATGAAGCGGCCTCCCATCGCCATCGCCGGTCGCGGGGCCGCTGCGGGTCGCGTCTCGCGCAGTGCGATTTCCTTCGCCGGCCGGGTGTACCTCGACGCGGTGTTGCGAGCCGGAGGGGAGCCTCTCACGTTGAGCCCGCGCGAGTTGCGCCATGACGAGGCTTTGCAACTGTTGAAAGGTTTTCGAGCGTTGGTGCTCATGGGTGGGGCCGACGTCGATCCGCATCTCTACGGTCAGCAACGTCATCCGCAGGTTTACGGGGTCAACGCCGAGCAGGACCACTTCGAGATGGCCTTGATTCACGCGGCCAACGAGATGCGACTACCCACCCTGGCCGTCTGTCGCGGTATCCAGTTGGTCAACGTGGCCCTCGGCGGCACCCTCATACAACACATCGGCGACGTTCCCGGGGCCGTCCAACACGCACCGGGCAAGTTCCCGGCCGGCCAGGAGTATGTGTTGCATGATGTCGACATCTCACCGCGCACGAGGTTGTCGAAGGCCGTGGGAGCGACGAAGGTGAACGTCGCTTCCTTCCATCACCAAGGAATCGACGTGGTCGGCAAGGGTTTGAAAGTGGTGGCGAGGTCCGCCGACGGGCTGGTCGAGGGTCTCGAACACACCGGCCGTGATCGATGGCTCATCGGCGTGCAGTGGCATCCCGAGGACACCGCGGCCACCGACCCTTATCAACAGAATCTGTACGACGCGTTGATCAGCGTGGCGCGGTAGGGGCCAGCGCCCAGCGCAAGGTCTTCACCAACGTGGTGCCCGCCGGTCGCACCAGCGCGCGTTCGCTGACGGGGAGCCACGGCAGGCGCAAGGGAATACGGGTCCACGCGGGCATCAGGCTGACCGCGGCCGCGGCCAGCAAGCCGTACGCCGGTCGAATCACGATCGGCAACGGCGGTGTCAGGAGAAGGTAGCGCGCGGCGTCGCGAGCCTCGGCGGACGAACGCAGCTCGGGTCGGTACTCGCCCAAGGCGACCCGCAGCTCGTCGAGCGTCCGCGGAGCGTCCTCCACTCCCAAGGCGGTGGCGATGACCGCCATGTCGGCCACGTAGCCGTTGTAGTCGGAATCGGTCAGGGCCGTCGCGCCAAAGGTGCGATGAGCCACGATGAACGAATTGACCTCGGCGATATGAACCCATTTCAGAAGGTGCGGGTCGTTGGCGCTGTACGCGCGACCATCGGACGCCGTACCCACCACGCGCGTGTGCACCCGCTTGATCATGTCGATGGTGCCCTGGGCTTGGTCGGCTGGTCCGAACGTGGTGGCGGCCAAGAAGTCGGCGGTCCGTTGCAAGCGTCCCCACGGATCGGCTTTGTAATCGCTGTGTTGAGCGACACCAGCCATCGCCAAGGGGTGAAGGGATTGGAACAGCAAAGCGCGCAGACCACCGACGAACATGCACGTGTCGCCGTGGATGACCCGGATGGGGCGATCTTCGGCGAACCAGCGTTCACCGGGACCCTCGAACAACTGGGCCGCACGCTCCTCGGCGTTCGGTCCCACCACCTTGGACTTCACAGCGTCGGCGACCACGTCACGAACGCGTGAAAGGACGTCTCGGGATTCAGCGGCCATGCGTAATCGTCGCACGGACCCCGGGCAGTGTCCATACGAGGGGGATACGCTCGTCACATGTCCGGCGAGGCCGAAGCACCGAAGTCCGACGACGATCGGATACCGCGTTGGGTGTGGAGAGCCAGCCTGATCTTCTGGTTGGGTTTCCTCGCCACCATCCTGTTCCGTTACGCGTATTCGCGTCTGGCGTCGTTGTTGATCATCGGTCTGGTGTCACTGTTCTTGTCGTTGGCCATCGAGCCGGGCGTGACCAGGTTGGCTCGGCGTGGCTGGCGACGTGGTGGCGCCACGATGTTGATCATCCTGGGCATCGTGGTGGGGGCATCGTTCTTCGTGGGGGCCATAGGTACCTTGGTGGGCACCCAGGCCGCCGATCTGGCTCGGAACTCCGAACGCTACGTGAATCGCACGGTCGACTTCCTCAACGACAATCTCAACACCGACATCGACCCTCAGAAGGTGAATGACAGCATTCAAGATCCTGATGGGTCGGTGCAAAGGTTCATTCGCGGGCAACAAGGAACGGCGATCAAGTTGTCGGTCACCGCGCTCGGTCTGCTCCTGCAGGCCTTCTCGATCCTGTTGTTCACCTTTTATTTGGTCGCCGACGGACCCAAGCTTCGTCGTGCCATCTGTCGTCGCCTGAAACCCGAACGTCAGGAGCGCGTCTTGGCCACGTGGGAACTGGCGATCGAGAAGACCGGCGGCTACATCTACAGCCGTGTTCTGTTGGCGACGGTGTCGGCCATTGTGCACTGGATCGCGTTCCAGTCGTTGGGAACCGCGGCACCGGTGGCCCTGGCTGTGTGGGTCGGTCTCGTCTCGCAGTTCATCCCTGTCATCGGCACCTACATAGCAGGAGTGCTTCCGGTTCTGATCACCTTCATCGACTCACCGGTCAAAGCTATCATCGTGATCGTCGTCATCGTTGCGTATCAGCAGCTCGAAAACTTCCTCGTCGCTCCGAAGATCACGGCGCGGACGATGGAAATCCACCCGGCCATTTCATTCGGTTCGGCGATAGCCGGCGCCGCGTTGCTCGGTCCGGTCGGCGCGATACTGGGCCTCCCGGTGGCGGCCATGGCCGTAGCTCTGGTGGGCGCGTCCGGAGACCGACACGAGTTGATCGAGAATCCACTGGTGGAGTCGACCGAACGTGCCTCCCGCCCGGTGCGTAACCTCTCGCTGGGGGCTCGTCGTCGTTTTCGTCGCGGTCGCGGAGTCTGACGCGCTCGGGCGAACCTCGCGAGGCGTGTGAGCCTCGGGTCGTCACCCATTTTTTACCCTCGCCCGTGAAGCCGAGGCGAGCGGGCCCGATCGTGTCGTGAATCTGCGGATGCGAGCCGTCGTGTCGGCTCGGGGCGACGACACTGCCGGGTTGGGCACCGGTGCGTTCGTGTCCCTGTCGCTACGGCACGGCAAACCAGTGGGCGAGGTACGTAGTGTCGGGGATACGGCACGCTGGTCGGGCCGCGGCTGATCGGGAGAGGCGCATGGCAGGAATTCCGTTCGTGGGACCGATCGAACCGTTGCGTTACGCCGAGGTGGAGCAGGTCAGCCCTCGGGTGCGACGGGTGATCGCGCGCAATCCATCGAAGTTCACCTTCACGGGAACGGGCACGTACCTCGTCATCGGTGCGGCGGGAGACGCCGCAGTGATCGACCCCGGCCCCGACCTGCCCGAGCATCGCTCCGCCCTGACACGTGCGCTTCAGGATCTGAGGTTGCGTGCCATCGTCGTGACGCACTGTCACAGCGACCATGTTGGCCTCGCGTCATGGTTACGCGACCAGACGGGGGCGCCCACGGTGGCGTGGAAGCCACACGGTGAGGTGGGCGTGCTCGACAACGAGGACGACATCAAGGTGATGGAAGACCTGAAGCCACCGCCCAAGACCGCCGAGGAAATCGAGAAGGAACGCGAGATTGCCCGGGCCGCAGGACTGGACCCCGACGACATGGAACTACGTGAGTCGGTGGACACTGAATTCGATCCTGACGTGCGAGTCGACGATGGCGAGGTGGCTGCTCGTGGCGAGGGCTGGACCCTGACCGCGGTGCACACCCCCGGTCACACCTCGAATCACATGTGCGTGTGCCTGGAGGAGGAGAAGGCGCTTTTCACCGGCGACCACATCATGGGGTGGAGCACGACGGTGGTGTCGCCTCCCGATGGTGACATGGCCGACTATCTGGCTTCGCTGAAAAAGGTGCAGTCGCGAGACGATCGAATTCTGTGGCCCACCCACGGTGCGGCCATCACCGATCCGAAACCATTCGTGACCTCGTATCACGATCATCGTCTGACTCGCGAGGCGCAGGTGTTAGCCGCCGTCGCCGCGGGACTGAACACCGTTGCACCGATGGTGCGCCAGATGTACGCGGCCGTCATTCCCGAGTTGCACATTCCGGCGGCACGCAGCGTGCTGGCGCACCTCACCCAACTCACCAACGAGGGGCGTTTGCTAGTTCGTGGCGGGGGACCCGCTCGGCTGTCGAGCACCTACGGGCTGCCGACTCCCTGAGCAGAACCGGCTGCAGATAAACTCGCGGCGTTGGACGTCTTACGCACTCCTGATTCCGCGTTCGCCGCGGTGCCCGACTTCGATTTTCCGGTGAAGTACACCGACATCACCGCTGATGACGGGACGATCTTGCGCGTGGCCCACGTGGAGGACGGACCGATCGATGCCGCCACCACGATTCTGTGCATGCACGGCGAGCCCACGTGGGGTTTTCTGTACCGCAAGATGATCCCGATACTCGTCTCGGCCGGCCACCGTGTGGTGGCTCCGGACCTGTTGGGGTTCGGTCGCAGTGACAAACCAACGAAGACCTCCGACTACACCTACGAACGCCATGTCGATTGGATGAGTCAATGGTTGGTGGCCAACGATCTCGGGGACCTGACCTTGGTGTGTCAGGACTGGGGCAGCCTGATCGGTCTGCGTCTGTTGACGGCCTTCCCCGATCGTTTCGAGCGGGTGGTGTTGGGCAACGGTGGTCTCCCCACCGGCGACCCCGAACCCAACGAGGCATTCAAGGCGTGGCGCAACTTCAGTCAATCGACCCCGGTGTTCGAGACGTCGAAGATCATCCAAGGTGGCTGCACCGTGAAGCCACTGGCACCCGAGGTGTCGGCCGCCTACGACGCGCCGTACCCGGACGAGTCCTACAAGGCGGGGGCCCGCATCTTTCCGACGTTGGTCCCGGCCTCGCTCGACTACCCCTCGTCGAAGGAGAACCGGGCCGCGTGGGAGGTCCTTCGAACGTGGACCAAGCCTTTCCATTGTGCGTTCAGTGACAGTGATCCAGTGACCAAGAACGGGGAGTGGACGTTCCGCAAGAACGTGCCCGGTTGCGACACCTCCACCCACACCACCATCGTCGGCGCCGGGCATTTCCTTCAGGAGGACCGTGGCGAGGAATTGGCCGCCTTCGTGAACGCCGCCATTGCCTGACCTCTCGCGGTCGAACCGTCTCGACCGGGCCGAGTTCTGTGTACTTGGCCGAACGTGCGTCAGCAGTTGGCGAGGATGTTACGGATCGCGTCGTGCTCGGCTTGATCCACCGACAGATTCCACGCTCGTTTCACCTGCACCCAGACGCGCACGTACTCGCATCGGTATGCGGTGTTGGTGGGTAGCCATTCAGCGGGGTCGCGATCGCTCTTGGATCGGTTGCTCGACGCGGAGACCGCGATCAAGAAGTACGGTTGACTCAAATCGTTGGCGAACTCGCGTCGTTGGTCGGCCGACCAGTTCCAGGCTCCCGAATCCCAGGCCTCCTTCAACGCCACCACGTGGTCGATGTCGAAGCGCGATGAATCGGTGGTCTCGGTGTTGTCGTAGATGGAATACCAGCGACCGCTCAGGATCGCGCAACTCGATCCGGTCTGCACCGGCTCCAGCGACTCGGCGATCAACACCTCCTTGCGGGTGTCGCAGCCATCGCCATCGGCGTCCACCCAGTGACGGAACAGATCGCGGTCGTAGCCGTCGCCCCGTTCGGGTTCGATGCGCAACCCGACGGGATCGGCGGGCGGAGGAGGAGCCGGTGGCGCCGGGGCGATCGGTGGCGTCGGCTGGGTCGTGGTCGTCGGCGCGGGAGGGGTAGAGGTGGTGGGGATCGGAATGACCGGACTCGTCGATGTAACACTCGGCACGGACGTGGTGGGGGTGGAACCCAAATCCGGCCCGGAGGAGGCCGTGGTGGTCGGTGACAACGTGACGGCAGGGCTCACGAGGTCGATCGGCGACGCGGTGCTGGTGGTGACGACGGTCGAACCGGGCGCCCTCGTCGGAGAAGTGGACACCGACTCGCGCAGCGAGTCCTCCAACGCGCTGCTTTCGTCGGAGCCACAGCCGGCGACGAGCGCGAGCGCGCCCACCGCGAGAAACGCGACGCGCCGCTTGGAGACGAACTTCATGCGTTCAGGGTAGGCAATTACTTGGTGAGCCGACGCAGTTGGGACTCGACGTAGGGGCGGATTCGACGCATTCCGCCCCTATCGATGTACGCGATTCGGAGACGCGTGAGCGCCGCCACCACCGCGGCGCGATTGGGCGACCATCCGCGTCGTTCGCACTCGTCGATCCATTCCGCGGGAGTCAGGTGCCCTCGTTGTCCGTTGCAGCGACGACACGCGGCGATCTCGTTCTCCAAGATGCTCGGCCCACCCTTGATTCGCGGCACGAGGTGTTCGGTGGTGGCCTCCACCAGGCCGACATCGATGGCCCGTCGACACCAGATGCATTCGGCCCCGTCGCGTTCGAGAATGATCGCCATGCGGGCACGTCGGTTCAGGGCCACGCCGATATCTCAGCAGACCGGCGCACGAGGCGAGAGAATGAGAGAGTGATCGGACGCTTCGCTCCCTCGCCCACCGGGCCGTTGCACGTGGGCAACCTGCGGACCGCCCTGATCGCCTGGGTGATGGCGCGCACCTCGGGCGGTCACATGCTCGTGCGCATCGAGGATCTCGACCGAGCGAACAGTTCGCTCGCCAACGAGCAGCGCCAACTGGCGGCCTTGGCCGCGCTCGGTATCGATCACCCTCCGGTGGAAGTTCGTCAGAGCGAGAGGTTCGACCGGTACCGCGAGGTGATCGAACACCTGCGGTCACGCGATCTGGTGTACGAGTGCTACTGCAGTCGGCGCGAGATTCGCGAGGCGGTCAACGCCCCGCACGAACGCGAGGTCCAGTACCCGGGCACGTGCCGTGAACTGTCGAACCGCCAACGTGCCGAGCGCGTCGAATCCGGACGCCCGCCCGCCCTGCGACTGCGCACCGAGTCACCGGTCCTGATCGTGGACGACGTGGTGGCCGGGGTCCACGAATCCCCCGTCGACGATTTCGTGTTGCAACGCAACGACGGTGTGCCGGCCTACAACCTGGCGGTGGTGGTGGACGACGAGGCGCAGGGGGTGACGCAGGTGGTGCGGGGTGACGATCTCTTGTTCTCCACCGGTCGGCAGATGCACCTGCAGACGTTGTTGGGATACCGCACTCCGCAGTACGCCCACGTGCCGTTGGTGGTGGGCGGCGACGGTGAGCGGTTGGCCAAGAGACACGGTGCCATCACCTTGGACGATCTCGCCGCGCGGGGCATCGAGGCTTCGCGCGTGTTGCAGGTGTTGGCGGACAGTCTCGGAGTCGACCCGTCGACGGTCGACCGCGCCGCCGACGTGGTGTCGGGGTTCCGTCTCTCGGCGTTACCGCGAACGCCGTGGATGATTCCCGAGCAGTGGCGCGACGGTGCGGCGTCCGGCAATTAAGCCGACGCCGACCACGAGCAGCAGCAAGGCCAACAACGCTGGGCCGTCACCGCGTCCGGTGGCGGGCAAAGTGGCCGGATCGACACTAGGCGTGCCTCCGCCGGATCCAGCACCACTTCCCGCACTCGTGCCACTTCCCGTTGTGCTTCCACCGGCTGCCGACGCGGTGACGGAGATCGGTTGTTTCGCTCCGAAACCACTCACCGGTGCGTAGAGCGCGAGCGTGTGACTACCGGCCGTGGTACTCGACGGAATGATCCCGGTGATGGCCACGTTGCCGTTGGCGTCGGCGTTGGCGCTGCCGATCACCACCGGGTTGGACGCCATCAACATCAGCACGAGTTCGTTGGCGTTGAAACCGGTGTAGAGAACCGTCACCGAGGAGCCGGCTCCGAGCGTGGAGTCCGAGACGATGTCGGTCACGGGCGTCAACGAGTTCAGTAGCGAGCCGAGTTGCGGCGACAAGGTGCGCACCCGTGGTGACGGCAGTGAGGCTGCTCCGGTTCCCAGAGCCGAGGTGGCCGTCACGGTGAACGTGTAGTCCTGGTTCGAGAGCAATCCCGACACGGAACACGACAACGTCGCGGTGGTGCACGTGAACGCTCCGGGGTTGGAGGTGACCGTGTACGACGTGATGACGGTGGTCGAGCTGGGGGCGACCCACGACACGGTCGCCGAGTTGGTGGAAGCGACCGCTGTGACGGCGGTCGGTGCACCCGGGGGTGAGGTGAAAGTCCAAATTTCCACGCCGACCTGGCCGTTGTCGGCTCCGAACAGGAACTTCCCGCCGACGACGGCCGACTGGAAGGTGGCGCCGGACATCATGTGTCCGCCCCCGACCGAACCGGACGAGCCGGGTCGGATGTCGGCCAGGATCGTCGCACCGGTGATCGATCCTCCGGTGATCCACGGTTCGGCACCGTTGACACCGTCGTCGGCGAAGATGACGACCGAGTCCCCGTATTGTCGGAACTTCGGCCCCTCCCCGCCCAAGCACATACCGCAATAGGCGACGCTTCCGTTGATACCGGTTCTGATGTCGGCGACACGTGTCGTTCCGTTGGCGGTGCCGTCGGATTTCCATGGCTCGGAACCAGTGGAGGCGTCAGAGGCGAAGAAGTAGACGAGGTCGCCGATCTTGGTGAGGTACTGGGGGCTGCCCGAATTGGACCCGGTGTTGATGTCCTTGAGCAGGCTGGTACCACCGCTGGTGCCGTCGCTGGACCAGAGTTCGGTTCCGTTGGTTCCGTCGTCGGCCGAGAAGAGCAGTTTGTCGCCAACCACGGTGAGGCCTCCGGGATACGCACCATTCGCGCCGGTCTTGATGTCTTTCACCAGCGTCGTGCCGTTGGTGGTGCCGTCCGTGGACCACAACTCGGCGCCGGAGACCGAGTCCGAGGCCTGGAAGTAAAGTCTGCTACCGAACACTCGAAAGTCGACCGGATGTCCGCTGCACCCGTAGGAGCCGCACATCGTGGGGTCGATGTCCTTCACCAACACGGTTCCATTGGCGGTTCCGTCCGTCGACCACAGTTCCTGTCCCAGCGTGCCCGACAGGGCGTTGAAGAAGATCTTTCCATCGAAAGGTGTCATCAATTGTACGGACGACGAGTCTGGCCCGGGGTTGATGTCCTTCACGAGGGTCGTGCCGTTGGCGGTGCCGTCGGTGACCCACAACTCGGCGTTGGAACCGTTGCCGGTCGCCGAGAAGTACAGCCTCGATCCGAGTGCGGTGAAACCCGTGGGAGAGGAACTCGACGCTCCGGGGTTGATGTCCTTCACGAGGGTCGTGCCGTTGGCGGTGCCGTCGGTGACCCACAGCTCGGTGCCGCTGGTGGCGTCGTACGCTTGGAAGTACACCTTGTCCCCGAGGACCGTCATGTCGCGCGGGGAAGAACCGGTCGCTCCGGGGTTGATGTCCTTCACGAGGCTCGTGCCGTTGGCGGTGCCGTCGGTGATCCAGAGTTCGGTGCCGGCTGAAGCGGTGCTGGCCGAGAACAGCAACTTGTCGTTCAGTATCGGTCCGAAGGTCGGGTTACTGCTGGTGGAACCGCTGTAGATGTCGAGCAACAGGTCGAGCGTTCCGAAGACGTTGACCACCGCCGCTGGTCGCACCGTGGTGCTCGCCTGCGCCCCGCCGGTGTGCCCCGACACCACCAGCGCCGCCGCCGCCACCAACGACGCCCCGAGAATTTTCGACCGCATGACCGCCCCCGTTCGACAAGTGATGACACGAAGTCTGACACAGGAACATCACCCCTCCCGACCCCCTGTGACTGACAGAATCCACCCGTGGCGACATCCGACCTCGACCTCGTGCTCGGCTACCGCGGTGCCCAGAGTTTCGACGGCGATCTCACGGAGGTGGGTCCCGAGATGGTGGTGGTGCCGTTCTGGACCCGCGACATGTGCGACGCGGTCATCCGCGCCGCCGAGGCCGCCGGCGGCTTCGAACCGAACCCCGACGACCCCGTGCCGGGTCACGAGATCAGCCTGGCCACCATCAGCCCGCGGCTCTACGAGAACGTCATGGTCGACCTGGGCGTGCGCATCTGGCCCCAACTTCAGCAGAAGTGGCCCCTCATCGATTACTGCGGACTGCGCGACGCCTTCGTCATCAAGTACGACCTCGACGGTCAGCGCGAGTTGCGCATCCACCACGACGTCGCCCAGTTGTCGGCGTCGGTGAAGTTGAACGACGGGTACGAGGGCGCCGCACTCGACTTTCCGCAACAGCTGTATCGCAACACCGACGTGCCGGTGGGATCACTGCTCGTGTGGCCGAGCCTCGTCACCCATCCGCACCAGTCGTTGCCGTTGACGAGTGGTACGAAGTACTCGTTGACGATCTGGTTCGAGATTCCCGAGCAGTACGCCTGACGACGGGTATCCGCGCTTCGCCGAGCAGGCGCAACTATTTTTCGTCTCACTGTGCGGGTGAGAGCGGACGCCGACGAACGAAAATCGATCATCGTCTTCCTCGCTCTCACGACGCTGGTCGGATCGTCCGTCGCTGGTTGTGGTGGTGTGGTCTCCTCCCCGGCCGAAGCGGCCACCGTCACTCCCTCGACGATCGCCTTGTCGCCTCCGGCTTCACCTGCGCCCACGATGCCGGCCCCCGTGATCACCGTTCCGGCCGCTGCGTCGCCGCCGCCCGAGCCCGTGCGCGTCGCCGCCACACCGCTCGAGGTGCCGTTGGTGGCCGTGATCACCCGGGACGGCGAGGAGACCAAGCGCGTCCAGCAGCGACTGCTCGATCTCGGCTTCTGGGTGCAGTCGGTCAACGGTGACTACGGGGTCACCACGTCGCAGGCGGTCATGGCGTTCCAGAAGTACATGGGTCTGCCGGCCACCGCCGAGGTGGACGAAACGACCGCGGCTCTGCTCACGCAGGCCGACATGCGCGCGAACGGCACCGCCACCGGGGGCACCCTCATCGAGGTCGACAAGGACCGCCAACTGCTGTTCGTCATCCGCGACGGTATGACCACCTGGACCATCAACATCTCCAGCGGATCGGGCATCCCCTTCAAGGAACGCGACAAGACCGAGTGGGGTAAGTGGATCCGGGGCGACGCCCAGACCCCCGACGGAATCTTCCTCGTGGATCGCGAGCGTGAGAAGGGCTGGCACGGTGGTGATCTGGGCGACATCTACCGTCCGAAGTTCTTCAACGGCGGAATCGCCCTGCACGGTTCGTACGAGATCCCCAACTATCCGGCGTCCCACGGATGCGTGCGCCTGTCCACGGCGGCCATGGACATGATCTGGAACGATGACATCGCCCCCATCGGCATGACCGTTTGGGTGCATTCGTCCACCCCTTCGGCGTGACACGCTGACGGGGTGATACCGACCCTCTCCGCCCTGCGTCCCTGGGCCGACCCGGGCGTGGTGGCCATTGGCCGCCTTCCCATGCGTCAAACGATGGCGCCCTGTGCCCGTGCCGACTCGGTGGATGCCGACCGCTCGCGTTCACCGTGGCACGTCGGCCTGAACGGCGACTGGCAGTTTCGCTTGTTCTCTGATCCCGACTCCGTGCCTGCGAGCGCGGTGGCCGAGGAATCGACGGGATCGTGGGGCGTGGTGAACGTTCCGGGTAACTGGACGCTGCAGGACGTCGGCGATCACCCGCACTACACCAACGTCAAGATGCCGTGGCCCCTGCGACCACCGGCGGTACCCGAGCAGAACCCCACCGGTGTGTATCGACGCTCCATCACCGTTCCGCGGGCCTGGAAGGGGCGGCGCACGGTGTTGCACATCGGCGGTGCCGAGAGTGTGCACGCGGTGTTCGTCAACGGCTCGTTCGTCGGATACGGAACCGACAGTCGCCTTCCGAGCGAGTACGACGTGACCGATCATTTGCACCAGGGGTCCAACTCGATCGCCGTCGTGGTGATTCGTTACAGCGCTCAGTCGTACGTGGAAGACCAGGATCAGTGGTGGATGGCCGGACTGCATCGTGAGGTGTTTCTCGAGTCACGAGCCGTGGTGAACATCGAACGCCTGCACGTCCATGCCGACTGGAATCCCGAGACCGCTCGAGCGTCGTTGGCGTTGGACGTCGGCATCGGGGTTCTGGACGCCAACGGCACCATGGTGCTGGGCGAGGGCTGGCGGGTGCGTGCCACCCTGCGTGGGCTCGACGGTCGCAGTATCGGTCGCACAGTAACCGCGAGCGTGGCTCACGATCACCTGCAGCCGTACTCCTTCACCGGACACGTGGCGCGCGTCGAGATGGCGAACCCGAGAGTACGCCCGTGGTCGGCGGAGGAACCTCGGAGGTATCGCGTGGTCTGCGAGTTGGTCGATGCCGACGACGTGGTCATTGAAGCGGTCGAACAAATCGTCGGGTTTCGACGGGTCGGAATAATCGACGGTTTGGTGTGTGTGAACGGATGCCCCATCACGGTGATGGGGGTGAACCGGCACGACCATCACCCCGAGCGCGGTAAGGCGGTCACCGTCGAGGACATGCGGCAGGACGTGTTAGCCATGAAGCGCGCGAACATCAACGCTGTTCGCACCTCGCACTACCCGAACGATCATCGTTTTTACGACTTGTGCGACGAGTACGGCCTCTACGTCGTCGACGAGGCGAACATCGAGAGCCATGGTTTCAACACCAGCCTGTGCCATGACGCGCGCTTCAGAATGACCTGGCTGGAGCGAGTGGGTCGCATGGTCGAGCGCGACCGCAATCACCCCAGCATCATCATGTGGAGTTTGGGCAACGAGTCCGGCTATGGCGAGCATCACGAGGCGTCTGCCGCCATGGTGCGGCGTGTCGATCCCAGTCGATTGCTCCATTACGAGGCAGCGGTGTTCCACGCCGGTTGGAGCAACGGCGGCATGTCCGTCACCGACGTGGTTTGTCCGATGTATGCCCCGCCATCGGCCCTCGAGATGTACGCCGAGAAGAACCTGGGACCACGGCCACTGATTTTGTGCGAATACAGCCACGCGATGGGAAACAGCAACGGCGGGCTCGCCGACTATTGGGCCATCATCGATCGACATCGCAATCTCCAGGGCGGCTTCGTGTGGGAGTGGAAGGACCACGGCTTGTTGCAGGTCGCTCCCAACGGACTGCAGCGGTTCGCCTACGGAGGACAATTCGGTGACGAACCCCATGACGGCAATTTCGTGGCCGACGGCATCGTTTCGCCCGACGTCGAACCTCACCCAGCCATTCAGGAGTTGATGTGGTGTCATCGTCCGGTCGCCGTTCAGAGCGCCGGCTGGAAACTCAAGGTGACCAATCGCCAGGCGTTTCGTGACTTGTCGTGGTTGCGCGGAACGTGGGAGGTGACGGTCGATGGCGAGCGCGTGAGGTCGGGTCGATGGTCGCCAGAGGTGTCGGCCGGCTCCACCGCCACCGTCGAGTCACCGATCGACCTGCGTGATGCCAAGGATCACGCCGGTGAGGTGTTGCTCAACTTCCGATGGACCGTGGCGAGGGAGACATCGTGGTGTGGTGCCGGCCACGTGGTCGCATGGGATCAGGTCGTGTTGCGTGAGGCCGAGAGCAACGCGCTTCCCGCCCGAGATCCCGACGCCGAAGCGACGGCGGTCGACGTTCTGTTGGGTGGCTCACCACAGTTGAACCTCTGGCGTGGGGCCACCGACAACGACGGCTTCAAATTGATGCCGGGATTGTCGGCGACGATGGCCATCGGGGGCAAGGCATTGTGGCGTTGGCTGGAGCGTGGAATCGACCGCCATGTTGCGGAGAGTTTGGTCGATCACCGAGTGACGTCGTACGTGGACTCGACGGGGTCGGTGGTGTACGACCACACCGTCACTGTCCCCGAGGACCTGACCGATCTGCCACGGATCGGTGTGGTGTTCGAGTTGCCCGGAGGTTTCGACGTTGTCCGCTACCACGGGCGTGGTCCCTTGGAGAACATGCCCGATCGCAACAGTGGTGCGTTGTTGGGAATCTGGGAGAGTGACGTGGACGAGTTGCCTTACATCGTCCCGCAGGAGTTCGGCCTGCGCACCGATTGTCGCTGGATGGAAATCATTCGATCTCGCGACGGCCGCCGACTACGTATCGAAGCGCTACGACCGGTGGGCCTGCACATGTCGGCGATACACCACTCCGATCACGACCTGTTCGCAGCGGCCGACGTGACGGAACTGGTTCGCCACGACGGATTGTTCGTGCACATCGATGTGGCTCATCGTGGAGTCGGCACGGCCAGTTGCGGCCCCGACGTGCATCCGCGTCACGTCATTCCGGCGGGCAAGCACCGCTTCGCGTACCGGTTGTCGTTGGTCGACTAGGACTCGGCTCGTCGAACGCGCAGTCGACGGTCGTCGGCGGTCAGGCAGTCACCGGTCTCCAGGTCGAACTTCCAACCGTGCAGGGTGCACATCAGCGTGGTGCCATCCGATTCACCGAACACGCTCAGATCCGCGCGCCGATGCGGGCAATAGCGCTCCACGATGTGGTCACCAATACGGATCTCGTTGCTCGGAGGTGGAGGAGAGATCTTTCGTACCGCCTCGGCCTCGGTTCGTTGCATCCGCTCCACCGACAGCGATTTGAAGAAGTTGTAGAGGTACTCGTTGTACGCGCCTGAACGCCACGCTTCGAAGCGACACGAGAGAAAGAGCTTGTCGCTCCAGTCGACGGCGTTCTGGGCCACCACCGTCTCCACGAGTCGGCGATCGATGTCGAACCGGAAGCCGAAGGGCTCACCGGCGTGTTCGCGTACCCGCCGGTTCGGAAAGTCGATGAGAACGTCGGTGTCGCCGGCACGCAACAGACATGCGGCATCGATGGCGGCGCAGAGTGTCGGCGCCAGGGTCATCAACGGTTCCCACCATGCCCGCAGACGGCCCACGAGATCGGGAAGAGGTTGCTCCCACGACCCCTTCGATTCGTCGAGGTACGACAAGTAATCGTTCTGGTAGCGCCGAAGGTACTCGCGTTTGTGCGTGAAGATTTCGCGAACGTCGCCTTCGGGAATCGGATGACGAGGGGCCGACTCCGAACCACATTCGATGACGGTGCCGGGGATGTTGGTGACGCTGATGCGTCCGATGGCCCCGAGGCGACCCGCGAAGGCGGATTGATCGGGGAAGATCGACAGCTCGTCGCCGTCGATGACGTTCAGATGGAAGAGGTCGGGGTCCAGGAAACACGGCGGTCCGGCCGAGGGCACCACGACGCGGGCGTCCAGTGCCTCCACGTAACGCAACGCACGCGTGAACTGACTCTCGACCTTGAGGTCGATCAGTTGTCGCTTCTTCTCGGGTGACTCCTCGTACACCATCGGGTACCAAATGGCCCCGGAGTACTGGATCCAGTGCTGGTCGATGGGACCGTGTGAGCGTAAGGCGTGCGGGTCGCTCGGCCGACAATCGTTCTGGTCGACGATGCGGTGCACACCGTCGCTGACGACGAGGGCCGAATCACCCGCGGGGCCGTCGGTGATGGAGGTTTCCACGTGGATGGCGATCGTGAACCCGTCGCCCAGATCGGTTTCGACTCCGTTCTCGGTGTGAACGAAGGTGTCGAAACCCAACGAGCGCAGACGACGTTCGAGCTCGTTGGTGGGGAAGCCAGGAAGCAGAATCGGGGTGTGGCGCGGAATGTTATGGCTCAACCAATTCTCGTCGAGGTGGTCGCCATGAAGGTGCGAGATGTACAAGTACGACGGATGCAAGATCTCGTCCCGCAATGGATGGGGGAGTTGGTCATTGCGGGGAAAAACGAACCAAGACCCGAAAAAGGCCGGGTTGAACCAAGGGTCGCAGAGAATCGTTCCTTGGCGCGCCTCGATGAAGATGCCGGCATGGCCGATGGAGGTGGCTCGCATCGTGGTCGTTTGCACGAGGACAAACTACCTATTCACATGCGAACGACGAAGTGGACGATCGTCACGGAATCGGGGGATCGCTGTGCCGCACGCCACCACGCGACACGTGCTCGGTCCACTTCGTGCCGTCCCAATAGCGGAACTCGTAGCGACCCGCCGGATCCTTGTACCAGTCGGCGGGAACCGACGGTGAGGTGACCGTCGTGGAGCCGGAGTTGGCCGAGGCCCATCCGTTCTGGTCGGAGGCTGGTGTGGGAACGGGTGTGACGTGAGCGGCCGATGTGGGGGTGGTCGAAGCCGACTCATTGCTGGCTCGCGAGAGGTAGGCCACGACTTCAGAGCCGGTGGAGATGATCGACACCACCGACCATCCCTCGGAGGCGAGTGAGTTCAACTTGTCGGTCAATTTGGCGTGTTCGGTGACGTACACCGACACGGATGAGTATTCCTGCATGCCGCGATTGTAGGGCCGATTCAGGATTCGGTCTCTGCCGTGCCCTCGAAGGCGACCAATCCACGAGCCTCGGCTCGCGACGACGGGCCGTCGAAAATCAAGGCTCCGTCACGCAGGGCGATGGTGCGCTGGGTGCTGTCGACGAAGCCGAGTTCGTGGGTGGCCACCAACAAGGCGGACCCCGCCGCGGATGCCTCCTCGAACAACTCGAGCAAGGCCTCCTTGCCTTCGGCGTCGAGGCCCACGAAGGGTTCGTCGACCAGCATCAGGTCGAAGGGTCGAATGAACGCCAGAGCGATGGCGGCTTTCTGTTTCAAGCCTCGACTGAAGCGAGTCGGCAGGTCGTCGGCGCGCTCGTAGATACCCAATTGCCCGAGCAGATCGGCACCACGTTGTTCCCATGAGGTCTGACCGTGAAGTCGCGCCGTGTACTCGAGGTGTTCCCAGACCGACAGGTCCTCGTAAAAGGTGGGTGTGTCGGCGAGATAGCTCAGGTGTCGGCGGGCTTTTATGGAACCGGGAGCTTCACCGAAGATGGTGACGCTTCCCGACGCTGGTTCGAGCAGTCCGGCGGCCATGCGCAGGAACGTCGTCTTCCCCGACCCGTTGTGACCGATGAGGGCCACCCGTTCGTGTTCCTCCACCCGCAGGTCGAGGGGATGCAAGGCCGGACCGTCTCCGTAGTCCTTGGTGACGGCGCGAGCGATGAGTGCGGCGGGCTTTTGCTCATCTTTTACTCGTGGGCCGTGGCGGACACTCTGGCCGACTGGTGGTTTGGGGTGTCGACTCACGGGGAAACCCCCGTTCGTTTTCGGTCGCGACTCTCGGCGGCGGCGTTGGCAAACCAGGTTTTGATGTCGTCGCGAAAGTGAATCCATCCGGCCACGAGCAACACCAGCAAGGTGACGGCGATGGCCACGCGGGTGGCGGCCGCCGGTGCGCCCTGACCGTTGTCGCTCGCCTCTCGAGCCACCAACATCGGCAGGCTTCCCACCGTCGAGATGACGACGGGCCATATCCCCTTGATCAACGATGCGGTACCGGCGACCTCGGGTGGCATCATGTTCTGTCGCACGTTGGAATCGATCTGATCGGGCGCACCCGAGACGATGTTGATGCTGGCCCCGGCCAATCCCCCCAGGGCTGCCGGAAGAGCCACGATGGCGGCGACGGAAAGCGACGAACGGTCGGTCAGCCACATGGTGAGAAAGACGATGGCGGCACAGGGCAACAGCATCGACGCGGTTGGCGCCAACAGTCGCAGGTGGAGAGGGCCTCGACCGTGGGGGTACCCGTTGGTGAGGTCACCATGGTCGATCTCTTGAGCCAACGGTTCGGCGACCTCCAGACCGAGAACGAACATCGCAACCCCACTCACGATGATGGCCGCCGTCGTTCCGTTGTGCACCGCCACCAAACTCAGGCCCGCAATGACCGCCAACGTCACGATGCGCAGGATACGGCTGACCGGAAACCGCAGGAGTCCTTGCCAACCACGCCGCCACTCAGGGGACAGCGACCGACCGGCGGGCACCGGGAACCACGGGCGAGGTCGGTTGCGCTCGTGACTGAGTTGACGGCGCAGCAACGTGACCGTTCGGAGATCCTGCAACGTCACGGCGAAACGTAACTGCGTGACCAGCGTCGAGCGTCGAGCCAAGGCCTCGAGCGACTGTCGTGACAACAGTGCCAGCCCGACCACGACGAGGAGAGCGGTCATGATTGCGGGAAGAACTTCCATCGGGCGAATGCGCTCGCCCCACAAGGCCAGTCCACCGTGAAGATCGGCCGGTCCGGAAAAGCGGGCCTCGGGGAGAGCCGACCAGAATTGCCACGCGATCACAGCCCCACCGAGAGCGCTGGCCGTCCAACCGCGCAAGCGAAGTCCGTGGGCGATGAGGGCCATCGCCACGAACATCGCCCCGGCCGTTCCGCCCCAAAGAACACCCGACCACGCCCACCCCATGCTGGTCCCGGGCAGACGACGGCCGGCCAATTGACCCGCCACCGCGCCGGCCGCGGCGGAGCCGAAGACGATCGATCGCACTTTCTGCACGGCTGGTCGCAGGAGCACTCGCTCGCGACGAACGGGCGCCAACAACACGTGTCGAACATCGGAATCCTCGAGTGTCAGGGGTCCACCTCGTGCACCCGATCGCAACCCCATCGCGGTTGCCAACGCGAGTGCCACGCCCAACCAGCCCGGACCAAAGGTCGCCACGTCGCGCGCCACACTCGCCGACACCGGCTCGTCGGGCACCAGACCCGAGATGAACAAAATGCCACCGCCGAAGACGAATGCCGCGAGGTACACGCGGTAGAGCGCTTCGAACCATTCGAGATCGGCGAGACGATTTTTCTTGCGCGCTCGGCGCAACGCGCGCACCGCCGACAAGCCGGTGGTGGCGACGGTAGGCGGGAACGGTGAAGCCACGGCGCCGCCCTCACCGGTTTCGATGGGGTTTCCGTCGTCGGAGGCCCACCCCGACCATGACGCCACGAACAATCGCGCGGGTTCGTGTCCGGCGTGTTCCATGGCCACGAGGTTGAGACACGCCGAGACCCCGGACCCGCAATAGGCGATGACGTCTTCAGCATCATCGACCCCGAGACTGTCGAAATGGTCGTGCAACGTGGCGACCGGTCGCAGTGCGCCGTCTTCGATGACGGCCGCCCACGGTGCGTTGTGGGCCGTCGGGATGTGCCCGGCTCGGGGATCGGCCAGCGACACCCCGGCTGCCCCGGTGAAACGCTCACCAGCACGAGCATCCAACAACAACGAGGTCGTTCGGCCCGCGATGCACTCACGCACGTCATCGGTCGTGGCGAGGCGACTCGTGGGCCACTCGACCGGTGTGAAGGACGAGTGAGTCGCGGCCCGAATCGGCCCGGATTCGAGTGGTTTTGCCGAGGCGTTGGACCAGGCGCCGATCCCACCGTCCAGCAATGACGCCCGACGTCCGATCATTCGCAACATGACCACCAAGCGCGAGGCGGTCATTCCACCGGTGTCGTCGTACGCGATGACGTGGGTGTCATCGCCGATTCCGAGTCGGCTCATGTGTTCGGCGAAGGCCATCGGTGAGGGAAAGGGATGTCGGCCATCACTCGGCGAGTTCGCTGGGCGGGCGAGGTCACGATCGACGTCGACGAAGACCGAGCCGGGTATGCGGCCCGCTTCGTGTACGGCGCGAGCATCGCGGCCGTCCAGATACCACCGAACGTCGGCCCACACCACCGATGACGACGATGCGAGGGACAGCGCGGCTCGCGCATCGATCACCACCGGGACGGTCGGGACTTTCGGCACGTGGGGGTTCAAGGATCCCATCTTGTCTGCTCCGAGGGGCATACTGGCAAAGATGTCCGTGGATTCCGCCGAACTGTTCGCATCCATGCTCGCCATGGTCGCCTTGGTTGGTGGCGTGGCCCATGCTGGTGGTTCGCTTCTACCGGCGAATGCCGTCGGGTGGGTGACGAAGTCGGTGCACGACGTCTCGTTGTGGCTGGCCTGGTTGGTGGCCACCGTGGCGACGGCGGGAAGCCTCTACTTCAGCGAGATCGCCGATTACGTGCCGTGTCGTCTGTGTTGGTTTCAGCGCATTTGTATGTTCCCATTGGCCGGGATCCTGCTGGTCGCCGCGATCCGACGTGATCGCAACGTGCGGTGGTACGCCCTGCCTTTTCTGATCGCGGGCATCGCCGTTTCTTCGTATCACTACATCATCGAGTGGCGCCCGAGTTGGGGCGAGGGCGCGTGTTCGGTCGGTCCGGCGTGCACCGACGTGTGGTTCCGGCGCCTGGGATTCGTGACCCTGTCGTTCATGGCGCTGTGCGGATTCCTGTCCATCGTGGCACTCTTGTTCGTACATCCGAAATCCGAGAACCTCGGCACCACGATCGACGACTGACACCAGGAGTCCCCATGTCCAAGCAGCTGACGACGAAGACCAAGACCAGCGGGCGTTTGGTGGTGATCGGCGTGGTGCTCGCGATCGCGGTCGCATTGATCGTCGCAGTGCTCGTGGGTGGCGATCCGCCGGTGGACGACACTTCTTCGAGCGTCGTGGCCCAGAACCAGCCCGTTCAGGTCGCCGGGGCGGCGCTCGAACGCTTGCCCGATGAAGGAGTCGATCCCGCCGTCGGCATGGCGGCTCCGGCTCTCGCGGGCGCGAGTTTCGATGGTTCCCCGGTGTCCATAACCCCCGGTGACGGCCAGCCGTACATGTTGGTGTTCCTGGCGCATTGGTGTCCGCATTGCAATGCCGAGGTACCGCGCCTCATCGAGTGGAGGGAATCGGGTTTGGTCCCCGCCGACTTGAACGTGATCGGCGTCTCCACGGGCGTGGCCTCGGACCGGCCGAATTACCCACCTTCGCAGTGGGTCGTCGACAAGGGCTGGCCGTGGTCCGTCTTGGCCGACTCGGCGAACATGGATGCGGCGGCTGCCTACGGGCTGAGTGGCTACCCCTTCTTCACGATCGTCGGGGCCGACGGAAACGTGAAGGTACGTATGGCGGGTGAAGTGGGAGCGGAGGCGCTGAACGAGATCGTCGCGAACGCTCTGGCGAGTTGAGTGTCAGCGAGCCGCCTGCTCGGCTCGGCGCAACACTTCACGTACCGGCAATCCCAGTTCCTTTGCCGCCCGGGCGGCGTCGTCGAACTCGACTTTCACGCGGTGATCGGCGACCTTGACGCGGATCGCTTGGCCGTCGACGTCGACCGTCGATTCCGTGCGGGCGACCGGCCACCGCTCGATGATGCTCCCACGCACACCCAACGAACCGGTCTCGCGCACCAGTAATTCAGCGAACTCGCTGGTTCGGACGTCTTCACACAACACGTGGACCGTGTGCGCCGGCCGACCCTTCTTCATGACGATGGGGGTCACCCACGCATCATGCGCCCCAGTCGACATCAAGGTGGCGATCGTGTGGGCCAACACCTCGCCGCTGACGTCGTCGACATTCACCTCCAACAAGCGAACCGCTTGTCCCGATCCATGAGACGGGTCGGCGACCGTCTCGCCCACGACCACCTGCACGACGTTGGCACGCGAGACGAAATCAGCGGTGCCAGCGCCGTAGCCGACCGACGACACGGTGATGGCGGGCATCGGCCCGAATGAATCAGCCAGCGCGGCCAGAATCGCGACTCCGGTGGGCGTGGAAATTTCGCGATGGTCGTCGAGTCCGAAGGTGGGAATCGACCGTTTCGCGCACAGGGCCACCACGGCCGGGCCGGGGTTCGGTAGTTGGCCGTGTGTCGAGGAGATCGATCCATGACCCACGGCGATCGGACCGGCGACGATGTGATCGATGTTCAAGACCTCTAGTGCCGCGCAGACACCGACGGTGTCGACGACGGAGTCGGTGGATCCGATCTCGTGGAACTCCACGTCGGCCGCCGCCACGCCATGAATGGTGCCTTCGACGTCGGCCAACATCGAAAAGACCGCACGCGCCCGGTCTCGAACACGATCTGGTAGGTCGGCCGCAGAGAGCATCGCGTCGATGTCACGCCACGAACGATGGTGATCGTGGTGGTCGTCCTCATCGTGATGATGAACGGCGACGATGGTCCGAGTGGACGCCACGCCACACCGTTGGGTGCGTTCGAAGGTGAGCGCGTAATCATCGATCGGCAACGCGGCGAGGATCTCGCTGACGCGCGACTGATCGGCACCAGCATCGATCAGCGCCGCCAACGTCATGTCGCCGGCGGTGCCCGCCGAACAGTTGAACCACGCCACGCGGGTCATGCCGACCGACCCCGAATGATTCGTGCCACCGCACAAGCGGCCCCGTATCCGTTGTCGATGCCCACCACGGTGACCCCGTTGGCACAGGTGGCGTGCATCGCCAACAACGCGGTCACACCATCGAGTCCGGAGCCGTAACCAACGCTGGTGGGCACGGCGATCACCGGCTTGCCGCTGAGTCCGCCGATGACGCTGGCCAGGGCACCTTCCATTCCGGCCACCACCACGATGACGTCGGCGTCCATGACGTCGTCGAGGCGATCGAGCAGACGATGAAGCCCGGCCACACCGACGTCGGTGATGCGTGTCGCGCCGATGCCGTGTGCCCGCAGCGCCAAGAGACACTCGTCGACCACCGGTACGTCGGCGGTACCAGCCGAGATCACCAACACGTTGCCGTGATCGATGGGGGTCGGTGCGCGCCAGAGCATGGAACCGTTGGCGGTGTCGGCGACACCGTGAGCCGCTTCGAGGGCTTTGCGTTGATCGTCGTTCGTGCGGGTCACCAGAACCGCACCCCGACCGTGGGCCAGCAGTTCACCCACGATGGACACGCACTCCTCGGGGGACTTGCCGGGACCGTACACCGCTTCGGGGGCCCCCTGACGCAGATGACGATGGTGATCGACGAGCGTGTCGTCCACCCGTCGGAAGGGAAGGCGCTTCAACTGTTCGACCGCGTCGTCGGGTGAGGTGCGCCCCGAAGAGACGTCGTCGAGAAGGGCCCGCAAGAACTCTTGATCCACGTAATCATCCTGCCACTTGAGGTTCCGACCCGTAGCCTTGACGGTTGTGAACAGCACATCCACCTCCACGACGACCGCCGGAGCCCCGACGAGGGTCGGTTTCTTCGGACCGTTCGGTACCTTCACCGAACAGGCGGTGCGTTCCCAGCCCGATCTGGACGCCGGCGAGTTGGTGGCCTTTCGCACCGTTCCCGACGTGCTGGACGCGGTGGCATCGGGCGAGGTGGAGTTCGGTGTGGTGCCCATCGAGAACTCGATCGAGGGCACGGTCAACTTCACCCAGGATGCCTTGTCGTTCGACTACGACCTGTTGATCCAACGCGAGATCGTGTTGAACATCGAGCATTGTTTGCTCGCCCTGCCGGGAACGGCGTTGGCCGACATCACGACCGTGTTGTCGATCCCCGTGGCCACGGCACAATGCCATCGCTATCTTCGCGAAAAGCTTCCCGATGCCGAGGTGCGCGCGGCCAACAGCACCGCCGATGCGGCGCGCACCGTGTCGACCGAGAGGTTGGTGGGTGCGGCGGCCATCGCACCGTGCCACTCGGCCGCTCGATACGGGCTCGAAGTGCTGGCATCCAACATCGAGGATCACTCGGGCAACCAAACCCGCTTCGTGGTTGTCGGTCGCTCTGGCATTCCGACTCCGACCGGACACGACGTGACCGGCATCGTGGTGTATCAGCGCGCCGACGAACCGGGCAGTCTCATCTCGATCCTCCAGGAGTTCGCCGCGCGTCGGGTGAACATCACCAACCTGTTGTCGCGTCCCACCAAGGATGGCGGATTGGGCGACTACTGCTTCGTCATGTACCTCGATGGCCACATCGCCGATGAATTGGTGGCCGATGCTCTCCGAGCGTTGCACGCCAAGCAGGGAGCGGTGAAGTTTCTCGGCTCTTACCCGGCCGCCAGCGAACACGCCCACTCGGCCCGCGAGCACGCTGATGCTCGTTGGCAGCAGGCCGATGACTGGGTCGAGCGTCTGCGGCACTCGATCCGCTGAGAGGGCTCGCGGCGCGCCTCTAGTGTGAGCGGTATGGGAGAGAACAACGAGGTCGCCGTCGTGACCGGAGCCAACTCGGGTATCGGTCGCGCGACCGCCATTCATCTGGCCAACAACGGGTACACCGTGTTCGGCACCGCCCGGGGGTTGGAAAAAGCGAAAAAGGCCAACGCGATGGCGACCGAAGCGGGGGTGAACCTGCACTGGGTGGAGATGGATGTGAGCGACGACATCAGCACCGCCAATGGATTGGCCCAGGTGTTCGAGCGGGCGGGCCGCGTCGACGTGTTGGTCAACAACGCGGGTGTCGGTGGTAATGCGGTGGTGGAGGAGTGCCCACCCTCGCTGTACCACGAAGTGATGAACGTGAACCTGTACGGCGCGGTGCGCTGCGTGCAAGCCGTGTTACCGCACATGCGTGAACGCGGGTCGGGTGCGATCATCAACATCTCGTCGGTGGTCGGACGCTTCGCGGCACTGGCGCAGGCACCGTACGTAGCGTCGAAGTGGGCGTTGGAGGCGATGTCGGAGGGACTGGCCCAAGAGGTGGCGCCGTTCGGCATTCGGGTGGCCATGGTGGAACCCGGCATCACCAAGTCGGCGATCTTCGCCAAGAACGTCGATGCTCCCAACTCCAGTGGTGCGTACGAAGCGCACTATCGGCGCATGTTCCAGTTCTACGCGGCCGGGATGGCCCAGGCCACCGATCCCTTCGAGGTGGGTGCGGTGGTGTTGAACGCCATTCGCACCACCGAGCCCCGTTTGCGGTATCCGGTGTCGTGGGGTGGACCCGAACTGTTGGCGAACCGTCCGTTGGTGAGCGATGCGGAGTGGGTGGCCCTTGGTGCGATCGAGAGTGACGTGGAGTACATGGCCGAGTTCGAGCGACTGTTCGGAGTGCGTATCGCCACCTGACGACCGGCGGTCTCGGTTCGCTAGCCTCGATGGCGGAACGGTGGCAGAGCGGACAAATGCAGCCGCCTTGAAAGCGGCCGGCTCACAAGGCCCGGGGGTTCGAATCCCTCCCGTTCCGCCAGAGCCGAATGTGGTGTAGAACAAGAGTGGACGACAGGGGGAGCCGTGGCGACGACCGTGGGTCAGTACTGCATCAATGTCACCGACATCGAGCGATCGGAGTGGTTCTACACCGAAATCGTCGGGTTGAAAGTCCAGTCCCGCACGCAGATTCCGGGGGTGGATGAGATCGTGCTGGCCGCCGACGTCGGTGGTGGTCGCCTGCAGTTGGCCCAGCACCTGGAGCGCAGCGGAGCCATCGAGCACGGCACCGCGTTGTGGAAGATCTACATGAACGTGGACGACTGTCAAGAGGTGCACGATCGCGCGGTGGCGGCCGGATTCACCTCGACGATGGCGCCGGCGCGGTTGGACCGCTGGCCGGTGACGGTGGCGTTCATCTTGGACCCCGA
>VFYV01000022.1 GCA_016871395.1 Actinomycetota bacterium
GCGAGTCGAAGGAACCTTGTGAGAGCCCTGTCGTTGGTGTTCTCTGTCGTGGTGGTGGGGTGTTCCGTGAAGGAATCGTCGGTTTCGACCACGTCGGTTTCGACCACGTCGGTGGTCGAAGACGCGCCCACGACGACGACCTCGTCGCTCGTCGTCGACACTGTCGCCCCTGACGGCGGATTCTCGTTGCAGGGAATCGGTTACGACGACGTTCCGGTCCTTGGCCCCGGGCCCGTGTGGGGAACCGGATGCGGCAGCGGATCCGATGGTGACCCCTTGTTGCCGGACGAGTTGCCTGACGGTCTGTGGTTCGGTTCGCTCGGTCCGCAGTACGAGTATCACGAACCGACCGGCCCCGAGGACCGCGGCTACGGATACGCGCGCCTCGGCGACTCTCGGCTGGAGATCGATCTGTGGTGCGTCTACGCCGGAGTCGCAGCCAAGCAGCGGTACAACGACCCGAGGTGTCTCGCCGACATGTCGTGTTCGTCGGGTAATGCAGCGTGGTGGTTCACCGAGGATCGGTCCAACAAGCTTCGTTCCGTTTCTTTGGCCGCCGACTACCGCTACTCGGCCGAGCCCGAAATCAGCGATCCTTTCCGGCCGGGGTGTTCGTCGAGCGAGGCCCTCGTGGCCAACGCGGCGTGGCGCCTTTGGCCCGTGTGGATCGCCGTCGACGCCGGTGTGGATCGCCGTCGACGCCGGTGTGGATCGCCGTCGACGCCGGTGTGGATCGCCGTCGACGCCGGTGTGGATCGCCGTCGACGCCGGTGTGGATCGCCGTCGACGCCGGTGTGGTCACCGAGATACTCGGCATCTGCAGTTGTCACACCGCCATCCGGGGACTGGGGCCTGCCTCGTCGATCACATGAATAGGCGGTGGTGAACCACCCCTCATCGGTAACAATGGGGCGGTCATGCCCGATCTCCTCCACGTTCTCGCCACCCGCCTACAAGTGGCGTTCGACTCCGTGGCTGGTCGTACCGGTGTCGATCCCGTCATCCGCCTCAGCGAACACGCCGATGCCCAAGCCAACGGTGCGTTGGCCTTGGCCAAGGAACTCGGACGCAATCCGCGCGAGGTGGCTCAGGCAGTTCTCGAGGCGTGTGGCAGTCTCGAGAACATCTGCTCGTCGGTCGAGGTGGCCGGCCCGGGCTTCCTGAACCTCGTCCTCGCCAACGGATTCCTGGCCGACGAACTGTCGAAAGTGGCCGCCGACGCCCGTCTCGGCGTCGGCGCGGTCGCCGCGCGCACGGTGATCATCGACTACTCGGCACCGAACGTGGCCAAGGAAATGCACGTCGGTCACCTGCGCACCACCGTCATCGGTGACGCGCTCGTTCGTCTGATGGAGCACGTCGGACACCGAGTGACACGCGAGAACCACATCGGCGATTGGGGCACCCCGTTCGGGATGCTCATCGAGCACCTGCTGGATCTTGGCGAGACCAAGGCGGCCGATCATCTCTCGCTCGGCGACCTCGACGGCTTTTACAAACAGGCTCGAGCGAAATTCGACGCCGACGACACGTTCAAGGATCGTGCGCGAGCCCGTGTCGTGTCGCTGCAGTCGGGCGACGCGGAAACCCGACGCCTCTGGAAATTGCTCGTCGATTTGTCCACCAAGCATTTCAACGTGGTGTACTCCTCGATCGGCATTCTGCTCACCGACGACGACCTGATGGGTGAGAGCGCGTACAACGATCTGCTGCCGCAGGTGATCACCCGTCTGGACGCTCTTGGTCTGCTCCGGCAGTCTGATGGTGCAGACGTGGTGTTCCCGCCTGGCTACACCAATCGCGACGGTGACCCATTGCCGTTGATCGTGCAGAAGGGACAGGGGGGTTTCAATTACGCCACCAGCGATTTGGCTTGTGTGATCGATCGTGTCGAGCGCATCGGTGCGGACTTGTTGTTGTACGTCGTGGGAGCACCGCAGACGCAGCACCTGAGCATGGTCTTCGATGTCGCTCGCATGGCCGGTTGGTTGAAGGATCCCGTGGAGGCCGTTCACGTGTCGTTCGGCAGCGTGCTGGGTCCTGACCGCAAGATGCTCAAGAGTCGCAGCGGCGACCCGTTGAAGTTCATCGACCTGGTCACCGAGGCGGTGGCGCGAGCCGACGAAGCCGTCGCGGCCAAGAACCCCGACCTGCCGGCAGACGAGCGCGCCCGAGTCGCGCGCATGGTGGGCATCGGGGCCGTGAAGTACGCCGACCTCTCCACCGACCGCGTGCGTGATTACGTCTTCGACTGGGAGCGCATGTTGTCCTTCGATGGAAACACCGCCCCGTATCTTCAGTATGCGCACGCCCGCATCTGCAGCATCTTCCGGCGGGCCGGTATCGATCGCAGCACCATCGCCTCCGTTGCCATCTCGATCGTCGAGCCCCAAGAGCGGGAGCTGGCACTGAGGATCCTCGGTTTCGAGTCCGCCGTCTTCGACACCATCGAGCGGTACAGCCCGCACCGACTGTGCACGTATCTTCACGAACTCGCCACCGCCTTCACCGCGTTCTACGAACACTGCCCGGTGTTGAAGGCCGACGACGTGACTCGCGCCAGTCGACTGGCCTTGTGTGACCTCACCGCTCGGGTGATGAACCGCGGGCTCGGCCTGCTGGGGATCGACACTCCGGAGCAGATGTGAGCCCGCGTCCCGTGCCCTTGAATCTGCTGCCCGACAACGCGCGGGTGGAGGCCGACGGCTCGTTGAGCATCGGTGGATGCCGGGTCGACGAGTTGGCCGAGCGCCACGGCACCCCGATGTTCGTGTACGACGAGGCGCACATTCGTGCGCGGTGTCGTGAGGCGGTGGCGGCCTTCGGTACCGATCGGGTGGTGTACGCCAGCAAGGCCTTCACCTGCGCCGCGATGGCCCGACTCGTGAGCGACGAGGGACTGTTGCTCGACGTGGCTACTGGTGGCGAACTGTTCGTCGCCATGCACGGGGGAGTGCCGGCCGATCGTTGCATCCTGCACGGCAACAACAAGAGCTTGACCGAACTGGAGATGGCCCTCTCCGCTGGTGCCGACTCCCAGGCGCGTCCCGGAGTGCGTCAGATCGTGGTGGACAGCTTCGACGAGATCGAGCGACTCGAGCACCTACGTTCGCGAAATTTTCCCCGGCCCCGATTGATGGTCCGAGTGACCCCCGGCGTTCACGCAGAGACGCACGACTTCATCGCCACGGGTCAGGACGATTCGAAGTTCGGGTTCAACTTGGCGAATGGTGACGCCGCGCGGGCGATCGAGCGCATCACCCGCGGGGGTTGCGGCGAGTTGGTCGGCCTTCATTGCCATATCGGGTCCAACGTCTTGCTCGTCGACAGCTTCGCGAGGGCCGCCGCGGTGATGGCCGAGTTCGCCGCTCCCTACGGACTGCCCGAACTGACCTTGGGTGGTGGCCTCGGCGTCGCGTACGTGGAAGGCGAGGAGGCACCCTCGATCACTGCCTGGGGCTCGGTGTTGCTGGATGCCTGTCGGGCCCTCGGGGTTCAGTCCGAGGTGTCGGTCGAGCCCGGTCGCGCGATCGTGGCGTCATCGGCCATCACCGTGTACACGGTGGGCACGATCAAACTCATCCCCGGTATTCGCACCTACGTCAGCGTCGATGGGGGCATGAGCGAGAATCCGCGACCGGTGCTGTACGGCAGTGGATACGAGGCGTTCACCGTGGCTGATGTGGCGGCGACGCGGGACATGCCCGGACGACTGGTGGGCAAACACTGCGAGAGCGGCGACGTTCTCATCTTCGACGCTGATTTTCCGTCGTCGTTGAAAGTGGGCGATCTGTTGGCCACGCCGGTCACCGGTGCCTACGGCCATTCGATGGCGAGCAACTACAACAAGGTTCCCCGACCGGTCGTGGTCTTCGTGGCCGACGGGACCTCGCGCGTGGTGGTGCGGCGCGAGACCTACGAGGACCTGGTTCGACTCGATCAGGTGTGAACCCCCGGCTCACTCGGCTGGTGCGGACCCGTCGCCGTCGATAAATCCCGAGGTTTCCGGCGGGGCGCCCCTTTAGCCTTGATCATCGTGACAACGGTCGAATCCCAAGGAAAAGTCGTGCGCGTCGGTGTGCTCGGCTGCGGAAACGTCGGTGCGGCCCTCATTGGTCTCATCGCCCGACAGTCGAAGGGCATCGAGGCTCGCACCGGCATTCGCCTCGAAGTGGTGAGCGTCGCCGTGCGAAACCTCTCGCGCGATCGCGAGATCGCCCTGGCCGACGGATTGCTCACGCGCGACGCGCACTCGGTCGTCAGTGACCCGCAGGTCGACTTGGTGGTCGAGGTCATCGGTGGTATCGAGCCGGCCCGTGAGCTCATCGCGACGGCGCTGTCATTCGGCAAACCCGTGGTCACGGCGAACAAGGAACTACTTGCCAACGTCGGTGCCGAATTGTTCGGTGCCGCCGACGCCGCCGGTGTCGACCTCTTGTTCGAGGCAGCCGTCGCCGGTGGCATCCCGGTCATCCGCGCCCTGCGTGAGAGTCTGCGCGGCGAGCCGGTGAGTCGCGTCATGGGCATCATCAACGGTACGACCAACTACATCCTCACCAAGATGACCGAGGATGGCGCCGATTACGGAGTCGCGCTCGCTGAGGCGCAACATCTCGGTTTCGCCGAGCGTGATCCGACGGCCGACGTCGAGGGCTTCGACGCCGGTGCCAAGGCCGCGATCCTGGCATCCATCGCCTTCGGTGCCAAGGTGGTGGCCGGCGACGTGTATCACGAGGGGATCAGTCGCATCACCGCGGCCGACATCGCCGTGGCCAAACGACTCGGATACGTCGTCAAGCTCCTCGGCATCGCCGAACGCGACGCCGCCTCCGGTGAGATCGCCGTGCGCGTGCATCCGGCGATGGTTCCTCTGCATCACCCGCTGGCCAGCGTTCGTGAGAGCTACAACGCGGTCTTCGTCGAGGGTGGAGCAGTGGGCTCGCTCATGTTCTATGGACGCGGCGCCGGTGGCGGACCCACGGCCAGTGCCGTACTCGGCGACGTGATCGACGCCGCGGTGAACCTGGCCAAGGGCACCCACGGAACCATCGGCTCGTTCTCCCGCGCGGTGGTTCGACCGATCGACGAGACGAGCGCCGAATATCTGTTGTCGCTCGAGGTGGTCGACAAGCCCGGTGTCCTCCACGCGGTCACCGGGGTGTTCGCTCGTCACGGTGTGAGCATCCGAGCCGCCGAGCAGGAGGGCATCGGAGCCGACGCCCGTCTGGTGTTCATCACGCACGACGCCAAGGAGTCCGCGGTGCAGGCCACGGTGCGCGAGTTGCGCGAACTCGATGTGGTCAGCCGTGTCGGTGGGTTGCTGCGGGTGATCGGTTCCTGACGGGTCGATGACCGTGCGTTACGTCTCGACCCGCGGGCAGGCGCCCGAACTCGGATTCGCCGACGTGTTGTTGGCCGGACTCGCCTCTGACGGCGGTCTGTACGTTCCGTCGCATTGGCCGACACTGCCCCCGTTGTCCACCGTCTCGTACGCCGATCTGGCGGCTGCGGTGATGGGACCCTTCGTCGACGGTGAGATCGACGAGGTCGCGTTCGGTCCCATGTGTCACGAGGCCTACTCCACCTTCCGTCACCCGGCCATCGTTCCCGTGGTGGAGATCGGCCCCGATGAATGGGTGATGGAACTCTTTCACGGACCGACGTTGGCCTTCAAGGACGTGGCCTTGCAGTTGGTCGGCCGCCTCTTCGATCACCTGCTGACGGCCCGTGGCGAACGCGTGATGATCGTGGGTGCCACCAGTGGCGACACCGGCTCGGCGGCCATCGACGGTGTGAGGCGATGCGACAACGTCGACATCGTGATCTTGTACCCGCAGGGTCGGGTCAGTGACGTTCAGCGTCGCCAGATGACGACGGTCGACGCGCCGAATGTGCACACCGTGGCCATCGAGGGCACCTTCGACGACTGTCAGGACTTGGTGAAGGCCATGTTCAACGACGTCGCATTCCGTGGTGAGATGAACCTGTCCGCGGTCAACAGCATCAACTGGGCCCGGGTGATGGCCCAGGTCGTGTACTACGTCGCGGCATGGAAGGCGCTGGAGGATCGACCACTGTCGTTCAGTGTTCCCACCGGTAACTTCGGCAACGTGTTGGCCGGCTGGATCGCCCGCGAGATGGGCGTTCCCACTCACTCGCTCATCGTCGCCAGCAACACCAACGACATCCTCACCCGATTCTTCGAATCGCGGGCGATGGTGACCGACGACGTGGTGCCCACTCTGAGTCCGTCGATGGACATCCAGGTCTCATCGAACTTCGAGCGACTGTTGTTCGAGATGAACGACCGGGACGCAGGAGCGACCGCCGAGCAAATGGCGTGGTTCCGCACGAGTGGTCGCATGAGTGTGGAGGCGGATCAGTACGCGAACTGGATCGAGCCGGTCTTTCGGGCCGCACGAAGCGACGATGCCGACACCTTGGCCACCATGGCGGCGGTGTACGGCGAATCCGGCATGCTCATCGATCCGCACACCGCCGTGGGCGTGTCGGCGGCACGTCGTCGGCGTGAGGCCGGCGTGCCGGTGGTCACCATGGCCACCGCCCATCCGGCCAAGTTCCCCGATGCCGTGGAGAAGGCCACCGGCGTCCGACCGGCCTTGCCCGAACATCTCTCTGACCTGCTGGAACGCCCCGAGCGGACCACGTCGCTACCGAACGATCTGGGTCGGGTGCAGGCTTTCGTGCGCTCGGTCGCTCGACGCTGAAACACTCGTTTCGGCGGGGATACGTTGCCAACCACCTTCGTCGTGGCTATGTTCTAGGTGTCTGGAATCCCAGACCGCACGAGTCTCCGCCTGGTGACAGACCCTGGGCTGGTCCGTGTGAGTTCCCCTCACTGGCGTCGGGACCTCCGGTGAACGTGCCCTGGTCGCACACCGCCGCATGCCCTCGTCTGAAAGCAGGTTTCCGTGGTCGCAGACGCACTCGAAAAGTCGGTGCTCGAATCCAAGGACAAGGAGCAGTTGGTCGCGATCGCGACCGCGCTCGGCATCAAGGCCGGTCCTCGGGCGAAAAAGGAAGACATCATCACCCAGATCCTCGACACTGTCGGAGGGCCCGGCGAGGCCGCGACAACGCCCGAGAAACCCAAGCGGGGCCCGGGTCGTCCGCCCAAGGCGCGTCCGGTCGACGGTGCGACGACCTCCGATGCCCCCGCGGGGGACGACCAAGAGCCCGTCGCGCCGGCGCCGGCGGTGATTCTCGGACCCGATGGTGAGCCCTTGGCCGAATGGGAGGCCGAGTTGGTGCGCCAAGGCGTGTCCACGGTGGCCGACCTCACCGGAGGTGAGTCCGTCCCGTCGGGAGAGCAACGTCAACCGCGCGACGGAAATCGCGACCGCAATCGTGATCGCAACGGAAACGGAAATCGCGACGGTTACAACCGCGACGGAAATCGCGACGGTGGCCAACGCGAGCGTTTCGAGGGCGAGGGACGCAACCGTCGTCGTCGCCGTCGGGGCAAGGGTGGACGTGACGAGGGCCCCCAGGGCGAGGACCGTGACGGGAACTACGAACAGGGTGGCTACCAGGGTGGTGAACCGGTCGTTCAGGAATCGGTGCCGGTGGAGGGCTATCTCGATCTGCGCGACGAGGGCTACGGATTCCTGCGAGTGCGTGGCTTCCTGCCCAGCCGGGACGATGCTTACATCTCGGTGAAGCAAACCCGTCAGTACGGATTGCGCAAGGGTGATCATGTCACCGGAGTCGCCCGCACCGCCGGTCGCAACGAGAAGAACCCGGCTCTGCTCGAGATCAACTCCGTCAATGGTGGTTCACCCGACAAGGCCAAGGAGCGTCCGCGTTTCGAGGATCTCACGGCGCTCTTCCCTGATGAGAAATTGCGCCTCGAGAACCCGCTCGATCCGGGCAACATGACGGCTCGCATCATCGACCTCATCTCACCGATCGGCAAGGGGCAGCGCGGAATCATCGTGTCGCCTCCCAAGGCCGGCAAGACGACGATCATGAAGGAGATCGCCACGGCGATAGAGCGCAACAATCCCGAGGTCCATCTGATGGTGTTGCTCATCGACGAGCGACCCGAGGAAGTGACCGACATGCGCCGCACCGTCAAAGGCGAGGTCATTTCCAGCACGTTCGACCGCCCGTCCGAAGAACACACGAACGTCGCCGAGTTGGCCATCGAAAAGGCCAAGCGTCAGGTCGAGATGGGACGCGACGTGGTGGTGATCCTCGACGGCATCACTCGTCTGAGCCGTGCGTACAACCTTGCGGCGCCGGCCAGTGGCCGTATCCTGTCCGGCGGTATCGACGCCGGAGCGTTGTATCCGCCCAAGAAGTTCTTTGGTGCGGCCCGCAACGTGGAAGAGGGTGGCTCGCTCACCATTTTGGCCACGGCGCTCGTCGAGACGAACAGTCGCATGGACGAGGCGATCTTCGAGGAGTTCAAGGGGACGGGCAACATGGAGCTGCGTCTCGATCGTCGTCTGGCCGAGAAGCGCATCTACCCGGCCATCGACGTGGATGGATCGAGCACGCGCCACGAGGAGCTGCTGTTCGATCGCAAGCAACTGCAGATGGTCTGGAAGCTGCGCCGTGTTTTGTCGGGCTTGGCGTCCGAAGGCAACCCGGCTCCTGGACTCGAGTTGCTGATCGATCGCCTGAGGCAGTTCAAGAACAACGACGATTTCCTCTCGGAGATCGGCAAAACCCCCACGATGTGACCGGGTTTTCCCTCGTCGTCGATCCGGGTGGCGCGAGGGAGGGTCGAAGGTAGGATTTTGCGGTCCGAGTGGCACAGCACAGAGGAAGAGCAGAGATGAAGGCCGAAATCCATCCGAATTACACCCTCACCACGGTGCGTTGCTCTTGTGGCAACTCGTTCGTGACGCGCTCGACTCGTGGTGGCGAGGTGAACGTCGAACTCTGCAACGAGTGTCACCCGTATTTCACGGGCAAGCAGAAGTTGGTCGACACCGGTGGTCGCGTCGACCGCTTCAACAAGCGTTACGGCCAGCGCAAGTCCAAGTCCTGACTCGTCGGTTTTCACCGACGTCGAATTTCCCGGTGTCCCTCGAGTAGGTGTCGATCGTGGTGACACCCATGGATCCCGAGGTTCGGGCCCGACTGCTCGGTCTCAAACTCCACGCCCTCGTGCGCGAACACTTCGGGAATATCGAGCCTGAGGCGCAGGCCGGGCTCAGTGTCGGAGCGGCCTCCAGTCATGGCGACACGGCGTGGGTGCTCATCGAGGAGCGCACCGACAGAGGCTTGGGCGTGGCCTTGGCGTGGTCGTCGAAACGAGGGTCGAAGGTCGTCCACCTGTTGGCGTCCGACCACACCGGAACGTTGGCGCGGCGGGCGACGCGGTTCACCACCGACGTGCAGGTTTGGAAGGTCGACGGCATCGGCATCACCCCAGCGCTCCCCGAGGCACTGCCCACCGAACCGACCCCGTCGGTCGAACATCTCGCCTTCGTCGACACCATTCGCGAGAGTGGAGCCGATGTCGTGATCGAGCACGGTGTGATCACCGGTGAGGTGGTGGGACTCGAGGTGTGTCGGGTGGTGGACGATCCGGCCACGGGATCACATCGACTCGAGGTGGGAGTCGGTGAACATGATCGTGAAGCGTTCGCCATGATGCACGGAGACACGCCCACCTCGTCGTCGTTGAAACGTATCGTCGACGTGGTGGCGCATCATCGCTCTCCGGGCGCCGATCCGCATCCGCTCAATCGCATCGGTGCCGAACGCGCGTTGCGACATCGCGTGATCGACGATCCCGCGTCGATCGATGCCGCCAACCTGCGTGCGATGGCATCGCCCACTGCGCGTTCGAACCTGAAGGATCCGACTCCTTGTGTGGCGGTGGGATGCACCATCGCCGGCGTTCCGCTGGTCGCGGTCTTCTCCACTGGTATCGATCTCGACGTCGTCCCCTTCGCCGCCGACGCCCGTGACTCCCATGAGACGGTGTCGGGCGCGGATGCCGAACTCGTGATCGTGGTGCCGGCGCGCGACGTGTCGCCGGTGACGGTGCGCATGGCCGGGCTTCTGCATCGCCCGGCCCGCATCATCGGCCTGTGACCATTGAGTCGGGCCTAGCCTGAGAATATGCGCGACCGCTGGGACTCACTGCTCTCCGAGCACGTCACGCTGGAGTCATTGTTGTCCGACCCGGCCGTGTTGGGCGACCAAGCACGACTGCGCCAGGTGTCGCGTCGCTACAAGGAACTCACTCCGGTCGTCGAATGTATTCGCAAAATCGAGGCCCGTACCTCAGATGTCGAGGCGGCCCGTGAACTGATCGCGATGTCGCACGACGCCACGGAACGTGAGCAATTGACAGTGGAGCGGGAGTCGGCCGAGGCCGACGTGGCGCGACTGGAGGAGGAACTGCGCTTGTTGCTGCTTCCCAAGGACCCCAACGACGGTCGTCCGGTCATCATGGAGATTCGTGGTGCCGAGGGCGGCGAGGAGGCGAACCTTTTCGCGCGCGACCTCTACGACATGTATCTCGGTTACGCCGCCCGTCGTGGCTGGACCGTGGAGACGCTCTCGATGGCCCCCAGCGATCTGGGCGGGGTCAACCAGGCCACCTTCGTCGTGCGCGGTGGTGATGCCTGGTCACGATTGAAGTTCGAGGGAGGTCCGCATCGGGTCCAGCGAGTTCCGGTCACCGAGAGTCAGGGTCGTATCCACACGTCGTCGGCCACGGTGATGGTGTTGCCAGAGGCCGAAGAGGTCGACGTGCAGATCGACGACAGGGATCTTCAGGTCGACGTGTACCGGGCCAGTGGTCCCGGTGGCCAGGGAGTCAACACCACCGATTCGGCGGTGCGTATCACCCACTTGCCCTCCGGTGTGGTCGTCACCATGCAGGACGAGCGTAGTCAACTGCAGAACCGCGCTCGGGCGATGACGGTGTTGCGTTCCCGTTTGTTGCGGATGGCTCAGGACGAGATGGACGCCAAGATGTCGGCCGAGCGACGTTCGCAAGTGGGTGGTGGCGGTCGCGGCGAGAAGATTCGCACCTACAACTTCAAGGAGAACCGACTCACCGACCATCGCATCGGCTTCACGATCTATTCCCTGAACGACGTGCTGGCCGGTGATCTCGACAGCGTCGTCGACGCCCTGGCCACCGACGAGCGTGCGCGTCAGTTGGCTGGCGACCGGGACTGACCACATGTCGGACGTCGAACCTACGATCACCTGGCGCGAACTGCTCACCGAGACCACGATCCTGCTCGGAGAGAGCCCTCAGGCGCGTTGGTTGTGCGAGACCGCCTGCGGATTGAAAGGTGAGGAGTTCCTCGCCGCCCTCGACGAGCCCGCCACCGAACGCATGGTGCGGCAACTCGATGGCATCGTGGCTCGATACCGCTCGGGGGAACCTCTGGCGTACGTGACGGGCAGTTGGTCTTTTCGCACCATCGACCTGATGGTCGATCGTCGCGTACTGATTCCGCGGCCCGAGACGGAATGGGTCGCCGAGAAAGCCATCGAACTCGCTCGGGCGTGCTCGCCGACGCGTTTGGTGGCCGACCTCGGAACGGGTTCGGGTGCGATCGGCTTGTCGCTCGCCGCGGAATTACCGCTCGCCGGAACGCAAGTGTGGCTCACCGACGCCTCGACCGATGCTCTCGACGTGGCCCGCGCCAACGCCGCCGGACTCGGGCGGATGGCAGCCAACGTGCGCTTCGCGCACGGATCGTGGTTCGAGGCGTTGCCCGGGGAACTGAACGGTTGCTTCGACGTGATCGTCAGCAATCCCCCCTACATCGACGTGGACGACGTCGAGGTGCAACCCTCGGTCCGCGAGTGGGAGCCGTCCCTTGCGTTGTTCGCTCCGTCCCAGGGACTGGCCGACATCGCCGTCATCGTCGCCGAGTCTCCGCGCTGGTTGCGGCCCGGTGGATCGTTGGTGTTGGAGATCGGACATCGGCAAACCGATGCCGTCACGAGACTCTTGAGCGAGTCCGGCTACGACGAGGTGAGAATCCTCCCCGATCTGGCCGGCCGTCCGCGTGTGGCCGTCGGTCGGACAACGTCGACCTGATGGTTCGCAAGTAGGGTCGCGGTCATGGCCAACAAGCGATCCACCATCAACATGACACCAGCCGAGATCGACGCGTATCTCGAGGAGCAGAAGATACTGAACATTGCGTCCATCGGACCGACCGGGCATCCGCACCTGGTGGCCATGTGGTACGTCGTGATGGATGGCAAGGTGACATTCTGGACGTTCGGCAAGAGTCAGAAGGTCGTCAATCTGCGTCGTGACGGCAGGATCACCGGATTGATCGAGAGTGGGGAGACCTACGAACAATTGAAGGGTCTCGAGCTGGTCGGTTCCGCCCGACTCATCGAGGATTTCGACTCGGTGTTGGCCATCGGCCGGGCCGTGGGTCTGAAGTACAACGGAGAGGGAGCCATCAGCGACGCGGCTTTGCCCTTCCTCGAGGCTCAGGCCAAGAAGCGCATTGGCATCCAGATCGACGTCGAGAGAGTCGTGTCGTGGGATCACACCAAGATCGGCGGCGGTTACTGAGCGCTCACTCGGATCTCGGCTGACGCTGGCCGTGGCGACTCCGACGATGTCGCTGGCATGGTCGCGTCCTCGATGATCGTCACCGTCGTCGCCTCGCACGATGTCGTGATGGTGGAGGCCACTGGGGTGAATCGCCGTGCCGACATGTTCACCCCGGCGGGATTCTGTGCGCGTGGCTGGAGGAACACGGTCGATGGTGGAGGCGATCCCGCGTTCACTGTGGTCGGTGATGTTCGAACTGATGTCATCGACTATCTGTCCGGCGATCCTGAAAGAATCGTCCGGGCACGAGATTGGCGTTGTTCCCTTGGTCGTGTGCCAATTACCCTGAGTCGGGGAATCGGGGATCATTCATCCGTCGGGCGCAAGTGCGATGCCGGGTGTCGAGAGCACCTAGGGAGGGAGAGATGACAGGTTCACAGGACATCGTTCGCGCCGCATTGCTGCAGACCGACTGGACCGGGTCCAAAGAAACCATGATCGACAAGCACGAGGCCGCGGTGCACGAGGCTGCCAAGCAAGGTGCGCAGGTCATGTGCCTCCAGGAGCTCTTTTACGGTCCGTACTTCTGTCAGGTGCAGGACGCTGAGTACTACGGCTACACCGAGTACATCCCCGCTGGTCCCACCACCCGACGTTTTCAGAGCATCGCCAAAGAAACCGGCATGGTTCTGGTGCTCCCCATGTACGAGGTCACGCAGCCCGGTGTGTACTACAACACCGCCGCGGTCATCGACGCCGATGGCACCTTCCTCGGCAAGTACCGCAAGCAACACATCCCGCAGGTGAAGGGCTTCTTCGAGAAGTTCTACTTCAAGCCCGGCAACGGGGGTTACCCGGTGTTCGACACCGCGGTCGGCCCGGTGGGCGTGTACATCTGCTACGACCGCCACTTTCCCGAGGGCTGGCGAGCGCTCGGTCTGAATGGCGCCCAGATCGTGTTCAATCCGTCGGCGACCCATCGTGGTCTGAGCGAGTACATCTGGAAAGTCGAGCAGCCCGCGGCGGCGGTGGCCAACATCTATTACGTCGGGGCCATCAACCGTGTTGGTATCGAACCCCTCGGTGAGAACGACTTCTACGGTCAGAGTTACTTCGTGGACCCCGAGGGCAAATTCGTCGGACCGCTGGGCGACCCGCACAAGCCCGAACTCATCGTGCGCGATCTCGACATGAAAAAGTTGCGGGAGGTACGTGATCGATGGGCCTTTTACCGTGACCGACGCCCCGACGCCTACGGTGATCTCGTCGCCGACTGAGGTAGACACCGAGAAGGACACCCACGAATACGAGACACACGAAATCGACCAACGGGCACACGGAACCAACGGGAGGGGCAATGGCCAAGGTACTGATCAAGAACGGGAAAGTGATTTCGCCGACCGGTGTGCACGAAAACGACGTGCTCATCGAGGGCGAGAAGATCGTCGCTGTCGGTGAACCGGGTTTCTTCGTGGGTGCCGAGCAGGGTTGCGACAAAGTCATCGACGCCAAAGGCAAGTACGTGTTGCCCGGTGGCGTCGATGTTCACACTCACATGGAACTGCCCTTCGGAGGAACCTTCGCGTCTGACACCTTCGAGACCGGCACCCGTGCGGCGGCCTGGGGTGGCGTCACCACCATCGTCGATATGGCGGTGCAGCGCTATGGCGAGAACGTTTACGACGGATTGGGTGAGTGGCACCGCAAGGCCGAGGGCGAGTGTGCAATCGACTACGCGTTCCACCAGATCATCGGTGGCGTCGACGAGAAGTCGCTGAAAGACATGGTCAGCTTGGTCGAGAACGAGGGGATCACCTCTTTCAAGTTGTTCATGGCGTACCCCGGCGTCTTTTACAGTGACGACGGCCAGATCTTGCGCGCCATGCAGACCGCCGCTGACTGCGGCGCGATGATCATGATGCACGCCGAAAACGGCATCGCTATCGATGTTCTCGTGCAGCAGGCCATCGCTCGTGGCGAGACCGACCCGCGGTATCACTCGTACACGCGCCCGTCTCCGCTCGAGGCCGAGGCGACGCACCGTGCCATCGTCTTGTCGCAGATCGCCGGGAACGTACCGTTGTACATCGTGCACATGTCGGCCGGTGACGCTCTGAACGAGGTGGCCGCCGCTCGTCACAATGGGCGTAACGTTTTCGCCGAAACCTGTCCGCAGTACCTGTTCCTCACGCTCGAGGAGACGCTGGGCCAACCCGGCTTCGAAGGCGCCAAGTGGGTCTGCAGCACACCGGTGCGCTCGAGGGATCACGATCCGCACTACATCGGGCAGATGGGTCACGGGCACCAGGGCGACCTGTGGAAGGGTCTGCGCATGAACGAGCTGGCCGTGGTCGCCACCGATCATTGCCCGTTCTGCATGAAGGACCAGAAGGAACTCGGTCTGGGTGACTTCTCCAAGATCCCCAACGGAATCGGAGGCGTCGAACACCGCATGGAATTGCTGTATCAGGGTGTCGTGGCCGGCGAACTGACACTCGAGCGTTGGGTCGAGACCTGTTGCACCACGCCCGCGCGAATGTTCGGTATGTACCCGCAAAAGGGCATCATCGCCGCCGGCAGCGACGCCGACGTGCTGGTGTGGGACCCCAACAACAAGACCAAGATCGGCATCAACGACAAGCACCACATGAACATGGACCACTCCGCGTGGGAGGGATACGTGATCGATGGCAAGGTCGACACCGTCCTCTCGCGCGGCACCGTGGTCGTCGAGAACGACCAGTACATCGGGCGCAAAGGTCACGGTCGCTACATCAAGCGTGGTCTGTCGCAGTATCTCGTCTGAAAACACCCCGCCAGGAAGGAGAAATCATGTACCGCATCGATCACTGGATCGACGGTCACACCGTCACGAGCAACTCGGGTCGCACCGGGAACGTGTACGACCCGGCCACCGGCCAGGTTCAAGGCACCGTTGCCTTCGCCGACGTGTCAGAGGTCGACAAAGCCGTCTCCACCGCCAAGGCCGCGCTTCCGGCGTGGCGCGCCACGAACCTCTCGCGTCGCGCCGAGATCATGTTCCAATTGCGCGAGTTGGTGGCGGCAAATCGTAAGGAGATCGCCAGCCTTCTCACCAAAGAGCACGGAAAGGTCACCCCTGATGCGCTGGGGGAGGTGGCGCGGGGTCTCGAGAACATCGAGTACGCCTGCGGTATCCCGAATCTGATGAAGGGTGGATACTCCGAGCAAGCCTCGGCTGGTGTCGATGTGTACAACATTCGCCAGCCGTTGGGAGTGGTGGCCGGAATCACTCCGTTCAATTTCCCGGCCATGGTTCCCATGTGGATGTTCGCCAACGCCCTGTCCTGCGGTAACACCTTCGTGCTCAAGCCATCCGAGAAGGATCCGTCGGCATCCATGTTCATCGCCGAGTTGTTGAAACAGGCCGGTCTTCCCGACGGTGTGTTCAACGTGGTGCACGGCGACAAGGTGGCCGTCGATCGCCTGCTCGAGCACCCCGATGTCGCCGCGCTGAGCTTCGTTGGCTCCACGCCCATCGCGAAGTACATCTACGAGACCGGCACGAAGAACGGTAAGCGTGTGCAGGCCCTCGGGGGCGCGAAGAATCACATGTTGGTTCTTCCCGACGCCGATCTCGACATGGCCGCTGATGCGCTCGTGAGTGCCGCCTACGGCTCGAGCGGCGAGCGTTGTATGGCCATCTCGGTCGTGCTCGCCGTCGACTCCATCGCTGACGAACTGGTCGCCAAGGTGAAGGATCGCATCCCGAACGTGGTGGTCGGACCGGGTAATGATCCGGGCAGCGAGATGGGTCCGCTCATCAGTGGTGAGCATCGTGACAAGGTGGCCGGCTACGTGGCCGGTGCCGCCGGCGAAGGCGCCACCGTGGTGGTCGACGGTCGCGACGGAGCGCCCACCGGCGGCTTCTTCCTGAAGCCCAGCCTCATCGACAACGCGCGACCCGGCATGAAGTGCTACGACGATGAGATCTTCGGACCGGTGCTCACCGTCGTTCGCGTGACGTCATACGAGGACGGCCTGAAACTCATCAACGACAACCAGTTCGGTAACGGCACGGCCATCTTCACTCGAGATGGAGGCGTGGCCCGGCAGTTCCAGTTCGACGTGAACGTGGGCATGGTGGGTATCAATGTGCCGATTCCAGTCCCCGTGTCCTATTACTCGTTCGGTGGCTGGAAGGCCAGTCTTTTCGGTGATCTGCACATGTACGGCCCCGACGGCATCCACTTCTTCACTCGCTCCAAAGTGGTCACCTCTCGGTGGCCCGATCCCCGAACCAGCAAGGTGGACCTCGGCTTTCCCCAGAACCGCTGAGAGAACAGGAACAGTCGATGGACATCGGAGTCGTGCTTCAGACCACCCCACCCGCCGCACGCGTGGTCGACCTCGCCAAGAAGGCCGAGACCTACGGCTTCAGCCATGTCTGGACCTTCGACAGCCACATCCTGTGGGAGGAACCGCTTCCGATTTTCACACAGATCCTCAACGAGACGCGCAACGTGATCGTCGGTCCCATGGTGACGAATCCAGCGACGCGCGACTGGACCGTGACCGCCAGCGCCTTCGCCACGTTGAACGAGATGTTCGGCAACCGGACCGTGATCGGTATCGGTCGCGGCGATTCGGCGGTGCGTGTCACCAACGGCAAGCCGACGACCCTGGCCACCTTGCGCGAGAGCGTGCACGTGATCCGCGAACTCGTGAACGGGCGCGCGGTGGATTATAAAGGCGCAAGTATCCGACTCCCGTGGGCCGCCAAGTCGCGCGCCGAGGTGTGGATCGCCGCGTACGGGCCCAAGGCCTTGGCTCTCACCGGCGAGGTGGGCGATGGTTTCATTCTCCAGCTCGCCGATCCGAGCATCACCGAATGGACCATCAAGGCGGTTCGTGATGCGGCCGTGGCGGCGGGGCGCGATCCCGACAGTGTCACCATCTGTGTGGCCGCTCCGGCCTACGTCACCGACGGCACCGCGTCCGGCCTCGCCCACGGACGCGATCAGTGCCGTTGGTTCGGCGGCATGGTGGGCAACCACGTGGCCGAGATCGTGGAGCGTTACGGCGATTCGGCCCCGGTCCCCAAGGCGCTCACCGACTACATCAAGGGACGCCAGGGCTACGACTACAACGAGCACGGCAAGGCCGGCAACTCGCACACCACGTTCGTGCCCGACGAGATCGTCGATCGCTTCTGCATCGTCGGTCCGGTCACGGAACACGTGCGTCGCCTGAACGCGTTGCGCGACCTCGGTGTCGATCAATTCTCCGTGTACCTGCAACACGATGCGAAAGACGAAACATTGCAGGCCTACGGTGAAAAAGTGATTCCTGCCATCGCCGAGTACGTGGCGGCCAAGAAGTGACACGAGACGGTCATCCGTATGCCCTCGACCATCGCTCGACCATCGCGGGGGTCGCTCGTCACGACTCGTCGACTCCGTCGGGTGGCACTCTTCTTCGCGTCGCTGGTGCCGGTGGCCGTGGCGTAAGAGTCGTACAAGGTGGTGGGTCCCGAGGCCGGAGGCATGATCTCCGGCTGGAAATTGCTACCGCGCACCAACGACAACGCCATGCCTCATGTCTGGCAGATGCTTGAGCGCTACGGGCGTCCCGAGGTGCGCGGTTCGGATCGAAAGATCTGGTCGGTGGTGTTGGCCGGCGGGTGGTTCTCGTTCCGCGGTCGCCCCGGTGGTTTTCGTGCTCTTGTGGAGCACCGGCTTCATCATCGCCCGTTACGGCACTCGCGACGCGGGGCCGATGACGTTTCTGTCGTTGCGGTTGTTCGCCGCCGCCGCCGTGTTGATCGTCATCGCACGGGTGACCAAGGCACCGCGTCTCACCCGCGAGCAGGTGACGTGGGTGGCGATCACGGGTGTCGGATTGCACGCCGTCTATCTCGGAGGTGTTTTCGTTGCCGCCGACCTGGGTCTGCCCTCGGGTTTGTCGGCGCTCATCTCGGGTCTGCACCCCGTTCTCACTTCGGTGGGTGCGTTGCTGCTGTTGGGCGAGACGCTGTCGCGTCGTCAATGGCTCGGGGTGGCGTGCGGGGTGGGTGGTGTGGTGGCCGTGGTCGTCGACCGGCTGGAGGCCGGCATCAGTGGCATCACCGCCGGCGCCTTGGTGGCCATGGCCGTCTCGGTGGTCGGCATGTCGGCCGGCACGTTGTTGCAGCGGTCGCGCGGGGGAGCGATGCCGTTGTTGCTCGGCACCGCGGTTCAGTATCTGGTCTCGGCCCTGATCCTCGGGGTGGGCGCCGGTGCGGTGGAGCACTTCGAGGTTCGATTCACCGCACGCTTCTGGTGGTCGTTGCTGTGGGCGGTCGTGGTGCTGTCGATCGCCGCGGTGCTGATCATGTTGTGGTTGTTGCAACGTCGAGCGGCGGCCCGGGTGAGCAGTCTGTTCTTCCTGACACCGGCGCTGAGTTCCATCGAGGGGGCGGTGTTGTTCGGCGAAAGCTTTGGTGTCTTGGCCGTTCTCGGACTGCTGGTGGCACTGACGGGTGTGGCCCTGACGACCCGTCAGTCCGACGGAGCGGAATGACCGCCCACACTCACTTGCCGGTGTAGCGCTTGTCGGCCAGTTCGAGCACCTCGTCGATGATCGCGATGCCCTGACGTATCTCGTCGTCGCTCGTGGTCAACGGCGGCACCACGTGCAGACGGTTGAAGTGGGTGAAAGGCCACAGACCTCGGGCCTTGCAGGCTCCGATGAGTTCCACCATGGGGGCGTTGGCTTCACCGGCTGCGTTGAACGGCACCAGGGGCTCACGAGTGGCGCGATCCTTCACCAACTCGATGGCCCAGAACACGCCGATTCCCCGCACGTCACCGACGCTGGGGTGTTTGTCCTTCAACGTCTGCAGTCCGGGTCCGATGACGTCGCGACCGAGATGGCGGGCGTGATCGATGATGCCCTCCTCCTCGTAGATGTTGATGCTGGCCACGGCCGAAGCGCAGGCCAGTGGATGCCCGCTGTAGGTGAGACCGCCGGGGAATTGGCGCTCACGGAACGTGTCGGCGATGCGCTGGCTGATGATCACGCCCCCGAGGGGCAGGTAGCCCGAGTTGACACCCTTGGCGAAGCAGATGAGGTCGGGGGTGACGTCCCAATTCTGGATGGCGAACCATTGTCCGCAACGACCGAAGCCCGACATCACCTCGTCGGCGATGAGCACGATGCCGTACTCATCGCAGATCGAGCGCACGCCCTCGAGGTATCCGGGCGGCGGCACCAGAATTCCGTTCGTTCCCACGACGCTCTCGAGCATGACGGCCGCCACGGTCTGGGGACCTTCCACCATCAACGTGTCGCGCAGGTGTTGCAACGCGCGCTGCGATTCCTGGATCTCGTCCTCGCTGTGGAACTGCGAGCGATACGGGTAGGGGCCCCAGAACTTCACGACGCCGGGGATGCCGGGCTCACTCGGCCAGCGACGGGGATCTCCGGTGAGCTGAATGGCACCGCCCGTGGCTCCGTGGTAGCTGCGGTAGGTGGTGAGCACCTTGTTCCGGCCGGTGTGCAGACGGGCCATGCGAATGGCGTTCTCGGTGGCCTCGGCGCCACCGTTGGTGAAGAACACCATGTTCAAGTCGCCGGGTGCGCGCTCGACGATGAGTCGGGCCGCCTCGCTACGGGCGTCGTTGGCGTGAATGGGGGCGATGGTGCACAGACGTGCCGCCTGCTCCTGGATGGCCGCCACCATCTTGGGGTGCTGATGTCCGATGTTGACGTTCACCAACTGGCTGGAGAAGTCGAGGTACCGCTTTCCGTCCTCGTCCCAGAACCAGCTACCCTCGGCGCCGGCCACGACAATGGGGTTGATGAGGCCTTGGGCCGACCACGAGTGAAAGACGTGGGCCCGGTCGTTGGCGAGGGCTTGGGAGGCGCGGGTGTCGAGCACGGTCACGCCAGAAGTCTATTCCTGACTGGCTCGAGTAGACGTAGCGTCGTTCGTCACCGGACGACCCTCGAAGGGACCGACGGCTGCGTCCTCGACTCCCATCGTCACGTTGCTACGGTCGAAGACATGGGTGAGATGATTTCTTTCAAGTCGAATGGATCCGAATGTCGTGGCTACCTGGCGGACGGTGGTGGTGCTGGGGTGATCGTGATTCAGGAATGGTGGGGACTGGTGCCCCACATTCAGGATGTCGCCGATCGATTCGGCGCCGCCGGTTTCACGGCGCTCGCCCCGGACCTGTACCACGGCCAGTCGTCCACCGAACCCGATGGCGCGGGCAAGTTGATGATGGGTTTGAACCTGGCTCGAGCGGCCAAGGACCTGTCGGGTGCGGTCGACGAATTGACGACACGTACCGGTAAGTCCAAGGTCGGCGTGGTCGGCTACTGCATGGGCGGTGCCCTCACGTTGATGTTGGCGTGCGAGCGCGCCGATGCGGTCGCCGCGGCCGCGCCGTACTACGGAGTCATCGGTTGGCCCACCGCGCAGCCCGACTGGAGCAAACTCGCGGCCAAGGTGGTGGGCGAGTACGCCGAGGACGACGACTTCGCCTCGCCCGACAAGGTGTGGGGACTAGAGGCCGACCTGCGCGCATTGGGCAAGGACGTGGCCATGCACGTTCATCCCGGCACTCATCATGCATTTTTCAACGACTCGCGACCCGATGTCTACGACGCGGGGGCCGCGGTGACCGCGTTCGCCCGCACGCTCGACTTGTTCGCGTCGACGCTCTGATTCGTCGACGCCATGACGCTGGGCTCAGCCCAGGGCCGCGATCGCCGCTTGCACCGCCAGCACGCGGCGCGCGTTGTCCACGTGCAGATTCTCGATCATGCGTCCGTCCACGGTGATCACGCCTCGCCCCTCGGCGGTGGCCTCCTCGAAGGCGGCAATCACCCGTTCGGCACGATCCACCTCGTCGGCTGACGGAGCCCACACCTCGTTGGCGATCTCCACCTGCGACGGGTGAATCAGCGTCTTTCCGTCGAAACCCATGTGGGCTCCCTGCACGCACTCGTCCCGGAACGCGTCGAGGTCCTTCACGTCGTTGAACACGCCATCGAGGATCACCTTGCCGGCCTCGCGGGCACCCAACAATGCGGTGGCCAGATGCGGCACCAACGGCGCGCGTCCGCGCACCTGGGTGGCTCGTAACTCCTTGGCCAAATCGTTGGTGCCCATCACGAGGGTCGCCACCCGCGGGTGTGACGCGATGGCCCGCACGTCGAAGATGGCGGTGGGGGTCTCGATCATGGCCCAGATCTTCATGCTCCCCGGCGCACCGGCAGTGGCCAGAGCCGACGACACGGCCTCCACTTCTCCCAGCGAGTTGATCTTGGGAATCACCACTGCCGAGACACCGGCCATGGCGGCCGCGGTCAGATCGTCGGCACCCCACGGCGTGTCGAGGCCGTTGCATCGGATGGTCAACTCCTTGGAGCCGTATTCGCCACTGCGCGCGGCGGCCACGGCGTTACGACGGGCATCGGGCTTGGCGTCGGGAGCCACGGCGTCTTCCAAGTCGAAGATCAAGGCGTCGGCTGGAATGGCCTTGGCCTTGTCGAGCGCGCGCTCGTTGGCGGCGGGCATGTAGAGAACGGAACGGCGAGGACGCAGATCGGACATGGGTTTCTCCAGGGGCGGGGTCTAAAAGTCGTAGATCTTGGCCAGCTCGGGGTCACGGGCCGCCAATTCGCGGGCCAACTGCACGACCACGCGACACTGCTTCACCGAGGCGTCGTCTTCCATCTTGCCATCGAGCATGATGGCACCGGTGCCGTCACCCATGGCCTCGATCACGCGCATGGCGTGGGCCACGTCGCTGGCCCGCGGGCTGAACACACGGCGCGCGATGTCGATTTGGGTCGGATGCAACGACCACGCGCCGACACATCCGAGTAGGTAGGCGTTGCGGAACTGGTCTTCGCAGGCCACGACGTCTTTGATGTCACCGAACGGTCCGTAGAACGGCAGGATGCCGTGCATCACGCAGGCGTCCACCATGCGAGCCATCGTGTAGTGCCACAAATCCTGTTGGTACGTTGCTCTCGGGGCATCGGCGTTCGCGGCGTCGGGGTCCTGACGAACCACGTAGTCGGGGTGACCGCCACCTACCCGAGTGGTCTTCATGCGACGATTCGCTGCCAGGTCGGCGGGTCCGAGCGACAGACCTTGCATGCGTGGCGATGCGCCACAGATCTCCTCTACGTTGGCCACACCGCGCGCAGTTTCGAGGATGGCGTGTATCAGCAGCGGCTTCTTCAGTCCGGCCTTGGCTTCGAGTTGGGCCAACAAACGATCGACGAAATGGATGTCCTCGGGTCCCTCCACCTTGGGAATCATGATGACGTCGAATTTGTCTCCCACCTCGGTGACGATGGTGGAGAGATCATCGAGGGCCCAGGGTGAGTCGAGGCTGTTCACGCGGGTCCACAACTGCGTGGTGCCCATCGGAACGGTCTTGGCCACTTTCACCAGGCCGGCACGGGCCGCCTCTTTGTCGCTGGCCGGCACGCCGTCCTCGAGGTTGCCCAGGATGATGTCGACGGTGGGCACGATGTCGCCCAACTTGGCGACCATCTTCTCGTTGGAGGGCGGGAAGAAGTGGATCATCCGGCTAGGGCGGAAGGGGATCTCGCGGAGCGGTTCGGGGGCCCCGACGGCGAGAGGTTTGAAGAAGTCCTTGGCACTGCGCACGTTGTAAGGGTAGGTCGTAGTCGAGACCTCGGAGGGGTTCGGAGGCGTACCGTCGCCCGACCACGACGGGGCCTGGGTACCCTTCATCGCCGTGTCCGACCGCGGATCTCTTCTCACCATCGACTCCCGAGCCATCGACGCGGTGCTGTTCGATGCCGGGGGCATCTTCGTGATTCCGGATCCCACCGTGCTGGCGCCGTTGCTGGCGTTTTACGGGGCCAGCACGGATCTCCGGGTCTACCACCGCGCCCATTACCGCGGTATGGCGGCCAAGTCAGCGGCCGGCTCGGGGGAACGGGATTGGTCGGTTTACAACGAGGCGTACGTGCGATGCGTGGGGGTGCCCGATCACGACGCGGCCGAGGCGGCCATCGCCCTCGACCGCACCCGTAGCGCCTATCTGTGGCGCCACGTGGTGTCCGACAGTGTCATCGCGTTGCGTGCGTTGCACGATCGCGGGGTACCCATTGGTGTCGTGAGCAACGCCACCGGTCAGATCGAGTCGGTGCTGGCCCGCACCGCGGTGTGCCAGGTGGGTCCCGGTGCGGGTGTTCCCGTGCGAGTGGTGATCGACAGTCACGTGGTGGGGGTGGCCAAGCCCGACCCGGGAATCTTCGATCACGGTCTGCGCGCTCTGCCCGGGATCGACCGTTCGCGTGTGGCGTACGTGGGTGACTCGGTGACCATGGACATCCACGGGGCGCGAAACGCGGGTCTGTTCCCGGTGTTACTCGATCCGTACGACGATCACGTCGGTGCCGACTTCCATCGGGTGAAGAGCCTGGGTGAGTTGTTGTGAGTGATTTCGTGGAGAGTGTCCCGTGAGTGACGCTCCGGGCTCGGGCGTCTCGTCCCGGTGGGTGGAGTGGCGTCGCACCGTCGATCTGGTGAAGTACGACCAGCGTTTCGAGGCCATGGCGGCGCGGGGAGAGAACGTTCACGGTGAGGCCGATGCCGTGACCCGACTGATCGAGAGGTTTCTCGGAGCCGATGACCACGACCGCGCTCGCTCCGTGCTCGACGCCGGATGCGGCACCGGGCGACTGGCGGTCGAGCTGTCGCGACGAGGTCACGAGGTGACGGCGGTCGACCTCGACCCCGACATGATCGATCGCGCCCGGAACAAATCGTCTGAGGTGAGGTGGTTGGTGGGCGACCTGAGCGATGGTCGCTTTTCGGGGCGAGCTGGTGATGGCTTCGATGTCATCGTGATGGCCGGCAACATCTTGAATTTCTGCGCTCCGGGCAGCCAAACCGCGATCGTGGTCAACATGGTGAACCACTTGGTCGAGGGCGGTTTGTGCGTGTGCGGATGGTCTCAAGAACTTCGCGCCGATGCCTACACGTGGGATTGTTTCGTGCGTGACGCCCGCGAAGCCGGAGCGGTCGTGACCGAGACCTGGACGAACTGGGAGGGAGACACCATGCCGGCTTCCTCCTTGGGTGGCGAACCGGTGCGCAGTAGTGACTACGCGGTGATCACCGTGATCAAGAACGCGTGATCACTTGTCGGTGAGACGGCGGGCGATGACCTTCAGGCAGAGGGTCTCATCGGCCCCCTCGAAGATGCTCAGCACGCGCGCATCCACGAAGAGGCGGCTCACCGAATACTCCTCGGCGTAGCCGTAACCACCGTGAATCTGCATGGCCTCGCGAGAAACCCACTCGGCGGCCTTGCACACGTAGGCCTTCACCATGCTGGCCTCGGTGGTGCCCTCGCCCTTGGCCATCAGGCGCGCGACCTGGTAGCCGAACTGACGCCCGGCCTGGATGAGTACCGCCATACGACCCAACTTCATGCGGGTGAGTTGGTACTCGGCGATGTTCTTGCCGAACACGTTGCGATTGTGGGCATGGTCATAGGCGGCCTCGTACGCGGCCTGCATCACACCGACGGCTCGGGCGGCAGTTTGCAGGCGACCGTTCTCGAAACCCTCCATCTGGTAGTAGAAGCCCTTGCCCAGTCCACCTTCTTCACCGATGAGGTTCGTGGCCGGAACCCACCAGTTGTCGAAGGCGATCTCGTACGAGTGCATGCCGCGATATCCGATGGTGTCGATCGGACGGCCTTCCATCTTTCCCGATGAATCGTCGGCGCGAACGTTCTGGGTGAATTCGAAACCGTGCGCCTCACCGCGGGGCTTGGGCACGATGAACAGACTCAATCCCTTGTGGGTCTTGCTCCGGTCCGGGTCGGTGCGCGCCAACAGCATCAACACATCGGCGCGAGCGGCGAACGTGCACCACGTCTTGACACCATTGATGACGTAGCCGGGCGTTCCATCGGGCCCGTCGGCGGGAGTGGCGGTCACCTTCAAACCAGCCACGTCGCTGCCGTAGTCGGGTTCGGTCACCGCCACCGCCACCATCACCTCGGCAGTGGCCAACTTGGGCAGCCACTCGGCCTTCTGGGCCTCGGTACCGCCCTTCACCAGAGCACGCGTGAGAATTTCGGGACGTGTGATGAGCGAGCCCCCGATGCCCAAGCTCGCGCGACTCAACTCCTCGGTGGCGACCACCATGGCGACGTACTCGCCTTGGCCACCTTCGGAGAAGCCGCCGTACTCGACGGGAACCGACAGACCGAAGGCACCCATCGCGGCGAGACCAGTGATGATTTCTTCGGGGACGTCCTCGTTGTAGCGGTGGACGTGCTCGGCGCGCGGCGCGATGACCTTCTCGGCGAAAGATCGGAACGTGTCCTGCACCATCTCGAAGTCGTCGTCCAGGTGGCGTGGTCCTTGTACGTCAGCCAACGAAGCGACGAACTCCGGGTCGCGGTACGTCGCGATGAAGGGGAGAGCCGATGCCAAAGGGTTCGGCGCCAGGCCCCACAGCGATTCGCGACCGATCAACTTCGACATCAGATCGTGCGCCATGTCGGCGGTGTACGCGCAGGTGATGAGGCCCTCGTGTTCACCCTTGGCGCCGTAGTCGAGCAAGGAACGAGCGGTCTCCACGGCCGAGGCGGCGTGCGCCAGGTCGTAGGCCAGAACCTGATGGACGTCGGCACCCCCGATGGACGAAAGGTGGCGCAACGACGTGCCGAGACATCGCGACGCCACATCGATGACCTCGGCGGCAGTCTGGAGATCGGGCGTGATCGGGGGGCGAGGCGACTCGTTCACCCTTTTTACGCTACCGATCGACCCCCGGGGCACGGGAAGTCGGGACGGCTCGTCGGGGTCAGTCTCGATGGTCACCGGTCACCTTTGTGCGACGATGTCCGTGTGAAGCCATCGTCCCTGCGATTGTGCGTGTACTGCGGGTCCAGTTCGGGAAGTGATCCCCGGTTTGCCACCGCTGCCACCGACCTCGGTCGAGAGATGGCCCGTCGTGGCGTAGGTCTGGTGTACGGAGGCGGTCGGATCGGTCTGATGGGCCTGGTGGCTGACGCGGTGCTCGATCACGGTGGTCGGGTGCACGGTGTCATTCCCGGGCACTTGGTGCGCGCCGAAACCGCCCACGAGCGTCTCGATCATCTGGACGTGGTGTCGTCGATGCACGAGCGCAAGTGCCGCATGGAGGAGTTGTCGGACGGTTTCGTCGTATTGCCCGGCGGCTTCGGTACCTTCGACGAGGTCTTCGAGATTCTCGCCTGGAATCAGTTGGGGCTCATCGCCAAGCCATTGGTGTTCTTGAACGTAGCCGGGTACTTCACGCCGTTGATGGCGGCGATCGACCACATGTTCGACGCGGGCTTCGTGAAAGAGACGTCCCGAACGTTGCTGAACGTCACCGATGACGTGGCTCGTGCCGTCGACATCGCCACGGGCCCGGCTTGCGTGGTCGACGCGAAGCGGCGCGATGTGGACGTCGACGCGAAGCGGCGCGATGTGGACGTCGACGCGA
>VFYV01000023.1 GCA_016871395.1 Actinomycetota bacterium
TGTGTGTTTCCCTGCTCGACATCTTTGAACAAAAGGGGGTGAGGATTTCTGGCCGAGCCACGGTTCTATCGAGTACTGCTCCCGCGGCAATGGAGATGCGAACCAAGCTCGAGGCGAAGACCTTGGGTCGTTTCCCGTTCCCGGAGATCTTCTTGGTCGAGGTGGATGATGTTCACCCGTATATGGCTCCAAGTTGGCATCTGTTCCCAGAGATGAATCCGCAGAGCCGACGTGCAGCGGCACTCGATGCGTATGGAGTGCAGGATCACAATCCAGAGCACACCTAACGAATCAACCTGATGGGAATACAAACCCAGCCGCGGCGTGCCTCCCTTTGGTCACAGCACTCGACTGCGCGTTTTCGTGGACCCTGACCTGTTGCAGTACGACGAGGTGTGGGCGGCAGCGGGAACGTGGAACGACAACTTCGGTGCCGCACCGGCGGACATCGTTCGCGTCGTCGGCGGCGTCGTCACCGATCTGAAGCGCGCCTGACCGAAGAACGTGACAACCGGAGAACGGACGAGGAGCAAGATTCAAATAGCCTCGAAGATTTTTCATTGGTACGATCACGTCGTGACCAGTGCAGCGCCATCCCCTGAAGATCTCGAGGTCATTCTCAACCTGCACGCGGATCGTGAATCACCCGAGATCACTCGTAACGAGCGGCTCGAGCAAGTGCGGTCCGAAGGTGCCATCGCCGCCAAATATTGGGGTGAAGTGCAGCTTCGCGTGATCCTGACTTTTGTCGCTTTCACCGTGTGCTGGTCGGGCGTTGTGTTTCTCGGTGTCGAGGGGTCCTTGCCGCTCTGGTTGGGACTGGTTCTGAATTCGATATTCGCTTCGACCTTCTACATGCCGCTGCACGAGGCCACTCACAAGAACATCATGGGGAGGTCGACGGGAGGCCGGTGGGTAGAGGAAGTCATTGGGCGTCTCGCGTCGGTGCCTACCGGTATCGAGTTCACTTCGCACCGGGCTGGGCACATGCGACATCACGCGTACACCAACGATCCCGCACGAGATCCCGATCACTTCACCGAAGGCCCAATGTCCGCACTTCCGCTCAAGTTCTACGGAATGACCATGTTGTACGCTTTCCTGCCCTTTTTCGCGCTCATCAAGCCGCTACGAGTCGCCTTGCCGCGGGTCTTGCGGGAGAAACTCGAGAGCAGAGAGGGCTCCAAAGCTGAGGGCAAGGCGCAAATGCGGTTCTGGTTTGTGTCGACGGTCGTCCTTGTGGCATGTCTCGTCACGGGGCACGGTATGTCTGCGTTATGTCTGTGGTGGCTCCCCGCGCGCATCCAGCTCTGCTGGCTCATGTTCATCTTCGCCTGGTACCCACATCACCCTGCAAAGGAGACCGACCGGTATCGCCACACCCGTGTCGCCGTGTTCGCCGGATCGGGAATTCTGATTCGGGGTCACGACTATCACACGATTCATCATCTTTACCCCCGCGTGCCCCACTATCGATTGAAGTCGGTGTGGAACGAGTTGTCCGATGATCTGATCGCTCGTGGGGTTCGGACCGAGGGGCGAGCGAAAGGTGCGACAACTTCCGTCGTTTGGTAGGTCGCGGTGTTCGCGACCCCGCCGAACGATCTTGTCGACGCCGAGGGCAGAACCGTTTTCGATACCGAGCCGGTATGGGCTCACGAGCGACGGCTCTTCGCCGCTTTCGCCTCTGATTCAGGCCGCAAAGGTCCCTCAGCCGCGAGATTCGATGGCACCGACTCGTACCAGCAGTCGACCACCTCGAACCTACGTCGGAGCGTCGTCAGCCCGAGAGGCTCTTGTTCGATCACCGAGTCGGCCGTGGGACTGCCATTGCCGATGCCGGCCCGTTGCCGTGACAGACTGAGACCATGAAAGGTGATCGAACCCGCTACCTGTCCGGCATCCTCGTCATCGGCATGGCTCTTTTCTCCGCTAGCGCCTGCGGGGAGGAGAACTCGGCCGATCTGCCAACGGACGTGCCGTCGACCGAAACCGAAGCGACCGACGTGCCGGTCTCGGCCCTCTCGCGTGTGAGGGCCCCCGAGGCGAGCAACGTGACCGACCTACTAGCCCTCGAACGCCCGATCGTCATCGTTCACGCCGGAGGCGACTTCGACTATCCGCATTCCACGATGTACGCCTACACCGAGTCGGCTCTCGGTGGTGCCGACGTGCTCGAGATGGACGTCATGCTCAGCGCCGACGGGGTGTTGATGATCCAGCACGACAATACGGTCGACCGACTCACCAACGACAGCGGACTCGTGAGTGCATTCACCGCCGCCGAATTGCAGGCCATGGACAATGCATATTGGTTCGTTGGAGGTGCTTGGAGCGACAAGGTCCAGCCTCCCGACGCGTACGTGTTCCGCGGTGTCCGCACCGGAGAGCGTCCCGCGCCCGACGGGTACACGGGCGATGATTTCGCGATACCCACCTTCGAACAAGTGGCGCGGGCCTTCCCCGACCATGTTCTCGACGTGGAGATCAAGATCCCCGCGACGGAAGCGGGTGAGCCACAACTCGATCGCGCCTTCGCTGCGGCAGCCGAGTTGGCCCGACTGATCAAGGAACTGGACCGCGTCGATTCGGTCATCGTGGTGTCCTTCAACGACAGTGTGCTCGCCGAGTTTCGTTCGCTGATCGCCGACGTGGCCACGAGTCCGGGTCAAACCAGCCTTGTGAATTGGTACTTGGCCGGAACTCCCGTGGACCCGCGCGACGTGGTGTTCCAGGCCCCGCCGGTGTACGAGGGAATCGAAGTATTGACCGTCGAGACGTTCCAGCGCGCCCACGACGATGGTTACGAAGTATGGGTTTGGATGGACGATGCTTCGCAAGAGACGACCGAGTTTTATTCCGAAATCATCGCGCGGGGGGCCGACGGGCTCCTCATTGCGCGACCCACGGCGGTTCCTTGAATCTTTCCCCGCGACGGCCCGATCCCGTCGATGACGACGCGGCGGAGTGGTTGCTCACCGGTGCGTCACGGTCTCCGCTCGGGCGATGGGCGACCGGCTGAGAGTCACGCAGTGTTGGTTCGGCCACCGGCTGGTCGGGTCTCGACGTCGAAGTGATCCACCAGGTACTGGGCCATCACCACCACCGCCACGCCGGCGAACGAGGTGATGTCGGATCGCCACTGGGCAAACGACGCATACACGAGAGAGCCCAACACGGCCAGCAACGTCAACGGCGTGCTCGACACCAAAACCTGTGGGGTCCGTGACTGGAGTATCGACACCAACATCCCCCCACCCACGGCAGAGAGGGTTCCGATGAGGAGATCGCGGATGAAACCACCACCCAAGCCCATCGGCAAGGCGAACACGTCGACACCGACGATGTCTCAGTGACGACCACGGTCGGTGTAGCCCCGTAACGCGCCGACCACGGCGTTCACGTAGACCGCAAGGAGTCCGAGCCGTAGTGGAGTGTTGGTGGCCAAGTCCGGCACATCGATCTCCGAAAGCACGGGGCCTGACGAGTCGTCGGGCCTTCGAGGGTGGTTAGTTGACCTGGCGCGTCTTTCCCACCCAGTACGGCTCGCGAAGCTTGAACTTCTGCAACTTGCCCGTCGCGGTGCGGGCCAACTCGTCCCGGAATTCGATTCGTTTCGGACACTTGTACCCAGCCAATCTGGTCTTGGAATACGCGATGAGTTCTTCTTCGGTGACGGGGGACCCGGGGGACTTCACGACCAACGCCAAAACCATCTCGCCCCACTTTTCGTCGGGTACGCCGATGACCGCCACCTCGTTGACGTCGGGGTGACTGAAGATGGCGTCCTCCACCTCGATGGAGGAGACGTTCTCTCCTCCCGAGATGATGACGTCTTTCTTGCGATCACTGATGGTGACGTAATGGTCGTCATCGAGGATGCCCCCGTCGCCGGTGTGGAACCACTCGAGACCTTGCGGATCGTCGCTGGCCGCATGTATGGCGTCGGCAGTCGCTTCGGGCTGGTCCCAGTAGCCCTGCATGATCACGTTCCCTCGGGCGAGAACTTCTCCCTGCGGAGAGATGCACAACTCGACGCCGAGAGCGGGTGATCCGGCGCGTGACAACTTCTGGGCACGCTCGGTGGGTGAGAGTGAGTCGAACTCCTGGCGGGTGCGATTCATGGTCAGGAACGGAGACGTCTCCGTGAGTCCGTACAACTGCACGAACTCCCATCCGAGTTCGGTCTCCATCCGCTCGATCGTGCGCGTCGGTGGGGGAGCGCCAGCCACCACCATTCGCACACGGTCACGACCGGGAATCGGACCGTCCCACGTGGTGGCGGCGTCCAGAATCGCGTTCACCACGGCGGGTGCGCCGCACAGCATGGTGACACCGTGGCGGTCGATGCGGCGCAGGATCTCGGCGCCATCGACCTTGCGTAAGACGATGTGGGTTCCTCCCATGCCGGTAACGGCGTAGACCATGCCCCACCCGTTGCAGTGGAACTGGGGGAGCGTGTGCAGGTACACGTCACGATCGTTCACACCCATCTGCCAGCCGAAGGTGGCCGAGTTCAACCACAGATTTCGATGGGTCAGTTGCACACCCTTGGGACGGGCCGTGGTGCCGCTCGTGTAGTTGATGGTGGCGGTGGCGTCCTCATCGGGAATCCACGCCTTCGGGTCGACCCCGTACCGCAGCAACGCGTCATCGGCCTGCTCGCCGATGACGAACTTGTGCTCGCACTCCACCGAGCTCATCGCCTCTTCCAGTTCCGGGTCGACCAACAGCACGCGCGCACCACTGTGCTTCACGATGTACTTCACTTCCTCGGCCACCAGACGAAAGTTGACCGGAACGAGGATGCGCCCGGACCCCGACACACCGAAGAAACTGGCGAGTAGTCGGGCCGAGTTGTGCGACACCATGGCCACGCGCTCACCCACCCCAATGCCCAGTTCGTCGAGTCCGACCGCTTGGGCGCGGGCCCGCTCGGCCATCTGTCGATAGGTGAGAGTTCCCCAGGACTCCGCAGGCTGATCGGGTTCGTCCACCACTGCGATGCGGTCGGGGTAGAGAAGCTCGGCTCGGCGGATGTGATCGATGATCGTCAAGGGCACGCGCATGAACGAAACAGTACGACTTGGGGACAGATCGTTCGCCAACGGACGCACCGATGGCAACCGATGGGGATACCCTGTCGTTCGACATGACTGAACCCACCCCCAGAAAGGGTGCGCCACGGGGTCGACGCCGTCCTCCTCGCCCCGCCGGACAAGAACAAGTTTCCGGCCCCGCGCAACCGCTCACATCCATCAACGCTCTTCCACCCGTCGAGACACCCACCGGATTCGCCCGCCTCGGAGTCCCGCCCGAAATCGACGTCGGCTTGGCGGCGTGCGGCTTCGCCAATCCGTTCGCCATCCAGATCGAGGCCATTCCCGTGGCTCTGCGGGGGCACGACGTGTGTGGTCGCGCCAAGACCGGTTCGGGCAAGACGCTCGCCTTTGGCGTTCCGATGTTGTCACGCATCTCGGCTCGAGCCGAGCCCATGCGCCCGTTGGGTCTGGTACTGGTGCCGACGCGCGAACTCGCCGTGCAGGTGGCCGAGGTTCTCGAACCGTTGGCCCGGCACTCCGATCGTCGGGTGCTGGCGGTGTACGGCGGCTCCAGTCGTCATCAACAAGTCGAGACCATGGCCAAGGGCATCGAAATCGTCGTGGCCACGCCGCTGCGACTGATCGACCTGTTGAAGTCCGAGGAGATAGATCTCTCGGCCGTGGAGGTGGTGGTGCTCGACGAGGCCGACCGCATGGCCGACGACGGATTCACCCCGCAGGTCGAATGGGTGCTGCGCCGATGCACGGGACGTAACCAGACGATGTTGTTTTCGGCCACGCTCGACGGTGATGTCGGGCATCTCATCCGTCAGTTCATGAAGAACCCGGTGGAAGTGGCCATCGATGCCGCCACCGACACGGTGGGCACCATGCACCATTTGTGGTTGGCCGTCCACCACATGGACAAGGACAAGGTGGCGGCGGCCATCTCGCGAGGCGCCGGTAAGACCGTCGTCTTTTGTCAAACCAAGCGGGTGTGCGATCGGGTCACCGACAATCTCGTCGCGTTGGGTATCAACGCGTCGGCGATTCACGGTGACCTTCCTCAGCCGTCACGAGAGAGAGCGTTGCGGCGTTTCGCCGAAGGCTCGCTGAGCGTCCTGGTGGCCACCGACGTGGCGGCTCGCGGAATCGACATCGACGACATCGCCGTCGTGATCCACTACGAGCCGGCGAAGGACAACAAGGACTATCTGCACCGGTCCGGACGCACGGCTCGCGCCGGTCGCGACGGATGGGCGGTCACGTTGGTGGAGTACAACCAGCACACCCAGGTGACGATCCTCCAGCGCACCATGCGCATGCCCATCACCAAGGCCATCGAGGTGTTCAGCAACAATCCGAAACTGGCCAACCTCGACGAGTTTTTCGACTGATCGACGAGGGCTTGCTCAGTTCGTCAGCCAGGCCGGGCGGCGAGATTCGAAGGCGCTGATGGCGTCAGCGTGCGTCAACGTGATGCCGATGTCGTCGAGACCGTTCAAGAAGCGGTGCTGATTCTGTGGCTCCATCGGAAAATCCTCGTCGACGCCGGCCGCGGGAACTTCCACGCGCAGGCGCTCCATGTCGACCACGATCTGTGTCGACGGATCGGCCTCGATGGCGGCCCAGATCTTCTCGACGGTTTCGAGCGAGACCACCACCGGTACCAATCCGTTTTTGGTGCAGTTGTTACGGAAGATGTCGCTGAAACTGGGCGCGATGACGGCCTCGAAGCCGTATTGCTGGATCGCCCACACCGCGTGTTCGCGGCTCGAGCCGACGCCGAACGAGGGGCCCGCCACCAAGATGCTGGCACGGGCGTAGCGCTGATCGTTCAAGACGAAATCCCGGTCGTCACGCCAGGCACTGAAAAGACCGGCCTCGAAGCCCGTGCGCTCGACGCGCTTCAACCAGTCGGCGGGAATGATCTGATCGGTGTCCACGTCGCTGCGACGTAACGGGATGCCGGTTCCGGAGAGGACTCGTACGGTTTTCATTTTCGTCGACTCCTCGTGTCAGTTCAGATCGGACGGCGTGGCGAAACGACCCAGCACCGCGGTGGCCGCGGCGACCTCGGGTGACACCAGGTGCGTGCGACCACCGCGGCCCTGACGCCCCTCGAAGTTGCGGTTGCTCGTGCTGGCGGCCCGTTCGCCGGGCGCCAATTTGTCGGGGTTCATGGCCAGGCACATGGAACAACCGGGTTCACGCCAGTCGGCTCCGGCCGCTCGGAAGATTTCGTGCAAGCCCTCGGACTCGGCTTGTTTCTTCACGGCGTGGCTCCCGGGCACCACCATCACGCGCGGAACGGAGACGGTGCGACCACGCATCACCGATGCGGCCGCACGTAGATCCTCGATCCGGCTGTTGGTGCACGATCCGATGAAGACCGTGTCCACCGCGACATCGCGCATCTTCGTACCGGGCGTGAGGCCCATGTATTCGAGGGCGCGGGAGACGGTTTCGCGGGTGGTGGCGTCTTGGAAGTCGTCGGGTGAGGGAACGGGAGTGTCGATACCGGCGACCTGCCCGGGATTGGTCCCCCACGTCACCTGCGGAACGAGGGTGGAGGCGTCGATGACGATCTGCTTGTCCCACACGGCGTCGTCGTCGGTTCGCAGCTGCCTCCACGCCGTCACGGCCTCGTCCCAGGCCGCACCCTGCGGAGCATTCGGTCGACCCTTCAGGTACTCGAAAGTGGTCTCATCGGGGGCGATGAGCCCGGCCTTGGCGCCAGCCTCGATGCTCATGTTGCACACCGTCATGCGTCCCTCCATGGAGAGGGCGCGAATGGCCGAGCCTCGGTACTCGATGACGTGGCCGATGCCGCCACCGGTTCCGATGCGGCCGATGATGGCCAACACGATGTCTTTGGCGGTGACCCCAGCAGGCAGGGTGCCGTTCACCTCCACGCTCATCCACTTCGGACGACTCTGCGGCAACGTCTGGGTGGCCATCACGTGCTCCACCTCACTGGTGCCGATGCCGAAGGCCAGGGCTCCGAACGCGCCGTGGGTGGCGGTGTGGCTGTCGCCGCACACGATGGTCATGCCGGGCAAGGTGCGACCCTGTTCCGGTCCGATGACGTGGACGATTCCCTGCAACGGATCGCCCATGGAGAACAACTTCACTCCGAATTCCCGGGCATTGTCGCGCATCACTTTCACTTGCCGCGCCGAGATGGGGTCGGCGATGGGAAGGTGAATGTCGGCGGTGGGGACGTTGTGGTCTTCGGTGGCCACGGTCAGGTCGGGTCGGCGAATTCTCCGACCGCTCATGCGCAAACCGTCGAAAGCTTGGGGGCTGGTGACCTCATGGACGAGGTGCAGATCGATGTACAGCAGGTCGGGCTCGCCGGGGGCGGAGTGGACGACGTGCATGTCCCAGACCTTCTGGGGGAGTGTGGTGGGGTTGGCCATAGCGGCTCTCAGTCTCTCCCCGAAGACGGCCGACTCCAACGTGGTGAGGCGCTGCTGGTCACTTTGCGGCACACCCCTCGGCCATGACCGATCACGTCCCCACACCGCCCCCCTCGGCCGACCCTGACTCTCGCCCCTTCTCCGGTGCCGTCGCCGTGGCCCGTTGGGTGGACGACATGGTTCATGGCGAACTGCGTGAGCCGTTCGTCTTGCCCGAGGCGCGTCTGTACGTGATCCCGACCGGCCAAAGCCGCCAGGTGCTCCTTTACGACAGCGACGAGCACCCGTACCTGCTCCTGGAACGCACGAATGACCACGCCGCGTTCTCGGCCGCCGCGTTGGTGGTCACCGGCTGGTGCGCGCCGACTGATCCGACGGACCCCAGCGGGCGACGCCCCAGCGAGCATCCGTCTCGGCAGCGGGTGCGCATCACGGTGGCCATCGACGACCGTGGTATCGCCACGGTCATGCGTCGTGACGGCGCCCCGGACGAACCCGAGGTGATGGACGATCGGGGAGAGGGCGACCTGCCCGACGCTCTCGAGCGCTGGTGGCGCGGCGTACTTGGTTGACGCGGGTCAGAACACCGCAAAGAGGTCGATCACCAAGACGAGGTCGGTTTTCTCGGGTAGGCCAAGTTCCGAGTTGCCCTCGTCGCCGAAGGCGTCGGCGTAGGGGATGTTCAAGATGCGACGACCGCCAACTTTCATTCCCGGCACGCCATCGACGATTCCGGGCAATGATCCGTCGGTGACCAACGTGAGGGTGGCCGGGCGGGGATCGCTCCACGTGCTGACCAACCTCTCGCCGGTGTCGCCACGCCAAGCGATGATGTGAACCACCACGGTGGAACCGGCCTCGGCCTCGGCGCCACCGCCCTCGACCAGATCTTCGATCACCAGTTCCGTCAACGGGGGCGTCTGCAGGTTGTTCAACTCCGGCTCGTCGGCGGCGTCGATCGCCGGAACGATGGCCAGCATGTCGACGACGAACGAGATCGCCGAATCGGGTGGGATCGCGTCGCCCGAACCGGCTGAGCCGTACGCCAGGTCGGCGGGGATGTCCAACTGACGACGCCCGCCCACCCTCATGCCCAGCAGACCCTCGTCCCAACCTCGGATGACAGCCCCTTGTCCGAGGGTCACCGCGAACGGTTCGCCGTCGAAGTTGCCGTCGAAACGGGTTCCATCGGATGACAACACACCGACGTAGTAAACGAAGACGGTGTCGCCCTCGACAGCACCGTCGCCATCACCGTCGGTGATGTCGGTGATGATCAACTCGGTGGGCGTGTCGGTGGGTAGCGCCACCTCGGGTTCGGTGCTCTCGTCGGCGGGGTCTCTGGCTAGCAGCGAGTTTTCGGATTCCGGCGCCGAGATATCGGACGAGGAGTCACTTCCACCGCACGCGGTCAGTGTGAGACCAGCAACGGCCATCGAGGCGAGAACGTGACGGACGGAGCGTTTCGACATTCCGCGAACCCTAGCGGTTCAATGGAATCCGACACGGGTAGCCAGCCACTCGCACTCGGATTCACCCATGGCCGTACTGGCGGGATCGTTCACGAAGGGCCACAGTTCACGAGCGATGCGTCGGTAGTTGCCCGACGCACCCAATTCACCGAGTATCGCGTACAGGCCGAGGTTGATGCGCTGAATGAACACGAACGTTTTGGGAACCGTCGCGTACTGGGCGATGGGACTCGAGCGATCGAAGGTGTGTCGCACGATGCCACTGGCGTATTGCGGGGTCCACGTGGTTCGCTCGTCCCGACGCACGGGTTCGTAGAAACGACCGAAGTAAGTGCCCACATCGTCGGTCTCCACCGGGGCGTCGCGCTTCAGCATGCCCGATTCCTCCAACACCTTGCGGAACGCGGGAACGTCACTCTCGTAGGCGGCCGACTTGACCATGGCGATGAAGGTGGCCATCTCGTCGTCGGTGAAGTGCTTCACCAGTCCGAAGTCCAGGAAGGTGACGCGCCCGTTCTCGTGAAAGATGTAGTTACCGGGATGCGGGTCACCGTTGAACTTGTGCATTCCGTAGAGACTGCGGAAAACGAAGCGGAAAAGCGTCTCTCCGGCCATGTCCTTCTGCTCTTGGCTCTGCAGCAGCAACTGACTCCACGACATGCCGTTCACCAACTCGGTGGTGAGAACGCGGCTGGTGCTGAAGGTGGTGAAAACTCGCGGTATGTGGATGAAGGGGTGGCCCTCGTAATAGTCGGCGAACGTCTGCTGGTTGGTCGCCTCCCGGGAGTAATCCAATTCCTCGCGGATCCGCTCCTTCACCTCGTTCACGAGGTCGGTGGGGTCGAGACCGCTGAAGCCCTGTTGCAGCAACAAGCCGAGGAGATCGGCGTTACGCAGGTCCGCGTCGATCGCCTCGTCGACACCGGGGTACTGCACCTTCACGGCAACGGCACACTCGTCTCCCGACTCGGGGTCGAGGATCACCGCCCGATGCACCTGTCCGATGGATGCGGCGGCGATCGGCGCGGGATCCCATTCGAGGAACAGTTCGCTCGGTGACTTGCCGAATTCGCGCTCGATAACCCCGGCCGCCAATTCGGCCGACATCGGGGGCGCACTGGACTGCAGTTGCGAAAGTGCCGAGCGAAGCGGAGCGGGCAGACCCTCATCCAGGTAACTGGCCATCTGGCCGAGTTTCATGAGTGCGCCCTTCATCTCACCGAGACGCTCGGAAACTTGGGCGGCGGTCTTCAGTTCGGTTTCGTTGTCGATCTCGATGCGACGCTCGGCATTGGCGAAGGTCTTGCGGGCCGTGGCGCTGGCGTAGGTGAGACCCACGCGACCACCGAGGCGCAACAACTCGAAGTTGCGGGCCGCCATGGTTCCCCGTTGGATGGCCGAGGCGATTCGACCCGGGCTCTTCGCCCCCGAGCGCACGACGCGAACTGCGACCCAGAGTCCTGCACCGATGGCGAGCAAGGAGAGGAGACGACGAAGTCTCACGTCACGAACGACGCTCGGTGACCGAGCGGATTGCGTCGATGATGAGGTCGGCCATTCGTGGCGCGTGCACCACGATGGCGTCGTGTTGGCCATCGATTCGGGAGGCTCGAGCGTCGGGAATAGCGGCGAACAGGTCGAGTTGCCGGTGAACCGGAACCACCGGGTCGCGCAGGGTGACGACGTGCGAGGTGGGAACGTCGATTTGCCCGACCCAATCCAGCGCGGAGAACGACCCGATGGCGTGACCGGCCTCCAACACCATGCGCCAGTCGTGCAGTTCGATCTGGCTGACGGCCCAGGACCCCCACCTCGCGGTCTTGCGTCGTAGGAACACCTTCTCGGTGATGTTGGCGCGCGTGGCCGCCGGGGTGAGACGGGCCAGTGCACTCATGCCGGTGAGGCCGAGGAACGCCATGCGTTCGGCGCGACTGTGCGCGAAGCTGGCGGCAGTGGCGCACAACACGAGTCCGTCGACCAATTCGCGATGTCTCTTCCACATCAACAACGCGATGGGACCTCCCATCGAGTAACCGACCGGGATGACTTTCTCTATGCCGAGCTCGTTCATCAGGGCGGCGGCGTCATCGGCACAATCCGCCAATCGGAACGGCTTACGGGTTCGAATGCCGCGACCGTGGCCGCGATGGTCGAGGGCGATCACCCGGTAGTGGCGGCCGAGCATCTCGTACACCGCGAACCAGTTGAGATCGGCGGTGGCGGTCCAACCGTGCAGGAGCAACACGGTGGGAGCATCGGGGTGCGGAGCGGGCATCTCGCGCACGAAGGTGGTCCCTCGACCCGACAACTCGATCTCCCGACCCGGCGGAAGCGGTGGGACTCTCGGCGTGTCGAGGCCGGTGCTGCTCGACGTCGGTGAGACGAACGTGCTCAGGGCAACTCCACGCGCAGGACGACGACCGTCAGTTGGTGCCCGTTCGGGGTGGTGTAGGAGACCGTCTCGTTGGTGCGATGCCCGTCAAGGGCCCGGCCGAGGGCGGACTCCGGGGTCATGGTGGTGGCCCCGTCGTACTTCTCCTCGTGCGAGCCGAGGTAGTAGGTCTCGGGCGCGTCACCGTCGATGGAGACGGTCACCAATTTCCCGGGACCGACCAGGTCGACGTCGTCGATCTCGACCAATTCGTAGTTCTCGAGGATCGACTCCAGGTGGCGGATGCGTCCCTCCATGTGACCTTGCTCGTCCTTGGCTGCGTGGTAGTCGCCGTTCTCGGACAGATCACCCAGTTCGCGGGCCCGTTCGATTTTCGCGGCGACCTCGATACGCCCCCGAGTGGTGAGGTCGTCATGTTCCTGTCGCAGGCGTTCGAGAGCCGTCGCCGTCAGGTGATGAACCGGAGGACGGTACGTGGCCATGAATCACAGGGTAACGGTGCATCGATGAAGTTGAGACGGCAGAAAGTGTCCGGTGGGTCGTGGAATCGGGCTCGTCCGGGGCGTCAGAGATGGGACTCCGAAGCCCGTCCCCGTACGCTGTGTCCTCATGTCGGGCACCTCTTCCTCCACCCATCGCGTCGCGGTCATCGGCGGCGACGGCATCGGTCCCGAAGTCACCGTCGAGGCTCTCAAGGTCGTTCGCGCCGCCGGAATCCGTCTGGACACCACCGACTTCGACCTCGGAGGCGCGCGTTATCTACGCGACGGCGAGATTCTCAGTGACGAGGTTCTGAACCAACTGCGTGAATTCGACGCCATCTTGCTGGGGGCGGTCGGCACCCCGGACGTTCCGCCCGGTGTGATCGAGCGCGGTCTGCTGTTGAAGATGCGTTTCGAGTTGGATCTCTACGTGAATCAGCGTCCATTCGTCGGTACCGCGCCGGGTCACACCAAGTCGCACGACTTCATCGTCATCCGCGAGAACACCGAGGGGCCGTACGTGGGTGAGGGTGGCGTGTTGCGTCGCGGGACGAAGAACGAGGTCGCCACCCAAGGCAGCGTCAACACCCGCAAGGGTGTGGAGCGATGCGTGAGATATGCCTTCGACTTGGCCGCGAAGCGCGAGCGCCAGCACGTCACCTTGGTCCACAAGACCAATGTGCTGACGTTCGCGGGCAATCTGTGGGAGCGCACCTTCGAGGAGGTGGCCACCGAATTCCCACAGGTGTCGACGGCATACAATCACGTCGATGCCGCGTGCATCTACTTCGTTCAGGATCCGCATCGCTACGACGTGATCGTCACCGACAACCTGTTCGGCGACATTCTGACCGACCTTGGTGGCGCGGTGTCGGGTGGCATCGGAATGGCGTCGTCGGCGAATCTCAATCCGGCCCGCTCCGGTCCGAGCATGTTCGAACCCGTGCACGGTTCGGCCCCCGACATCGTCGGAACGGGAAAGGCGAATCCCACCGCGGCCATCCTCTCGGCGGCCTTGATGCTCGATTTCCTCGGCGAATCGGTCGCCGCTGATCGCATTCGCGCGGCCTGCGCCGAACCAGTCTCGGGGTCCACCACGCAGATCGCCGACGCCATCGCCGCCCGTCTGGTGTGAAAACGTCGGGCCCGCCCGACGGGTCCACCAACTAATCTGACGCAACGAAGTCGAACGGAGAGCCATGCCCACCTTGATTCCCACCCCAAAAATCTGGATGAACGGTCAGTTGATCGATTGGGACAAGGCCCAGGTGCACGTGCTCACGCACACGCTTCACTACGGCACCGGCGTCTTCGAGGGTATTCGCGCCTACGAGACCTCCCGGGGCACGGCGGTGTTCCGCCTCACCGAGCACATCGAGCGCCTGTACCGGAGTGCCCACATCCTGGGCATGGAGATTCCCTACACGGTGGACGAAATCGTTCAGGCCACGAAGGACACGGTGGCATCCACGGGCCTCGCATCGTGTTACGTGCGTCCGCTGGCGTACTACGGATACGGTGAGATGGGCCTGAACACCCTGCCGTGCAAAGTCGACGTGGCCATCGCCTGTTGGCCCTGGGGCGCCTACTTGGGCGACGACGCTCTCACCAAGGGCGTGCGCATGAAGATCTCGTCGTGGACCCGTCACGATCACAACACCATGCCGCCGGCCGCCAAGACCGTCGGGAACTACGTGAATTCGTCGCTCGCCAAGGTGGAGGCGCTGAAAGCCGGCTACGACGAGGCCATCATGTTGGCGCCCAACGGCTTGGTCGCCGAGTGCACCGGGGAAAACATCTTTTGCTCGCGCAACGGTGTGGTGCTCACCCCACCGCTGTCGGCGGGGGCGTTGGAAGGCATCACGCAGAACTCGGTGATGGAGATCGGTCGCGAACTGGGCATCGACATTCGCGTGGACAACATCGCCCGCAGTGATTTGTACATCGCCGACGAGATCTTCGTGTGCGGCACCGCCGCCGAAGTGAGCGCGGTGAAATCGGTCGATGATCGTTCGGTGCCGGCCCCCGGCCCGGCCACCACCGCGATCGGTCAGATGTACGCGCGCGTGGTGCGGGGCCAAGAGGCCAAGTATTCGCACTGGTGCGAACTGGTCGGGTAACCCGGCGCCACGTCGTCCCCGTTTTCCGGGTGCCAAAGGCCCGCGTCGGGGCACTCGAAGGAGCGAGGATGGGGTCAGCGGGCGTGATCGCGGCGACGAGCCGCCATGCCGGCCAGGCACTCGAAGGCCAGACGGTGCGCCACGTTGACGGTCAACTCGCTCACGTCGTAAGCCGGCGCCACCTCGACGATGTCGACTCCGACGACGTCGTGTTCGACGCACAACGTGCGCACCATGCGCAACAGGTCGCACGACTGGATCCCACCCGGTTCGGGGGTGCCCGTACCCGGAGCAAAGGCCGGATCCAGGCTGTCGACGTCGATCGAGATGTACAGGTGGTCCGCCGCGGCGAGTGCCTCGCGCACCGCGTCATCCATGACCGCCTTGAAGCCACGGTTCCAGATCTCGTCCATGGTGTGCCACCGCATGCCTTGCTGGCCCATCCAGTCGAACAATTCCTTGGGTGGCCAGTAGCCCCGCAGACCCACCTGCACGAAGTTCGGTCCGGGTATGGCACCCGACTCGATCAGCCGGCGCATTGGCGTTCCATGACTCGCCAGGTTGCCCTCGATGATGTCGGCGGTGTCAGCGTGCGCGTCGAAGTGGACCATGCCGACCTTGCCGAAGCCCTTCACCTCGGCCACGGCCGTGGCGGCGGGCCAGGTGATGCTGTGGTCGCCGCCGAGAACGATGGGCACGATCCCGCGCGACGCCACCTCTTTCACGCGGGTTTTGATGTTGGCGTGGCTACGGGCGGTGTCGGCGTGCGGGCAGTAGGCATCACCGAAATCGACGACCTCCAACCAATCGAAGATCTCGATACCGAGATCCATGTGATACGTGCCGGATTCGTACGGCTGTGAACGAATCGCGCGCGGGCCGAAGCGTGCGCCGGGTCGATTCGTGGTGGCGATGTCGAAGGGCGCACCGACGATGGCCACCTGCGGTTTCCACTCGTCGAGCATTTCGGGATCGGGAAGGAACGGACGTTGACCGAAAGTGGACAGACCGCCGAACCCGTAACCGAGCTCCAGTTGCTCGCGCATGCCGCGGGAGAGGTCGCGCCGGGGATCGGTCATGCGCGCACCCTACCGACGCGCACCGGATCGAACGTCGGCGATGGACGGCGGTCGTCTCTCATCGCCCCGAAACGCAAGAGAACCCCGAGGGTGCTGCCGGTTTCCCAGCGCTCCGCTCGGGGCGTCTCCCGTTCGAGAATCCACCAGTAGGCGATCTGAGGTTGTTACCCTTCGTTCGCTCACTTGATTCGCCCGTCGGAGTTGCCCCCGGCGGGCGAATTGCCATTTCCGGCCCCGACGAATGGTTGCCCTGTCGTCGAACCCGGACCTCCCCTTCGGTTGCCCGTCGGATCGGAGTGGACCCTCTCCCGTGATGAGGACTCGTCGAGTCGTGGTGGTGTCTCCGGGTTTCCCCAGTTTCACCTCCGACGAGATCGCCGCACCCTCACCGTGGTGGCACAACTGTGCACGACATGTTTCCGCAGGTCAAGGGGTTTTCTCGTACTCACAGGCTTATCCACCGAGTTCTTCGCTTGTGCACATGGTCGTCGGGTTTATGCACCCCTCTTCCACAGAGATGTCCACAGAAAACGGCGCTCTGAACGACCGGCACGTTGACTCGTGAGTCCTGAGCCGGTTGACTGATGGGTGATGAACGTCGTGACTGCTCCCCGCATCGCCATCGCTGTCGCGTCGATCGTCATTATTCGGTAGCGCACGGGCTCGTTCTCGTGCGCAGTCAGCCGCCTCCGAGGCGGCTTTTCTGTTTCTCGGGAACGACTCACGGCGCGACGATCCACCACACGACGAAAAAGTGACGGAACCAACATGAACAACATGATCGAAGTCTTCGACACCACCCTGCGCGACGGTTTGCAGGTCGAGGGCGTCTCCGCATCGGTGCAGGACAAACTGCGCATCGCGGAGCAGTTGGATTTTCTCGGTGTGCACTTCATCGAGGGAGGGTGGCCGGGGGCCAACCCCAAGGACATCGAGTTTTTTGCGCGGGCCGCCAAAGAATTGACGCTCACCTCGAGCACGCTCGTGGCCTTCGGCTCCACCCGGCGCCCGAAAGGCAAGGTCGACGATGACGCCACGTTGCGTCACCTCATCGATGCGAACACCAGCGCGGTGTGCATCGTGGCCAAGAGTTGGGACTACCACGTCCTCAACGCGCTGCAGACCACCCTCGACGAGGGTGTCGCAATGATCGCCGACTCGGTCGAGTATCTGCACGGACACGGCCGCCGTGTGTTGGTGGACATGGAGCATTTCTTCGATGGCTTCAAACGCAACGAGGAGTTCGCTCTGCGCGCGTTGGAAGCCGCCGTCGTGAAGGGTGCCAGTCACCTCGTGCTGTGCGACACCAACGGCGGCAGCCTGCCCCACGAGGTGCAGGAGATCGTCGCATCGGTGAAGCGTCACGTGGGTGACGATGTGATCATCGGTATTCACTGCCATGACGACACCGGCTGCGCCGTGGCCAACAGCATGGCCGCCGTGCTCAGTGGTGCACGCCACGTGCAGGGAACGCTGAACGGTCTCGGCGAGCGCACGGGTAACACGAACCTCACGACGGTCATCCCGAACCTGCAGTTGAAGTTGGGCTACGAATGTCTTCCCGAGGGACGCCTCGAGCGCATAACGGCGGTCAGCAACCATGTTGCCGAAGTGTTGAACCGTCCGCTCAACCCCCAGGCCCCGTACGTGGGCTCGGGGGCGTTCGCGCACAAGGCCGGACTGCACGTCAGTGCCATCGCTCGTGCGAAGGACGCCTACGAGCACGTCGACCCGGAATCGGTGGGTAATGGCACTCGTTTCGTGGTCAGTGAAATGGCCGGTAAGGCCACCATCGCCATCAAGGCCGAGGAACTCGGTCTGACCATGGATGGTCCGGCAGTGAACCAGGTGATCGACGACCTGAAGCGACTCGAGCACGAGGGCTATCACTTCGAAGCCGCCGACGCGTCACTCGAATTGTTGATGCGCCGTGCCGCCGGCTGGGAGCAGCCCTACTTCCGCGTCGAGAGCATGCGCGTGATCACCGACGAGTCCGCCACCGGTGCGTTCACCACCGAAGCGACAGTGAAGGTTTGGGTCGGTCCGGCAGGGTCAGTCGCGCGCCACGTGCACACAGCCGAGGGCAACGGTCCCGTGAACGCCATCGACACCGCTTTGCGGGCCGCCGTATCACAGGCCCATCCGGGTGTCGATCGCATCCACCTGACCGACTACAAGGTCCGCATCCTCGATGGCGGCTCGGCCACCGGGGCAGTCACCCGCGTTCTGATCGACGCGACCGATGGCGAGCGGTCGTGGACCACCATCGGCGTCAGCCCCAACATCATCGAGGCGTCGTGGCGAGCCCTCGAGGAGTCGTTGGTGTACGGACTCCTGCACGCCGGGGCCTGAGCGAATACGGTAGGGACGATGTCGGCTCCCAAATTCGCTCCCACCCCGGTCCTCGACGAGGTTCGCACGTACTCGTCACCTGAGGTTGTTCCGGCGTCGTGGGTGAACGATCGACCGACCGACATCGAGGGTTGCCAACCGGCTGGGGAGCGTTTGGGTTACCAGGGGCCGGATCAGGGATACGGCTTGATGTTGGCCAACCGCATGCGTCATCGTTTGCAACTCGTCGGTGGACCATCGGCCGATGACGCCGTACGGGGTTGTTTGAACATCGCTCTGCGACGCGCCTCGATGTTCGGGCGTGCGCCAGTGGTTCACGATCTCACCATCGCTTTCACCATGTGGGGCTTCTTCGACGCAAACCCACCGCACGAATTGGTCGCGCGTCGGGCCGAATTGTTCGATGGAGTCGGCAATGTTCATCACTACAAGGAAGGTCGCGCGATCGCCGATCTGGTACCCGAAGCCACGTTGCGCATGACACCAGCCGCGGTGGCCGCCGCCAGCCCGGTGGCTTGGCGAACATTGACCGGAGCCTGAGATCTCATCGTCGCGTCGTGAGTCGTAACCTAGGGGCGTGACCAACTACCGCGCCCCCCTCGCCGACATCGACTTCGTCCTCAACCGCGTCTGCGGCCTCGATCGGATCCTGCAACTGCCGGGCTTTCTCGACGTGGACTCGTCGGTCGTTCGTGACCTGTTGGAGGAGGCAGCGCGTTTCATGGAGGACAAGATCGCCCCGTTGAACAAGATCGGCGATCAGTTCGGCGTGCGGTTGAACGCCGATCACTCGGTCACCACGGCCCCCGGGTTCGCCGACGCGTATCAGCACTACGTGGCGGCCGGTTGGGGAGCCGTTCCTTTCGAGACCGGTTTCGGTGGCGGAGGTTTTCCCTGGGTGGTGGGCATCGCCTTGCAAGAGATTCTCACCGCTTCGAACATGGCTTTTTCCATGTGCCCGTTGCTCACCCAGGGTGCTATCGACGCGATTCTTCACCACGGTGATGATGCACAGAAGATGACCTACCTGCCCAAGATGATCACTGGTGAGTGGTCGGGCACCATGAATCTCACCGAACCGGATGCCGGTAGCGACGTGGGTGCGGTGCGCACCAAGGCCGAGAGGAACGCCGATGGCTCGTACCGGATCTCGGGCACCAAGATTTACATCTCGTTCGGCGAGCACGACATGGCCGACAACATCGTGCACTTGGTGCTGGCCCGCACACCCGATGCTCCTGCGGGTACCAAGGGCATCTCGTGCTTCATCGTCCCCAAGTTCCTCGTGAACAGTGACGGGACGATCGGATGCAAGAACGACATCACGTGCATGTCGGTCGAACACAAGTTGGGTATCCACGCCAGCCCGACGTGCGTTCTGTCCTTCGGAGACAACGGTGGTGCCACCGGTTACCTCATCGGCGAGGAGAACCGTGGAATGCAGTACATGTTCACCATGATGAATCAGGCCCGTCTGTCGGTCGGTTTGCAGGGTCTCGCGCTGGGTGACCGTGCGTACCAGCAGGCTCTGCAATACGCCCGGGACCGCCGTCAGGGGCGCGCCCCCGGCGCACCAGCGGGCGAATCGTCACCGATCATCGATCATCCCGACGTGAAGCGGATGTTGATGACGATCAAGACCACCAACGAGGCACTGCGTCGCTTGACGTACTGGAATGCCGCCTGCCTCGATGTGGCCAAGCATCACCCCGACGCCAGCGAGCGAGAGTTCGCCGCCGACCTGGCCGCTTTGTTGACGCCCATGTCGAAGGGCTGGGGGACCGACATGGCGGTCGAGCTCACCGGCATCGCCGTGCAGATTCACGGCGGCATGGGTTTCGTCGAGGAGACCGGTGTCGCTCAGCATTACCGAGATGCCCGCATCACCACCATCTACGAGGGAACGAACGGCATTCAGGCCATCGACCTCGTGGGTCGAAAGTTGGGAATGCAGGGTGGTGCGGTGGTGAAGCGTCATCTCGACTCGATCGACTCCTTGGTCACCAAGTTGGCGGCTTACCCACAGTTGTCGGCGGTGCGATCGGCTCTGGCCACCACGTTGGCTGCGTGTCGTGAGGCCACCGACTGGTTGGCCCGACACGGCGGTAATCACCTGGATTTGTTGTCGGGTGCGACCCCTTACCTGCGGCTCATCAGCGTGTTGACGGGGGGTTTCCTTCTGGCCGAGTCGGCCGTGATCGCCCGCGACAACGGACTCGACGAGGCGGTGGTGGCCGAGCGTCTGGCGTCGGCGCGCTTCTTCTGCGAGCAGTTGATGCCGGTCGCCGATGGCTTGGTTCCATCGATCACGGGCGATTCCGAATTGTTGATGTCGTCGATTTGATCGTCGACCACTGTTCGCGTCCTGACGCCAACGACCGACCGCAGCAAACGTCGAACGTCCGGTTCGGCGACGGTCAGACGTCGAGCGCGTGGGCCCGCAGGGCGTCCAGATCGCAGAACTCGAGGGCCATCACGTGGGTGGCGGCCAGCACCACCCGCGGTGCCACACCGGCCTCGAAAGCCTCTTGCCAACGCGACGCGCAGAGACACCACTGGTCGCCGGCCTTCAGACCCGGAAATCCGTACTGGGGCATCGGCGTGCTGAGATCGTTGCCCGCCCGTTTGCTGAACGACAAGAAGTCGTCGGTCATCACGGCGCACACCACGTGGACGCCGGGGTCGTCACCGCGCGATTCACAGCATCCGGTTCGGTAGTAGCCGGTCATCGGATCGAAGGAGCAAGGAACGAGTTCGGTACCGAGAACGTTGCGCTGCACGATCGCTCTCCGCTCAGGACACGGCCACGTCGAACAACGAGCCGATGAGATAGGTGACGCCACAGGCGACGATCAGGATGACCACCTGGCGAAGGCTGCTCCACCACACCTTCTTCTCGGCTGAACGTCCGATGATCGCTCCCACTAAGGCGGCGGCGGCAACGCCGATGGCGATCGATGCGATCTTGGCCCCGTTCCCCGATCCGAGGTACCAAGGAATCACGGGCAGTAGCGCACCGGCGATGAAACAGAGCAACGACAGAACCGCGGCCTTCCACGCCGAGGGCAACACGTCGGGGTCGACCCCCAGTTCCTCACGGGCGTGCACCGCCAAAGCAGCGTCCGGGCGCCGCATCACGTCGGCGGCAGCCGCAGCGGCCCGCTCCGGTTCGATGCCGTGACTTTCGTACATCTTGGCGAGTTCCATCGTTTCGGCCGCAGTGTTCATGTGAAGTTCGCGGCGCTCGATGTCGATCTCGCGGGTGATGAGTTCGTTCTGTGCCGACACCGACACCCACTCGCCAGCGGCCATGCTGGCGGCACCGGCAATGGCGCCGGCGATGCCGGCCAGACGCACGACGTTGGAGTCCACGCCACTCCCGGCGAAGCCGATAACCAACGACACGTTCGAGACCAAGCCGTCACTGATGCCAAAGACAGCGGCGCGGACCAATCCGCCGGACACCGACCGGTGACCGGGGTGTTGTTCGCGGGGAACGCTGAATGCATGCCGGGCCATGAGAGTGACGCTAGTGCCGCGGATAGCGAGCGTTAGCGTACGAGGAACATGACTGATGTCGCCTCCCCTCGTTTCCGCTTCGCGCCATCGCCCACCGGCTTTTTCCACGTGGGCGGGGCCCGAACCGCCCTGTACAACTGGGCATTGGCCAAGCGAACCGGAGGCACCTTCGTCCTGCGAATCGAGGACACCGACGAGGCCCGTAACAAGCCCGAGTGGACCCAGGGCATCATCGACGCCCTGGCCTGGATCGGGGTGAGGAGCGACGACCCGACGTTCGAGGGTCCGTACTTCCAGAGCAGTTACGCCGATGAGCACACCGCGGCGGCCCATCGCTTGTTCGCCGAGGGTCGCGCCTATTACTGCGATCTGACGACGGAGCAGATCCAAGAGCGTTCCAAGCAGAACAGTAAGCCGGGTTACGACGGGTACTCGCGCGATCGCGGTCTCGAACCCGGTCCTGGTCGCGTGTTGCGCTTTCGGGTACCCGAGGGCACGACGGTCGTCGACGATCTGGTGCGTGGACGGGTGGAATTCGCCCACGAGACCATCGAGGATTTCGTGTTGTTGCGTGGTAACGGTTCGCCGATGTTCTTGCTGGCCAACGTGGTCGACGACGTGTCGATGCGTGTGAGTCATGTGGTGCGGGCCGAGGAACACCTGCCCAACACGCCGAAGCAGCAGATGTTGTGGCAGGCGCTGGGTCACGGTGCGCCGGTGTGGGCTCACGTGCCCGTTCTGGTGAACGAGCAGCGCAAAAAGCTCTCGAAGAGGCGCGACAAGGTGGCACTCGAACAATTCCGCGACGAGGGTTATCTGTCCGAGGCCATGGTGAACTACCTCATGACGCTCGGTTGGGCACCTCACGGCGACGAAGAGATCGTGCCGTGGTCGCGCATCGAAGCCGAGTTCAGCCTGGAGGACGTGAATCATTCACCGGCGTTCTTCGATCCGAAGAAACTGGCGGCCTTCAACGGTGAATACATCCGGGCCATGTCACTCGAGCAATTCGTCGAGGCTTGCGCGCCTTTTCTGACGAGAGATGTTCCGTGGCCCGCCGAACGATTCGACACCACCGTGTTCCGAGCGATCGCCCCATTGGCCCAGACCCGTATGGTCACCCTGAACGAGATCGTCGCGTTGGTCGATTTTTTCTTCCTCGACGTTCCGATCATCGACGAGTCAGCGTGGTCGAAGACGTTCGGCGGAGCCGAGTCGGTCGAGATGCTGGACGACGCAATTGCCGCGTTCGCATCGATTTCTGATTGGACGGCGGAGATCTTGAAGACGTCGTTGGAGTCCGCCGGTGCGGCGCGCGGTTTGCGTTTGGGCAAGGCGCAGGCACCGGTGCGAGTGGCCGTGACGGGTCGTACCGTGGGCCCTCCGCTGTTCGAGTCTCTCGTGCTGTTGGGTCGCGACAAGACCATGGCCCGTTTGCGGGCGGCGTCGGAGCGAGCCCGCTGAACCACGACGACTTGCCCGAGGAGGTCGGTTCGACGGCCGACGCGACGCCGCCGAGCCTTTCGCGTCTATCCCTTTTACGTCGGCGCTATTTGCATTCGCCCCGCTGGTGGAGAGCCGGGGGGTGGCGGCGCTTTCTCGGCGTGATCACCTGCGTGGTCGCAGTGGCGTTCATGTACCTCGTGATCACGTTGGCTCAGGTCTGGTGGGTCGGGCGAGATCATGGTGGTGGGCGAGCCGATGCCATCGTGGTGATGGGTGCGGCGCAATACGACGGTCGACCATCTCGGCAACTCGAGGCACGCCTGGATCAGGCACTTCGGCTTTGGGAACGAGGAGCGGCCCCGGTGGTTATCGTCACCGGCGGCAACCAGCCCGGTGATCGGTTCACCGAGGCGTTCACCTCATCGCAGTATCTACAGGAGCGGGGGGTGCCTGCGAGCGCGATCCTGTCCGAAGACACCGGCACGTCGTCGTGGGAGTCGTTGCAGAACGTGGCCGAACTGGCGAATCGACACGGCATCGGTTCGGTGATCCTGGTGAGCGACCCGTTCCACAGTTTGCGTATCAAGCTGATGGTCGAGGAGTTGGGTTTGCGAGCCGACACCTCGTCCACTCGATCGAGTCCGGTTCGGGGATTCGCCGCCTTCAAGAAACACGTGCAGGAAGCAGGCGGTGTGGCGCTGGGCCGAGTGTTGGGGTTCGAGCGAACGGAATCCTTGTTGGGCTAGGTGGCGGTCGAACCCTTCACCACTACAATTTCGCTATCCAGTGCGGTGCTCTGTGGGGAGTGGTGTAACTGGCAACACAGCAGATTCTGGTTCTGTTATTCAGGGTTCGATTCCTTGCTCCCCAGCCAAAGTTTCGTCGCACCGACACCCGCGTTGGGCTAAGGTCGGCCATCGTTCGGAAGCGAGCGAAAAAGGGGGATTCATGGACCGTCGTCATTTCTTGCGGGCCGGTATTTTGGCCACCGGGGCCAGTGCCGCCATTCCGAGCGCCGTGTTCGCGTCGCCGTCGCGTCGGCGCGACGTGGCAGTGCCCGGCGAGAGCCCGTATGGGCCGTTGTCGGATACGCCCGACGAGAACGGTCTGTTGTTGCCGGCCGGGTTCACCTCGCGCATCGTGGCCATCGGCGGCGATCCCGTAGGCGACACCGGATACAACTGGCACCCGTTCCCCGATGGCGCCGCCACCTTCGACGACGGCGAGGGCGGCTACTACTACGTGTGCAACAGCGAGGTCTTCGAGTTCATGGCACCGGCCTCTGGGGGCGTGTCGGCCATTCACTTCGGGCCCGACGGTGAGATCCTCGACGCTTATCGCATCCTCGAGGGCAGCAACTCCAACTGCGCCGGCGGCCCGACCCCGTGGGGCACCTGGCTGAGCGGCGAGGAGAACTTCGTCGGGACGGGCCGGATCTGGGAGTGCGATCCCTCCGGGGCCAAGGAAGCGGTGGCGCACACCGCCATGGGTTTGTGGGCCCACGAGGCTGCCGCGGTCGACCCCGTGAACCAGACGGTCTACATGACCGAGGACAACGGCGCGGGACGCTTCTACCGCTATACGCCGACCGCGTATCCCGATCTGTCGTCGGGAGTGTTGGAAGCGTGCATCGTCGACTCCGAAGGAGGTGTCACGTGGGGTGCAGTGGCTGATCCGTCGGGCGCTTCGATGCCGACGCGCGACCAGGTTGCTGCGGCGACCATCTTCCCTGGCAACGAGGGCTGCTGGTATCACGAGGGCAAGGTGTTCTTCACGACCAAGAGTGATCACGCGGTGCACGAGATCGACATCGCAACGCAGAGGTACTCGCTCGTGTGGAAGGGTGACCCCGATGGTTTGGGCACCGAAGGCGCGGTGTTGTCGCACGTCGACAACATCACCGTGGACTCGGGCTCGGGCGATCTGATCGTTGCCGAGGATGGTGGCAACATGGAGTTGTGCATCATCACTCCCGAGGGGGCAGTCGCACCGTTCGTTCGTGTGGTGGCGGCCGGACACGAGGCGTCGGAGATGACCGGCCCGGTCTTCAGCCCTAATCGCGACCGTCTGTACTTCTCCTCGCAACGCGGACCGAGCACGCGTGATCTCGCCGAGGTGATCCCCGGCTTCGCCGCGGTCGAAGCCATCGGCGCCTCCGGCAAACAGGCCGGCATCACCTTCGAGATCAGCGGCCCGTTCCGCGGAGCGATCGTGCCCGAGGTGGTGACGACGGAGGCACCGGTTGTAGTGGCGGCACCCACCACCACATTGGCCAACGTGGCGCCCACCGACGCATCGGATGACGAGTCGGACGGTGGTGGCGGTGGAGCGGGCTTGGCGATTGGTGCCGGCGTGGTTGTCGCCGCGGCGATCGGTGGGGCCGTTGCCTTCCGCAAACGACGTATGCAGGGTTCGCACGACTCCGCCAACGGCTGAAGGCCGGTTGGTCGCTCTCGACTA
>VFYV01000024.1 GCA_016871395.1 Actinomycetota bacterium
GCGGCGCACGTCGTGATCGATCGGGTGTTCCCGGGGGACGACTGGGAGAGGGTCGATTTCGAGGAGACCGTGAACGCCGGACGTGTCGATGAGACACTCGACGCGTTGTTCGGAGATCGAGGGGACCCGTCGGGAATCTCCTTGGCCATGGTCGTGGTCCATCGTGGTCGAGTCGTTCGCGAGCGTTACGGTCGTCAGCCCGCCACCATGTTCGGACCTGGCGGTCCCGTCGATCGCGACACGACGCTCATCTCTTGGAGCATGGCCAAGAGCATCACGCACGCACTGGTCGGCATTCTGGTGAAGGAGGGAAGAATCGACCTCGACGCTCCGGTGAACATTGCCGAGTGGAGCGACCCGGCTCGTGCCTCCATCACCATGAGTGATCTGCTTCGGATGCGAGACGGTTTGGACTTCGTCGAGGATTACGTTGTCGACGAAACCGGTGACACGCGATCGGACGTCATCACGATGCTGTTCGGCGATGGTGCCAGCGACGTCGCCCGCTACGCGCGAGCACGATCGTCCTTGCGTGCTCCGGGCTCGTTCTGGTCCTATTCGTCCGGCACCACGAACATCATCTGCTCCTTGCTCGGCGAGCTCGTTGGTGGTCGTGACGAAATGTCGTCGTTCATTCGGGATCGATTGTTCGCTCCCCTGGGGATGACCTCAGCCGTTCCCCGATTCGATGAGGCGGGTACCTTCATCGGTTCGTCGTACGTGTACGCGACGGCGCCTGATTTCGCCCGCTTCGGGTATTTGTACCTGCGCGGCGGACGGTGGGGTGATCGATCGATCCTGTCCGATTCGTGGGTGAGCACCGCCCGTGACATGCACGCCACGTCCTCGGAGAACGGGCACGGGTACTCGTGGCATTGGTGGAACTGGAATTCCCGTCCCGAGACCATGGCCGCTCTCGGCTACGAGGGTCAGCGCCTCATCATCGACCCGGCTCGGGATTTGGTGGTCGTGCATCTGGGCAAATGGTCGGCAGAAACTCAACCCGAACTCGATCGTCGGCTCACGTCCGTCGTCGAGTCTTTCGCCGTCACCGAGTAACGCGGAAGCGATGCTCGTGGGCGGCGATCCCGAAACTGCTAGGAATGAGACATGATTGGAGGGGCTGGGGTGGTCACCGACGATTCCGGTTCTGCCCGCCGTCGGGTGCGCCGCACCGCGATCACTCGCATCCTGAAGGTTCTGGTTTGCCTCGGCGTCGTCTACTTCCTGATCCTCAACATCCCCGGCCTGCGAAACGCGTTCGATCAACTCAACGAAGTGGAGCCGAGGTTGTTGTTGCTCGGCCTCGCCCTCGAATTACTCGCGCTCTTTTGCTACTCGGTGATGACCAAAGTCGCGCTCGGTCCGATCGCAGACCACCTGCCCGCGTGGCGACTGTTTCGCATCCAACTGTCGACGCGCGCGTTGGCCAGTTTGGTGCCCGGGGGTAGTGCGGCCGGCTCGGCGCTGGGGTATCGACTTCTCACCGTGGCCGGCATCCCGGGTCCCGACGCCGGGTTCGCCTTGGCGACCTCGGGTCTCGCGTCGGCTGTGGTGCTCAATCTCATCTTGTGGTCGGGACTCATCATCTCCATTCCGATTCGGGGAGTGAACCCGATCTACGGAACGGCGGCCGTTGCCGGGATCATCCTGATGGGTATCGCGGTGGCCGTCATCTTCGGTTTGATCGAGGGACAAGAACGCTCCGAGCGAATCCTTCGCGCCGTCGCTCGGCGCCTGCGATTGAACGAGGACCGCGCGGGAGAGGCGGTGCGTCACATCGGCAGTCGTATGCAGGAACTGGCGTCGGATCGCCCTTTACTGCGTCGGTTGGTGGCGTGGGCCGCCGCCAATTGGCTGATCGATGCGGCGGCGTTGTGGGTGTTCCTGCGCTCGTTCGGTGGTTCGGTGTCCGTCGACGGATTGATCGTGGCTTTCGGTTTGGCCAACGTCCTGGCGGCCGTTCCCATCACCCCGGGCGGATTGGGGGTGGTGGAGGCCACCTACGTCCCGGTTCTGGTGGGTTTCGGCTTGCCGCGTGCCACGGTGGTCGTGGGCGTGCTGTCCTATCGGATCGCGCAGTATTGGTTGCCCCTCCTCATCGGAGGAGTCATGTATCTGTCGCTTCGCGTTGGACCATGGGCCATCGATCGTCAGCAACTGGATCCCTTGCGAGACGTGGTGGCGACCGCGGGTGGGGAGACCGAAAACATCCTCGACTTTTCCGCGCGCTACCCAGCCAAGGAGCGCACGGGTCAGATCACCTCACCCTCCAGCTCGGCACTCGACGAGGCACAAACGCAAAGAATGCTCGCCGAGCGACGCGAGCGCGAGCGCGACGCACTGGAGGCCGAGTCGTTGTCTTCGTGGACCGATGTGGTCGACCCGGGCATGTCCGACGCTGATGGCTCTGCGACCGACACTGGTCCTCAGCACGACGATGGCCGACCATCGGCCGACAGAGAGTAGTTTCGTGGTCATGACCGTTCATGAGCGCCCCTTTGGTCGTCACCTCGAGGATTTCGTCGTCGGTGACGTCTACAAACACTGGCCCGGTAAGACCATCACCGAATACGACGATCACCTCTTCTGCATGATCACGATGAATCATCACCCTCTGCACACGAATGATTGGTTCGCCAACAACAGCGTGCAGGGTCGAAATGTGGTGGTCGGTAATCTCGTGTATTCGTTGGTGCTCGGTATGAGTGTCCCCGACGTCAGCGGTGCGGCCATCGCCAACCTCGAGGTCGAGACCCTGCAGCACAAGTTCCCCACGTTCCACGGCGACACCATTCACGCCGAGACGCGCGTGCTCGACGTGGTGGAGAGCAAGTCGCGGAATGATCGTGGCATCGTGACCGTCGAGACCAAGGGCTTCAACCAGGACGGCAAGGAGGTGTGCTACTTCCGTCGTCGTGTGATGGTTTGGCGGCGTGAATTCGCACCTTCACGTCAGCGCCCGTATGACGGCGACAGTGCCTGGGGCGATGCCTGACTTCACGCTCGTGACGTGATCAGTGTCTGACCTTCACGAGTCCGTTTTCTCGTGGATCACGCCACGATTGCGCCAACTTCCTTGGCGGGACACGCGGGACCCGTGGCTGGTGCTCGTCAGCGAGGTGATGCTGCAGCAAACCGGGGTGCACAGGGTGTTGCCGAAGTGGCGGGCGTTCGTGGACGTGTTCCCCCGGCCCGACGATTGCGCCCGGGCGCCACTGGGTGACGTGTTGCGCCTTTGGCAGGGTTTGGGTTACCCGCGTCGCGCCCGCAACCTGCACGAGGCCGCCAGGTCGATCGTGAACGACCACGCCGGTGCGGTGCCGTCCTCGCTCGATGATCTGTTGGACCTGCCAGGCGTGGGGCCGTACACCGCGCGGGCGGTGCTGGCCTTCGCATTCGAGGTCGACACCGCGGTGGTCGACACCAACATCGCCCGCGTCCTCGCCCGGTTCCACGGCCGCACTCTGAAGGCCCGCGAAGCGCAGCTGTTGGCCGATGCGTGGGTCCCCGTGGGCGAGGCCTGGTTGTGGAACCAGGCCCTCATGGATCTGGGGGCCACGGTGTGTCGAAACCGTCCCACCTGCGATGAATGTCCGCTCGCCCGGCGTTGCGCGTGGCGAGGTAGGGGCGTCGACCCCAGCGTGGGTTCGGCGGGTGTCAGTGTCGCCCAACCGCGCTTCGAGGGCTCCGATCGTCAGGCTCGCGGGCGACTGTTGAGAGTTCTGTCGCAAACTCCGGTGTCGGTCGAAGTCATCGCGACGGCGATGAATCGGTCCGACGAAGTGGCGCAGCGGCTCGTCCATGATCTGTTGCGTGACGGATTGATCGTGCGTGATGGTGACGACCTTCGCCTGCCGTAAAGATCAGATCGGACGGCGTGTTACTGCGGCGACGATCTCGTCGAGGCTGGCATCGGCGTAGGCTCGTATCTCGTCGTCCGTGCGATCCTGAATGGGATGTGGGGTGTACACCCGTGCCACGTCGGGAAATCCCAACGAGGTCGATTGCGCGTCAGCGGCTGAGACGAACTCGGATGAGGCGACGAACACCCCGGGAACTCCCCGGCGCTCCAGGTCCACAATGTCGTGCACACTGCACGACGTACAACTACCTCAATCAGCGAGCGCCTCGATGACCACCTGACACTGCGTGGCGATCTCGTGACGCAGGTCCACCGGAGCCGGCTTGGTGAAGGTGGGCTTCTTGTACCGACGAACGTCGGCGCCCAGTGCGCTGAGGCGTTCTTCGAGACGATCGATGAACACGTCGCCGCGCGCCTTGGAGATGTCGAGCAAACCAACGGTGAGGCCCCGCAGAGACTCGGGTCGGCCGACGCGTTCCATGGTGGCGACGCGACGCTCGTTGGTGGGATCGAGCAGGACCGTGGTGTTCTTGCTCTTCGAACTCATCGTCTCACCTCCCTCGTCACGGGCTGGCTACCAACCTCGCCGTTGGCCCACCCGCCAATGATGGCAGAAAACAAACCGGCGCCACCGCCGGCGTGCACCAACAAGATGCCACCGGGCCGGAACTTGGGAAGGGTCATCGCGCGCAGACGTTCGGGAACCCCCTCGGCGATGCCGTGCGCACCGCGAACAAGGTCCTCACCGGGAATCTCCAGTCGGGCGTGTAGCTCCTGCAGAACTCGCTCCCGATCCCACCCCGCGTCGGCGTACACCCGGGCGTGTTCGGGTCCCATCACCACGATCACGTCGAAAGCCAGCACGGCCTTGGGGTTGTGCAGAGTGCGCAGACAGGCGGCGAAGGTGTTGGTGAGGCTCTCGGGGTCGCGGGCCAGTTGGTCCACGACGCATCGCGGACCCTCGCCGGGGAACACCGTGAGCGCATCGATGTTCGCAGCGACACCACGACTGGTGGCCAGCGAGGTCCAGGGTGAGCCGACCTCGTCCTCGGCGAAGCAGAAGGAAATCTTGCCCGGGTTGCCGTGCGTGGCGCGGTCGACCTCGCCGGGGCGACCACCACCGACGTTCCGAATGACCAATTGGATGGCGCGTCCGATGGTGAGGTTGGCGCGGTTGCCCTGACCGAACACGTTCATGCCACTGTTCATCCCGATGGCTCGCGTGCCGGGGCCGCTGCAGATGATGACCGGCCCCACGGGCATGGTGGTGGCGAGCACACCGTGGATGTTGAAGGTGTCGTTGCAAACGGCCTCGACCCCGGCGATCACCCATGGCAGGTATTCGGGTTTGCAACCCGCCATCACGGCGTTGATGGCGATCTTCTCGATGGTCACCTCGACGAGGTCCGGGGGGACGATGGCCACCATCTCGGACGGCTGCCGCGACGTCCCCTCGAGCATGCGCATCACTCGCTGCTCGGTGGGTGGCACCACCGGAAGCCCATCGGTCCAACCGCGATCGAACATGGCCTCGAACTCGTCTTCGAGATCGGCGACCTCGACGCGCCGGGCTCCGAGCTTGGAGCCGGCGAAACGAACGCGCAACTGATCCACCAGATCGGGGTCCACACTCATCGACCCACAACCGGGACGGAACGCCGGGAGTTCGGGACCGAGACCAGGCGTCTCGGCGACGCGCTCCCACTCGTCGCGCCTCCAGCCCACGGTGCGCTCGAGTTCGCGCCCGTTCGCCACGCGTATCACCGTGGGCACGGTTTCGATGTCGTGATGCCAACTCACGGAGAGGTCGGTGTCGGCGATGGCGTTCAGTCCATCGGGGAAAGCCGGATCGTCCTGCACGTACAAAGTGACATTGGCACCCGATTCGCGCAGTTGGGAAATGACCGGTACGACCATGCGACAGGTCTCGCACTCGCGCTTGACCACGATCACCAGTCCGTCGGGAAGCACGGGGATGCTCGTGTCGCTCACGTTCAGGTCACTCGCCGAGGAATTTCACGATGATGTCGTTCACGTGCTCGGGACGTTCCAAATGCAAAAAATGTCCGGCGCCGTCCACGAACTCCGCGCGCGCCGTGGTCGGAAGTTCGGCGGCCGCGAATCGTGCCACCTCGACTCCCATGCATCCGTCGGTGACGCCGTGCAGATACAAGAGTGGCTGTGACGGAACGACCCCCGACTTGGATTGCACGTCGAGGAGATCGGGGTCGTTGTACCCGGCGCCAATGGTGGCTCGGTAGTAGCCGAGAGCGGCTTGCAGGTTTGCCGGATCCCGCAGGCTGGGCTTCAGCAGGGCGAGTTCCTCGGTGGCGTCGAAACCCGGTGACCAATCGTTCCAGAGCATGTCGATGTAAGCGAGGTCGTTGGCTCCGACCACCAGGTCGGAGAGGGGGTGTTGGAAGAAGAACATGTACCAACTGCGCTTGATCTGAGCGAGGTTGGTGACGAAAGCAACGCCCACCGCGTTGCCGGGGGGTACCGCCGACATGACCACCTTCGACCACAGGTCGGGTCGATGCGCGGCGGCGATGTTGGTGATGATGGAACCCCAGTCGTGCCCGATGATCACCGCGCGCGCGTCGCCACCGAGGTTGGTGTGCAGTCCGATCGCATCGAGAGCCGAGGCCGCCGTTTGAAATCGTCCGTCGGTGGGCACGGCGCTCGGTGCGTACCCCCGTAGGAACGGGGCCACCGCTCGGTAGCCGGCGTCGGCCAGACGGGGCAGCAGGTGGCGCCACGTGTGCGCCGAGTCCGGGAAGCCGTGCAGGCACAACGCCAGGGGACCGTCATTGTCGAGGCCGGCGGCGAGGAAGGCGATCTCGAGACCGTCCACCCGCGAAGAGTGCTGCGAAATCGCCGACGAGTTCGCGTTCATGGCCAAACCGTACCTCTCGCCGGAGGTCGGGGAACACCCCGACTGCGACCAACGTCACCAGTCCGCCGGGACGGTTCCCGTTCCAATTGCCCCCGATCGTCATTTAGCGTTCTTTTCATCGATGGGGACGGCAATCTCTTCGTCACGTTTTTTGGGGTTCGCGGCTCGACGCCGTGCCACGGCGATGACACCAGGCGGTACGGCGGCAACACGTCGTGCGTCGGTCTCGTCGTGCCCGGGCACGACCCGCTGGTGTTCGACCTGGGCACCGGTCTGCGTTATTGCGGTGATCGCATCCCGGCCTCGGGACCGTTCAAGGGCACGTGTCTGCTGACGCACATGCATTGGGATCACGTCCAGGGCCTTCCGTTCTTCGTGCCCACCTTGCGCGATGGCGCGCATTTCGACATCTTCGGTCCGGTGCAAGAAGACGGGCGCACGGTCCGCGAGGTGTTCGAGTCGATCATCAAACCTCCCGTGTTCCCGGTCAGTGTGAACGCGTTACCCGGCACCTTCGTCTTCCACGACGTCGCCAACGACGATTTTTCCGTTGGTGGTCTCGACGTGATGAGCCGCTTGGTGCCCCACGTGGGTAACACGTTGGGGTATCGGGTCACGCATCGCAAGACCAGTGTGGTGTACCTCCCCGATCATCAGATGCCCGAGGACGGGTCGATGGGTATCACCGATGGTGCGCGCGAATTGTGCACCGGTGCCGATCTGCTGATTCACGATGCGCAGTACACACCCGAGGAATTCGCCGGCAAGAGCAACTGGGGCCACTGCACCATGGAATACGCGGTGTGGGTGGCCATCGAGTGCAAGGTGAAACGTTTGGCTCTGTTCCACCATGATCCGGTGCGCGACGACGACGCGCTCGACGAGCTCCTCCAACGGGCCCGGCGCGCCTGTGAACCGCACGACGTCGAGGTCATCGCGGCCAGCGAGAACAGCGCGCTGTCGATTCCGCTCAATTCCTGAGCGTTCAGCGAACCGCCAGCAGGGGATCGCCCACCACGGTGCTCTCGAACCCGTCGGGGCCGACGGCCTTGTCACCACGAATGGTGACCCGACGCATGCGTCGCTCGGCCGTGCCGTAGTCGTCGATGGCGTAATGCATCGTCGCGCGGTTGTCCCAGATCACCACGTCGCCGGGTTGCCAACGATGCCGCAACACGAACTCGGGTTGTGTGGCGTGCTCGTACAGTAACCTCAACAGGTTCTCGCTCTCGATGCGTGACCAGCCGGCGATGTGGGAAGTGAACCCCGGATTCACGAAGAGGCTCGGTCGACGGGTGCGGGGGTGGATGCGTACCACCGGGTGCACCACGGGCGGCACTCGGGTCGCCTCGTCGAACAATCTCTGGGCATCTTCGCGGGTGAGAGCAGTATCGAAAGGTTCGCCCCAGAACGCGAGTGGCGTGATGCGATGGATCGCCCCCAGATCCTCGATCAATCGACACAACCCGGGATTCAGACCCTCATACGCACCGCGCATGTCGGCCCACAAGGTGTCACCGCCGAAAGCGGGCACGTGATCGGCCACCAACACCGAGGCCGCCGGGGGAGTGGCCACGAAGGTGACGTCGGTGTGCCAGCGAGCGTTCTTGCCACCCTTGGCCGCGTCGAGCTCGAGGATTTCGGGGTGATCGGGATGACCGGGCACCACCGGGTGAGCCGGGGTGGTTTCGCCGAGCGAGCGCGCCAACGCGACCTGTTCGGCGTGCGACAAGAATTGGTCGCGCAGCACCAAGACCAGATGCTCCTCGAGCAACGAGAGAAGTTGGCCCGGAGCGAAGTCGCTACGGGCGTCTCCTCCCACCAGTTCGGCTCCGAACGATCCGGTGATGGTGGTGACTTTCCAGGTGTCGAGGGCGCTGTTCATGGGAGGCGGTGTCCTGTCTCTGATTCCCGACAAGAGTAGTCGGGAATTACGTTGATACCACCGTCGGACCTAATCTCTGCCCATGACCTCGTCGATCGATCCCCGCCATTTCCGCAATGTGCTGGGGCATTTCCCGACCGGGGTCACGGTCGTGACCGGTCGGGACACCCTCGGCCAGCCCCTCGGTTTCACGATCGGCTCGTTCGTCTCGGTGTCGTTGGATCCACCACTCGTGGGTTTTCTACCCGGCACATCGTCACGTACGTGGCCCCGCATCGCCGAACACGGCTCGTTCTGTGTGAACATCCTCGGGGCCGGTCAGGACGAGTTGTGCTGGCGTTTCGCCAAAGAACCCGTCACCGGCGAGGAGGGCAAGTTCGCCGGTATCGACTGGACGGTCGCCGGTTCAGGCTCGCCCATCCTGACCGGGGTGATCGGTTGGATCGACTGCGACATCGACGCGGTACACGAGGTGGGCGACCACCACTTCGTCGTCGGGCGAGTGCGCGACATGTCGCACGCCGAAGAGGTGGTCGACGCCATGGTGTTCTTCCGTGGCAAGGTGGCCAGCGTCGAGATGCCCGCCACCTGAACGATGATCGGAGTCATCGCATCCGTCGTGCTCGGGGCGGTGATGTGCGTCGCCGGTGGATCCAAAGTGATCATGGGAGAGCGTTGGCCGGCCGAGGCGCGGGGGATGGGCACGCCGTTGTGGCTGTCCCCGTTCGTTCCCTGGTTCGAGATCGTGCTCGGTGCGCTGCTGACAGCGCAGGTATGGCGCGCTCCGATGGCAATCATCGCCCTGCTGACGTTGCAGGCTTTCACCTTGGTGCTGTTGGCCAACCTGGGCCGTGGACATCGTCCCGTTTGTGCCTGTTTCGGATCGTGGAGCGCCAAGCCCGTGGGCATCGGACACGTGGTGCGTAACCTGGCGTTGATGTTGGTGGCCGTGATCGCGCTAGTGGTTCGTTGACGCGTCGTTCGCCGATGGTTGTTTCGCCGGAACACCGAGGACGATCGACAAGAAGGCGCTGATCGTCGCTTCCTCTCGCCAACGGTCGTAGCGCCCACTGGGACCACCATGACCGGCGCCCATCTCGGTGCGCAGCAACAGTGGTGCGTCGTTCGTTCGCACTTGGCGAATACGTGCGATCCACTTGGCGGGCTCGTGATACGCAACCCGTGGATCGTTGAGGCCCGCCGTGGCCAGGATCGCCGGGTAGGCGCGTGCCGCGAGATTGTCGTACGGCGAGTACGACAGCATGTACGACGCGAACGGCTCGGATCGGGGATCGCCCCACTCCTCCCATTCGGTGATGGTGAGCGGCAACGAGGGGTCGCTCATGGTGGACACCACGTCGACGAAGGGAACCTCGGCCACCGCTGCGGTCCACAACTCGGGAGCGAGGTTCAGACAGGCCCCGACCATCAACCCTCCCGCACTCCCACCGCGAACGGCCAAGCGGTGGGGTGACGCCCAACCCTTGGCCACCACGTCGCGGGCCACGGCGTTGACGTCGGCGAAGGTGTTGGTCTTGTTCAGTAGTTTTCCGTCCAGGTACCACCGACGACCCATTTCGCCACCCCCGCGCGGGTGAGCCAGCACCCAGGTGAAGCCGCGATCGACCAAGCCGAGCGTGGCCACGCTGAACCACGGGGCCATCGACGCTTCGTAACTGCCGTAGGCGTACACCAAGCAGGGGGCCGACCCGTCGTCGTTGGCGCTCCGCAGACGCACCACGTCGTAGGGAACCTCGGTGCCGTCGCTCGAGGTGGCCCAGGCCCGCACGGTCTCGTAACGCGACAGGTCGAGGTTCGGGGTGGGGGCCCTTTTCAACACGGCGCGCTCGCCGGTCAGGAGATCCTGTTCCAGCAACGTCGCCGGAGTGACCATGCTCTCGGTCGAGAACCTCAACGAGGTGGTGGTCCACTCGGGATTGCTGTCGAGGTCACAGTCGTGTGGGGCGTCACTGATGACGATCTCGAGGATCGAGCCGTCGCGTCGGATCACCCGCAGGCGGGGCTGCGCCCGGTGCCACTCGTGAACCACCAAGTGGGTGGCGAAACAGTCGACGCGGGTGATGCGTCGACCAGCCTCGTGTTCGATCAGCGGTTCCCATCGCGCGGGCTCGGTCTCTGTTGCCGTCATCACGCGAAAGTCCACGGCCTCGAGGTTGGTGAGCACGACGAAGCGGTCGCCCCAATGATCGACGTGGTACTCCACGTCCTCGCGTCGTGACACGACGCACACCGGAGCGACGGTGGGATCGTCGGCCGGGATGAGCCACGACTCACTCGACGTCACGGAGTGCGAATCGATGATGATCCACTTGCCGCTGCGACAGAGGTCGATACCCACGTAAAAACGCTCGTCGGGATCGTGGAAAACCTGCACGTCGGCGGACTGCGGATCGCCCAGTCGGTGACGCCAGACGGTGCACGGGCGTTCCTGCTCGTCGTAGGTGACGTAGAAGAGGTGTGACGAGTCCGAACTCCAGGCGGTACCGGCCCACGAGGTGTCCTCGATGCGGTCCTCGAGATCGTTTCCGTCGCGCAGATCGCGAATACGCATCGAGAAGTGTTCGCCCCCGTCGGTGTCACGGCTCCATGCCAGCCGACGCGAGTCTGGACTGATGTCGAATGCCCCGAGCGAGAAGTAGTCGTGTCCCGTGGCTTCCACGTTCTCGTCCAATAACACGTGCTCGTCGACGAGTCGGTTGTCGACAGCGCGTTCGCGACCGCGACAGTGGATGGGGTATTCCCGACCCTCCTCGGTGCGGGTGACATACCACCAGCCATCCTTGAACGCGGGAACCGACTGGTCGGTTTCTTGAATGCGCGACTTGATCTCGGTGTACAACGAATCCACCAGAGCGGCGTGCGGGGCGAGCCATCGATCCGCGTGGTCGTTCTCCGCGTTCAGGTACCCGATGGTGTCGGGGTCATCGCGGTCGGCCAGCCACTGGAAGTCGTCGATCGAGTCGCCGGTGGGGCGACGGTGCACGTGCGGCACGCGTTTGGCCGAGGGCGCGGACATCGTCAATGAGGGTACGACTTCGGCCAGTGAGAAAGAGGTACCGCGGGCGGCGATGACCCCGGAGGTCTCCCTTGTCGACGAACTATCGCAGCGACGCGAGACCCGGCCCGCGGGAGCCGCAACTCCTGCTTCGTCCGGACACCGCGGTCAGCAACGCCGGAGCGGAGGCTGCTGAACCATCGGAGTCGGTCGGCCTGATCCTCGACCCGTGGCAACTCGGTTCCGGAGGTCGTCATCGCCGACACGGTCCGCGTTCTCCGGCTCGCCGTTCACATGACGGGTGGAATGCAGGCGTGGTCCGCGGCCGGTCGCCCCGTGGTCGACTCCGCGGGAGGCGTCGGACCGGTGGATCTGAGCGGTGAGGGGTGGTGCCTTAGGCTGACGTCGTGGCCAAAGAAGACGAGATCGCCTATATCGAACGGCTCGGACCGCTCGGTCGCGAACATGCGCTGAACAAGCCCTGGTCCGACGTCGATCGTGGTCGCTATCTGCAGGAGATCGGCGCCCTCATCACGTTGTTGCCCCAACCTCCGGCCCGAGTACTCGACCTGGGCGCTGGTAGCGGTTGGACGAGTTGCCTACTCGCCATGTCCGGATATCAGGTGACGGCCACCGACATCGCCCCCGAGATGGTAGCCATGCACGGCGAGAACGCCATGCGATACGACGTCCGACTCGAGGCATCCCTCGTGACCGACTTCGAATCGCTGCCATTCGACAATGAATTCGACGTGGTGATCTTCTACGACTGTTTGCACCATTCGGACGACGAGTTAGCGGCATTACGCGGTGCCCATCGGGCGTTGCGCCCCGGGGGCATCTGCGTGACCCTCGAACCCGGTCGTGGTCACCACAAGACCGATATGTCCGTGAACGCGATGCGACTCCTCGGAGTCACGGAGCGTGACATGCCACCGTCGCTCATCGTTTCCTCGGGACGTAAGGCCGGATTCACGTCCCACGCGGTGCATGACCGTCCTCTCGATCCGCTACTCATCACCACCGGACGTTGGCCTCGGTTGTCCACCTTGTACAAGCTGACGAAGCGCTATCTGGGACGCGCGACACCCCTGGTCATGACGCGTGGTCACTTCGTCGTGTTGACGAAGTGATCGGCCACGACAGACGTCGCGGACGTGGCGAGCCCGGTCGATGTGCCAAGAGAACGCTGGTCCACCTCGGCACGGAGCCGGGGGAGGGCAATAACATGTCCCGAGTGAGGGTGTGGATCGATCAGGATTTGTGCACCGGAGACGGTCTGTGTGTCGACCACTGCCCTGACGTGTTCGTGCAGTTGGAGGACGGCATCGCTTACGTAGCCGAGGTCGGCCAGGCCCTGAACGACCCGGGCGGATCCGGCAGCCTGGCCTGGGTGCCGCGCAAGAACTACCAATCCGTGGTGGACGCCGCCGAGGCCTGTCCGGGTGAGTGCATCTTCATCGAACTGCCCGTGGTGGCCGCCGGCGAGTTGCGCGCCAGCGCGTGAGCAATTTCACCCTCTCGACCTGCCAGATCCCGGCGACCAATTGTTACTATGCCGGTAGTGCAAATTCCGTCCCTCCCCGGGGGACGGTGTGCTGAAACCAGGGAGCCACGGTGACCTCTTTCGATCTCGATCTCAGCAAGTACTCGCTCGGCTGGAGCGATGACGTCGAATACGCCTTCAAGCCCGAGAAGGGTTTGAGCAAGGCCGTCGTCGACCAGATCTCGTGGTGGAAGGGCGAGCCCAAGTGGATGACGCAGTTTCGTGAGCGAAGCCTGCGGTTGTTCGACAAGAAGCCGATGGCGCCCTGGTTCGCGCAGAACATGCCGGACATCGATTTCCAGGACATCTTCTACTACCTGCGACCGGCCACCGATCAGGTGGATGACTGGGACGATCTGCCCGAGCAGATGAAGGCCACCTACGAGAAATTGGGTATTCCTGAGGCCGAGCGCAAGTACCTCGCCGGGGTGACCGCGCAGTACGAGTCCGAAGTGGTGTTCCACCGCAATCGCGAGGACCTCGAGGCGCGGGGGATTCTCTTTTGTGACATGGACACCGCGTTGCGCGAGTACCCCGAATTGGTCAAGAAGTACTTCGGCACCGTCATTCCCCCCGGCGACAACAAGTTCTCGGCGCTCAACAGTGCGGTGTGGTCCGGTGGTTCGTTCATCTACGTGCCGCCCGGAGTGGAGTGCGAGATGCCCCTGCAGGCGTATTTCCGCATCAACAGCGAAAACGCCGGACAGTTCGAGCGGACCCTCATCATCGCTGACGAGGGCTCGAAGGTGCATTACATCGAAGGCTGTTCGGCACCGGTGTACACCAACGACTCGTTGCACAGCGCGGTGGTCGAAATCGTCGTGAAGCCCAGTGCGCGCGTCACCTACACCACCATTCAAAACTGGTCACCCAACGTGTACAACCTCGTCACCAAGCGCGCCCGCGTGGAGGCCGAGGGGCACATGGAATGGATCGACGGCAACATCGGATCCAAGCTCACGATGAAGTACCCCAGCGTGTACCTGGTGGGCCCCAAGGCCACCGGCGAGGTGTTGAGCGTGGCCTACGCCGGTTCCGGCCAGCATCAGGACGCCGGTGCCAAGATGGTCCACGCCGCGCCGGAGACGACGTCGAAGATCGTGTCCAAGTCCATCAGCAAGGACGGTGGCATCACCACCTACCGCGGACTGGTCCGAGTGGACGAGGGCGCCCATGGATGCAAGAGCCACGTGCAATGTGACGCGCTCATTCTCGACGAGAACAGCGAGAGTCGCACGCTTCCCTACATGGAAGTGGGGGAGAAGGACGCCCAGATCGGTCACGAGGCCACCGTGTCCAAGATCGCCGACGAGCAGTTGTTCTACTTGCAGAGTCGGGGTCTGTCCCAGGAACAGGCCATGGGCATGATCGTGAACGGATTCATCGAGCCCGTCACGCGCACCCTACCCATGGAGTACGCGGTCGAATGGAGCCGTCTCATCGAACTGCAGATGGAAGGTTCCGTTGGCTGACATGCCGGCCCGGTCGTGAGGATTTAGTCTTCCGCCATGCCCATGCGTCAGGAGTGCCGCAACTTCGAGAGTCGCTCCTACGCCAACGGCGACACGGTGCGACGGTGCAACCTCGATCTGGCTCCCGATGCGCCTTGGCGTTGTCCCGAGAACTGTTCGGGGTTCGCCCCGCGCATGGATGCTGGTTGGAGTTACGGCTCGATGGTCACGCCGCCCACCCCCGCCGAGCCACCGGGACTCGACGACGGTTCGGCCGCTGCGGTGCTCGACGAGGCCGAGGACATCTTGAATTCGATCGGAGCTCGAGTGCTGGCCGAGGTCGAGGCCGAGAAGGTTCCGAAAGGTTGGCGACGCCTGTTCCGTCGGCGTTCGTGAGCCGCGGCCGGTCGAGGCCCCGCCGCTCCGTTCGGGGTGAATTTCCACTATCTCGGTAGTACTATTTCGGCGTGCCCGTGCTGACCCCCGACACGGCGCGCAGTCCATCGAGCACCTGGCCTCAGGTGCGCGAAGCGGCCCTCGCGAGGGCCACTGCGTTGCCGTTCCCCACCGCCGACGAGGAGATTTGGCGTTACAGCCGTATCGCCGAATTGGACCTGGCGTCCTTTCGTCCCGTCGCCTCGGTCACCAGCATCTCGGGCGTCACCGATCCAGTGCGCGTCACCCATGTGCCCGCCTCGGCGACTTCCGTGGACGCGTCGCTGGCGGGACTCTTCGAAAGCACTCACGGCAACGACCTCTTCGGTGAACTCAATCTGGTGCACATGGACGTGATCGTCGTGTCGGTCGCACGCAACGTCGTGGCGTCCGAGCCCGTCGTCATCACGCACACCATCGACGACGGTGGTGCGATGTGCTTTCCCCGTCTCGTCATCGATGCCGCCGAGAACAGTGAGGTCACCGTCGTCGAGCGATTCGTGAGTTCCGACGACGTGCGTTCGCTCGTGGTGCCAGTGTTGGACGCCCGTACCGCACAGGCGGCTCGTGTGCGCTACTTGGGAATCAACGAGTTGGGTACCGGATCATGGTTGATCGGCCAGCACCAATCGGTGGGCCAACGTGACTCCGATACCTTGTTGGCCACCGTCGCTCTGGGCGGCGACTATGCGCGCGTCAGCACGTCGGCACGCCTCGAGGGGCAGGGGAGCAACACCCGGCAGGTGGCGTTGTACTTCGCCGGCGGCACGCAGATGCACGACTTCCGAACGTTGCAGGAGCACGCCGCGCCCCGCACCACCAGCGACTTGTTGTTCAAGGGTGCGGTGCAGGAGTCGGCCAAGAGCGTCTACACGGGTCTCATCAAGATCCACAAGAACGCCAAGGGTTCGGCTGCCTTCCAGACCAATCGCAACCTTACGTTGTCGCAGGGCGCTTGGGCCGAGAGCGTGCCGAACCTCGAAATCGAGACCAATGACGTGAAGTGCAGCCATGCGTCCACGGTCGGGCCCATCGACGAGGATCAACTGTTCTATTTGGAGAGTCGAGGGGTGAATCCCGACGTGGCGCAGCGTCTGGTGGTGCTCGGATTCTTCGACGAGGTGTTGGCTCAGTTGCCCGTGGGCGATCTGGCCGCGCCGCTGCGTCGTCAGGTGGCGGCCAAACTCTCCATCGGAATCGCATCATGACGGTGGTCGCGCGTTTCGACGATCTCGTTCCGGGCACCGCCACCAGGGTCGACGTGAACGGGACCGCTGTGGCTTTAGTGCGCATCGGTGACCACGTGTACGCCATCGGCGACATCTGCAGTCACGCCAACGTGTCACTCAGCGACGGCGAGGTGTGGTGTGACGAGAAGCAACTGGAATGTCCGCGTCACAGCAGCGCCTTCAGCCTCGAGACCGGTGTTCCGACCACTTTGCCGGCCACGCAACCGGTGCCGGTGTTCACCGTCACCATCGAGAATGGTGACGTCGTCGTGGGGGCGGGCGCATGAGCACTCTGGAAATCATCGATCTGCACGCCTCGGTTGGCGACACGAGGATTCTCCATGGTGTGAACCTCGCCGTCTCCTCGGGCGAGGTGCACGCGGTGATGGGTCCGAACGGCGCCGGCAAGAGCACCCTGTCCGCCGTCGTCATGGGCAAGCCGGGTTACGAGGTCACCGCGGGTTCGATCCTGTTCGACGGTCGAGAGATACTGGGCCTGCCTACGTGGCAGCGCGCGACCGCCGGCCTGCACTTGGTGATGCAGTACCCGACTGAGGTGCCCGGCGTTTTGTTGAAAGACGTGTTGTCGGAGGCGTTGAAAGGTCGGGGGGGCGACGGCGACCTCGGTCGTCTGGACACTTTGTTGCGTACCGAGGCCACGCGCATCAACTTCGAGGAGAGATTTCTCGATCGTCCGCTGAACGTGGACCTGTCCGGTGGCGAGAAAAAGCGCAACGAGACGTTGCAGTTGTCGATCCTGAAGCCGACCATCGCGATCCTCGACGAATTGGACTCCGGCCTCGACGTGGACGCTCTGCGTGACTGCGCCCGCCGCGTGATGGACGCCACGCGTGAGGAGGGCCTGGGTGCCCTGGTGATCACGCATTACAGCCGTCTGCTCGAGGAATTGAAGCCGAGTCGCGTGCACATCCTGGTGAAGGGTCGAATCGTGGAGACCGGCGGTCCCGAACTGGCTGACGTGTTGGAGCGCGACGGCTACGAGGCTTTCAAGAGGGACTGACGCGACAACTCAGGTGCTGAAGGGAGAGCGGGTCCAGAGTTCACTGGTGTCGTTCGTGTCGGTCAAATTTGACGCGCTGAGCGAGACCACGTCGACGTTTCCGAGTCCGCGCAATTCGACGGCGGGGTGGTTGTTCTCCACCACTCCGTCGGGTAGTTGTTTGATGTCGGCCCGCGCCACGAGGATTTCGTTGTGGCCGGCTGCGTCGCACAGCCGTGAGGCTTGGTTGACCGATGATCCGATGTAGTCCTCGCCTTGGAACATGAGCACTTGGCCGGTGGCCAGACCCACGCGCACGGTGAGCGGTTTGCACACCTCTTCACACACCTTCTGGAGTTCGAGGGCGAAGCGGATGGCCTTTTCCTGCTCGACCGAGACGATCATGCAACCGTCACCGAGCCATTTGTCCACGCGGATACCCCGGGTAGCCGCGAGGTTGCGCACCTCGGCGCGAAAGCGCGTCAAGATCTTGCCCGCCTCCACGTCGCCGTGCGCCGCCGTGTAGTTGGTGAATCCCGACAGGTCCGCGAAGACGAAGGTGCGCTCGACTTTCATGCCGTCAATCAGGCTATCCCCCCGGTCGGACGAGGTTTGGTCGCATTTCGGGGACTAGCGTTCGTTCATGGTCGGCCGCTTCACCTATTCGCGCTGGGACGGAACCCAGACCGGGTTCGACATGGAGACCAGCGATCTCTTCGACGAGCTGGCCGACGATCTCTTGAACAACGGCGATCTCCGGGGCGCGCTACGACGCTTCATGGAGCGCGGGGCCCGCGATGCCAACGGTGAGAAGTTGCAGGGGTTGCGCGAGATGCGCCAAAAACTGAAGCAGGCTCGCCAGGACCTGTTGGATAGTGGAGATCCCAACGGCGTCTTCCAGGAGATCGCCGATGCCCTCGACGACATCCTCGACGAGGAGCGTCACGCGGTCGAGCAGTCGGTGCGTGACGCCGAGAAGAGTGGCGACGAGCGCCGTATGGACAACGCCCGGAATGCCGCCATGGAACGCAATTTCCGGCTCGACATGATGCCCGACGACCTGGCCGGCAAGGTACGCGAGTTGCAGGCCTACGACTTCGAGTCCGCCGACGCTCAACAACGGTTCGAACAACTCATGGACAAGTTGCGCCAGCAGTTGATGGAGAAGCAGTTCAACCAGATCTCCGACTCGTTGAAGAACATGTCCCCCGAGGACATGGCACGAATGAAGGAGATGATGAAGGCGCTCAACGAGATGATCGAGCGTCACAACCGGGGCGAGGACGAAAAGTTCGAGGAATTCATGGAGAAGTTCGGGGACTTCTTCCCCGAGAACCCGCAGTCGTTCGAGGAACTGATGGAGCAGTTGGCGCGTCAGATGCAGGCCGCCCAGGACATGTTGAACTCCATGACCCCCGAGCAGCGTCAGCAGTTGCAGGAACTCTCGTCGATGTTGCTCGATGACATGGAACTGCAGAATGAGATGGCACAACTGGGTGCCAACATGCAGGCGATGTTCCCGGGTCTCGGTCAGGGTGAGGGCTACGAGATGCAGGGCGAAAACCCCATGGGGTTCGAGCAGGCGATGCAGACCATGAAGGATCTGGCGGATCTCGATCGGCTCGAGGACCTGATGAACAATCCGGCCTCTCCGCAGCAGCTGGCCGAAGCCGACATGGACCGGGTACGCGACCTACTCGGCGACGAAGTGGCCCGCTCGATGGACAAGTTGTCGAAACTGGTGAAGGAGATGGAGCGCGAGGGGCTCATCCGTCAACGAGACGGCAAACTCGAGGTCACGCCGCGCGGTATGCGCCACATCGGCTCGAAAGCCCTGCGCGACATCTTTTCGCGGTTGGCCAAGGACAAGCCCGGCCAACACCAGCAGCATCGATTCGGTCAGGGTCACGAACGCACCTACGAGACGAAGCAGTACGAGTACGGCGATCCGTTCAACCTGGATCTACAGCGCACCATTCGCAACGCTCTTCGCCGGGCCGGGCCGGGCACGCCGGTGAGGTTGTCGGCCGAGGACTTCGAGGTGGAGCGCACCGAGCACCTGACCCGCTCGGCCACGGTGTTGATGCTGGACGCGTCGTATTCCATGTATCGCGACGACCGCTGGGGGCCGGCCAAGAAAGTGGCGGTCGCTCTGCAGTCATTGATGTCTTCGCAATACCCGCGTGACTATCTGGGCATCTTGATGTTCGGCCACCTCGCATGGGAGGTGAAGCCCGACGAGTTGATGGAGGCCACGCCGCCGGGTATGCAGGGCACGAACATGCACCACGCGATGGCCACCGCGCGCCGCATGTTGGCGAGTCAGTCAGGCAACAAACAGATCATCATGATCACCGATGGTGAACCCACCGCCCACATCACGCCCCAGGGAGACCCGTGGTTCACCTACTTCGACGGCTGGGACGCTCAACAGTTGACCGTCGAGGCCACGCTGCGCGAAGCGATGCGCTGCACCAAGGAGAACATCACCATCAACACGTTCATGTTGGACGCCGACCAGTATCTGGTGCGCTTCGTCGAACAGATGACGTCGATGAACGGCGGTCGGGCCTTCATGACCAACGCCCACGATCTGGGCAACTACGTGATGGTCGACTTCCTCGACCACAAGCGCCGCACTACTCGCGGCGGTCGTGGTCGTCGCGCCTCCTGACTCAACTCAACGCGGGGTGGTCGTGGGCGAACATCCCGGCGGGATTCTCCCATCCGAGCACCAGCCACACGCGCAACATCCATGATGTCGTGTCGTCGAAGGTCGCCTCGACCCGCGAGCAACCGTTGCCAGTTGTCGCCTCGTCGTGGGGGAGGGCCCACACGCCGCGGTCGGCAATGCAGGTTCCGTCGTGCAGGTGCCACACGTCCGCCGGACCGGTGAAACCAGTCGGGGTGGAGCCATCAGAGGTCCAAGCGTTGTACTGCGCCCCCACCAAGCGCGCCTCGTCCTGCGAGGACTCGTACAGCAGTCCGGACGGTCGATCGAACGCGAGGGTTTCGGCCCGCGAATCGACCGACGGATCGATCAGCATTTGGCCCGCTCCGGCCACGTATCCACCGACGGGAATCCAGCCCGCCGCCTCGGCGGCGCCCAAAGTGGGGTACGACGCGATGGCGTTCGCGGCCGCGGTCAACTGTCGTCCCAAACCAGCACGTTCGTCGTTGCTGAGCGCGGCCCCCGGTTCGAGACTCGCCGCCGGGTAGTGCACGTGTCGGTGGGTCGAGCCCGACACGTGGGCGGCGTCGTCGGCCCATTGAGAGGTGACGAATCCGGGCAGAGCTGCCAGAACCACCGCCATCGGCGCGAGGTTCTCGAACCTCCATCCCGTCGCACCCAGATGATCGACCTCGGACACCAGTGCTCCGAGAGCGAGAGCCAACGATCCGAAGGCCACGATCGTGACGACGGTTTCGTAGGGGCCCATCGGGGGTGTGATCGTGCTCCATGGACCGAACGGATAGCCGACGGTTCGACTTCCGACGAGGGCGGCGATCACGAGCGCGCTCATGATCGACGTGGCGACGAAGAACGAGCGGGATCGGTGGAGGACCACCGCGATGGCGAGGGCGATCAAGAGGGTGCCGGTGACGGCGAGCGCAATACCCTCGGCGCGCCAATCGGCCGAGCGACCCGGAGCGATGGCCAGGTGCAAGGTGCCGTCGGCCAACGTCAGACTGGCGACGAGCCCGCGAATCGTCGCCACCGGAGGTCGTGGGGAGGGTGTCATCAGTCCAATGTGCCGGTCGACGCCCGTTTCGGGATTTCCCGTTCGACCGCTTCCCGAGAGTAGCGGGTCTGGTTACCAATCGGTAACATCGGGTCATGGCCGAGTTTTCTCTCACCCTCACCGACGAGCAACGTCAAATCAAGGAATGGATCCACGAATTCGCCAAGGACGTCATGCGTCCGGCCGCGCAGGAGTGGGACGATCGCGAGGAGTTTCCGTGGCCCGTGGTACAAGAAGCCGCCAAGATCGGCCTGTACGGCCTCGATTTCATCATGAACGCGATGAGCGACAGCAGTGGTCTCACCATGCCGGTGGCCGTCGAGGAGATTTTCTGGGGTGACGGTGGCATCGGCATGGCCATTATGGGCTCGGGGTTGGCGGCCGCGGGCATCAGTGGCAACGGCACTCCCGAGCAGACCATCGAGTGGGTGCCTCAGTGCTACGGCGATGCCGACGACGTGAAGCTCGGTGCGTTCTGCGTGAGCGAGCCAGACGCCGGTAGCGACGTGTCGTCGTTGCGCACCCGCGCCGTGTACTGCGAGGCGAACGACGAGTGGGTGATCAACGGCACCAAGGCGTGGATCACCAATGGTGGCATCGCCAACGTGCACGTGGTGGTGGCCGCCGTCGACCCGGCGTTGAAGGGCCGTGGTCAAGCGTCATTCGTCATTCCGCCCGGCACCAAGGGTCTGTCGCAGGGCCAGAAGTATCAAAAGCACGGCATCAAGGCCTCGCACACCGCCGAGGTGGTGTTGGACGACGTTCGCGTGCCGGGTCGCTGCTTGTTGGGTGGCAAGGAGAAGCTCGACGCCAAGTTGGCGCGGGCCCGCGAGGCCGGTCGCACCGGTGAGGCCCAACCGGCCATGAAGACCTTCGAGGCCACTCGCCCGACGGTGGGTGCGCAGGCCCTGGGTATCGCGCGGGGCGCCTACGAGATCGCCCTCGACTACGCCAAGGAGCGCGTGGCGTTCGGAAAGCCGATCATCATGAACCAGTCGATCGCGTTCAAGTTGGCCAACATGGCCACGCAGATCGACGCTGCCCGTCTTCTCATCTGGCGCGCCTCGTGGCTGGCTCGTAACGGCGGCTACAAGAACGCCGAGGGTTCGATGAGCAAGTACCACGCGTCGGAGACCGCGGTGCGGGTGACCGAGGACGCCATTCAGATTCTGGGTGGTTACGGCTACACCCGCGAGTACCACGTGGAGCGCATGCACCGCGACGCCAAGATCCACACGATCTT
>VFYV01000025.1 GCA_016871395.1 Actinomycetota bacterium
GGCCTCCACGCTGGGCTTGTGTAGTGGAGCTAAAGGGAATTGAACCCTTGGCCTCTTCCATGCCATGGAAGCGCTCTGCCAACTGAGCTATAGCCCCGAACCGAGGTGACAGAACCTTACCGTTCTCGCCCCCACTCCCCAAACGCTCATCAGTCGCTCACGGTTCCTGGCCAATCCACGCGCGGTGCGTCCTTGTACAGACGCTCGATCTCGTAGAACTGGCGCATCTCGTCGAGGAACACGTGAACGACCACGTCGCCGTAGTCGAGCAAGACCCACTGTTGCTCCCGATGACCCTCGGTGCGACTCGGAGAGCGCCCGCACTCCTCCCTAACCCGCTCCTCGATCCCGTCGGCGATGGCCCGCACCAAACGACGATTAGCCGCCCCGGTGATCACGAACATCTCGGTGATGGTCAGGACCTGGCCAACCTCCAACACGATGGTGTTGGTGCCCTGCTTGTCGTCGGCCGCGCGAGCCGCCACCAGAGCCAATTCGGTGCTGGCATCAGGACCGGACGATGAACCGAACGTCATGCCGGGGTCGTCTCAGTCGGCGGGGGCACGACAGAGGCATCGGGGCGAGACCCGTTCTGCAGAAAATCGATGAAGTTGTCACCGAGCACGATCTGCAGGTCGATTCCTTCGATCCGTTCAGTCGCCACCTCGAAGGCGATCTCCCCGAACAGCGTCGTGAGCGGTTCGGACATGGCCCGCTCCATCTCATCGCTATAAAGGATGGTGGTCGTCTCGGGCGCCTCGACGTCGACCGACCGTACGAGAATCACGTTCGTTCCCATGAACAGCAGCCGGAAAGTCGCTTCCTGAATGACGGTCGAGTCCGGGAACGGACTGTCGATTTGAACGCTGAGCGTCGGATAAACCGGAACCATGGCGCTCGGTGCAGCACTGGCCATCACCATCACCAATTCGGCAACGTTGTACCCGTAAACGTCGACGTCCAGGGGGTTCTTCACGGCATCGGTGATTCGCTGCGCGCCCACTTGCCACACACGAATCGGACCGGCCAACAACGCCGACATGAAAGCCGGAACATCGGCGGGGGTCTGAGCACCGACATCGGGAATCACCGAGGCTGGCACCGCCCCCAAAGCTCCCGCACCCACGGCGTTGGCGATGGCGTCCCACGTGGCCTTCACCGGAGCGAGTCGGGTCTCCTCGTACTTGTCGGCATCTCGCGCGGCCAGGATCGCGGTGGCGTCGATCGGCGTGAACGTGTTCGGCCCGACCACTCCGACGATCCGGGTGCTCTCGCCCTCGGTGTCGGTGACGTCAGAGGAAAAGGTGGGTCGGATGGTTCCGGCACGAGCGATCAATTCGGCCGTGCCGTCGACACCATTCACCGACACCAGGTCGATCTGACTGTTCGTCATGTCCTCGACGGCTTTCTTCAGCGCGTCCGCTCCATCGCTTCCATAAACGTCAGCCAAACGTTTGGGCTCACCTTCGGGCTGTCCACCGATCGATGCCCCGACCGGCAGCAACAACACGGTGCCTCCGGCTCCCTCGGGGTTGAGAGCCACGACGGCCAGCGATGCGAGAAAGTTTTGCTCGTCGGCGACCCCGATCACCGCAGTCGGAGTGGTGGGCAAGAGGCGTGTGGGAAGGGAAACAACCTCTCGGGCGGCCGTGGAGTCTCGCACCGCACGCCACGCCACGACGACCGACACTGGAAGAAGGAGCAATACCAACAATGACGACGTCAGGACCACGAGTGTGCGCCGGCGACGAATCTCGCCCAGAGACGTCACGAGGGCGATCCAGTCAACGAACCGTAGAGCGCTCGTTCTCGGATCACCCCAAGCACCGGCGGCGTGATCAGATAATCGAGGGGGCGCCCGTCGACGAGGCGCGAACGGAGGTCCGTGCTCGAGATTTCCAGTCGGGGGACCTCCACTCGGATCCAGTCGATGCCCTCAGGGAGAACGACCGGCATTCCGGGACGGTCCACCACGACGATCCGCGATCGGTCGAGCACGTCGCGAAAACGTTCCCACGAGGGCAATCCGGCGGCGGCGTCATCGCCCAAGATGGTGAAAAACTGTGCTCCGGGGTGGTTGTCGGCGAGAGAGACCAAGGTGTCAGCGGTGTAACTGGCCCCGCCGCGGTCGATTTCCGTCCGACCAGCCTCCAACCCGGGCACCCCACGAACTGCCGCTTCGACCATTGCCAAACGGTCCTGGGCCGGCGTGATCCGCCGGGAACCCTGCTTTTGCCATGGCATGTTCGCCACCATCAAGATCAGGCGGTCGAGGTCGAGGGTGTGCATCACGTTGACCGCGGTGACCAGATGGCCCACATGGGGTGGGTCGAACGTTCCCCCGAAAAGCCCAATACGCAGGGCTTTTCCGGTCGATCGGGGGGCATCGGACGTAGACACTTTCCTCAGTCTATGGGGGGCCGGTGGTCGACCTACCTGCCGAGTCGGGGGCCGAACCCGACCCGACGACCACCCCGAGAACTCTCAAGATTTCCTCAAGTCGGACGTCGATCATCCCGAAGGACCGCACATGAGTCGACAATCCCGTCGTTTCTCTCATCGCCGACGAATTTCGGTGATGCATTCCTACACCCGAGTTGATAACTTATTGGTTTCATTTCGGACCCTCACCGGTCCGAGGCGTCGGTCCCCCCGGCCCGCACACCACGAAGCCAAGCCGATAGCCCCTACACACCTCTTCCCCGACGTCTGCCCGTCGCCTCCAAATCGGAGAGACGAATGGTATGCGTCGGGAAGATTCGAGTTCCAGAACAGTTGAGAAGACGAACAATGAATGATTCCATCGGTATATACCTGAACGACATCGGCAAGGTCCCCTTGCTCACCGCCGAAGATGAGCGGGTGCTGTCGCGTGCCATCGAGAAGGGACGCGAAGCCGCCGCCAAACTCGCTGCCGGCGAAAAGACCGCCGCCGTGAAGCGCGACATCCGCGAGGCCGCCAAAGCCAAGGATCGTTTCATCCGAGCAAACCTGCGACTGGTGGTCTCGATCGCGCGTCGCTACCCCCTGCCCCAGGGTATGGATCTGCTCGACCTGATTCAGGAGGGCAACCTCGGACTGGAGCACGCGGTCGACAAATTCGACTGGCGACGAGGCTTCAAGTTCTCGACGTACGCCACTTTCTGGATTCGTCAGGCCATTGGTCGCGCGCTGGACCAGAAAGCCAGTCTCATTCGAATCCCCGGCGACCGCTCGGCCAGCCTCCGCGCCGCGCTGCGTCAGGCCAGCGGCGACGGCGAGACCCTCGACATGAACAACGCCGAACTGCATCGCCTCACCACCCCGGTGTCGCTCGACAAGACCATCGGCGACGACGGCGATGCCACCCTTGGTGATCTGATGGCCAACGGTGATCCGACCCCCGAGGATCACATCATCGCCCAGGGCGAGACCGACCAGTTGAATCAGTTACTCGACACCCTCGATGCGCGGGCTCGGTACGCCGTGGAAGCCCGCTTCGGACTGATCGACGGAGAGCGCAAGAGTTTTCGAGAGGTCGGCGAAAAGTTGGGGGTCACCGCCGAGGCCGCCCGGCGCCTCGTGTCGCGAGCGGTGACGGGTTTGAAAGAAGAAGCCGAAGACATCTTCGTCGGCTGAATCGCAATCGAAAACCCCGTGACCCCACGGTCCCGTCACCAAAACGGTTCGATGGCTTTTCCACTTGGGTCGTTAGGCTTTTCCCATGTCCTCAGCCTGGAACCCATCGTCGTGGCGTTCTTTTCCCGCTGCTCAGCAACCCATGTGGCCCGATCAGGGAGCACTCGACCAGGCGCTGAAGCAGATCGCCTCCTACCCCCCGCTGGTGTTCGCCGGCGAGGCTCGCTCCTTGCAGGCCGGCTTGGCCCAGGTGTGCGCCGGTAAAGCCTTCTTGCTTCAGGCCGGAGATTGTGCCGAGAGTTTCGAGGACTTTTCGGCCAACAACATTCGTGACAAATTGCGCGTCATCTTGCAAATGGCCGTCGTGCTCACCTACAGCCTCGGAGTGCCCACCATCAAGGTCGGACGCATGGCCGGCCAGTTCGCCAAACCGCGCAGCAGCGACACGGAAAAGATCGACAATCGAGAGATTCCGTCGTTTCGCGGCCACATCGTGAATGATCCCGCCCCCACCGAAAACGCCCGCATTCCCGATCCCGACCGTCTCGTACAGGCCTACAACCAGTCCGCCTCCACACTGAACCTCGTCCGCGCGTTCGTAAAGGGCGGCTTCGCGGATCTCTCGCGGGTGCACGCCTGGACCCAGGAGTTCGTCGGATCGAGTCCCGAAGGTCAGCGTTACGAACAAATGGCCACCGAGATCGAACGAGCTCTGCGCTTCATGCGCGCATGCGGAGTGGACACCGAGAACACCGCGACCCTGCACGAGGCCGACGTCTACACCAGCCACGAGGCATTGCTTCTCGGTTACGAGGAGTCGCTCACGCGTCAGGATTCGCTGACCGGTCAGTGGTACGACTGCTCGGCTCACATGCTCTGGGTGGGCGAGCGAACCCGTCAGTTGGACGGTGCGCACATCGAGTTCCTCCGAGGCGTGGGCAATCCCCTCGGATGCAAAATCGGTCCGTCCACCTCCGTCGACTTCGTCCTCGAGTTGTGTCAGGTCCTCAACCCCGCGCGAGCACCCGGTCGACTCACCTTGATCAGTCGCATGGGCGCCGACAAGGTGGAGACCGCGTTGCGCCCTTTGCTGCGGGCGGTCCGCGACTCCGGCCATCCCGTGGTGTGGGCCTGCGACCCCATGCACGGCAACACGTTCACCTCGGTGGGCGGTCGCAAAACCCGTCACTTCGACGACATCATTCGTGAGATCGCCGGCTTCGTGAACGCCCACCGCTTGGAGGGGACTTGGCCCGGAGGAATCCACGTCGAGCTCACCGGGGACAACGTCACCGAGTGCCTCGGTGGAGCCGATGATCTGACCGACGCCGACCTCGACGATCGCTACCAGACGGTGTGCGACCCGCGATTGAACGCTCGCCAAGGATTGGACCTGGCATTCGGGGTGGCAGAACTGATTCGCTCATCCGGCTTCGCCTGATTCGATGACGAAGGACGAGAGTTCGCGTGAGCCTCTCGCGGTGATCGACACCTGGCCGGTGCCGCATGCGGCGGCGGCTCGTATTCACCAGACCTCGATCGTCACCCACGGCGACACCGCACGCCGCTTCCGATTGGCCAGTATCTCCAAGGTGATCACGGCCTGGGCCTGTTTGATCGCCGTGGAGGAGGGTTCGGTCGAACTGGATGATCCGATCGGTCCGCCGGGCGCGACGCTTCGACATTGCCTGGCTCACGCCGCCGGCTACGGATTCGACACGCCCGGATCCATCATCGGAGTGGGCAAGCGTCGCGTGTACTCGAACACCGGCATCGAACGAGCGGCTCGACACGTCGCCGAACGAACGGGGATCACCTTCGATGATTACGTGCGCGAGGCGATTTTCGAAGAATTGTCGATGTCCCAGAGCACCACGAAAGCCTCACCGGCGTACGGGATGTGGAGCACCGTCGACGACCTCGTGCGTTTCGCTCTCGAGATGATGCGCCCCACATTGATCACCCCCGATACGGCTTCGCTGGTTCGCACCATTCAGTTCCCCGAACTAGGCGGCATGATCCCGGGGCTCGGCTCGTACACCCCGAATCCCTGGGGCCTCGGGACCGAGATTCGGGGGCACAAGTCGCCTCACTGGACGGGCACCAACAACTCGGAGTTCACCTACGGTCACTTCGGAGGCTCGGGGACGATGATGTGGATCGATCCCACGATCGACACCGCACTGATCGCCCTCACCGATCGAGACTTCGACGAGTGGTCCGAGCAGGCTCTGCAGCAGTGGCGTAGCCTGAGCGATGCCGTGGTCGCCTCCATTCGCTGATTCGACTTCCCGTTCTCTTTCCTGACTTCTTTCCCGACGCATGCCCTCCTCCAGCACGACCGAACGCATCTTGTTGGGTGCCGCGTTCATCCTGTCGGCGAGCAACAGTTTGGTGTTCTCCCTCATGGGAAACTTGCAGGACGAATACGGCTTCTCCGACGCCGGCCTCGGTTTCATCGCTGCGGCGGCCTTCCTGTCGTCGTTTCTGATGATGGTGCTGGTCGCTCCGCTGGCCGATCGTGGTCATGCCAAGTCGTTGCTGGTCGTCGGGTCGTTGTTGGCCATCGTGGCCAATCTGGTGTTCGCTTCGGGTTCATCACTCTGGGTGTTCGTCGTGGCTCGTGCCATCGGCGGTATGTCGACCGGCTGCTTCATGCCTCCGGCCTACGCCTTGATGGCGTCGCTGTCGACCCGTGGAACGTCCGAACGCATGGGGGCGATGCGCGGAATCGAGTTGGCCGGGTTCGTCACCGGACCGGTCATCGGCGGCCTCCTCGTCGGACCCCTCGGTTTACGTTCACCCTTCGTTCTGTTCGCGAGCACGGCGACTGTTGCGACTCTCATCGTCTCGACACAACACCTTCCGACTCTCGTGCGAACGAACGAGTCGAGTCGTCTGGCCTTCGGTCTTCTGCGGCATCGCCCGGTGTTGGTGCCGATCCTTTTCCTCGTTGCCATCGCTTTACCCGTTGGCATCTACGACAGTCTGTGGGATCGGCTTCTCACCGATCTCGGAGCCAGCGACATGGTGGTGGGTCTGAGTCTGGCCGCCTACGCCACCCCGTTCATTCTTCTCTCCCGCTTCGGAGGACGATTGGCCGATCGCACGAATCGTGTTCGTGTGGCCTTCGGTTCGTTGTTGTTCATCGCACCGCTGACGGCGACCTACGGGTTGTTCGCGGCACCACTCTTTCCCATCCTCTTTGGCTTGATCGAGGCTTGCTTCCAAGCGGCCGCTCAGCCCGCAGCCAGCGGAATGTTGGCCGCCGGCGCACCACCCGGGCGCGCCAGCGCCGCGCAGGGTCTGGCGAGCGCCTGCAACCAACTCATCGCTGCCGCCGTGGCCCTGTTGGCCACGTGGGGCTACGGGCACTTCTCGGCGCGCGCCATCTTCGGAGCAGCCGGTTTGGGACTACTGACGATCGGATTGTTCGCGCGCCGACTTGCGCGCACGTTGCCCGAACAGGATCTCAGCTGAGACGCTCGACCACCATGGCCAGACCTTGGCCACCACCAACGCACATGGTCTCGAGACCGAACGTCTTGTCGGTCTCCTGCAGCCCGTGAATGAGAGTGGTCATGATGCGCGCACCCGTCATGCCGAAGGGATGACCGAGGGCGATGGCACCACCGTGAACGTTCAACTTGTCCCACGAGATTCCGAGATGCTTGGCCGACGGTATGACCTGCGCGGCGAATGCCTCGTTGATCTCGACCAAGTCGATCTGATCGATGGTCATGCCCGCTCGTCTCAGCGCCTGACGGCTCGCTTCGATCGGTCCGAGACCCATGATCTCGGGGTCCAATGACGATACGGCGCTCGACACCACCCGCGCCAGCGGAGTCAGACCCAACTGCTTGGCCTTGGTGTCGCTCATCACCATGACCGCCGCCGCACCGTCGTTCAACGGGCAGGCGTTGCCGGCGGTGATCTGACCATCGGGACGAAAAGCCGGCTTCAACGACGCGAGGCCCTCGAGAGTCGTTCCCTCACGCGGGCAGTCGTCCTTGCCGACCACGGTGCCGTCGGGAAGGGTCAGCGGCGTGATCTCGGCCTCGAAAAAACCGTTTGCCACGTTCGCACTTGCGCGATCCTGGCTGAGTTTGGCGAACGCATCCATCTCCTCGCGGCTGACGCCTTCGACCTCCCGCACATTCTCGGCGGTCTGACCCATGGCGATGTACGCGTCGGACATGCCAGTCGGCGGGGTCCACTCGGACTGGCCGCCTCCGGAACGCAACTTGGAGCGCTCACCCGGACCCTGAAAGATCGGGTTCGGCGCGGTGTCCGAGGCACCCGATCCGTAACGGCTCACCGTCTCCACACCGGCAGCGATGAAGCAATCACCCTCGCCGGCCTTGATGGCGTGGGCGGCCATGCGGATGGTCTGCAGGGACGACGAGCAATAGCGGTTGACCACCACACCGGGGGCTTCGGGAATCCCGGCCAACAACGCCACGATGCGCCCGAGGTTGAATCCGGCCTCACCAGCGGGCTGACCCACGCCGATGATGAGATCCTCGACGTCGGAGCCCTTCACCTGGGGCACCTTGTCCATCAAGGCCCGCACGATCTGAGCAGCCATGTCGTCGGTACGCAACGTGGTGAGAGATCCCTTGTGAGCACGACCGATGGGGCTGCGGGCGGTGGCAACGATGACAGCTTCGGGCATGACGACTCCCCGTACTCAGGCACACGAGGTGCGGTTGACCAATCGTAGTCGTCTCCCCCGAGGGCTCCCAAACGCCGCAGTTTCACGCCCTTTCATCGGTCAGATGCGACGTGTCGTTGAAGCCCACCAACGTCGACCCGCGGGCCGACAACTCGATGCGGCAGATCGACGCCGGATCGAGCCGAGTCCTCCACGCCACGGCGGAATCCACGCCGAGAGCCAACGTGACAGCGGCCTTGATCGGCGACACGTGACTGACGACGATCACCGTCCGCGCCCCGAGTCCGAGCGCCCGATCCATCGCCTTGCGCACTCGACCCTCTACGTCGATCAACGATTCTCCACCCGGAGGGCGAAAATCCGGATCGCTTCGCCAACGGGACCATGTCGCGGGGTCGATCTCTGATTGGTGCAACCCATCGAACGATCCGTAATCCAGTTCGATCCAGTCCGCGTCCACTTGCACCTCGCCGATGCTCCCGGACGCCGCAACGATCGCGCGGGCAGTCTGCGAGGCGCGTGAAAGCGGACTGTGCACCACCACCGCGCCGTCGCGAACGTCGCTTGCCAACGCGACACCCAGTAGGCGCGCCTGACGTGTTCCAACGTCGTCGAGCGGGTTGTCGACGTGTCCCTGAATACGCCCACTGGCATTGAAAGCCGTGCGACCATGGCGCACGAGGACGAGTCGAACGGTCTCACTCATGAAGGGTCCCGTGGCGCAGGAAATCCCGGCGACGATTCGGATCGGACAAACCGAAACGCCTCCAGGCGTACGCGCAGAGGACAAGACCGACGATCTCGAGAGCCACGTTGAGCCACCCACGTTCGACGACCGGAAGTCGGGCGCCTTCGAAGGACACACCGGTCACCGGCCACCAGAAGACCTTGGTCGAACTGAAGGCCCCGTCGAAGATGAGGTGGAGAAACGTTCCGATGGGGATGGCTAGCAGTCGCCGTCGAATCGGCTTACGCCCGATGGTCGTCATCATGACCGCGACCAGAATGACCACGCTGCCGGTGATCGAATGCAGCGCCCGAGCTCCTCCCCAGATTCCGTCGATCACGTCGGGTAGAAGAACTCCGAGAAGGAGAAGTCGGTGGTCGAAACGTGAATCACGCAGAACGAACCAAACCGAAAGGAGTGCGGTACCGATGAACCAGAAGAACACGGCCTTACCGTAGAAGCCAGCGCGTGCAGTTGGGACATTCGGCGAACTGATCGCTGGGTAATCGCTTGATGGCATCCAACTCACTGACCGAAATCTCCATGTGGCAGCCACTGCACACGCCGTGTTTGATCTCGGCGATCGCCACACCAGCGTGAGTCACACGCCGACTTTCATACATGTCCAAGTCCCTCGCATCGATCGATGAAACGAGGTTGGCTCGCGCGGCTGACAACTCCTCGATGACTCGATCGGCCTCCGTCTCGGCATCGTGCAAGGTGGCCTCGGCCATCGCCATCTTCCGAGTGGCCTCGATCTCGTCCACTCGAGTCTCAGTGAGCGAGGCGTCGGCGACACTGGCCGCCTCGAGGATCTCCAGCCCGCGTTGGTCGGCGCCCTCGCGTTCGCTCACCAAAGTCGCGATTTGGTGTTGAAGGGCTTCGGCTTCCCGCGGAGCGATCACCGTCTTCAGTTGCCTCTCCAGTCTCGCCCGATGAGTCGCGATCTCGGTGTCCCGCTTCTCGATTCCCGCCAACTCCGTCCCCAGAAGTCCTTGCTCATGCGAGAGATCCGCGATGCGCGAGCGAATCGACACCAAGCGCGCGGACGCATCCTTGAGCGCGCCGCGCTCGGGGAGGTGTGCCGCCCCATAACGGGCCTGGTCGATGGCGGTGTCGAGACGCTGCACTTCGAAGAGGGCCCGCTGATCCATCGAAGGACTGTGCCACGCCCAAGCGCCCACCACAAGACGCTCGTTTCAGGGACAGGTCGCGAACGTGTACTCCTCGACCGGCAGCGTGGGCAACGGCCAGGTGGAATCGACCTGACCACGCGGAATCGTGGTGTTGATGTCGGTGATGACACCCGGCCGCGGGGCGACCGTCGTGGTGCTCGTCGTCGTTGTCGTGGTGCTCGTGGACGTCGTGGTGGACGGCACCACGGTGGTGGAGGCGGTGGGGTCACCCGAAACCGTCGTGGAGGGGGACTCGACGGAGGGAGTCGCGACTGTGGATGGGGTCGCGACCGAGGTCGGACAATCGGATCCGGGGAGGTACAGCCGCATCGCCTCTCGCGGATTCGCCAGCGGCGCGGGGAACGAGGTCGCTGGTCGACCGGTCAACGCCACGTCCATGGTGGCTTTCCAGATGCGGGCCGGGAACGTTCCACCGATCACCCGATCCACACCCACGTCGACGAACTCGCGGATACCGTTCATGGGCAGATAACGGTCGGGGTGCCCCACCCACACCGCGGTGGTGAGCTCGGGAGTGAATCCGACCATCCACGAGTTGGTGTTGTCGTCCTGGGTGCCGGTTTTGCCAGCCGACACGCGGCCCTCGAGCGCAGAGCGACGAGCAGTTCCGCTGACGAGGACACCCTCGAGAATGTTCACCGTTCGGGCGTTGGCCTCGGTCGACAACACCTGCACGCCAGAGACGGAATGTTGAAACATCACCCCGTCGGGACCCTCGATGCGTTCGATGTAATACGGCTGCATGTGCAAACCCCCATTGGCCAGGGTCTGTGCCCCCGATGCCATGTCGAGTGGGCTCATTTCGTTCGCACCAGTGGCGAAACTGGCGTAGGGGCGCAAAGGTGCCCGCTCCTGCGGGCTACGCCCCGAATACAGGTACAAATTGTTGGCCATTCGGTAGGTGGTGTCGACCACGCGGTCCAAGCCGACGATCTGCGACAGGCGGGCATAGGCACAGTTGATGGAGGCCCACGTCATCTCGGACAAGGTGCCCACTGGACGGCTGACACCTTCGGTGATCACGAACGGGTTGTCAGGGTCGTCCGGGTTCGGCAGCGTGCACGGTAAGTCACCGTCGATGAGATCGTCACCTTGCGCGCCGGCGGCGATGGCCGCGGCGAGAATGAACATCTTGATGCTGGATCCGGTCTGACGGGGTGCCAAGGCCATGTTCACCTCGTTGCGACCGGCCACGAAGGGTTTGGCACCCACCATCGCGCGCACCGCTCCGGTTTTGCTGTCGAGCGACACGATCGCGGTGTCGATTCCGGCAGAATTCTCGGGTAACTGGCTCTTCCGCGCACTCTCGGCCGCCTCTTGGACGACGGGATCGAGCGTGGTGTAGATCCGAAGACCTCCGCGGAACAACTTGTTGTAACGCTCTTGGTAGGTGTCACCGAGCAGATCACTCTTCGTGAGGAGGTACGACTTCACCTCTTCGCTGAAATGAGTGCGGGCGACCTTCTCCTCTTCGATTTGTCTCACCTCCTCGGGCAGCTGCCAACTGCCTTCGCACCGGGTGACGTCGCCCGGGTCATCGGAGTCGATCAGACAGAACTTGATTTCTTCAGCGGTCGCGGCGTCCATCAGGCCCTCACTCACCACCGCGTCGAGAGCTTGACCGAAACGACGTCGACTCTGCTGGGGGCTCCGAATGGGATCGTAGGCCGATGGTGCTCGTATCAAGCCGGCCAAGAAGGCTCCCTCGATCAACGTGAGGGCGCTGACCCGCTTGCCGAAGTACACCTCGGCTGCCGCTTGGATGCCGTAGGTGTTGTTTCCGAAAAAGACGGTGTTCAAGTAGCGCTCGAGGATCTCGTTCTTCGTGCGCACCTTCTCCAGTCGTAGTGCGTCGATGATCTGCAGGATTTTGTAGCGGCCATCTCGTTCGAGACCCGCCAGGTACTCCATCTTCACCACCTGCTGGGTGATGGTCGAGGCACCCTGACGGGAACCACCCTCGAGGTTGGACAGCGTGGCGCGGAACAGTCCGCGCACGTTGACCCCGCGGTGGTTGAAAAACTCGCGATCCTCGACCGCCAGGATCGCAGCGATCACGTCATCGGGAATCTGCGAGAGCGCGACCGGCTGACTGTTCTCCAATTCGTAGACGGCGATCTCGTTACCCTGAGTGTCATAGACGTAGGTGCGTTGGGCGATGGTCTCCCATTCGGGCAGGCCGATGGCCCCCTCTTCGTGTGCGTTGAGGATGTTCCAGAGCCGTGGTGCGACACCCACGACGAGACTCGACACGATCAACGCCCCGGCAACCACGATCACGCCGAGTCGAACCCACCACGTCACCAGTCTCACAACGGTTCCACGGTACCTCGCGGTCCGACCGACGGTCGGTCACCTCGCATCGGCTACTTTCGTTCCGTGACGCCTGATCCCCGCCCGTTTCGTTTCGGCGTTCAAGCCCGCTCCATACAAAGTCGAACCGCATGGACCGAGTTGGCGCGGCGGGTCGAAGCCTCGGGTTTCTCGTGCCTCACGATGCCCGACCATTTCGACGACCAATTGGCGCCAGTCCCGGCCTTGATGACGGCCGCCAACGTCACCACCGACCTGCGCATCGGAGCGCTCGTGTGGGACAACGATTACAAGCACCCCCTCGTGCTGGCCAAGGAACTGGCGACCATGGACGTGTTGTCGGACGGTCGCGTCGAGATCGGCCTCGGAGCCGGCTGGATGATCAGCGACTATCACCAGTCGGGTATGCCCTACGACAGCGCGAAAATTCGCATCGATAGATTCGTGGAGGGTCTCCACGTCATTCGCGGACTGATGTCCGATGGCCCGTTCTCGTATACCGGCCAGCACTACACGGTCACCAATCACAACGGGACCCCCAAGCCCGTGCAGGCTCCGTGTCCGCCGGTGTTGATCGGTGGAGGTGGCAAACGGGTTCTGAGTATCGCGGCCCGTGAGGCCGACATCGTCGGCGTGAACGCCACCATGTCGGCTGGGGTCGTCGGTCCCGAGGCATTCGCCACCATGACGGCCGAGGCGGTCGACGAGAAAGTGGACATCGTCCGCCAAGCCGCCGGAGCGCGCATGAGCGAGATCGAGATGAACATTCGCGCGTTCCTCGTCAACATCTCCCCGGACGCAGCCGGTGCAGCAGCGGCCATCGCATCGATGTTGAAGGTGGAGCCCGAGATGGTCGAGGACACACCGTTCGCGCTCGTCGGACCCACCGACAAACTCATCGAGGACCTTCTGGCGCGTCGAGAGCGGTGGGGTTTCTCCTACGTGATCGTCGGCTCCGACGACGTCGACGGCTTCGCTCCGGTGGTAGCCGCTCTCGCCGGAAAGTGAACCGTGGGCGCCGGCCGACCAACCTCGGTTGCGCTGTGTGGCGCGGGAATGATCGCCGGTGTCCACGCACTCGTGGCGCGCGACATCGGCATGACCATCGTGGCGATCGCATCGCGTTCGGAGCGGTCGCGCGCCCGGTTGGCCGCCGACCTCGGTGCCACCACGATCGATTACGCCCGACTCCCCGCGGGAGCCGACATCGTGGTCGTGGCGACTCCGCCGGCCCAACACTTCGATCACGCGTGTCTCGCCGTGGAGCGTGGCGCCGCGGTGCTGCTGGAAAAGCCTCTCGTGCTCACGTTGAGTGAAGCCGATCGACTGGTGCACCTGAGCCACCGACATGGTGACCGCGTGATGTACGCCGAAAATCTCGCCTACGCCCCCATCACCCGGGCCATGATCGGGCTCGTGGCGCGCATCGCCGCTGACGGATCGCCTGTCGACCATCTGCAGTTGCGGACGATTCAATCGCTACCTAGTTGGGGAGACTTCACGTCTCCCGAGTGGGGCGGGGGCGTGTTGTACGACCTCGGAGTCCACCCCGTGGCCTTGGCGGTGCTCATCGCACGAGCGGCAGGGGCCGGGGAAGTCCTCGCCGTCGAGGCGCGACTGCGGGGTGACACGACCGACACCCATGCCGAGGTCACGTTGGTTTTCGAATCCGGACTGAGAGGATCCGTCATCTCCAGTTGGGAGGGCGGCGAGGTTCCGTCCTGGGATGTTCAGGTGTCGTCGGCCAACCATGTGGTGCGCGCCGAATTGTTGCCTTCACTGTCGTTGGAACACAACGGTGACCCGATCGCACTCCCGTCGACGACGAGTAGCATTTCCATGTTCGAGAACCTCGGCTACGTCGATCAGATGCGCGAACTCGTCCACAATCTGACGAACCACGCAACGCCCTTCATGAACGTCTCTTTCGGTCGTTGGATGATGGAGATCGTGTGCGCCTGTTACGTGTCGGCGGCCAGCGATGGTGCGTCGACTCCGGTACCCAGCGGGTGCGACCGCACACGCACCCCTTGGCAACTGTGGAAGAATCCTTGATCGAGCCGATGTTTCCCGGGTTCCCTGTCTCTCGACGTGTTTTTCTGGCCCTTGGTGCCTCGGCTGTCGTCGCGGCCTGCTCGTCGACCGATGAGTCCCGGGTCGACTCCGTGTTGGGAACCCAACCGGCCACGACGTCGACACCAACGAGCACGGTCGCGACCGTCGCGAACACCACGACGACTCCGTCCGTGGCCCCCTACACCTCGCCGGGATGGCTCGCCGCCGAGAACAGTCTCGAAGGCACGAGCGCGTGGAGGATCGACTACGACATCTCTTCCAGGCGGCGGGCCGCGATGCCCGGTGTCATCGAGGGCTTCGCCGACACCACCAGTGCACGACCGGGCCAAACCGTGTCGTTGTACGTGGCGACCGCGGCACCCACGTGGCATGTCGAGGCGTACCGCATGGGCTTCTACGGCGGCACACTCGGTCGATTGATCTGGCGATCGGACGAACTCGAACAGCCGTGGCAGTTCGAAGAGCCCTCGATGGAACGCGAGACGCGTATGCACGTGTCGAATTGGGCCGCGGCGACATCGTTCACCGTCGACGACACGTGGCCCCCGGGTTCGTATCTGTTGAAGCTGGTCTCCTCCGCGGAGGGAGCGCAATACGTTCCGCTCACGGTACGACGCGACGAATGCTCGGCCTCGCTCGTGGTGGTTTCGGCCGTCACAACGTGGCAGGCCTACAACCCCTGGGGCGGGCGCAGTCTGTACGAGAACTTCGGTGCCGGGAGTCGATTCGACCGCTCCAAGGTGGTGTCCTTCGACCGCCCCTACGATCTCGCCTACAACTGGGGATCGGCCGACTTTCTGACCCACGAACTCCCCCTCATCGCCCTGATCGAGGAACTGGGTATCGACACCGCCTACGCGACCGACATAGATCTGCACACCAGTGGGTTGGGCGAGAACGATGAACGAGATGCCGTGTTCGCCAACCGCTCGGCACTGTTGACCACCGGACACGACGAGTACTACTCGCGCGGGATGCGCACCTGTCTGGAGCGAGCGCGCGACGCGGGAATCAATTTGGCTTTTTTTGGAGCCAACGCGGTCTACCGTCACGTGCGTCTCGAGCCGAACAAGGACGGGTTGCCCTACCGCCAGATGGCGAATTACCGATCGATCAATGACGATCCGTTGTCAAAGACTGACCCGATGGAAGCCACGGTCCAGTGGCGTAACGCACCCCTGAACGCCCCGGAATCCGAGTTGATCGGGGTGCAGTACTTCGCAGCCGGTATCACCGCGAATCTGCGTGTGGTCAATCCGTCGAATTGGGTCTTCGCCGACACCGATGCTCGCAACGGACAGGCTTTCCGTCATTTGGTGTCGATCGAGGTCGACGGTCTTGGTCCCCCGGGTCGCGAGCCCGAGAATCTGGAGGTGTTGGCCACCGGGCCGGTCAACTACAAAGATTCCGTGTACAACCACGCGATGACGTATTACTCCCACCCGAGCGGTGCCGGGATCATCGCCACGGGCACCATTGCCTGGATCAACGCCCTCGATGCCGCGGTGTGGAGCGACGAGGTCACCACCAAATTCGTTCGCACCGCAACCGCCAACATCTTGCGAGCCTTCGCCGCCGGACCCTGTGGCGCCGCCCACCCGAGCACCGGAAATGCCGGTCGCTATCGCTCGTCCGTGAAGCCGCGCGAATGAATGTTTCGACCGATACCTCGGCACCGGCGACGCTGCACATGAACGACGGAGTCGCCGTCATCACACTGAACCGGCCTTCGGTGCGAAACGCGTTCAACGCCGAGATGGGGGTGCTTCTCGCGGATCACTACCGACATTGCGACGTGAATGACGAGGTGCGCGCGGTGGTGCTCACCGGCACTCCCCCGGCCTTCTGCGCCGGCGCCGACATGAGTTCGCGTGGCGACACATTCCGTCCCCGCGACGGGAACTCCTTCACCTCGTCGGGGGTCGCCTTCAAACCGTGGGACGTGCGTAAGCCGGTGATCGCCGCGGTCAACGGTCACGCCATCGGCATCGGACTCACCCTGGCCTTGCAATGTGACATACGCCTGATGGCGCGTGACGCAAAGTACGGCATCGTTCAAGTCCGCAGAGGGGTGATGGGCGATGGCCTGTCGCATTGGACACTTCCCCGTATCGCCGGGTTCGCCAACGCCGCCGAGATCTTGCTCACCGGACGCACGTTCAGCGGTGACGAGGCGCGGGCGATGGGTTTGTGCAGCCGAGTGGCACCCAACGACGAAGTGCTCGACGCGGCGATGGGAATCGCTCGCGACATCGCGACGAATGTGGCTCCGGCATCGGCCGCGGCCAGCAAGCGCGCGCTCTGGGAGTCGATGACCTCCACCCGCGAGCAGATCGACGCCCTGGAGACCGAATTGCATCTCCGTTTGATGCGTTTACCCGATGCGCGCGAGGGTGTGGAGGCATTCTTGGGGCAGCGAGCACCACGATGGACGGGCCGAGCCGAGTCGATCGAGTGAGTGGACGCCACCTTCGCAGTTGCCGAGCAGGTTGGCGAACCCCGTCGGCGGCGGCCACCCGCGCGGCCGCCGGAGAGTCGTTCCTCCACGGCTTCCCAGCCGCTCGCACGACGGCGGGAATCACCGCCATCGCCGGTGCTCTGCTGGCGTTTCGCTTTCTGCCCTAACGCACCCGGGAGTCGCTCACAGGTCCGTTGCCGTGATGCGCCGGTCGACTCGGCAATTCTGCCGGCGTTCCTCGCGATCCTGGTAGCAGTGAATGTCGGTGTATTCGACGCCGAACTGCGTGAGGTAATCCATCGTTGCGTCGTCCATCTCGGGGACCACGCACGGGTAGGCGCCGTCGAAGGGGCACGGGTTGCCGAACGTGGCGGCGATCGTCATGGAAAGAAACCATCCCAGCCCGAGGGCACCCACGATGGTGGAATGAATCCCGTCCGGACGGAACCACTCGGGATGCTGGTACGAGAATCGGTTCCAATCAGCGATCCGGGTGTCACCCATACGACCTTCGGCCACCAAGCGGGCCAGCGTCTCGTTGAATCCCGTGTACACCGAGCGCGTACCTTGCGAACCGGATTCCGGAAAAGTCAACGACTCCTTGAAGTTCACGAAGATGACCGGCAGCTCGGTGGCCACCAACGCCTTACCCACCTCGACCAACTCCTTCTCGACACTCGCGGGACGACTGTGATAGCCGACCATCACCACGAGAACGTCGTATTGGGAGACGTCGATGGTGGGTATGACGTTCACAGCCTCGTCGGGCACACGAAGTTCGCGTGACTCACACGATTGGTAGTAGAGGCGTCGACAACCCTCAGCGTCCATGACGTACTCGAACCCGCGCAAGGTCGTCTGGCCTTGCTCGAACCAGCGCATCACGGCCATCGCGGAATCACCCAACAAGTAGGCGCGCACCCGCTGGGGTTCGGGTGGCGGCGCGGGAACGGTCGTCGCGGGTGGAATCGCGTCGGCGACGGTCGTTGCGGGAGCCGGGTTCGGGTCGAGAGTCGACGTGACGCTCGATTCGAGAGGTGCGAACGAGGCCATGTCGGAGGATTCCGATGGCGTGAATCGCAACACCACCGCCCCGGCACCGAGGAAAAAGACGACCGCAACCAAACCGGCCACGATGGAGCGTGATGGTCGTAGCGACAACCATGGATTCCAACGCAACGGGTCCTCCACGACGAGACGACACAACTCGGCGAACATCAACGCGACGACGACGAGACCCACGCGACCAGCCCAGTCGGGTTTGCCGTAGAGGTGCTCGGTGATGACGATGAGCGGCCAGTGCCACAGGTACAACGCGAAGCTGACGCCGCCGATGTATTGCAGCGGTCGCCAACGCAACAGCATCACCGGACCACCCGAAACGTTGCCTGCGACGATGATCGCGGCCGTTCCCAGAACCGGCAACAGAGCGGCCGTTCCCGGGAAAGCCGTTTCGGCGTCGAACCGGACAGCGGAGACGAAAACGGCACCAAGACCGACCCAGCCGAGCAGTCCGCGAAACGCCGACGGCAATCGAACGATCGCGCTGGCAACGAGGGCCAAGAGGGCGCCGATCAAGATCTCCCAGGCTCGAGCGTGGGGTAGGAAATACCCCGAATGCTCACCTGGTTGCGCGTGATGTACCGAGGCCCACAGGGAACCGGCGATGGCCACCGTTGTGAACGCCAACAGCGCCGGTCGCCAGGCTCGACGAGCGAGACGCACGATGGCGAGGACCGCCAGTGGCCACACCAAATAGAACTGCTCCTCGACGCCGAGGGACCAGTAGTGCTGCAACGGTGACGGGTTGACCACTCCGGCGAGGTAGTCCCCGGTCAGCGAGTCGAGAACCAGATTTGCGCAGAACCCCACGGCACCGAGACCGACTTGAACCAACTGCCGCGCCTGGTTTCGCTCGTAAACGGCCACGCCCACGACGACCGTGATGATCGCAACCAACGTCGCCATCGGCACGATGCGACGAATACGGCGGGCCCAGAAGCGAGCCAGCGACACCGAGCCCCCCTGTTCGACTTCGCCGATGAGAACGCCGGTGATCAAGAAGCCCGACACCACGAAAAAGACGTCGACTCCGACGTATCCACCGGCCAAGCGCCCGACTCCGAGGTGGTAGAGCACCACCAAGATCACCGCGATCGCCCGCAAACCCTCGATCTCGAGCAACTTGTGATGACCGGACTCGCGCACTTCACGAGCCTAACGACGGGTTTCGCCAGACCGCGGTAACGAATGACGTCGATGACAACGCCTGCTCGATGCCGTCGACCTCGTGTCGTGCGACCTCTTCACCATCGTGCCGACCGAAACGGTCACGACACGTAAAGACGCACCTGATCGCTTTCGAAGCCACTGGCGAGGATCTCGAGACGACTGTCGTTGTTCAGGTCGACCACCATCATCGAACCAGCCTGAGCGAATCCGGTCTGCAGGATGCGGGTTTTGAAGGACGACCCTGCGGTCTGCTCGAGAATGAACAGTCGGTCGTCGCCGTCACCCGAGACAGTGAGATCGACATCGCCATCGGCATCGATGTCACCCCAACCAAACACGCCGGGAGCGGCCTGGAACGCAGTACCGACGCTCGGACGCGACACGATCCCGGTGCTCAAGAGCCGAACCGACCACTCGGCTCGCGGATCGGCCCCCGGAGTCAATCGATATACACCCGACTCCACCTGACCGGGTCGGGTGGTGTTGGTGTGATTCGACGCGATCCATCCGAGCGTTCCGGGTCCGTCAAGATCAGGTACGAGCGACACCTGGATCACCTTGCCGATGGACGATGTGATCACGTGCTTCTGCCACATGGGTAGACCGTTCGCGCCAGCCGGGAGTTGTTCGAACCAGATCGCGCTTTCAGGAGTCACGAAGTACTGACCCGAGACGATGTCGATGTCGCCGTCACCGTCCACATCGGCCGCCACCGGCAACGAGCCACCACCCTGACCGATCGGATATGCGGTGGCTTCGAAGCCATCGGCGATTCCCCGGAACCACACGGTGTCGGCATCGGTCGAGGTCTCTCCGATGGCCACGATGTCGAGAAGACCATCAGCGTCGACATCGGCTACCGCGGGACGGTGGTAGAACTCGGTCGCACCTTTCGACACGAGATCAGTTACCTCGAATTTCGCCATCGCGCCCTCGACTCCGACGTTCTCCCAAACGACGAGGGCACCACACGGACCGATGGTGCCGATCACGGCACACACGAAGAATCCGACACCACCGACGATATCGGTGTCGCCATCGCCGTCGAGATCGCCGACCCACGGTTGATTGAAGAAGTAGTACCCATCGTCGGTCGTGACCACGTCGTCGCGTACGAATTTCGTCGGGCTCCCGGTTTGATAAAGGATGGCTAGCGTGCTGGTTCCGACGGTCACACTCTTCAAATCGATGTCTCCAAATGCATTGACGAGGACTTCAAGAATGCCGTCACCGTTGAAGTCGGCCACCGCGGCACCCGCGGCCCCTGCGAATCCATCGACGAGAACGTGGTAACTGAACGTCGAATCGTCAGCCGAGGTACCGATCTCGATTGCCCCCGTACCGAAGGGCGCTGACGTGGTAGAGGGCGCTTCGGTGACCGGAACTTCCGTTGAGGGAGGAGCAGAAGACGCTGGAGTCGTGTCAGTCGGACCAGAGTCGCCACCTCCACAGGCCGCCACCGCGAACAACACGATGAGCCAAGACACGAAACCGAGTCGCCTGAACGACATGTTCCCCTCCAACCGTCGGACTTCTCGACGAATGTAGTCGTCTGGGCAAGTCGTCGATTTCGGTACGGAAGGAGTCGGGACGCACAACTGGGTGGGGTCGTCGAGGGTCGAGGTGGTCCTCCA
>VFYV01000026.1 GCA_016871395.1 Actinomycetota bacterium
ACTGATACAGGTCACGCACGATCTCCCCCAACCCGTCAGAGTCGAACCCTTTGTTGAGACCGATGGTGACCATGTTCTGATGCACGTGGACACCGGCCACGCGACCGGTCGCGAACAACCGTCGCGCCAATTCGGCCGAGGGGGTGTTGGCCCGAGCGAACAGGCCCGACCCGTCATCGGCACGAAAACTGTCGTGGCCCATTCCCGTCAGGCTGCGATTGGCCTCGAACATGACGACTCCGGGGCGCCGACTTCGCTTTTCCACGACGATCACCGGCTGGCCCACATTCCAACCCTAGTTGCCCCGGATCCGGGGGGCGTTGTCGTTCACGCGATCTCGGGGCGGGCCGTGGACGATGCCACAGGCTCCCGCCTCTCATCGTGCCGACGAGGTCGGATACCTTTACGGCAGTCGAACCCTCGGAGGTCTCCCATGTCTCAGGTCACTCTCGAACAATTCCAGTCCGAAGCCCTCGCCTTCCTCGAGGCCAGCGCTCCCCGCAAGGAAGAGGAGAAAAAGTTCGTGTGGGGCGAAGGCTCCGACAAGGTCGCCATGTTCGAGGACAAGGAGCGCACCAAGGAGCAAGCCGACGTCGATCGTGCGTGTGCCTGGCGTCGCCGGAAGTTCGATGCCGGCTTCGGCTACATCTCCGGACCCGAAGCCTTCGGTGGTCGCGGGTTGTCCGGCGCGTACCAGCGCGCCTTCGACTCGCTCGAGTCCAAGTTCGACATCCCGAACCAGAGTTGCTTCACGATCGGTCTCGGCATGGTGGCCCCCACCATCTTGGCCCACGGCTCCGACTCGGCTCGCGACCTTTACATGCGCAGGTTGTACCGCGGCGACATCGTCGCTTGTCAGTTGTTCAGCGAGCCCGGAGCCGGAAGCGACCTCGCTGGTCTGTCCACCAAGGCCGAACGAGACGGTGACGAGTGGGTCATCACCGGCCAGAAGGTCTGGACGAGTGGCGCGCACTACAGCCAGATCGGCGAGATCATCGCCCGCACCGATCCGAGCCAGCCCAAGCACAAGGGACTCACCGGCTTCATCGTCGACATGAACGCGCCCGGGGTGGAGATTCGTCCGCTACGCCAGATGACCGGAGGCGCCAGTTTCAACGAGGTCTTCTTCACCGAGGTTCGAGTCAGCGATGACCATCGACTGGGTGATGTCAACAACGGCTGGAACGTCGCGCTCACCACGCTCATGAACGAGCGCGCCGCCATTGGTGGCGGTGGCGGTGGCGGTGGCGGCTTCTTCACGCGCGTCATCGAGATGGTCAAGCACTACGGGCTCGATTCGGACCCGGTGGTGCGCGACGAATTGGCCAAGATCATCATCCACAACAAGGTGGCCAGTTACAACAACCAGCGCGCGCTCGACAAGATCAAATCCGGGCAGATGCCCGGACCGGAAATGAGCATGGCCAAGTTGGCCGGCACCAACAACATGATCCGCCTCGGCAACTTCGTGTCGATGGTGCTCGGACCCAAATTGGTCGCCGACAGCGGTGAGTGGGGCACCTACGCCTGGAGCCAACTCATCTTGGGCACACCCGGCGGTCGCATCGCTGGCGGCTCGGACGAGGTCATGCGCAATATCGTCGGCGAGCGCGTGTTGGGGCTTCCCAAGGACGCGGGCATCGACAGCAAGAGCCCGTTCAACGAACTCAAGAAGTGATCAAAAAAGCGTTGGCGGCGCGGCCCGATCGACGCGAGGTGATCCGGTCCACGGGACGAAACTGTCCATGAAGGCCCACGAGCGTCGGTGAATCGGCGTCGGTCCGTAACCTTGCAGGGCCGCACGGTGCCAACGACACGGATACCCCTTGTTGGTGTCCAAACTGTATTGCGGATGGTGCTCGGAGAGTTCACGCATGAGCCGATCACGGGTGACCTTGGCCAGAATCGACGCCGCCGCGATCGACAACACCGAGGCGTCCCCCTTCACGCGCATCTCCACCCGCGGCACCAAGGGCGTCACGAAGTCCCAACTTCCATCGACCAGCGCGACGTCGGGCCTCACGTCGAGTGAGCGCAGCGCCCTGTCGGTGGCCAATCGTTGGGCCGAGGCCATGCCCAATTCGTCGCATTCCGCCGCCGACGCGAAACCCACGGACCACGCGGTGCACCACGACGCCACGATGTCGAACATCTTCTCGCGGGTTCTCTCACTGATCGACTTGGAGTCGCGCACACCCGCCGGATCACCGTCGACGGGCAGAACCGCCATCCCCACCGCCAAGGGGCCAGCCCACGCTCCCTTGCCCACCTCATCCACCCCGACCACGCACGTGTATCCCTCGTCGCGTAGTGACCACTCCAGGTCCCGAGTCGGCGCGACAGAAACCATCAGACAATGAGAAGTCCGGGTTCGCCCTCGACGACCTCACCGATCACGGTGAAGGTGTCGCACAGTTCATCCACCGATTCCGGGGACACCGCAGCCAACAGTCCACCCGACGTTTGCGGATCGAAAGCGAGAATGTCGAACACCGAATCGACGCCCTCAGCGAATCGTACGTGCGAGCCGACGGCGGCTCTGTTTCGCGCGTCACCACCGGTGCGCACTCCGCGGGCCGCGATCTCGCGGGCCCCCGCGTACAACGGCAACAGCGACGACTCGATGCGAAAGGAGCCCGCCGAACGTTCGGCCATCTCCCAGCCGTGTCCAGCCAGTGCGTAACCGGTCACGTCGGTCACCGCCCTCACACCTCCCACCGCCGTCAGCGCCTCGCTCGCGACCCGATTCAAGCGACGCATTCCACCGATGACGTCGGCCTTCTGTGCGCTGTCGCCGCCGGCCAGAACGATTCCGGTGCCGAGCGGCTTGGAGAGCATCAGTACGTCGCCGACACGTGCGCCGCCCTTGGTGAAGACGCGGTCGGGATGAACCACGCCTTGAACGGCCAGGCCGAAGATGGGTTCGGGATTGCGAATGGTGTGCCCACCGGCGACGGTTCCACCCGCCTCGGCCACCACCATTGCGGCGGCATCGAAGATGGCCACGATCGCCTCGCGGGGGAAGTGCTCCGGGAAAGCCGCCACGTTGATGGCCATCACCACTCGTCCACCCATGGCGAAAACGTCGCTACAGGCGTTGGCCGCGGCGATCGCACCGAAGTCGGACGCGTCGTCCACGAGTGGCGGGAAGAAGTCGGTCGTGCTCACCAATGCCACGTCGTCGCTGACGCGATACACCGCAGCGTCGTCGAACGGAGCCAGGCCGATGATGAGGGCTGGGTCCACCGAGCGGGGCAGTTGGTCCACCAAACCGGCCAACAAGTCCTTGCCCCACTTGGCGGCACATCCGCCGCAACCGGTCCATTCGGTCAGGCGAAGAGGCTTGCCCTCGTGCATGATGCGCGTGGAGCCGGTCATGCGTGAAGCCTAGGGTGCCGTCGCCTTGTCTAGGGTGGGTTCGTGTTGGTCGGTCCGTATCGATTCACCGTCGAGGACGCCCGAAACACGGTCTCCTCGGCGCGGACCATCCTGAGTCAGATGTCAGAGGGTCGCGAGCATCTGCTCGCAGACGCAAGGAGCGAGCTCGAGTCGTTGTTGAGCGGAATCGACACGGAACACCTCGACGCCGAGAGAGCCCGCCGGTTGTTGGTACCCGTGTGGAACATCATCATGTCGGCGACGCCGACGTTGTGCGCCGCCGCTGCCCCCCTCCTCGTGAACCCCGGGGTCGTCGCCCGTCTGAACACCGGCTCAGGCGGGATCCCCAAGGGTTCGGTCGACAGAGTGGAGGTCGATTTCTCCGGCGTCGTCGGTGACGTGCAGGCCAACCGCAAACATCATGGTCGGCCGTTCCAGGCTCTCAGCCTGTGGTCCCGCGAGGTGATCGAGGCGTTGAATGCCGAGGGACATTCACTGCACCCGGGGGCGGCCGGAGAGAACATCACGGTCTCCGGAATCGACTGGTCACTGGTTCGACCCGGCACACGCGTGCGGGTCGGAGGAGTCGTCATCGACATCTCGTCGTATGCGACGCCCTGTCGGCAGTTGGCGCACCTTTTCGTCGACCGGGACTTCGGTCGCATTCATCACGATCGCGACCTCGAGAGCGGCGCGTCCACGTGTCGCCTGTACGCCACGGTGGTGCAACCAGGATTTATCCGGGTCGGCGACCCCCTCACCTTCGTCGTCGACTGACCGGAAGCGGTCAGCAGGGTCCGGGTAGTCCCGCGCGGTACACCCGATCGTCGAGAAACGCATGGCCCAGCGAATTGGAGGCGTACGGACGTCCACTCGACAAACAATTGATGATGAGACCCATACGCACTCCGACCCCATTGCCACAACTGAGGTCGATCGAGTCGGCGACCACGAAGTCTGACGGCACGGGCATCCCGTCGACCAGTAAGTTGCAATCGGGTCGCACCAAGGCCGTCTCCACCGCCGTCTTCACATCGTCCACCTTGTCCTTGACCGAGCGGAAGAACGTGAACGCACCGACCACCACTCCGATCACCAGCGCCGCGACCAACACGACGACCATGGTCACCACCAACTTCGATTTGAGCGAGCCCCCCTCGGATTTCACCTCGCCCGGACGGTAGGCGCGCACCTTTCCAACGGGTTCCGAAGCCGCACTGTTCGGCGTGGGTTCGAGAGGGGGCGGGGGTCGATCGTTCACGTGGACACCTCCAGTCGGTGAAGTAATTCGGTGAGAGGTTCGCGAAAATTGCGGGTCGGCTCGTAGCCGAGGTCGCTCAAGGACTTGTTTTCCAGCACGCTGTTGGCTGGACGTTTGGCGGGTCGGGGCGGTTGCAGTTCGGCCGTCGTGATGGGGTGCACCATACTTGGGTCGCGACCCATGAACCGCACGATTTCGCGCACGAACTCGTACCAACTGACCGCTCCCTGATTGGTGCCGTGAAAGATCCCGGCCAGTCGGTCGGTGGCCACAGTGAGAAGCAACGGCGCGAGGTCAGAGGTGAACGTGGGGTGACCGATCTGATCACTGACGAACGACAGAGAATCACGTTCTTGCGCCAACTTATGGACCGTCCTGACCATGTTGTTTCCGTGGAAACCGCACACCCATGACGTGCGTACCACCGCGGCGCGTGTACCGAGGGCCAACGCCTCGGTCTCACCAACCAACTTGGTCGCGCCGTACACGCTCTGCGGGTTGGGTACGTCGGTCTCCACGTACGGCGTCGGCTTCGTCCCGTCGAACACGTAGTCGGTGCTCACGTGAACCAGATGAGCGTCGATTGCGTCACAGGCCTCGGCCACCCAGCGCACTGCCACACCGTTGGCCGTCAGCGCCTTGTCAGGATCGCCTTCACAAGCGTCCACCGCGGTCCAAGCCGCGCAGTTGATCACCGTATCCGGACGAATCTGGGCGAACATCTCGTGCACGATCCGTCGCTCGGTGATGTCGACGGTGTCGATGTCGATGCCCACACCCTCGTCGCCCCGAGCAGCGATGACTCGCATCAGCTCCGTGCCCAATTGGCCCTTGGCTCCGGTGACGAGGATCTTCATGACCGCCTCACAGCCCGGCGCGAGCCTTCAACGGTTCCCACCAGGCACGATTGGCTCGGTACCATTCGACCGTGTCGGCCAAAGAGTCCTCGAAGGCACGGCTCGACGTCCAGCCCAGCGCCGACACCTTGCCGATGTGCACCGAGTAACGACGATCGTGACCCAGACGATCAGCCACCGGATCGATGAAGGACTCGTCGCGACCACACAATTCGATGAGGCGATAGGTGATCTCACGATTCGTGATCTCATTGTGGCCACCGATGTTGTACACCTCGCCCACTACACCCTTGTGTAGCACCAGGTGAGCGGCGATGTTGTGGTCCTCGACATGAATCCAGTCGCGAACGTTGCCACCGTCGCCGTACAACGGCACCTTCTTTCCGTCCAGCAAGTTGGTGGTGAACAGGGGGATCAGTTTCTCCGGGAACTGATAGGGGCCGAAGTTGTTCGAGCAACGGGTGACAACCACCGGCAAGCCGTAGGTGGTGACGTACGACAATGCGATCAAATCGCTCGAGGCCTTCGACGCCGAATACGGCGAACGTGGGCCGAGTACGTCGGTCTCGCTGAATGAACCGACGTCGATGCTGCCGTATACCTCGTCGGTGGAGATGTGCAGGAATCGCTGCACACCCACCTGCCGAGCCACGTCGCACACCACGTTGGTGCCGTAGGCATTGGTGCGTACGAATGCATACGGATCGACGATGCTGCGGTCGACGTGACTCTCGGCGGCGAAGTGCACCACGGCATCGTGGCCCCTCATTGCCGCGAGCACGGCATCGGCCTCACAGATGTCACCCCTGACGAACCAGCATCTTTTCTCGTCGATGAGATCGCGAATGCTTTCGAGGTTTCCGGCGTAGGTCAACTTGTCGAAGATGGTGACCTGATCATCGCTGTTGCTCAACAACCAACGCACGTAGTTCGAGCCGATGAAACCGGCGGCACCAGTGACGAAGAGCTTCATGTCAGGTCCGCATGGGCCAGTACGGACGTCGACCCTCGGGGATGTCGGCGCGCATCGGATTCGTGCGATCGCGTTCGCTCATGATCGGGTCGGCTATTCCCCAGTCAGCGCCGATCACCGGGTCATTCCACGCCACGCCCAACTCATCGGCGGCGTTGTAGTAACCGTCGACCAAGTAGGTCATCACCACGTCGGTGAGCGCGGAGAAACCGTGGGCCACGCCCGGCGGAATGTACACGCCTTTGTGGTTCTCACCGCTTATCTCGAGCATCTCGGTCGAGCCATTCGTCGGCCCGCCCTCGCGCAGATCGTGTAACACGACGCGAATCGTGCCCACCGGCGCGTACCAGTAATCCGCTTGGTGCAGGTGGTAATGCAAACCCACCAATGCGCCCTTCTGCTTGTTCGAGCGGTTGCCCTGCAACATCTCTCGTCCGTTGGGGAACCATTCCCGACGGTAGGTCTCGATGAAAAGTCCGCGTTGGTCCCCGTGAATGGTGGGCTCGACGACCCATACCCCATCGATGGTCTCACTGGCGGTCACCTTGGGCATGTCGTCACTCCGTATCGATCTGGCAATGGTCACCGACCATCAGTCGAAGAGCCCGGGGCCGCTTCTGCGAGCGGGTGACCTCGGCTTCCTTGCCGATGAGGCTGTCCTCGAGGCGCGGGATGTCGATGACTCGACTCCGTTCCATGATGACCGAATGCTCGACTTCGCTGTTGATCACCTGACACCCGTTGCCGATGGCGGTGAACGGGCCGACGAAGCTGTCGATGATGTGCGCGTCCCGACCGATGACCAGCGGTCCGCGCAACGACGAGTTGCGCACCACCGCACCGGCTTCGATCACCACGCGACCGTCCACGCTGGAGGCCTCGTCGACATCGCCATCCACTCGAGGCTCGATGACCTCCAGAAGAAGACGATTCGCCTCCAGCAACGGAGTGAGCTTGCCGGTGTCGATCCACCATCCGGTCAACCGCTCACAGCGCACCCGACGACCTTGATCGACGAGCCATTGGATGGCGTCGGTGATCTCCAATTCGCCGCGGGGCGAGGGGGCAATGGCCCGCACCGCCTCGTTGATGGTCTTGTCGAACAAATACACGCCGACGAGAGCCAAGTCGGTCGGCGGATCGGCGGGCTTCTCGACAAGGCGGATCACGTTGCCGGAGGAGTCCAACTCGGCGATGCCGAATCGATGCGGATCGGGAACTTGTTTCAACAGGATCTGTGCCGTCGGAGGCTCGGCGCCTTTGCGCGCCGTTTCGAACGCGCGAACGAAGGCCCCCAGGTCCTGCTCGAGCAGATTGTCACCCAGGTACATCACGAAGTCATCGTCACCCAAAAAGTCGGCGGCGATCAGGACGCAATGGGCCAGACCCAGCGGTTGACCTTGCGCTATGAAGGTGATCTTGGCACCGAACTGCGATCCATCGCCCAAAGCCCCCATCACCTCGACGCGGGTGTCGCCCACGATCACGCCGATCTCGGTGATGCCCGCCGACACCATGGCCTCGACGCCGTAGAACAGAATCGGCTTGTTGGCCACCGGCACCAGTTGCTTGGCACTCGTGTGCGTGATCGGCCGAAGGCGCGTTCCGGCACCGCCGGCCAAAATCAAGGCTTTCATAGAGTCAGGTCCTTGTGTCAGGGGGCATCGACCGTGGTCGACACCTCCAGTCTGCCAGTTTCGCTGCGCGTATCAAGCGGGAGGACCCGCCACACCAGCGAAATAGCCGAGGTAATTCGGCGAATCCGCTCCCAGCACGAGGACATCCTTGCCGTCGATCATCTCGGGAACCACGGGTAAGGAGTACCGCATCACACCCTTACCGGCCAAGGGCTTCAGATAGTCGGCAGTCTCCACCAAGTTCGTCCCCGGGTCGACGCGCAACGACGCGACCGCGGCATTCACCAACTCGCTCGTGCGCAATGGGTTCGACGAGGTCTGTTCGATCGCCCTGTTGATGGCTGACTGCATGAACGCCTGTTGTCGTGCGATACGACCCAAGTCCGCGCGACCATCGATGACCCACTCGCCACTTTGGAACGTTTCGTAGTACCGGCTTCGCGCGTACGCCAAAGACTGCACGGGATCGAGCAGGTAACAGCCGGGCTGCGGAACGATCAGTCCAACGTGCAGGTCTCGAGTGGGGAACTCGAAGCACAAGTCCACTCCTCCCAGGGCCGACACGATCGACTTGAACGAGTTGAAGTCGACCTCCACGTAATGATTCAACGGCACGCCGAGGCTCTGTTGGATCGTGGTCACCAGCACGTCCGCCCCGTATTGATAGGCGGTGTTGATGCGATCCCTTCCGAAACCGGGAATCTCCAACCACAGATCACGTGGGATCGACATGATGGACGCGCTCCCCCGTTCGTTGTCGACGTGCAGGATCATCAAGGTGTCGCTTCGTTGGCCACCAGTGTCATTCGTGTTCCCGATGCCCGAATAATCAGGGCTGTTGGGATCGACTCCCTCGCGACTGTCGCTTCCCACCAGCAGGTAGTTCACGAAGGGCCCCGAGCTGCCGGCGAGGATCCCGTTCAGTTCGCCCACTCTTTCGACGTTGGCTTCTTGCTGTTCAGTCGCCACCAACAGCCCAGCCGCCGTGAGCACCACGAAAGCCAGGGTGACGGTGATGGTGTTCACCCTCGGCGCGATGGATCGACGGCCACGACGCGCCGGAGCGGGGTTCGTCGCCACGAAACAAAATTTATCGTCGTCCACCGCGGGGGTCGGTCATACCCCTTTGGCGCGACACCGACGCGAGAGGTCAGCGAAGATGGACGATGTCGCCCACGTCGAGACGATGAATCACTCCGCTCGAGTCGAGCACGACCAGTCGGCCGTCGTTCTCGACGTCGAGGGCGCGTCCTTCGATGACTCGATCGTTCGGCAACTCGACGCGCACCTCGCGGTCGAGCGAAGACAGACGTTGGCGATATCGCTCGTGCAACGCCTCCTCGGTAGAAGCCAGCAGCCCGTCGAGCGCCGTGAGAAGCGTTGCCAGCACCTCGTCGCGGTTCACTGCCCGCGCTGCCAGGTTGGCCAGACACACGGCCCCGTCAGGAGCCCATCCCACGTTCAGCCCCAGTCCCACCACCACGAACGCCGGTCGCCGAGGCGTCCCCTGAAGGGGACCCGCGGTCGACAGAATGCCGGCCAATTTCGCGCCCGCCACCAAGAGGTCGTTCGGCCATTTCAAGTCCGGGGTCACCCCGGCGACCCGCGTGCTGGCCTCGGCCGCGGACAGTGCCACGGCGTGAGTCAAGGCGTGGGGGTACCGGGGAACGATGCGAAAAAGCACGCTGACGAGGAGGTTTGCGCCCGCCGGAGCGTCCCAGCGCCGCTCCATACGGCCTCGGCCCGCTACTTGATGGTCGGCCACCAACACCAAACGATCAGGTGCCCCCGCCGACGCGGCGGCCACAAGGTCGTCGTTGGTACTGCCCGTGGACGCGGTCCAGCGAACATTCCAGCCCCCCGCCACGACCGCTTCGGAGCGACAAATCGCCGCCGGGTGTGACACTCCGGGAAGGTTTGCGTCATTTGAGGTGGCGTTTGGGGTGTCCATCCCGACAACATTGTCACTTGTGCCGCCCCAACCCTTGACGAAGATCCTGATCGCCAACCGCGGAGAGATCGCCGTACGCGTGATCCGTGCCGCGCGGGAGATGGGCATCGCCACCGTCGCCGTGTATTCCGAACTGGATCGTAACGCCCTCCACGTGCGTCTGGCCGACGAGGCCTACGCCCTGGGCGGGCAGACGGCAGCCGAGAGTTACCTCAACACCGAGGCGATTCTCGAGGCCATTCGCAAGAGTGGCGCCGATGGCGTGCACCCCGGCTACGGCTTCTTCAGCGAGAACGCCGACTTCGCCGAGGCCATCACGAAGATGGGGGTCGCGTTCATCGGACCGCCACCGGACGCCATCCGTGAGATGGGCGACAAGGTCTCCAGTCGAAAGGCCGCGTTGCGCGGTGACTGCCCCATCGTTCCCGGCACCACCGAATTCGTCACCACCGCCGACGAGATCGCCGACTTCGGCGAGAAGTTCGGATATCCCGTCGCCATCAAGGCCGCCTTCGGTGGTGGCGGTCGAGGCATGAAGGTCGTGCGCGATGCCGAAGGGGTGCAAGAAGCCATGGACAGCGCGCGGCGCGAGGCCAAGGCGTTCTTCGGACGCGACGAGATCTACGTCGAGAAGTACCTCACGTGGCCGCGCCACGTCGAGGTCCAGATCGTCGGCGATCAGCACGGCAACTACGTCTGGGTCAGTACGCGCGACTGCTCGGCGCAGCGTCGTCACCAGAAGCTGGTCGAAGAGGCCCCGGCCGTGGCCATGGGCGAAGGCATCGAAGAAGCCATGGGCGACGCCGCCATCAAGGCCGCCCGTGCCGTCGGATACTTCAACGCCGGCACGGTCGAATTCATCTATCAGGACGGCGAGTTCTTCTTTCTCGAGATGAACACCCGACTACAGGTGGAGCACCCGGTCTCCGAGGTGATCACCGGGATCGATCTGGTGGAGTGGCAGATCCGCGTGGCGGGCGGCGAAAAGTTGCCGATGACCCAAAAGCAGGTGGCCACGCGCCGTCACGGACACGGGATCGAGATTCGCATCAACGCCGAGAACCCCGCCGGAGGCAAGTTTTTGCCCTCACCCGGCAAGATCGACAAGCTCGTTCCCTCCGACGGTTTCGGTGTGCGCTTCGACTCGGGTTACGAAAGCGGCGACGAGATCAGCCAGTACTACGACAATTTGGTGGGAAAACTGATCGTGTGGGGCAAGGATCGCCCCACCGCCATTGCCCGCACCATTCGCGCGTTGGAAGAAATGGTCGTCGAGGGCGTGGCCACCACCATCCCGGCCGACCTCGCCATTCTGCGTCATCCCGATTTCGCCGCGATGAAGCACTCGACGAAGTGGGTGGAAGAGGTGCTCGACTTGTCGGGCATCGAGTCCCCCAAGACCCCGACGAGCGCTGGTGACGACGCCGAGCCTCTGGTGCGTCGCAACACCACGGTGGAGGTGAACGGCAAGCGTTTCGACGTCGCCATGTGGGTGCCCGAGCAGACCGCCATCGTCGCTGGCGCCGCGGCGGCCAAGGGGGCCAAACCCAAGCGCGCCAGCAGTGGTGGCGCGGGGGGCGGGGTCGGCTCCGGGCAGGTGGCCGTGCCCATGCAGGGAACCATCGTGAAAGTGCTCGTCGAAGTGGGCCAGGACGTCGAGGTCGGTCAAGCGGTGGTCGTGCTCGAGGCCATGAAGATGGAGAACCAGATCCTCGCCGAGAAGAGCGGCAAGGTGTCCGAGGTGAGGGTGAAGGCCGGCGACACCGTCGGCTCCGGTGACATCGTCGTCGTCATCACCTGATTCCCCGGCCCCCACCCGCCCCAAGCAGCAACGATTTTCGGTTCCTCGGCGGACCGACAGCGGAGGTGAGGCGGTGAACAGTGACGACGTGGTGGCCCGCGAACAAATTCGCGACGTGATCCATCGCTACGCGCGTGGGGTCGATCGTCGAGACTACGACCTGGTGCGCTCGTGCTATCACCTCGGCGCCACCGACGATCACGGTCCCTACAAGGGTGGCGTCGACGGCTTCGTTGCTTGGCTCACCGAGCAGTTGGCGCGTTGGTCGGTGACCTCGCACACCATGACCAACATCCTCATCGAACTGCACGATGACCGAGCGCGTGTCGAGACCTATGCGGTGGCCTACCACCGCACCATCGTGCGCGACGACAAACCGCTGCGGGACGTCACCGCCGGAGTTCGCTACGTGGACGACATGACCCGTGTCGATGGTGTCTGGGCCATTTCACGTCGGGTGGTGGTGAGTGATTGGGTGCGCGTGGACGACGTCCCCGCCGGTTCCCTCGATCCCGACGATCCGTACGTGAAACCGCGTGCGTTCCCCCACGACGAGGTCTACCGACCGCTGTGAACTTGCGTCTTTCCGGCTCGGAACAGGCGGGGGGTCAGCGACGCACGACGATGGTGCCGGCGGCGGCGTCGTGCAGTCCCTGACGGAACGGATGGAAGAATGCGCGCACGTACACCGCGATCGACAGGGCGAAACCGATCACCGGCACCACTCCGGCCACCGTGGGAATCAGAGCCCGCACCGCGGCGTAGGTCCAGTTCACCGGTGAGCCGTCGGTGCGGTTCACCACGCGTAGTTTCATTATGCGCTTGCCCAACGTGGCACCGGAGGTGGCGATGAACGCCGTGTTGTAGAGCAGGCTCACGCCGAGCCACAACAACGTGAGCCAGAGCAGATTGCCGTCGTTGGGTTCGGTGATTTTGGCTCCGGTCGACAAGGTGAGGACGAACAGAGGAATACCGATGATGAAAGAGTCCAACACCTGCGCCAACGCGCGGTGACCGATGGACGCCAAACGGCCCGACTCCGTCGAGAAATTCGACAGCGGCGGCGGGGGCGGGAAATCGCTCATTCGGCGGCCTCCGCCAATGCCTCGGAAAGCGCCGGATGCACCAGCAGGCTCTCGACGATGTCGGTGACTTTCAAATTCGCCGTCACGGCGAGGGCGATCACACTGATCAATTCGGCGGCGTGGCGGCCCACGATCGACCCTCCCAACACCACACCGGTGGCGGGGTCCGAGATGATCTTCACGAACCCGCGCGAATCGTTGTTGATGAGAGCCTTGGGGGTGGCCGAGAACGGCACCTTGGTGACGCGGATCTTGCGCCCCGAGGCGAAAGCCTCGGCTTCGGCCAGCCCTACATCGGCGATCTCGGGCTCGGTGAAGATGGCCGAAGCCGCCTTGTCATAGTCGAGGTGACGGTGCTCGCGAGTGTGAAGGCCCATCACGTGTTCGGCAACTTTGCGCCCCTGCATCGACGCCACCGACGACAACGGCAACTTTCCGCTCACATCACCGGCCGCGTAGATGTGCTCCACGTTGGTCACGCAGTGGTGGTTGATCGGCACGTAACCCCCGCCGTCCACATGGACCCCAGCCGCCCCCAGGTTCAGTCCGTCACTGTTGGGAACCGAACCAATCGCCAAAACCGCGTGGCTGGCGCGCACCTGACGACCATCATCGCACTTCACCAACACTCCATCGGCGTCGCGTTCGATGGATTGCGCGCGGGCTCCCTTCAACAACGAGACCCCACGTCGCAAGAAGTCGTCTTCCAACACGGCAGCCACTTCGGGGTCTTTGCCCGGCAGCACCTGCTGACGACTGACCACCAAAGTCACCTTGGCGCCGAAGGACTCGAACATGTGCACGAATTCCACGCCGGTGACACCCGAACCCACGACACACACGCTCTTCGGGAAGACCTTGGGTGGATAGCACTCGCGCGTGGTGAGAATGCGATCTCCGTCGGGGCGCGCCCAGTCCGGGATACGCGGGCGTGAACCAGTGGCGATCAGTACGGCATCGAAGTCGACCCCGATGAGCTGGCCGTCATGGGTATCCACTTCGACCGAGGTCGGTGAGGTGAAACGAGCCGAACCGCGCAGAATGCTCACGCCCTGACTGGTCAACAAGTTGCCGGTGCTTCCCGAGAGGTGGTCCTTGATGTCCTCGACCCGTTCGGTGAGTGCTCCCACATCGACCTCCGGTTGGACCTCTTCCAGTCCCATGCCCTGAAGCCGACGACTGAACGACATCGCGCCACCGGTGGCGATCATCGTCTTGGACGGAATGCAATCGAACAGATGGGCCGCCCCGCCGACGACGTCCCGCTCGACCAAGATGACCTCGGCGCCCAAGCGAGCGGCGTGGGTGGCCGCGGTGTTACCGGCCGGGCCGCCCCCGATGATCAAAAATCGCACGGGCATACTCGAAGGATACCGGTCGTGATCCGACGGGTCGGCGGCGGTGACCACGCCACGTGCCGGTGTGACCGTGACTATTGACTCCTCGACCCTCACGTGGAGCAAGTACGGTTTGGTTCTGGTGAGCGACGTGACGAACGAACCCGAGGACGGTCCGGAAGTGACGGGTAGCGGACTGCTCGCCGAGAGGAACCGTCGCCTCGGTCGACTCGAGGATCTGCGCTCCCGAGGCATCGAGCCCTACCCGTACCGCTTCGATCGCTCCCACACCCTCGGTGAGGTTCGGGCGCAATGGGGAACTCTCGAACCAGGCACCGAGACCGGGGACGATGTGTCCGTCGCCGGTCGCATCATGCTCCTGCGCGAGCAGGGCAAGTTGATCTTCGCCACCGTGCGTGATCGCGGCGGCGAGGTGCAATTGTTCATCTCCAAGGCCGTCGTCGGCGACGAGGCCTTCGCCGACATCTCGACGCTCGATCTGGGTGACTGGGTCGGTGTGTCGGGCCTCATCATGACCACGCGTAAAGGCGAGTTGTCCGTGAAGGTCGCGAAACTGTCGTTGCTCGCCAAAACGGTGCGCCCCCTCCCCGACAAGTGGAAGGGCCTCACCGACACCGACACCCGCTTCCGACAGCGCTACACCGACCTGATCATGAACGAGGAGGCCCGGCGCGTCTTCGAGGTTCGCCATGCGGTGATCAGCAGTTTCCGACGCACCCTGGCCGACAAGCACTTCATCGAGGTCGAGACCCCGGTGTTGCACGTGGAGGCCGGGGGGGCACACGCCCGCCCGTTCGTCACGCACCACAACTCGCTCGACATGCAGCTGTACTTACGCATCGCCCTGGAACTACACCTGAAGCGTCTCATCGTGGGTGGCATGGAGCGCGTGTACGAGATCGGCCGAGTGTTCCGCAACGAGGGCATCAGCACTCGTCACAACCCCGAGTTCACCATGATGGAGTTGTACCAAGCCTTCGGTGACTACAGCGAGGTCATGGCCATCGCCGAGGAACTCATCGTGCAGGCGGCCCGAGACGCCATCGGCACCACGGTGGTCGACATCGCCGACAGTGAGGGCCGTCTGCACCCCGTGGATCTGGCCGAGCCGTGGCGACGTGCGCGCATGATCGACTTGGTGGAGGAGAAGACCGGTGTGGCCGTGCATCCTTCGCAGCCGGTCGAGCGACTGCGCAAGGTGGCCGAGGACAACGGTGTCCGCTACGACACGCGATGGGGCCCGGGCAAGTTGATCGAGGAGATCTTCGAAGCCACCGCCGAATCCTCGTTGGTGCGACCGACCTTCGTCACCGGACACCCGGTCGAGATCTCACCACTGGCACGTACCGATCGCAACGACCCCTTCCTCACCGAGCGTTTCGAGTTGTTCGTGGGTGCGCGCGAATTGGCCAACGGCTACTCCGAGTTGAACGATCCTGTCGAACAGCGCGCTCGCTTCGTCGAAGAGCAGGCGGCCAAGGAGGCCGGCGATGCCGCACGCGGAACCGTCGACGAGGATTATCTGCGCGCTCTCGAGTTCGGCCTGCCCCCCACCGGCGGACTCGGCATCGGCATGGATCGCCTGGTCATGTTGTTGGCCGGTGTGACCAGCATCAAGGAAGTCATCCTCTTCCCGACCCTCCGGCCAGAAGTCTTTTGAACCGTCCCTCGAAGGAGCCACTCATGCCCGCAGCCTGGGGTCACGCCCTCGTCACCCGCGTCGCCGACGGTTCGTCGAGCGACGGCGCCATTCTCGATGCTTGGTTCCACACCCTCGGCTGGGGCGAATCTGCACCGGTCAATGCGCGCTCCGCCGATCGACAAGTGCACGCGCTGCGCGCCGTCGCCGTCGCCTCCGAGACGATCACTGTCGACACCGATGCCGCACCGACTGACGCCGTCGACGTGTATCTGCGTCTGCATCTGTTGTCACATCGTCTGGCCAAACCGCGTTCGCTCAATCTCGATGGCGCGTTCGGCCTGCTCGCCAACGTGGCCTGGACCAACCTCGGCCCGGTACTTCCAGATCGCGTGGAGGAAGTGCGTTGGCAGGAGCGCAACAGTGGTCGCGTCCTCACCGTGCACGGCCTCGACAAGTTCCCGCGCATGACCGATTACGTGGTGCCGAGTGGTGTGCGCATCGCCGACGCCGATCGCGTGCGTCTGGGCGCGCACCTCTCCCCCGGTACCACCGTGATGCACGAAGGCTTCTGCAACTTCAACGCCGGCACGCTCGGCGCGTCGATGGTGGAAGGTCGCATCTCAGCCGGTGTGGTGGTGGGCGACGGCAGCGACATCGGTGGCGGCGCATCCATCCAGGGCACCTTGTCAGGTGGGGGCAAAGAAGTCATAAGTATCGGCGAGCGTTGCCTGCTCGGCGCCAACGCCGGAATCGGTATCAGCCTCGGAGACGACTCGGTCGTCGAAGCCGGACTGTATGTCACCGCCTCCACGCCGATCCTCACTCCCGATGGTGTTGTGAAGGCTCGCGAGTTGTCCGGGATCAGCGGCACGTTGTTCTTTCGTGATGGAGTGACCGGCCAAGTAGTCGCCAAGGCTCGAACCCGCAGTTGGGGCGAACTCAACGCTGCGCTTCACAAGAACTGACATGGTCGCGTTGCCGGCGGGCTTCCGCAGTTTCGTCACCAACGTGGGCATCAAGGATTCGTCCGACGATTTCACCGTGGTGGCCGCCGACGACGTGGTGTCGGCGGCCGGGGTGTTCACGCAGAGTCGCTTCGCCGGCCCGAGTGTGGTGGTGTCACGCAAACACGTCGCCGACCGTCGCGCCTGCGCCGTGGTGGTCATCTCCAAGAACGCCAACGTGGCCACCGGCGAGCAGGGCATGCGCAACGCGTTGGAGGTCGTCAAGGGCGTCGCCGCGCGACTGGGCTGCGATCCGCATGACGTGCTGATCGCCTCCACCGGGGTGATCGGACGCCAGTACCCCATCGAACGCCTGCGCGCGGGTCTGAATTCTTTGCCGTTTCCGTTGCCCGATCGCGACGCCGATGCCGTGGCCCGCGGAATCATGACCACCGACACCGTGCCCAAGATCGCCGAGGCCACCATCGCGGGCGGATCCGCGCGCGTGGTGGGTGTGGCCAAGGGCGTCGGAATGATCGAGCCCGACATGGCGACGTTGATAACGCTCGTCTTCACCGATGCGGCCGTCGATGGCGCCAGCTTGGATACCATCTGGCGTCGGGTGATCGACCGCACCTTCAACTGCGTGTCGGTCGACACCGATACCTCCACCAGCGACACCGCGATCGTGTTGGCCAGCGGTGCAGCGGGCTCCGTCGACGAAGGAGCGTTGGAAGTCGCTCTCGAGGACGTGGCGCGATCGCTCACCAAGCAGGTGGCCCGCGACGGCGAGGGAGCCGAGAAGCTCATCGAGGTCTGCGTGGACTCGGCACGCGACGCCGAGCAGGCCAAGACCGTGGCCAAGGCCATCGTGAACTCGCCGCTGGTGAAGACCGCGGTGCACGGCGCCGACCCGAACTGGGGCCGGGTGGCCATGGCCGTGGGCAAGTGCAGTCAGTACGACGACATCGAACCGGAGCGGGTCGTCATTCGTTTCGGCGACCAAGAGGTATACCCCGTTGCCGTCGACGAAACCGGACTGGCCACGCTGAGTTCGTACATGAGGGGAACCGAGGTGCGCATCCACGTGTCGTTGAGCACCGGCTCGAGTACCTGCACGGTGTGGGGCTGCGATCTCACCGACGGCTACGTGCGCATCAACGCCGACTACACGACCTGACGAACCTCACTTGGGTGGCATGCGGATACCGCCATCCACGCGGATGGTCTCGGCGTTGAGATAACTGTTGGTGACGCACTCCACCACCACCGAGGCCAATTCGGTTCCGAAGCCCAGACGATTCGGGAACAACACACCGGTCTGTAGCTTCTCCTTGAACTGCTCGCTACCCGCACCCTCACCGTAGATCGGCGTGTCGATCAAGCCGGGGGCCACCGTGTTCACACGAACGCCGACCGCGGCCAAGTCCCGCGCCACCGGCAGGGTCATACCCACGACGCCGCCCTTCGACGACGAGTACGCGGCCTGCCCGATCTGACCGTCGAAAGCCGCCACCGAGGCGATGTTCACGATGGCACCCCGCTCGCCGTCGTTCAGGGGCTCGGTGGTGCTCATGGCTGTGGCGGCCAGACGGATGCAGTCGAAGGTGCCCACGAGGTTGATGGCGATGACCTTCTTGTAGGCGTCGAGGTTGGCGGCCGAGTCGTACGAACCGTCACGACCCACGGTGCGCTGGGCCCATCCGATGCCAGCCGAGTTGACCAACACGCGAAGCGGACCCATGCTCTTGGCCATCTCGACCGCGTTCACGATGTCCTCGGTCTTGGTGACGTCCACCTTGCAGAACGCGCCACCGATCTCCTTGGCGACGGCTTCTCCCTTGTCGGCCTGTAGGTCGGCCACGACCACCTTGGCGCCCTTGGCGGCCAGAAGACGTGCGGTGGCGGCTCCGATTCCCGATGCCCCACCCGTGACGATTGCGCTTGCTCCGTTTATGTCCATTGGAGCAGGCTAGACATCCCCTTCTTCGCGCGCCCCATCCGAGGCGAGTCGAAACGCCCTACTTGCCCGGTACCGAACCGACACCGTTACGAGTGTCGCTCACCCGCACCGGCGTCATACTCCCGAAACCCCGTGCCGAGCCGAACCACCCGTTCACGTCCACGATCACGTCGGTCTCGCCGTACACCATGATGCACACGGTGCCGTTGGCCGACACCCGGGCGATGGCCGCGTTGGGCACGGTCTGACCGTTGGAAAAGTTCAACGTCGACGCTTCGGGAGCGGCTCCGCACGGGTACACGGTCACGTAGCCGCCGTAGGCGTTCGCCCGCGTTCCGGTAGCGGTCACGTTGATCGACACCGCCTCCACTCCGACGGCCGGTACTCCGGCGACGTTGAGCACCGGCACCTGCAGTGGCGTCCCCCCACCGTTCAGCGCACCGACTCGGGCCCGAGCCACTCCAATACCGCTGCGGGTGTCGGCGATGCGCTGTGGAGCGACCTTGGTGAAGCTCTCGCCCGCGGTGAACCAGCCGTTCACGTCGGCGATCAGATCCGCATTACCGCGCACGTGGAAACAGACATCACCATTGGACGACATCGGAACGATCACCGCGTTGGGAACATTCACATTGTTCTCGAAGTTCAGACTGGACACGTTCGGCAACGGAACATCGCACGGATAAACCGTCACGAAACCGCCGTACTTGTCGACCGAGGTGCCAGTGGCCGTGAGGTTCAACGAGATCGCGCTCACTCCCGAGGCGGGGATGCCGTTCACACCAGCGAAGCGAACCGTCAACGGTGGTGCCGAGCCGTCCAGCGCTCCGACCTTCGACTTTGGCGCGCCGATTCCGTGACGGGTGTCGAGCAAGCGGTAGGGGGTCATCGCCGTGAAACCGGCCGACGAGGTGAGCCACGAGTTGACGTCGACGATCACGTGCGCCGCCACGAACGATGACACGCAGATGAGTCCCGTCGAATCCACTTTCGACATCACAGCGTTGGCGATGATCTGTCCGGCTCGAAAGTTCAGATTCGACGCATCCGGCTTCGTCGAACCACAGGGCCAAACGGTCAGGTATCCCTCGCCCGCCGGATCGACCACCGTGAAGTTCATGCTGACACCGGTGACCCCGGACTGGGGCGCGCCAGCGGTCTCCAGAATCGGGATCTTCAGATCCACCCCCGGCGACACCTTCACCACCCACTGCGGTGAGCCCGGCCGACCACCCGCCAGTTCGATCGCACGATCGCGCAACCACAAGGCAAACTCGGCCTGACCGGTGGTGGTGAGGTGTACGTCGTCGGAGTACCAACGGTCCTTGGCCCCTCCCCAACTCGCACCGTCCCAGTCGAGCACGCGCAATTGTGGCCACCGCGTCGCCGCGGCACGAATGGCCCGGTTGCCGGCGGCGTAGGTCGCCGTGCTGCCGGTCTTGCGGCGCTCGGACATGGTGACCCAACCGACGACGCGCACGCCCTTGGCGGTGAGTGCCTGCATCACCTGATCGATCTCGCCGCCGAGATTCGACTGGTTGTCGTTGTACCCCAACTCGACGATCGCCACGTCGGGCGAACCGGTCAGGTTGCGCGCCACCGTCAATCCGTCCACGGTGGCCGGCGGGCAGGAGCCAACGGTGCACCGATTGGACTCGGTGTCATAGATGGTGTTTCCGAAGACCGATCTCAACAGGGTCGGTAGTTCGCCCGCACCACCCGAAGTGGCCACCGATGCGCCCACCGAGTCCGCGATGAACACGAAATCGTCACTGGTCGCGAAATCCCGATTCAGCAAACGAACCGTGACGGACTCCGACGGTAGGTCGTAGGCACTGCGCAACCACGCGGCGGTCTTGGTCACCGACTGAGAACCGTTGTACATGCGCAACTGCACGGCCCATGCCGGCGTGCTTCCGTAGGTGCCCTTGACCGACAGCGAGGGATCGATCTCGGTCTCGATGCGCGTGATCCTGGTCAGTCCGGCGCGTGAGGCGAGGCCCGCCATGTCGATCACCCGGGTCCACCGCACGAACGGATTGAAGTCGGTCTGATCACCCGGGTCGTCCAC
>VFYV01000027.1 GCA_016871395.1 Actinomycetota bacterium
GACAACGTGACCATGACCGTGGAGTTGGGTAAGCCGATCGCCATGGACGAGGGTCTGCGTTTCGCTATCCGTGAGGGTGGTCGTACCGTGGGCGCCGGCCGCGTCACCAAGATCATCAAGTGACCGGAGACCGACATGCCCAGAAACGACAAACGGGTGAAGATCACCCTCGAGTGCACCGAGTGCAAGCGACGCAACTACATCACCATTAAGAGCAAGATCAACGATCGTGAGCGACTTGAGATGAGCAAGTACTGCAGTTACGATCGAAGGCATACGATGCACAAGGAGACGCGCTAGGCACCACCTGCGTCTGAGGGCAGTAGCTCAGCTGGTAGAGCATCGGTCTCCAAAACCGACGGTCGGGGGTTCGAATCCCTCCTGCCCTGCTCAGCGCAGACACGAGTGCATCGAAATCGCGAATGACGGCGGACGAGAAATAGAGAACACTTCATGACGATGGATCTGAATCGGGAACAGAAGCGCACCCTCAAGAAGATGGGTGCGGTTGACGAGCAGGGCAACCCTGCGCGTCAGGCCCGTACCCCGGGAACCAAAGGCGACCGCGTCGGCCCGGGCCAGTACATCGGTGAGGTTCGCGAGGAGATGAAAAAGGTGGCCTGGCCGAAGTGGCCCGAGGTACGTCGCTACTCGATCGTCGTCCTCGTCACCGTGGCTCTGTTCACGGCTCTCATCGGTGTCGCCGACACTGGTATCGGCTTCCTCACGGATTGGTTGTACGAGAACTGATGAACAGCGAGATGGACATGAACGAGGACACGGACGCTGGCGAGACCGACGTCGAGGTCATCGACCTCACGAGCGGCGAGCCGATCACTGAAACTGGCGACGCCGCGGCGTCCGATGCAGAATCTGCCGACTCCGGCGAGGTGCACCCATGGCGTCGCCCCGGGCAGTGGTTCGTGGTTCACACCCAGGCTGGCTACGAAAAGAAGGTGAAGGCCAACCTCGAGGCGCGCATTCAATCGATGAACGTCGAGGACCGTATTTTCGAGGCCGTGATTCCCATGGAAGACGTGGTCGAATTCAAGAATGGTCGCCGGCAGACCGTTCAGAAGAAGGTATTCCCCGGCTACTTGCTCGTGCGTTGTGTCATGGATGACGAGAGTTGGTATTGCATCCGCAACACCCCGGGTATCACCGGTTTCGTCGGTCAGAGCCAGAAGGGCCAAAAGCCGACACCGCTTTCGCGCCGCGAGGTGGACACCTTCTTGTCAGCCAAGGGTGACGGTCAGGAAACGGCGAACCGTCGTAAGCCCAAACTCGAATACGAGGTGGGCCAGGGTGTTCGGGTGAAGGAAGGCCCCTTCGCCGACTTCTCGGGTCAGGTCGCCGAGATCAATGCCGATCACATGAAGTTGAAGGTGCTCGTCAACATCTTCGGCCGCGAAACACTGGTCGAAATGGACTTCAGTCAGGTCGCCAAGCTCTAAAACGCCCGTACACTGCGTCGTCTTATCTGAAGGGAAGCGCCCCATGGCGAAGAAGAAACTCACCGCGATCGTCAAGATCCAGATTCCGGCCGGTAAGGCCACCCCGGCGCCGCCGGTCGGTACCGCACTCGGTCCGCATGGCGTCGCCATCATGGATTTCGTGAAGGCGTACAACGCCGCCACCGAGAGCCAGGTTGGCACCATCATCCCCGTGGAGATCTCCATCTTCGAGGACCGTTCCTTCACCTTCATCTTGAAGACTCCGCCAACGCCAGTGCTGCTGCGTCAAAAGGCCGGTCTCGACAAGGGCAGTCAGACCCCCGGGAAAGCCGTATGCGGTTCGGTGACCGAAGTCGATATCGAAGAGATCGCCAAGATCAAAATGCCCGACCTCAACGCGTACGACCTCGAGGCCGCCAAGATGCAGGTCCGTGGAACCGCCCGTTCCATGGGTCTCGTGATCAAGTAACACCGACGACAACGCCTGGACCGGGATCACCTCGCCCGGCCGGCTCGACACCCCTCGGGAGCAGTACCGGGGGAGAGGGAGACAAAAATGTCCGGCAAGAAATACGACGATGCGGTCAAGCGTTACGACCGCGATCAGGTGTTCAGCCCCACCGAGGCCTTGTCCTTGGTGAAGTCGATGGCTCCGGCCAAGTTCGACGAGACGATCGACATCGTCATCCGCCTCGGCGTCGATCCCCGCAAGGCCGAGCAGGCCGTGCGGGGGACAGTTGCTCTGCCCTCGGGCACAGGCAAGAACATCCGTGTGGCGGTGTTCGCCGCCGGTGAGGCCGCTGAGGAGGCCCGCAGGGCCGGGGCCGACCTGGTGGGAGCCGACGATTTGGCCGCCGAGATCGAGAAGGGCAATTTCGACTTCGATCTGGCCATCGCGACCCCCGACATGATGCCCCTGGTCGGTCGCCTGGGTCGAACCCTCGGCCCGCGCGGCTTGATGCCGAACCCCAAGACCGGCACCGTCACCCAGGACGTTGGTCGTGCCGTCGGCGAGTTCAAGGGCGGCAAGGTGGAGTACCGAACCGACCGTTACGGCAATGTGCACGTGCAACTGGGCAAGGTCAGTTTTTCCGTCGAGCAGATCGAAGCCAATTTCCGAGCAGTGCTCGACGAGATCCAGCGCGCCAAGCCAGCTTCGGCCAAGGGCCGGTATTTGCGCAAGATTTCGGTGTCGTCCACCATGGGCCCCGGCGTCAAGATCGACCTCAACCGCCTGCGTCCCGAGACCGTTTGAGTTCGTGAGGCAAAGCGGAATGGCCGCGGTAGCCTCAACCCCACAATTGAATCTGCTTGCCAGAGACAGTCGGTCGACCTTCGGGTCGTGAAAGAACCTCCGGGTTCGCCAACCGAGGCGGAGACTGCACGGAGCCTTTGCTCCTCGTGGTGCCCGCATCTGCGAGCCCCGAGTCGAAGCGAAAGGAGAAATACACGTGGAGAATCCCCGTCCCGACAAGGTTGCGACCGTCAGCGAGATAGCCGAGAAGATGTCGGGTGTCGAGGTCGTGTTCGTCACGGAGTACCGCGGTCTGACCGTGGGCGCCTTGGCCGAACTCCGTGGTGCGTTACGCGCCGTGGGTGGCGAGCACAAGGTCTACAAGAACACTTTGGCTCGTCGCGCCGCCGCTGACACCGGTCATTCGGCGCTCGTCGATCTCTTGGTCGGCCCGAGCGCCCTCACGTTCGTGAGCGGCGATGCCGCGGCGGCCGCTAGTGCCCTCAAGGAGTTCGGTAAGGCCAATCCGCTGCTCGTCATCAAGGGTGGCTCACTGGCCGGAAGACCTCTCACCGCCACAGATGTCGAGGCTCTCGCCGACCTGCCGCCGCGTGAGGTGCTACTGGCTCAGTTGGCTGGAGCCCTTCAGGCCCCGCTCGTCAAGACCGCCGGACTTTTGCAGGCTTTGCCTCGCAATATGGCCTACGGCCTGCGAGCACTACTCGATCAGAAAGCCGCATAAACCCGTTCACCAGCAAGAAAAACATCCAAGTACCAAAACCAAAATCCCGAGCAACACGCCGGGCACACAGGAGAAAATCACCATGGCTCTCAGCAAGCAAGAAATACTGGACGGCATCGCCGCCCTCACCGTCATCGAATTGAAGGAGCTTCTCGACTCGTTCGAGGAGAAGTTCGGCGTGACCGCCGCCGCCCCCGTGGCCGTGGCTGTTGCTGGTGGTGCCGGGGCGGCCCCGGTGGCCGCCGCCGAGGAGAAGGACGAGTTTGACGTCATCTTGACCGAGGCCGGTGCTCAGAAGATCCAGGTCATCAAGGTGGTGCGCGAGCTCACCAGCCTGGGTCTCAAGGAAGCCAAGGACCTGGTCGACGGTGCTCCCAAGCCCGTGCTGGAAAAGGTCAGCAAGGACGATGCCGAGAAGGCCAAGGCCAAACTGATCGAGTCGGGCGCCTCCGCCGAGGTCAAGTAACCCTCGCCCCTTGGGGCCCCGCATCAGGCTGGCCCGAGCCGGCCCGATGTCCGGCCCGATGTCCGGCCTCCGTCGGAATCACCGATGTGGCAGACGTGCTTGACTCACCCTGACCGGCGATTTACGGTGTGACCCACGAGGGGGCCGCTCACCGCTTTTGTGCCGTTGGCGGTTGGTTCTCGTCGCCCCGCGGGGGTAGTGTCATTCCCAGCCGTGCGTCAATGTCGTCTTTTTTGTTCCCCAAATTCCGGTTGGCGGGGGCCCTCGCGCACCCGGCCCCTCTCGTTCGTTCGTCTCCGATCTTCGTTCGTCGTTGTCCAGTAGTTCGACAGTCCTCTTCGCTCGTCCCCGTCTCATCGTCGCTAGGAGTTCACCTTGGCCTCTCGTCCCACTTCCCGTGAGCGTTATTCCTTCGCCAACTTGGATGAGGATCTCTCCAAACTCAAAGAGGTGGTGAAGGACCCGGAGACCGGTCGCGAAAGGTCGATCGATTTCGAGGCCCCCGACTTCATCGACATTCAGCGCAAGAGCTTCGACGACTTCTTGAAGACGGGCTTGGCCGAGGCGTTCCGCGACATTTCGCCGATCACCGACTTTCACGGCAATTTGCGTCTAGATCTCGAGTACGACCCCAACGACGAGGACTTGTACACCGAGCCCAAATACTCCGTCGAGGAATGCCGCGAAAAGGGCCATACCTACATGAAATCGATCCTGGTGAAGGCCACGTTCGTCAACCAGACGACCGGAGAAATTCGCCAGACCAAGGAGTTCATGGGCGACTTCCCGATGATGACCGAGAAGGGCACGTTCATCAACAACGGCACCGAGCGCGTCGTGGTGTCGCAATTGGTCCGTAGCCCCGGCGTCATCTTCGAGGCCGGGGAGCGTTACCGACTCCGTAATCTGTCGAAGCACCAATTGGTGAAGGGCACTATTCATCCGCAACGGGGCGAGTGGCTGGAGTTCGACGTCGAGCAGAAGCCCGGCAAGGACGTCACCGCCGGTACTCGAGTGGCCCGCAAGCGCCGCATGGGCGTGTTCACGTTGCTGCGTGCTCTCGGCTACGACGAGGATCATGCGCCTGGTTTCATCGACCGTTTCGTGGCCCACTTCGACTTTCTCGAGGGCCAGTGGGACAAGGAGCGCAACGTCGCCACGACGCAGAACGAGGCTCTGGTCGAGATTTACAAGCGGGCCCGTCCCGGCGAGCCGCCGTCGCTCGAATCGGCCCGCGCCTACTTTAAGAACGCGTTTTTCGACTCGAAGCGTTACGACCTCTCGCGCGTCGGTCGTTACAAGATCGACCGCAAGTTGGGCGACGAGCTGAACAAGCTGGACCAGTTGTTCGGTAAGGGCACCCGCAAGGCGGGTGAGTACTTCCGCGTCATCATGGATGACCCGAACAAGCGCCCCGTCGAGAGTGACCCCACCGACGGCAACGTGTTGCGTCCTAACGAGATCCTCGCGGCCATCTCGTACATGCTCCACCTCGTCAAGCAGGAGCCGGGCTACCGCCTGGACGATCAGGACCACTTCGCGAACCGCCGCATCCGGTCAGTGGGTGAACTCATTCAGAACCAGGTGCGCATCGGTTTGTCACGTATGGAGCGCGTGGTGCGCGAGCGCATGACCACCCAGGACCCCGAGTCCATCACACCGGCCTCGCTCGTGAACATTCGCCCGCTGCAGGCGGCGATCAAGGAGTTCTTCGGAACCAGTCAGTTGTCGCAGTTGATGGACCAGGTGAACGCGCTGTCGGGTCTCACCCATCGTCGTCGTCTGTCGGCCCTCGGACCCGGCGGACTGTCGCGCGAGCGTGCCGGCTTCGAGGTTCGTGACGTCCACTTCTCGCACTACGGCCGAATGTGCCCCATCGAAACGCCCGAGGGTCCGAACATCGGTCTCATCGGCGCCTTGTCCACCTACGCGCGCGTCAACGAGTTCGGTTTCATCGAGAGCCCGTATCGCAAGGTCGAAAACGGCAAGGTCTCGAACAAGGTCGTCTACATGCCAGCCGACGAGGAGGAGAAGTACGTCATCGCTCAGGCGAACACCGCGGTGAACCCCGACGGAACGTTCTCCGACGCCAAGGTGCTCGTGCGTCGTTCGCCACAGGCCGCCAGTCTCGAGGACCTGAAGCGCATGTTGGAAGCCGAGAGCTTCTTTGGTGCCACCACCGACATTCTTTACGTGTCGCCGAGCGAGGTGGACTACATCGACCTGTCACCCCGCCAGATCGTGTCGGTCGCCACCGGTCTCATTCCGTTCCTCGAGCACGACGACGCCAACCGCGCCCTCATGGGTGCGAACATGCAACGCCAGGCCGTTCCGCTCATCCGTGCCGAGGCCCCGTACATCGGAACCGGCATGGAGCGTCGCGCCGCCATCGAGGGTGCCGACCTCATCGTCGCCATCGACGCTGGTGAGGTCACCGAAGTGTCGGGTTCACAGATCACCGTGCAGTACAAGAATGCCGGCCGACGCGTGTACCCCCTGCTCAAGTTCCGACGCTCCAACAACAACACGTGCGTGAACCAGACCCCACGGGTCACCCAAGGTCAGTCGTTGAAGAAGGGTGATCTCATCGCCGACGGTCCGAGCACCGACAGCGGTGAGTTGGCACTGGGCAAGAACCTTGTCGTGGCTCTGATGCCGTGGGAGGGCTACAACTTCGAGGACGCCATCATCCTCTCCGATCGCTTGGTGCGCGATGACGTGCTCACGTCTATCCACATCCACGAGTACCCGGTGGACGCGCGCGACACCAAGCTCGGTCCCGAGGAGATCACCCGCGACATCCCGAACCTGTCCGAGGACATCCTGCGCGATCTCGACGAGCGAGGAGTCATTCGTGTCGGAGCCGAGGTCGGCCCCGGCGACGTGCTGGTGGGCAAGGTCACCCCCAAGGGCGAGACCGAACTCACCCCCGAGGAGCGTCTGTTGCGGGCCATCTTCGGCGAGAAGGCTCGCGAGGTACGCGACACCTCGTTGAAGGTCCCCCACGGCGAGAGCGGCAAGGTGATCCATGTCAGCGTGCTCGATCGCGACGAGGGGGGCGAGCTGGCCCCGGGCGTGAACCAGATGGTGAAGGTGCTGGTGGCACAAAAGCGCAAGATCAGCGTGGGCGACAAGCTGGCTGGTCGCCACGGCAACAAGGGGGTCATCTCCAAGATCCTTCCGCAGGCCGACATGCCCTACCTCGCCGACGGAACCCCGGTCGACATCATTCTCAACCCGCTCGGAGTGCCCAGCCGAATGAACGTCGGCCAGGTTCTGGAGGCCCACCTCGGTTACGCCGCGCGGTGGGGTTGGACCAATCCCGACGGCACGCGCGTTGGTGACGAGCCCATTCGCGGCACGGAGAGCAAGACGCGCCCCAGCACCACCCCGGCCAAGTTCATCGCCACGCCGGTGTTCGACGGAGCACACTGGGACGAGACCGACCAGGCGGGCAAACACCCGACGATCGTGAAGATCCTGGAGAACCTCAACCCCGAGTCGACGAAGTTCTCGTCGCCGCTCGTCAAGGCCACCGGCAAGACCACGTTGTACAACGGCCGCACCGGTGAGCCGTATGACAACGACGTCACTGTCGGCGTCATGTACATCTTGAAGTTGTCGCACCTCGTCGACGACAAGATTCATGCCCGCTCGACCGGCCCGTACAGCATGATCACCCAGCAGCCGCTCGGTGGCAAGGCGCAGTTCGGCGGACAGCGCTTCGGCGAGATGGAAGTGTGGGCCCTCGAGGCCTACGGAGCGGCGTACTGCCTACAGGAGTTGCTTACCATCAAGTCCGACGACGTGCTCGGTCGCGTGAAGGTGTACGAGGCCATCGTCAAGGGGGAGAACATCCCCGAGCCCGGTATTCCCGAGAGTTTCAAGGTGCTCATGCGGGAAATGCAGGCGCTGTGTCTGAACGTCGAAGTGCTCGGAACCGACGGCAGCGAGATCGAGATGAAGGAGATCGACGAAGAGGTGTTCAACACCGCGGAGGCCCTCGGCATCAACATCAGCCGTCCGGAACGGGGCAGTGACGAAGACGACCGTGAGAGGGAGCGGGTGAGCGGGCGTCGCTGACGCGACGTCCTCATCGGCCAACGAGACAACGAAGAGAGAGCGAGAAAACGAAATGCTCGATGTCAACATGTTCGACCAGCTGCGTATCGGCCTCGCCACGGCTGATGACATCCGCGGCTGGTCCAGTGGTGAGGTAAAGAAGCCCGAGACCATCAATTACCGCACGTTGCGCCCCGAGCGCGACGGTCTGTTCTGCGAGAAGATCTTCGGACCAACCCGCGACTGGGAGTGCTACTGCGGAAAATACAAGCGGGTGCGCTTCAAGGGCATCATTTGCGAGAAGTGCGGCGTCGAGGTCACGCGATCCAAGGTGCGACGCGAGCGCATGGGTCACATCGAGTTGGCCGCGCCCGTCGTTCATATCTGGTTCCTGCGTGGCGCCCGCTCATGGCTGGCCTACCTTCTGGCGGGACTCGAGCCCAAGGAGGAGCTGAAGTCCAAGCAACTGGAGAAGGTGATCTACTTCGCCGCGAATCTTGTGACCTGGGTCGACGAGGAGCAGCGCCATTCGATGTTGCCGAGCCTCGAAAATGACATCGTCGGAGAACTCGAGGTTATCGAGCGGGATCGCGATCTCGATATCGAGCGTGCCTTCAAGGATCTCGAGAAGGAGATTTCTCGACTGGAGGCCGACGGCGCCCGGGACGCCGAGATCAAGGGCGTCCAGAAGAATCGGGAGAAGGAGATCGAAGGGATTCGTGAGCGATACGAGTCCGAGCTCGATCTACTCAAGCGTTGCTGGGCCGAGTTCAAGGGTCTGCATTCGCGTCAGATCATCGAAGACGAGGTGTTGTGGCGCGAATTGTGCGACCGCTTCGGCGAGTACTTCGAGGGTGGTTCCGGTGCCGATGCCATCAAGTCGCTGATCGACCGAATCGACTTCGACGAGGAAGAGGCCAAGCTTCGTGAGGCCATCGATCCCAAGGAAGGTAGGAAGCCGCTCAGTGCCCAGCGCAAGCAAAAGGCCATCAGGCGTCTGAAAATCGTGGCCTCGTTCAACAAGCGTGATCCGGAGAGCGGACGTCGTGTGAATGATCCCAAAGCCATGATCCTGGACGTGGTGCCGGTCATCCCCCCGGATTTGCGCCCCATGGTGCAACTCGAGGGTGGTCGCTTCGCCACCTCCGACTTGAACGACCTGTATCGACGCGTGATCAACCGCAACAACCGCCTCGAGCGTCTACTCGGCCTTGGCGCGCCCAAGATCATCGTGGACAACGAGAAGCGCATGTTGCAGGAGGCTGTCGACGCGTTGTTCGACAATGGGCGTCGTGGTCGTCCGGTCACCGGTCCGGGTAGCCGAGCGTTGAAGTCGCTCTCTGACATGTTGAAGGGAAAGCAAGGCCGGTTCCGCCAGAACCTGCTCGGTAAGCGCGTCGATTACTCGGGTCGTTCGGTCATCGTGGCCGGCCCGACGTTGCGTCTGCATCAGTGCGGACTGCCCAAGTTGATGGCTCTCGAACTATTCAAGCCCTTCGTCATGAAGCGCCTCGTGGACATCGAATACGCGCAGAACATCAAGAGCGCCAAGCGCATGGTCGAGCGTCGAAACCCACGCGTGTGGGACGTCCTCGAGGAAGTGATTCGCGAGCACCCGGTTCTTCTGAACCGCGCACCCACGTTGCACCGCCTCGGTATCCAAGCGTTCGAGCCGGTGTTGGTCGAGGGCAAGGCCGTCCAGATTCATCCGCTGGTGTGCACCGCCTTCAATGCCGATTTCGACGGTGACCAAATGGCCGTTCACGTGCCGCTGTCGGCCGAGGCCCAGGCTGAGGCTCGCGTGTTGATGCTCAGCGCCAACAACATCTTGTCGCCGGCATCGGGTCGCCCGATCGTCACCCCCCAGCAGGACCTGATCATCGGAGCCTTTTATCTCACCGCCGAGGATCCCGGCTCGAAAGGTGAGGGTCGCGTCTTCCGCCACAACTGGGAGGTTTTCCGAGCGTTCGACGAGGGCTCCGTGGGAATTCACGCTTCCATCACGATGCGTTCGAACGGTGAGACCTTCGTGACATCGCCTGGTCGATTGCTGTTCGAGGAGGCCTTGCCCGCGGGTTACGTCGCCAGGTTCGGTCACATCACCCAGACCATCAAGAAGAAAGAGATGGGTGAGATCGTCGAGCATCTCTCGGACCATTTCACCAACGCCGAGGTGGCCGACTCTCTCGACGCCATCAAGGACGTGTGCTACCGCTTCGCCTCGCAATCGGGTCTGACCGTCTCCATCGACGATGTCAAGACGCCGGCCGCCAAGCGCGGTCTGCTGGACGGATTCGAGGAGCAGGCCGAGAAAGTGGAAAGCCAGTTCAAGCGCGGCATCATCACCGACGGTGAGCGTCGTCAGCAGGAGGTTCGCATCTGGACCGACGCCACGGCGCAGGTGCAGGCGGCCATGGAGAAGGAGTTCAAGGCCGCGCGTTTCAACCCCATCGACATGATGGTCGGCTCGGGTGCCCGCGGGAACATGACCCAGATGCGTCAGATCGCCGGTATGCGCGGTTTGGTGGCTAACCCGCGTGGTGACATGATCCCCCGTCCTATCAAGCGGAACTTCCGAGAGGGCCTGGAGACGCTGGAGTACTTCATCGCCACTCCGGGCGCTCGCAAGGGATTGGTCGACACCGCTCTTCGTACTGCCGACTCCGGTTACCTCACCCGTCGACTGGTCGACGTGGCCCAGGAGCTCATCGTTCGTGAAGAGGACTGCGGCACGACGCTCGGCGTCTGGATCGAGGGAGTACAGCCCGACAGCGCGAATCGCCGTTCGTACCTCGAGACCAAGTTGTATGGCCGCGCGCTCGCGGTCGACACCTCTTTGTCGGACGGTACCGTCGTGCCGCGCAACACCATCATCGACGACGCGCTCATGGTCAAGTTGCGCGACGATTCGGCGACGAACCGCGTGCGTGTGCGTTCGGTGCTCACCTGCGACGCCGAGCTGGGTGTGTGCTCGATGTGCTACGGCCGGTCGCTGGCCACCGGCAAGCCCATCGAGCTCGGCGAGGCCGTCGGCGTCATCGCCGCCCAGTCCATCGGTGAGCCGGGTACCCAGTTGACGATGCGCACCTTTCACACCGGTGGTGTGGCGGGCAAGGACATCGCCGGTGGTTTGCCTCGCGTCGTGGAACTGGTCGAGGTTCGTACCCCGAAGGGCTCGGCGCGTTTGGCCAAGGCCAGTGGAGTCGTGCGCATCGGCGAGGACGAGGGCAAGGGCATTCCGGTGACAGTGGTCGAGGATTCCGGCGAGGAGTCGACGATCACGTTGCCCACCGGTAGCCGCCCGATCGTGAAAGACGGCCAAGAGGTCATCGCTGGTCAGCCCATCACCGATGGCCCCTTCGATCCCAAGGAAGTCATGGAGATCAAGGGCATCCGTGAGACACAGCTGTACATCGTGGAGGAAGTCCAAAAGGTGTATCGCGACCAAGGTGTTTCGATCCATGACAAGCACATAGAGCTCATCGTGCGTCAGATGACCCGACGTGTCAGCGTGCAAGAGAGCGGTGACACCGAGTTCCTGCCCGGAGAGCGCACTGATGCCAAGACCTTCCGTGACACCAACCGATCCATGGTCGAGCAGGGCAAGCGCCCTGCCGAAGGCCGACCGGAATTGATGGGCATCACCAAGGCGGCGCTAGCCACCGAGTCCTGGTTGTCAGCGGCATCCTTCCAGGAGACCACCCGAGTGCTCACCGAGGCTGCCATCGACGGCCGGGGCGACACCTTGAACGGACTGAAAGAGAACATCATCATCGGAAAACTCATCCCGGCTGGCTCGGGCATGATGCGTTACCGGGACTTCGGTATCGATGCTCCGGATTACGTGCCCATGTCCACGTACCACTCCGAGGACGAAGACCCTGCTGACGTCCTGAGTGGACGCTGGGAGGGCCAGGCCGCCGGAGCGGGCTCGACCGACAGTTGAACCGCTCGAAAACGCGGGAATGCGCCGCGGGTTGAGGGTTGCCGTTGTCCACAGGCCGCTCGTATCATCACATGGTCCTCTGAACGGTTCGTTCAGGGTGTCCCTACTGCCAATATCGCAACCCCGAGTCGCCCAGCGAGTCGGTGACACGAAGAGGTCCCAGAGTGCCCACAATCCAGCAGCTGGTCCGTCAAGGTCGCAGCACCAAGTTCAGCAAGACCAAGACACCAGCCCTCAAGGGATCTCCGCAGCGTCGTGGGGTGTGCACGCGGGTCTACACCAATACGCCCAAGAAGCCAAACTCGGCGTTGCGCAAGGTGGCTCGTGTCCGGCTCTCGAGCGGAGTCGAGATCACGGCCTACATTCCCGGCGAAGGTCACAACTTGCAGGAACACTCCATCGTGCTCGTGCGTGGTGGTCGAGTGCGCGACCTGCCCGGCGTTCGCTACAAGATCATCCGCGGCGCGCTCGACGCGGCCGGCGTGAAGAATCGCAAGCAAGCCCGCAGCCGTTACGGCGCCAAGCGAGCCAAGTGATCGACAAAAGGAACAGGTGAACCAAGATGCCCCGTAAGGGTCCCGCCCCCCGCCGTGAGTTGAATCCTGACCCGGTGTACCGGTCGTTGCTCGTCACGCAACTCATGAACAAGGTGATGCTCCGTGGCAAGAAGAGCACTGCCGAGAAGATCGTGTACGACGCCCTCAAGATGGTCGAGGAAAAGACCGGGGCTGAGCCGATCGCCACCTTGAAGCGCGCCGTCGACAACGTCCGTCCGCCACTGGAGGTGCGTAGTCGTCGCGTCGGTGGCGCGACCTATCAGGTGCCTGTTGAAGTCAAGCCCCGGCGTGCCAACACGTTGGCCATTCGCTGGGTCGTCGATTACGCGCGGGCCCGTCGCGAGAAGACGATGGCTCAGTGCCTCGCCAACGAGTTGCTCGACGCCAGCAACGGCCTGGGCGCCGCGGTGAAGAAGCGGGACGACATGCAGAAGATGGCCGAATCCAACAAGGCCTTCGCCCACTACCGCTGGTGATTCGTCACCTCTGAACCGATACCCCCAGCACCTCGGTGGACGTACCGGGGTGCAACCATGTGGGGCCCCCGACAAGCAGAACACAAAGCGAAAGTGAACGACGATGGCCAAGCGTGAGTACCCCCTGGAGCGCACCCGCAACATCGGCATCATGGCCCACATCGATGCCGGCAAGACGACGACGACCGAGCGCATCCTCTACTACACCGGTAAGAGTTACAAGATCGGCGAGGTCCACGACGGCGCCGCGACCATGGACCACATGGCCCAGGAGCAAGAGCGCGGAATCACCATCACCTCCGCGGCCACCACTTGCATCTGGAACAATCACCGCATCAACATCATCGATACCCCGGGCCACGTGGACTTCACCATCGAGGTCGAGCGATCGCTACGGGTTCTCGACGGTGCCGTCACCGTGTTCGACTCTGTGGCCGGCGTGGAACCCCAGACGGAGACCGTGTGGCGTCAAGCCAACAAGTACCGCGTACCCCGCATGTGCTTCGTCAACAAGATGGACCGCATCGGCGCCGATTTCTATCGCACAGTGCAAATGGTGAAGGATCGCCTCGAGGCCACCACTGCGGTGGTACATCTCCCGGTGGGCTCGGGCGGACCGGAGAGCGCCAAGCCGTTCGTGGGTTTGGTCGACCTGGTGAAGATGAAGGCCCTCATCTGGCGCGACGAGGAACTCGGTGCGAAGTGGGACGAAGTCGACATCCCCGATGACATGAAAGAGCAGGCCGATCAGTACCGCGAGGAGTTGTTGGAGACCATCGCCACCTCGGACGACGAACTGATGGAGAAGTATCTGGGTGGAGAGGAGATCTCCGAGACCGAGATCAAGCGCGCCATCCGCAAGGGCACATTGGCGTTCGATTTCGTGCCGATCCTGTGCGGCTCGGCCTTCAAGAACAAGGGCGTCCAGCCCATGCTCGACGCCGTCGTCGACTTCTTGCCGAGCCCGCTGGACATTCCGCCGGCCCAGGGTGTGAAGCCCGGTGAGGCCGAGGAGCCCGACACCCGTGGAGCCGACGAGAGCGGGCCGTTCGCCGCATTGGCGTTCAAGATCGTGGCCGACCCGTTCGGCAAGCTCACCTATTTCCGTGTCTACTCCGGTTCCATCAGCAAGGGTGACGAGGTGTACAACAGCACGAAGGAGCGTCGAGAGCGTCTCGGTCGAATCCTGCTGATGCACGCGAATCAGCGCGAGGATCTCGACGTGGCCATGGCCGGAGACATTGTCGCCGGTCTCGGCTTCAAGGACACCACCACCGGTGACACTCTGTGCGATCGCAACAACCCCATCATCCTCGAGCGCATGGAGTTTCCCGAGCCCGTCATCCACGTGGCCATCGAACCCAAGACCAAGGACGACCAGGACAAGTTGGGTAAGGCCCTCAAGTCGTTGTCTGACGAGGACCCCACCTTCCGGGTGCGTACTGACGAGGAAACCGGTCAGACCGTCATTTCCGGCATGGGAGAGTTGCACCTCGAGATTCTCGTGGACCGTATGCAGCGCGAGTTCAACGTGGACGCCACGGTGGGCAAGCCGCAAGTGGCCTACCGCGAGACCGTCACCAAGAAAGTGGAGGCCGTCGAGTACCGCCACATCAAGCAATCCGGTGGTTCGGGTCAATTCGCCGTCGTCAAGATCGACATGGAGCCGAACCCGGGTAAGGGCTACGAGTTCGTGGACAAGATCTCCGGAGGTCGCATCCCCCGCGAGTACATCAACCCGACCAACCAAGGTCTGCAGAGTGCGCTCGACAACGGCGTGCTCGCCGGTTATCCCACGGTGGACGTGAAGGTGACCCTCGTCGATGGCGCCTACCATGACGTGGACTCCAGCGAAATGGCGTTCAAGATCGCCGGACAGCAGGCGTTCCGCAAGGCCGCCGAGGCCGCGCGGCCCGTGTTGATGGAGCCGATCATGGGCGTCGAAGTGGTCACCCCCGAGGAGTACATGGGCGACGTCATGGGCGACTTGTCCAGTCGCCGTGGTCGAATCGAGGGCATGGAGGCGCGGGGCAACACTCAGGTGGTACGCGCCCAGATCCCGCTGTCTGAGATGTTCGGTTACTCCACCGACCTGCGCTCACGCACGCAAGGTCGCGCCACGTACACCATGCAGTTCAACTCGTACCAGCAGGTCCCCGAGGCCATCGCCTCTGACATCATCAAGCGCACCCGCGGCGAGTGACGCGCGGTCGCTCCGCTTCTCGACGCCCCGCGGCGCCTGAGTATCTTGTGGGGATCCGCGAGGTTCAAGGGGGATTGTCATGGGAGTTCTCGACGGTCGTATCGCCTGCGTCACGGGCGGGACACGGGGTATCGGGTTGGCGATAGCCAAAGCGTTCCTTGACGAGGGAGCCAAGGTGGTCATCAACGGCCGCGACGCCGCCAAGGCGCAGCGTTCGATCGACGAGTTACGAGTCGGCGACCGTGTGCACTTCATCGCCGGGGACGTGAAGAAGAAAGAAGACTGCATCAAGGTGGTCGACGGAACCGTGGCCCACTTCGGTCGGATCGACATCATGGTCCCCAACGCCGGTGGTGGCAGTGATTACGCGCCGGTCGTCGACATGACCGACGAGTCCATGCAGGACGCGATGACGTGGAACTTCTGGCACACGTTCTGGACCATGCAGGCGGCGCTGAAGCACATGATCCCGCAACAGTACGGGCGCATCCTGGCCATGAGTTCGGTCGAGGGCAAGGTGGGCAAGCCGGCCATCTCCAGTTACGTGGCGTCCAAGCACGCCATCAATGGTCTCTGCAAGTCGGCGTCCAAGGAAGTGGGCCCGCTCGGTATCACGGTGAACGCCCTCTGCCCAGGCGCCATCGAGACCGATGTCATGATGGAGCAAGGTCCGGGAGCCGCCGAGGCGATGGGTCTCACCTACGAGGGATTGCTGAACCTGTTCGCTCAAGAGTCTGCGGTGAAACGTTTGAACGAGTGCGAGGACGTGGCTCTGGTGGCCGTTCTTCTCGCATCGGAAGCCGGAGCGGGAATCACGGGATCAATGATCTCGATCGACGGCGGCACATCGCCGTACTGACATAGGGGGAAAGAACATGGGCAAGTTGGACGGAAAAGTCGCCTGCATCACCGGCGGAACCCGCAGCATCGGTCGGGCCATGGCCGACGCGTTCCTCGCCGAGGGTGCCACGGTGGTGGTCAACGGCCGCGATGCGGCCAAGGGTCAGGTGTGTCTGAACGAAATGAACGCCGGCGACCGCGCGGCGTTCTTCGCCGGGGACTCGTCGAAGCAGTCGGTGGTCGAGGGTCTCATCGACTTCACCATCGAGAAGTACGGCAAGCTCGACATCTGTTGCCTGAACTCGGGCGGAGTGCAGATGACCGCGCCGGTCGCCCAGATGACCGACGAGGAGTGGGCACTCGAGGTGGACTGGAACCTCAACCACGTGTTCTGGGGCATGCGTCGCGCCTTGCAGCACATGATCCCTCGTCAGGCCGGACGCATCATCGTCACGTCATCGGTCGAGGGAAAGTTGGGTAAGCCGGGCCTCCCGGGTTACGTCACCACCAAGCACGCCGTGAACGGTCTGGTGAAGTCGGCCGCACACGAGGTCGGCACGCTCGGCATCACGGTGAATGCGATCCTTCCCGGCATCATCGAGACCGACATCGTGCGCGCCACGGGCCCGGACTCGGCCATCGCCATGGGCCTCGACGGGTACGATGCGCTCATCAACTTGTTCGCGTCGGAATCGGCCATCAAGCGCCCGAACAAGGTCGAAGAGGTCGCCGCCGTCGCGGTGATGCTGGCCACCGACGCCGCCCGCAATCTGACCGGTGTGCTGTTCCCGGTCGATGGCGGAACGATGCCCTACTGATGTCGAAACTAGGATTGAGCGCCGACGAGGTGCTGACCACCACGCGTTCGGTACGCAAGCGCCTCGACTTCGATCGTCCGGTCTCGCGCGAACTCATCACCGAGTGCATCGGGATCGCCCATCAATCGCCGAGTGGAAGCAACTCCATGCGTTGGCGTTGGCTGATCATCGACGACCAGGAGCGCAAGGACTTTCTCGCCGCGTTGTACCGTGAACGCTTCTACGCGTACGCCGTGGAATCGGGTAAGCCCACGTCCGAGCAAGCCGGCTCGGCGGTTCAGGAGTCAGGCGCGTATCTGGCCGACAACATGGCTCGCGTTCCGGTGTTGGTTATTCCCTTGTTGGCCGACCGCATGACCGAATCGACGCCGGTGTCGCGACAGGCCTCTCGCTGGGGTTCGATCCTGCCAGGTGTGTGGAGTTTCATGTTGGCCTTGCGCGAGCGCGGACTCGGGTCGTGTTGGACCACGCTGCATCTGGCGGATGAGAAGTTGGTCGCCGGGCGCTTGAACATTCCCTACGACCAGTTCACGCAGGCCGGTCTCTTCCCGGTGGCGTACACGATCGGCACGGACTTCAAGTTGGCCAAGCGCCCGCCGGCCGAGACGTTCATTCGTTGGAACGAATGGTCCTGACCTCCGGCTGAGAGGTTTCAGCCCAGCGGAGCCAGTCGATCGAGTTCCCGGAGGCAGTGGTCGGGGCCGGCGACGTGCACGACGCTCCAGCCCAAGGCGACGGCCGGCTGCAGATTCTGGTCGAAGTCGTCGAGGTACAAGATGCGATCGTGCGCGACACCCAGCAAGCGCGCCGTCGCCTCGTAGATGGCCGATTCCGGTTTGCGGGCCTTCACCGCGAAGGACTCGACCACGGTGTGGAAGTGGGCGAACGGCACGACCTGCTGCATCGTTGGCCGGTACTCGGCGAAGGTGTTGGTGAGCAATGCGGTTCTGTACCCGGCGGCTTTCAGTCGTGCGATGCGTTCCACCACGGCGTCGATCGCCGTATACGTCGGGTCCATGAGGACGTCGATCTCGTCGCCGTGCAACGACAGACCGGCGGCTCGGGCCCAGGGTTCGAGTAGACCCTGGATGTCGGCCACCGCGATCTCGCCCCGTTCGCAGCGATGCCACGGATGATCGCCCGACTCCCGGGGACCAAGGAGAACCTCCAACAACTCGGGCATGGTGATGCCGAACCGATCGGCGAGCACGGACACCTTGTCGACGATGGGGGAGATGATGACCCCGCCGTAGTCGAAGACCACGGCCTCGATGCGGTTTGCGTTCGAGGCTCTTCCGGAACGCTTCATTGACGGGCGAAACTACCGTGGCATTAAGGTTCGATCGTCATTGGGGCCGTTGCGATCGGGGAATCACCATGGAACGTTGGATCACGGACACGCCGAACAGCGCGCGCTTTCCCTATTACACACGCGCCAACGCCGATGAAGTCGGCCCGGATCCGTTCAGCGTTCTCGGCTGGAGCATGGTGTGGATGCGCGGCTGCAATCCGGGTGTGGCGATGGGCTTCGTGGAGTTCGGCGTGGTCGACGTCAGCGAGTACGACCTGACACCACTGCAGGTGTTCGGTAACCGCGGTGGCTACTTCTACAACCCGATGTCGCTCAGTCGATTGATGGGTGAGCGTATGCCCGGGGCCACTGCCGAGGCGATCGACAAGGCGTACTTCGGCGACCATCCCGGTGTGCCGCCTTACGAACCACATCCCGGTGACGTGAACGAGGTGCAGTCGGCCAAGTTGGCTGAGACGATGGGCTGGGTCATGACCACACCGTCGTTCCCGCGCATGCACGACGCGTCGAAGATGGCGATGAGGACCGTGGCCGAACGTCCCGACTTCACCAAGCTGTCGGACGCCGAATTGGTGGATTACGCGCGGCGTATGACCGCCAAAGTCGAGGAGGCCTGGATTCCCTACACCGTCGTGTGTCTCGGGGCGTCGCTCGGACCCGGTGCCGTGCAGGCGGTGTGCGAGGGGATCGGCCGTTCGCAGGATGCTGTCAAGGCGTTGAGCGCGGTGGGCAACGTGGAGTCGGCCGAGGCATCGTTCTCGATGTGGGACATCAGCCGCTTGGTGAACGCGTCACCGTCGCTGTCTGGGGCCTTCGATGCCGGCGTCGACGGCCTGCTCGCGCGTCTCGATCGCTCCGACGCCGCGAACGTGGCGTTCTTCGCGGCATGGGACGAACTGATGAGAGTGCACGGTCATCGTGCCCCCAACGAATGGGATTGCCGACCCGACTCCTGGACCACGCGGCCCGAGATCGCCTTGGGCATGATCGATCGGCTGCGGGGACAGAGCGACGACCGCTCGCCCCACGTGGCCAAGGCCGCCGCGGCGGCCGAGCGCGAGCGCGTCATCGCGGATCTGATGAAAGCGGTCGCCGCCGACGTCGAGGCCAGCGGCACCTTGTCGGCCGGACTGTTCTCGGCGTCCAACTGGTTGCAGTGGCGTGAACAGGGCAAGTACGCCTGCATCCGTCTCATCCACGAGGTGAAGATGTCGATGTACGAGTTGGGTCACCGCATGGTGTCCGCCGGGGTCATCGCCGACCATCACCACATCTTCAACCTGCTGGACGACGAATTGGACGATTTCCTGGTCGACCCTGCGAAGTACTCCGCGATCATCGCCGAGCGTGAGGTGGGTTTCCAGGAACTCCATCATCTGGAACCGCCCTACATCGTGGGCAACGGTCGTGGGGACGAACCGGTGCACACCTGGCCCCGGCGCAATGCGCTCGGGGGAGAGGTTGCCAAGGTCGGCGACGTGCTGCAGGGCGGACCCGGCGCTCCCGGCGTGATCACCGGACGGGCCCGCATCGTGCTCGACCCGATGGATGCCCCCGACATGGATCCCACCGACATCCTCGTCGCGCCCACGACGGATCCCTCGTGGGCGCCATTGTTCCTCTCGGTGGGTGGAGTGGTCGTGAACGTGGGAGCCGTGGGGAGCCACGCCGCCATCGTCAGTCGCGAGTTGGGGGTTCCCTGCGCGGTCTCGGTCATCCAGGCCACCAGCCGCATCCCCGAAGGAGCCCTCATCATGGTCGATGGTTCCACCGGCACCGTCACCATCGTCGGCTGAACCAACCCCGACCGACGTCGGTGGGAACGTTGCCCTGCGCCGGTAGCATCGCCTTCCGGTCTGGCGGAAGCGTTTTCGCCAGCGCACGATCCTTGACACCCCGAGCCAACCAGCACCAAACCAAAGGAAAGATTGTTATGTCGAAGGCGAAGTTTGAGCGTACGAAGCCTCATGTGAATATTGGGACGATGGGTCATATTGACCATGGGAAGACGACGTTGACGGCGGCGATT
>VFYV01000028.1 GCA_016871395.1 Actinomycetota bacterium
GACGCCACCTCGTTCCTGATCGCCGGTCTGCTGGTGTTGTCGTTGCGGCTACCCCAGTCGTTCGGAGAGGACAGTGGGGAAGACCGGTCGTCGATGATCACGCAGTTGCGGGTGGGATGGTCCGAATTCTCCTCGCGACGTTGGATCGTTCTCATCGTGGGGTCCTTCGCCTTCTACCACCTGGCGTTCGAGGCCTTCATCGCGGTGCTCGCTCCGGTGCACATGAAAGAGGAGTTCGACGGCGCCCGGGCCATGGGAACCATGATGTTCGGCTTCGGACTGGGGAGCATCCTCGGCACCGGAATCGCCTTCCGCTTCAAGCCCCGTCGACCGTTGCTGGTCGCGGTGGGCGTGATGCCGATGGGAGCCGCCTGGATGCTCGCCACCGGCTTTTCCTCGCCGCTCTTGGTGCTGTTCCTCACCGCGGCGGGTACCGGGGTGGCCGTCGACGTGATGTACGCCAACTGGATGACCACGTTGCAGACGAACGTGCCCGAGGAGGCGTTGTCGCGGGTGGGCTCGTACGACGCTTTCGGATCACTGGCCTTCGCGCCGGTCGGACTCCTCGTCGCCGGTCCGATGGCCCACACCCTGGGCGCTCGCGCGTCGATCTTCATCATGGGATCGATCGCCATGGTGGCCGTCCTCACCCCGTTGCTGTCGGGAGAGGTGCGCAAACTGCAACGAACCCACTGAACGCTCTTGCCCTCATCGTCGCGTCCCGCCATGATGCCTTCATGGCGACTCCGGGCACCCAGGAATGGCTCGATCAAGTGATCGAGGACGTGATCGAACCCGACGTGGAGATCGTCGACCCTCATCACCATCTGTGGCCCGCTGGTCAAGGTCTCCCCTATCAACGTGACGACCTGCATCGCGACGTGAACGGCCCCGGCGAGCGCGACTCTCACAAGGTCATCAAGACGGTCTTCATGGAGTGTGGCTCGGCGTACGACCGCGATGCCCCCGAGCACCTTCGCTCTCTCGGGGAGACGCGTTACATCGCGGATCAGGCGCTGTCGGACCCTGAGCCCTTGATCGCCGGAATCGTGGGCCACGTCGATCTGAGACGAGCGGATCTCGACGACCTCTTGGATCGCCACGCCGAGGCCGGCCGCGGTCTCTTTCGCGGGGTGCGCGACGCGCTCTCGCGGGCCGAGCATCCCGAGGCCATGATGATCCCCGGCCGCGCTCCACGGGATCTGTACCTCGACCCGGACTTCCGTCGCGGGGTGCGTCGACTGGGTGAGCACGGACTCACCTACGACTCGTGGCACTATCACCACCAAAACCGGGAGTTCCTCGAACTGGCCCGCGCGACACCCGACACCACCATGGTGCTCGACCATTTCGGCACCCCCATCGGCGTGGGACCGTACGCGTCGCGACGCGAGGAGATCTTCGAGCAATGGCGCGTCGACATCGCCGCCATAGCGGAGTTGCCGAACACCGTGGCCAAGATCGGCGGACTGGCCATGCCCGACAACGGTTTCGGCTGGAACGTCGCCGGGCGCCCACCCACCTCCGACGAGTTCATCGAGGTTCAAGCGCCCTATTACCTCCACACCATCGAGTGCTTCGGACCGGACCGCTGCATGTTCGAGTCGAACTTCCCTGTCGACCGTTTGTCGCTCTCGTATACCGTGCTCTGGAACGCGTACAAGAAGTTGACGATCGGGTTCTCGGCCGCCGAGCGCACGGCCATGTTCTCGGGCACCGCCTCGCGCGTGTACCGGGTATGAAAGACCACCGTCACGTCAAATGAACCCCGCCCCACGTGGGCGCGCCGGTAGTTTTTGGACTCATGGGCACCCCTGCCACCGAGCCGACGGATATCCGCCAATCAGACAAGTTGGCCCACGTCCTCTACGACATTCGTGGGCCGGTGCTGGAAGAGGCCAAGCGCCTCGAGGAACAGGGCCACCGGATCGTGAAGCTGAACATCGGGAACCCGCACCCGTTCGGCTTCGAAGCACCACCCGAGATCCTGGTCGACGTGACGCGCCATCTGCAGCAGGCCCAGGGGTACAGCGACTCCCAGGGAATTCGCTCGGCGCGCACCGCCGTGGTCCAGCACTACCAGACCCTGGGCATCGACATCACCGACCCCGACGACATCTGGCTGGGTAACGGCGTCAGCGAACTCATCCAGTTGTCCCTCAACGCTTTGCTCAACGAAGGCGACGAGGTGTTGATCCCCGCCCCCGACTATCCGTTGTGGACCGCCTCCACCACGCTGGCCGGCGGGACTCCCGTGCACTACCTGTGCGACGAGATCGACGACTGGAACCCCGACCTCGACGACATCCGGTCCAAGATCACGGCCCACACCAAAGCCATCGTCGTCATCAACCCCAACAATCCGACCGGTGCCGTGTACAGCCGCCAGACTCTCCGCTCCATCGCCGAGTTGGCCATCGAACACAACCTCATCGTCTTCGCCGACGAGATCTACGACAAGATCCTCTATGACGACGCCGCGCACCACTGCATGGCCGAGTTGGCGCCCGACGCCCTCGTCGTCACCTTCAACGGCCTGTCGAAGGCTTATCGCCTCGCGGGCTTCCGAAGCGGCTGGATGATGATGACCGGTCCGCGCAAGCACGCGGCCAGTTACATCGAGGGCGTGAACATGCTCACGAACATGCGACTGTGCGCCAACCATCCGGCGCAATACGCCATCCAGACCGCTCTCGGTGGACGACAGAGCATCCGCGAACTGGTGTTGCCCGGCGGGCGGCTGCTGGCGCAGCGCGACGCCGCGGTGGCCGCGCTACAGAAGATCCCCGGCGTGTCGTGCGTGGTCCCCAAGGGCGCGCTGTACGTTTTCCCCAAGCTCGACCCGACGATGTACCCCATCGCCGACGATCGCCGTTTCGTGTTGGACTTCCTGCGCGCCGAAAAAGTGTTGGTGGTGCAAGGGACCGGGTTCAACTGGCCGAACACCGACCACCTGCGCATCGTCACCTTGCCGTGGGCCAAGGATCTCACCGAGGCCATCGACCGCCTCGGCCGGTTCCTCTCCACCTACTCCCCACCCAAAGACTGACCGGGTCGCTCCGGGCGCTCGTGAACCCACCGGGAGCGGGCGAGGATCGAGGCGGTCACCCGCGCATAACATCATCCTGGAGGGCGGATCCGCCGCGAGTGAAACATGGCAAGAGTGCATCATCGCCTACGCTCTCGTCGGGATCGATCATGACGTACGGGGGCGAACGAATCGACTGGGAGCCGGTCAAGAGTTGGGTGACCGACTGGGACTGGCTCGACGACGGCTGGGGCGAGAACGCCATCGACATATGGAACGACGTGCGCGAGCAATGCCCGGTCGCGAGCACCGAACGTTATGGTCGAGCGTTCATGCCGGTCACGATGGAAGCCGTTCGTCAGATCGCGAACGACACCGACAATTTCTCGTCGATCTGGGTCGCCGTCGCTCGACCCGATGCGCCTCGTCGTCCCGCCCCGCCGATCACGAGCGATCCACCCGATCATCACGGTCATCGCCGTCTCATTCTTCCCGCGTTCAATCCAAAAGCGGTCACCTCGATCGAACCCGATCTACGAGCGTTCTGCCGCAAGCTCATCACCGACATCGGGTCGTCATCCACTGCCGACGCCGCCGAGCAATACAGCCAACACATCCCGGTGCACGGCATCTGCATCATCACCGGTCTGCCCGAAGAAGATGCCGACTTGTTCCGCGATTGGATCTACCGCAACTTCCAATTGGCCCCCAAGGACAACGCCGTGCGGGTGCAAGTGGCCACCGAGATGACCGAATACATCGACGTGCTTCTCAGGGATCGCCTGAAGAATCCGAAGGACGATCTGCTCACCGTGGTCGCCAACGCCCAGATCGACGGCCAGGAGGTCGACTGGGACGTGAAGGTCGGATACATCCGTCTGCAGATCGTGGCGGGCATCGACACCACATGGAGCGCGATCGGTTCGGGCTTGTGGCACTTCGCGCAACACAACGATCAGGTACAGCGTTTGATCGCTGAACCGAACGAACACGACTTGTGGTCGGAAGCGACCGAGGAAGTGCTGCGTTACTACGCACCGGTCACGATGGCCCGCAAAGTGTTGAACGATGTCGAGGTGTCGGGATGCCCGATGCACGCAGGCGATCAGACGCTCGTCACGTTCCCGGCCGCCAATCACGATCCGAAGGAGTTCGAGCGTGCCGATGAGTTCATCCTCGATCGCAAAAACAACCGGCACGTGGCGTTCGGTTTGGGCATTCACCGGTGCGCCGGTTCGAACTTGGCGCGGTTGGAGATGATCGTGGCGTTCCAGGAGTGGTTGCGCGCGTTCCCGAATTACTCGTTGGACGCGAGCAAGAAGGTGACGTGGGCGAACGGTCAGGTGCGCGGCCCCCGCATCCTCCCCGTCCTCACCGGCCACTGACCATTGGGTGCGAAATCCCGGCGACTTCGCCGGGGTTTCGCTCCCCGGATGATCACATCAGTAGAAACCACGATGACTCGTGGCGCGATCGCCCACGGAATTTCCACACTCGTCATGGCTTCCTGCGGAACTTCGGGCGAGAAGGCCGATGCCGATGCGATGTTCGCACAGATGATGATTCCGCATCACGAGTAGGCCCTCCAATTCGCCGACATCGCACTCGACCCGACGGCCGAGGCCGGAGATGATGTGCGGGAACTCGCAACCGCGGTCAAAGTCGCCAAAAATTCGCGAAGTGGAGATGATGACCGGAACGCTCGAGGCATGGGGAGGACCCACATACCTCGATGAAGGCCCGGATCACGGTTCGATCATGAGCGGCATGGTTTCGGCCGACGACATGGCCGACCTGGAGACCTTGCACGGAGCCGAGTTCGACACGGTGAGGCTGAAAGCGACGAGCGCACACCACGAGGGGGCCATCGAGAAGGCCAACGATCTGCTCGAAAAGGGCGACGATGCCACGGCCGAATCGACTCAGAAAATCATCGACGGCCAAGCCACCGAGATCGAGCGCATGAAGAGCCTCCTCGGCGAGAGAACGCATTCCCAACGGGAATGTTGGGCGCCGCTGGAAGGCCAGCCTGGTGGGTAGTAGTTTCGCTTCCAGCACAGGGGGTGCCACATGGGGCCGCGCTACTACGTCACCGATACCGATCTGTCGAAACGGTTCCCGATCTACACGCGGGCGAATGTCGGCGAGGTGTTTCCCGATCCGGTCACACCGCTCACGAGCGACACTGCGCTGTATCTCGCCGAACTCGGCTGGCGCGACGCTTGGGTGCGCATGGGGGCGTTCGAACACTCCGAGTTTCCCGACGGCACGTTCTGTCAGCTCGGGGTGGTGGGCGGCTACTGCTATCTGAATGCCTCCATCATTCGTCTCTTCGGCGAGCGGGCACCGGGCCTCAGTTGGCAGGCGATGGACGAGCAATTCTTCGGCGCGCAACCCGGCATTCCTCCGTACGAAGAAGTTTCCGGCGACGCTCGACCCGACCTCACTGCGAAGATCGGTGAGACTTTCGGATGGGTATTGTCGAAGTCGTCGCTCGATCAACTCGACGAACTCACGGCCGATCGCAACGAGTCGATTCGCATTGCCGCCGAACGGCCCGAGTTGAGCAATCTCTCGGATCGCGAACTCTGGGAACGCTACGAGGGCCTGCTCGCTCTTCATCGTCGTTTCTTCGGCCAACATCTGTTCACCACATACATGGCTACCGTGCCGCTCGGCATCATCAGTGGTGTGGCCACGGCAGTGGGGCGGCCCGACCTCATCTTGCCGATCATCTCCGGAATCGGCGAGGTCGATTCGGCGGCACCGAGTCAGGCCATGTGGGACATGGGTCGTCAGGTGGCGAACTCGAAGACGCTCACGAGGCAGTTCGACAAGGGCGTGAATGGTCTTCTCGATCGTCTGCACAAGAAGTCCAAGAGGCGCCAAGTGATGACCTTCCTGTCGGCGTTCGCCGACTTCATCGCCGACTTCGGCTCGCGAGGACCGAACGAGTGGGAAGCGCGTTCACCGACGTGGGAAACACGACCTGAGCTCGCGTTGTCGGCCATCGATCGAATGCGACTGGGATCGGACGATTTGAACCCGCGCGATCAGAACTCGAAGCGGGCCCGCGAGCGGGAGATCGCGAGTGCGACTCTGCTCGACATGGTGGCTGGCGACGATGGGACACACGGCCAATTGTCGGCAGGTATCGGCGCGTCACGTGCGTGGCTACCGGCTCGCGAGCGCACGAAGACCAACAACATCCGGATCATCCACGAGATGCGCATGCCGATGCGTGAGCTGGGTAGGCGTATGGTCGAGCGTGGCGCGTTCGACGAGATCGAGGATTTCGGCTTCGTGCGCGTGAACGAGATCGACCAGTTGTTGAACGATCCACGGTCGCTCACCGCCACGATTCGCGAGCGTCGCGCCGATTACCAAAAGTTGCAGCAGAAGGATCCGCAGTTCGTGTTCGTGGGTGAAGCGAGCGATCCGGCCACCTGGCCGTCGCGCGACGGAGTCGCGGTGGAGAAGCTGGCGACTGGTGAGACGCTGCAGGGCTTGCCCGGATGTCCGGGGTCGGCGTCGGGTCGTGCGAGGGTGATTCTCGACAGCAATGATCCCGGTGCTCTCGAGCCGGGTGACATCTTGGTGGCGCCCATCACCGATCCGTCGTGGACACCGCTCTTCGTGCCGGCGGCCGCGGTGGTGGTGGACGTCGGTGCGCCGCTGAGTCACGCGATCATCGTGAGTCGAGAGCTCGGGATTCCATGTGTGATTTCGGCGACCGGCGGAACACGCAAGATTCCGGACGGTGCGATGATCCGTGTCGACGGTGATACCGGCCTCGTCACGGTTCTCTAGACGACCGGAGAATTCGACGTCAGCCGAAAGCGGCGGCGGCGAGGGAGGCCACGGCGCGAGGATCATCCCACTCGACCAGATGCCCCGCACCGTCCACCACGTGTCGCCCACGTACATCACGTAACCGGGCCGCGAACTCCTCGGCATAACTGGGGTCGACGATCTGATCGTCGCTCCCCCACACCAACGTGACCGGGCACGACACACGATGCATCCGCTCGGCTAGTCCGAACTCCGGAATCGGCCACACGAGACTCGCCGTCGCCGTGCGCGCGGTGTATCGCTGGATCGTCGCATCCACCAACAAGTCGCCCGCGGCTGAGTCGTCGAAAAACGACGCCGTCGCCGTCGGATCTCTCGTCAGCAAGGCGCGTTGTCCGCTCAAGGTGGTGGAGAAAGGATCAGCCACCGGACGGTCGTCGCTCCACAACCCGAGCGGCGCCACCAACACGAGCGACGAGAACGCTTCCGGGCGCATCGCGGCCAGTTCGAGCGCGAGCATCGCACCAGTGGACGAAGCCACCAGTGGCGCGCCAACCAAACCCGCCGCATCGATGATCTCCGAGAGGGCGAACACCCAATCATGGATGTTGCGGATGTCGACCGACGGCGACGTGCGCGCGTAACCGGGCAACGACGGGGCGATCACGCGGAATCCACGACTGGCCAACTCGGGGACGAACGACTGCCGCCCCGGCGCACACACCATCCCGTGCAGGTAGCCGACGGTCGGGCCGTCACCCTCGCGCCAGATCTCCAGTGACCCGGCCTTCCACTGTGCGAAATCGATCATCGAGACACGGAAGGTCGTGGCGATGGCGTCATACGGTCGGCGACCGGCAACGGCGTGGGCCACCAGCGGTCCTGCCACTCGTCATCCCACAGGTGTCGTATCTGCGGCAACACCTTGGTGGCCATGAGTTCGGTGTTGTGCATCGCGAGATCGCGGCTCATGTTGCCGAAATGACACAACGACATCACGTGGCCGATTCTCAATTGCTTGGCCATCTCGATCGTCTTCTCGGCCACCTGATCGGGGTTGCCCACGATCACGTAACCCTTCTCCACCATCTGTTCGAAGGACATGTGCGATGCCGCGCTGAAGGACCGTTGCGCCGCCTTGCGCTCGGCCTTCTTCGTGGTCTGCTGGGCACGCTCACTGGCTTCGCGCGCGGCCCTTTCGACCATCCCTTCGGCACCGTTTCGAACCGTGGCCAGGGTCTTGTACCCGGGCGGATCAGCGAATCCGGGATACACGTGCAGGCAACGATTGAAGAAGTACTCGGCGGGCTCGCGATACAACTCGATCGCTTCGGCCTCGCTGTCGGCCACACCGAAAAACTGCGCGAACCCGGCCTGGAACGGATTGGCCGGGCGGCCCGCGTCTTCCACACACTTCCAGAAACCCTGCATGGTTTTGAGCGCGGCCTTGTACCCGAAGTAACTCAGATAGAGATACGAATAGCCGGCGCGGGCGCACCATTGCCACGTGTCGATGGAGCCGCCGCCCGGAATCCAAATCGGTGGATGCGGTTGCTGAACCGGACGCGGCCAGCAGTTGACGTAGCGCAGTTTCGAATACTTGCCGTTGAACGAGAAGACGTCGTCAGCGGTCCAGGCTTTGAGGATGAGCTCGATGCCCTCGTGATAACGCTCACGGAGCGTGGCTGGGTTGTTGCCGTACGCGTAGAGCGTGTCCATGGGGGTGCCCACGGGGAATCCGGCCACGAGACGACCACCGCTGATGCAATCGAGCATCGCGAATTCTTCGGCCACACGAATGGGCGGGTTGTAAAGAGCAACCGAATCGCCGAGAACCACGAGCGCCGCGTCCGGGCAGGTGCGTGCGAGCGACGCGGCGATGAGGTTGGGGCTCGGCATGAGGCCATAAGCGTTCGAGTGGTGTTCGTTGATACCCACACCGTCGAAGCCAACCGACGCCGCAAATTCCAGTTCATCGATGTATTCGTTGTACATGCGGTGACCGACGCGCGCGTCGAACAGACCCGGGTCGATGTCGACCCACACGGAACGGTGCTCGGAGGTGAAGTCGTCGGGCAACTCCGGGTACGGCATGAGGTGGAACCAAATGGTCTTCATCCGCACCTCCCCCAGTCGCGCCTCGTCCCCTTCACCTTAGACCCGCCCCGCCAGAGGAACCAGACCGGTGAACTCGGCGGACCTACGCGCCCGATGCTCAGTGCAAGAAGCGGCGCAGGGCGGCCGCCATCCGCGCCCGTGGAGGCTTGCCCGACGGCAACGCGTCCACCATCGTGATCGAGGTGTGAATGTGCCCGCGTGCCTCCAAATGCTCCACCGGAACACCCGCTCCCATCAGCGCTCGTGCGTACGCATCACCCTCGTCACGCAACGGATCGAATTGCGCGGTCACCACCATCGCTGGCGGCAAGCCCGACAGATCACGGGCCAACAGCGGCGAGGCCTTCGGATGCGAACGATCCGACGGGTCGGCGTAGTGATTCCAGAACCATTCCATCAAAGACTTCGTGAGGATGTATCCGTCGGCATTCTCGTGATGCGAGCCGTGCTGACGCGAACCGTCGGTGACCGGCGTGAGCAACAACTGCCCCTTCAACGCCGGCCCGCCGTTGTCGCGCGCCAACTGGGCCGTGACCGCGGCGACGTTGCCTCCGGCACTCCAACCGGCCACCACGACACGCGTTGGATCGCCACCGAGTGAGGCCGCATTGGCCACGACCCACTGGAGTGCGGCGTAGCCGTCGTCGGCCGCGGCCGGGAAACGATCCTCGGGCGCATGACGATAGTTGACCGACACGATGACGACGTCGGCGTTCTTGCACAACTCCCGGCACAAGGGATCGTCCGACACATGGCTTCCGAACACCCAACCACCGCCGTGGAAGTACACCACGACCGGATGCGGGCCCTTCGTGGCCGGACGATACAACCGGTACTCCAGCGGACCCCCCGCACCGGGCAGTGTCCCGTCGATCATCTCGCCCACCTCGGGCCCCGGCGGGCGCATCGCCGACGACGCCTCCGAGAACGCGCGCGCCTCCGCCGGAGACATCGACTCGATGGGCGGCAAGCCCAACTGCCCCATCATCTCGAGGACCATGTCGACATCGGGCTGAACCCGCCGCACGATGCCATCGTTGCGTTGCTTCTTGCCCGAACCAACCAGTTCGAAACCGAGGAAGCCCCGCGCGCGAACTTCGTCGCAGGTTTGGCGATAACGGCCCACACCGCCGATGTACGGGAAGAGCACGCGCGGCTTACCCGGAACATTGGCGCCCATGTACCAGGAGTTGGTGTCCTGGAAGAGCGTGATATCGGCGCAGTCGGTGCAATGCACCCGCCATCCCTCCTCGGCCATCGGCGTGGGTTCGATCGTGTCGAAACCGCCCTCTCGCAAGTCGATGAGGGTGTCACGAATCCACTCGACATGCTGCTCGATCGACACCATCATGTTGGAGAGGACCGACGGACTTCCGGGTCCGGTGATCATGTAGAGGTTCGGGAATCCAACCGACGTGAGACCCAAGTACGTGAGCGGTCCGTGCTCCCACTTCTTCTTGAGAGTGAGACCGTTCTTGCCGGTGATGTCGACGTTGACGATCGCGCCGGTCATGGCGTCGAAGCCGGTGGCGTACACGATCACGTCGAATTCCTTGCTCTCGTCACCAAACTCGATCCCGGTCTCGGTGATCGTCGAGATGGGCGTCTTTCGCAAATCGACCAAACGAACGTGCGGAAGGTTGAAAGTCTGGAAGTAGTTGGTGTCCATACACGGACGCTTGGTGCCGTAGGAGTGGCCGCGAGGGCTCAACAATTCGGCCGTCCCGGGGTCATTCACCACCTCTTTGATCTTCGAACGCATGAAGTCACAGATCACTTCATTGGCTTCGCGATTGGTGCCCACGTCGGAGAAGGTGGCGCCGAGCGCGAGCAGCTCACCTTTCTGCCACGACCGCTCGAGCATCGCGAACGCCTCATCACGTGACACGCCGAGCGCCGACACGGTGGGCAACTCCATCGGCACGCCGGCCCCCGACAAGCGAGCTTCGGTCTCGTACGCCTTGCGATCAGCCTTGAGACGAGCAACGCGATCGCTGGGCTGCGGTCCGTTGAAAGCGGGCATCGAGAAATTCGGGGTGCGCTGGAACACCACCAACTCGGCGGCTTGTGCGGCGATATGTGGGATCGACTGAATGGACGACGAGCCGGTTCCGATGACCGCCACTCGCTTACCGGTGAGATCGACTCCTTCATGCGGCCATCGACCCGTCACGTACACCGGGCCTCGGTAGCGGTCGGTGCCGGGAATGTCGGGATCTTTCGGAATCGACAAACAACCCGTCGCCATCACGTAATGGCGGGCGGAAATTGACTCACCGGTGGACGTTTCGACGTTCCAATGCTGCGCCGACTCGTTCCAGGCCGCGCTGGTGACCTTCGTGTCGAAGTCGATGCTCGAATAAAGGTCGTGCTTCGTGGCCACGAATTGCGCGTACTTCAGGATCTCGGGTTGGGTCGCGTGCTTCTCCGACCAGGTCCACTGCTCGTGTAATTCGGGGTCCCACGTGTAGGTGTAGTCGGTGGTGGAGATGTCGCAGCGGGCACCCGGGTAGCGGTTCCAGTACCAAGTGCCACCCACGTCGCCACCGGCTTCGAGGACCCGCGACGAGAACCCGTTGGCCCGCAGTTCGCGCAACAGGTACAAACCGGCGAAGCCGGCTCCTACCACGACCACATCGACATCGGCTTTGGACACTGCGTACCCCCGGACAAATCGGTTTTGCCTCGACATCTTCCCACCTCGGGGCCAACCACCTCAACCCCAACCCCCCCTCGGGCGTGAAACCTCGGGCAGGGTGGGATCTGGTTCCCTCGCCAGCCCTGTGATGTCGAAGGATCAGAGGTCCACCCAGAGGTCGGCTGGTAGTGGCGCCACCGCGGCCCCGACGTCGATTTCCAACTCGGCCACCGTCTGCGCCCCCACCACCACCGACGAGACCGCCTCGTGTCGCAACGCGAACTGCACCGCGGCCGCCACTATCGACACTCCGCGTGCCGAACATACGCCCGCCAGACCGCGCGCTTTGTCACGAATCGATTCGGGAGCTGGCCCGTAGTCGAAGGTGGAATTGACGATCGGATCGGCCAGCAGTCCGCTGTTGAACACGCCGCCAATCACGACACCCACCTCGCGCTCGACACACCTCGGGAGCAGGACATCGGCACCGCTCCGGTCGAGCAGCGTGTAGCGCCCGGCCAGCAAGATGCAGTCGAGGTCGACGCGTTGCACGAATCGGTCGAGCATCTGCCACTGGTTCATTCCGCATCCCACGGCGGAGATCACTCCCTGCTCGCGTAATTCGATCAGTGTGGGGAAGGCGCCGGTCAACGCCTCCTGCTCATGATTGTCCGGATCATGAACGTGTACGACGTCGATGTGATCGAGTCCGAGCCTCGACAAACTCTCTTCGATCGACCGGAGAACCGAGTCTCGGGAGTAGGCGTACACCGGTTCGAGTCGTGGCGCGTCGGCGAAAATTGTGTCGACGTGCGCCCCGGCCTCGGGCGACTGCAGCAACCGACCGACTTTCGTGCACAAGACGAAATCCTTCCGAGGTCGTCTCGCCAACGCCGCACCGACGCGGCGTTCCGACAAGCCGTTCCCGTACAGCGGTGCGGTGTCGAAGAATCGAATACCCGCCTCCCAGGCGGCGTCGACCACCGCGGTGGCCGACTCGTCGTCGATGGCGCGGTAGAGATTTCCGAGCGGCGCGCAACCGAGACCGAGGGCCGTCACCCGCGGGCCACGACGCCCCAACGGTCTTTCACCGAGAAGGGTCAGCGTCCCCCTCAACTGGTCCATTCCGAACCAGTCGGATACGAAAGAGCGGCGATCGACTCGGTCTTCATCTCGATCGAGTAGCCGGGTGCTTCGGGAACGAGGTAGCGCCCATCGCGCACGCGGGCGGGGTCGATGAAGTGCTCGTGCAGATGAGAGGCGTACTCGGTGGTTCGATCAGTGAGGGATCCACTGACGCACAAATAGTCGACCACCGAAATGTGTTGGACGTACTCACAGAGGCCGATGCCGCCGGCGTGCGGGCACACCGGCACTCCGAAGTGTTCCGCCAACAGAAGAACCGCCAGAACTTCGTTCAACCCACCGAGGCGACAGGCGTCGATTTGGCAGTAGTCGATGGCCTCGGCTTGCATGAGTTGCTTGAAGATCACCCGGTTGGCCGCATGCTCGCCGGTGGCCACCTTGATCGGGGCGACGCCGCGACGGATGGCGGCGTGACCGAGTATGTCATCGGGACTCGTGGGCTCTTCGATCCATCGCAGGTCGAATTTTCGCAGCTGGTTCACCCACGAAATGGCTTCGGGAACCTCCCACACCTGATTGGCGTCGGACATCAACTGGATTTCGTCACCCAACTCTTCGCGCATGAGCTCGCACCGTCGAATGTCGCTCTCGATGCTGACACCCACCTTGGTCTTGAAGCTCGTCCAACCATCGGTGCGCATGGAGCGACAGAGGTCCCGCACTTGCTGTTCGCTGTATCCGAGCCAACCCGCCGACGTGATGTACGCCGGATAGCCGTCACGACGTAATTCGGCCAGTCGTCGATCGCGTCCAGCGCGCCGATTTCTCAAAATCTCCAGAGCACGATCGGGAGGTACCGCGTCGTGAAGATAACGGAAGTCGATGCAGTCCACGAACTGCTCGGGCGAGAGGTCGGCGATCAACTTCCACACCGGAACACCGCGTTCCTTGGCCCACAGATCCCACACCGCATTCACGAGCGCGGCTGTCGCCAGGTGCATCACACCTTTGTCGGGCCCCAACCAGCGTAACTGCGAGTGATTCGTGACTCGACGCCAGAAGCCGCCCATGTCATCGACGATGTCGGACAGGCGACGACCCACGACCATGGTCGAGAGCATCTCGATGGCCGTGCAACACAGTTCGTTGCCCTGCCCGATCGTGAAGGTCATTCCGTGACCTCGATGAGCACCATTCGTGTGCAAAACCACGTAGGCAGCCGAGTAGTCGGGGTCGACGTGAACGGCATCTGATCCGGCGAGAGTACGCGATGTTCGAGCACGAAGATCGTGTGTCGTCACGTGGGTGATTGTCGTCATGGCGAAGCCGTCTTCACCCTAGACGAACCATGAAAACCCTGCAAGACTTCATCGCGGTGCGAACATGAATCGTCGAGTCGTCGTGATCACAGGTGCGGCTGGAGGAATTGGCGAGCGAACCGTGGCGCGCTTTCGGTCCCTCGGTGACGAGGTGATCGGCCTCGACGTCGCCGACGGATTCGATGTGCGCGATCGTACGGGTTGTCGACGGGTGACCGCGGACATCATCGCCGCTCACGGTCGTATCGACGTCTTGTGCAATGTCGCCGGCGTTGGAGCGGTCGGCGATGTGGTCGTGGCCAACACCTCCGACTGGGAAGACGTCTTCGCGGTCAATGTGTTCGGTTTGGCCCACATGAGCGCGGCCGTTCTTCCCGCGATGCGATCGGCCCGTTCGGGGTCGATCGTCAATGTCTGCTCGGTGGCCGCATCGGTCGGGCTGGTCGAACGGGCGGTTTACTCGGCGTCGAAAGGCGCGGTGCTGGCTCTCACCCGAGCGATGGCTGCCGACGAGATCGCCCACGGCGTGCGGGTCAATTGTGTGTCGCCGGGAACCGTGTCGAGTCCGTGGGTCGAACGTCTGGCGGCCGCCACGCCCGAGCCCGAGGTGACCATGGGCAATCTGCGACGCCGACAACCGCTCGGTCGACTCGTGACATGCGATGAAGTAGCCGACGCGATCGCCTACCTCGCCGCTCCCTCGACCTTCACCACGGGAGCCGACTTCCTGCTGGACGGCGGAATAACCAGCGTGCGTATCGTCGAGCAGTCGTGACTGTTCGCGTTGCACTCATTTCCGGTCCGATGTACGACCATCTCTATCGCGTCTTCGACGACGCGGGCGTCGACGTGGAAGTGGTCGCGCACGGCGATCATCCCACGCTCAACCGGCAGGTCGCAGAAATGCTCGCGCGGGGCGAACGAATCGACGTTTTGGCCACGCACGCCAAGTACACGCCATCCCAAGAGCAGTGGCTGCGACCGCTCGATGATCTGGTCGATGCATCGGTGCTCTCCCGACTCGCTCCGGTGGCGGTCGAGCTCGGTCGTTTCGCCGGGAATCTGTTGTGTGTGCCGCGACTCATCGATGTGCGGGTGATGTGGGTCCACGCCGATCGCGTGGCGTCGATACCCGATACGTGGACCGAACTCGTCGACAGTTCGGTCGTGTTCGGTTTTCCCGGACGCGAGTCGGGACTATTCGGAACGTTCTTCGAGCTCGTGAGCGGCGATGGTGGTCAGTTGTTCGCAGTCGATGGAACACCCACGATCGAATCACCGGCGGCGGTTCGGGCCGTGGAAACACTGGTGACTCTGGCCGAGCGCGCTCCCTCCGATCTACCCACTTGGCATTACGACCAGGTGGACCGAGCACTTTTGAGCGGCACGCTGGATGCCGCCGCGGCGTGGCCGGGAGCGTGGGGCGCGATCTCCCACTCGCGATTCGCCGAAAATCTCGTGCCTCACATGTATCCCGCCGGGTCGAGTCGACGGGTGAGTTACTCGGGCTGTCACGCGTGGGCGATTCCCGAGACGTGCGAAAATCTCGATGGCGCAGTCGATCTGCTGCATCTCCTGATGTCGCAGGAGGTGCAAGGTGTCGACGCGGCTGGTGGGAACATGTGTGCTCACGAGGCGGCGTTGGCGACGGTCGTACCCACGAACGAGATCGACCGTCGACGACTCGAGATCACCCGTCGTACCATCGACGAGGCGATGATCTGCTACCCGCCGCTGGCGAAGTTCCCGGCCGTGGAGGACGCCGGTTGGAGCGCGATTCAAAGTGCGCTCCAGGGGCTCTCATCCCCCGAAGACGCCGTGCGAGCGATCCAACGCGCCGCCGAGTCCGCCCTCGCTCCTTGACGGCGACCCCGCGAGTCGCACCGACATCGCCTCGTGGGCGGTGGTCATTTCACCGTGCCCAGTTCGGCCAGAAGGTCGGTCAGGCGTCGGCGTATGTCGTCACGAACACGACGCACGAACTCGATGGACTGCCCGCGCGGGTCCTCGAGCGGCCAATCGACGTAGCGCTTTCCCGGTATAGACGGGCAGGTGTCACCACAACCCATGGTCACCACCACATCGACGCTGGCCAACAACTCGTCAGTGAAACGTTGTGGGACGTATCCACCGATGTCGATGCCCACCTCACTCATGGCCTCGACGGCCATCGGGTTCACTCGATCGGCAGGATCGGAACCCCCCGAGAAGATCTGCACACGATCGCCGACCAGTGAGCGAGCGAAGCCCGCCGCCATCTGTGAACGGCCCGCGTTGTGGACGCACAGAAACAGGATCCCTGACATCAGGCGTTCCGGGGGAAGAGCACGCGACAGAGGGCAAAGGCAACCACACCGCCGAGCACTTCCATCAGCGCGAACATGGGCCACGATCCGGGGGCGATGCCGGCGAAGGAGTCCGAGAACATGCGACCGAACGCCACCGCCGGGTTGGCGATGCTGGTGGACGACGTGAACCAGTAGGCACCCGTGATCCAAGCCGCCACCAAGGCGGCCACGTTGGCCCCTGTGCGTTGGCCGCCGCGAATGATGACCAACAGTCCGACCACGGCCACGGCCTCGGCGAGCCATTGCGGGCCCCCGTCACGGATCTTGGTCGAGGTCTCGAACCACGGGTGTCCGAACATCGCGTTGGCGGTCCAGCACCCGACGATCGCACCGGCGAACTGCGAAACAACGTCTCCGAGCAGACGGGACAAGCGCACCTCGCGGTCGAGCACCGACATCACGACCGACACCACCGGGTTGAACGACGCTCCCGAGACGGGGCCGAAAACGGTGACGAGACCCAGCAGTGCACCACCGGTGGCGATGGCGTTGGCGAGCAATTGCACACCGACGTCGTCGGTGAGATTGGTGGCCATGATTCCCGAGCCCACCACCGCCATCACCAACAGCGCGGTGCCCAGGAACTCGGCGAGCCACCGGCGGCTATTCACGTGGCTGACGCTAGTTCCACCCACACCGTGGCTCCGCCGAGGTGCCTCACGAGACAACGTGAATTCTGGGTGAACGAGCAAAGGATGCGGATCTCACACCTCCACGACGCTGGCCTCCACGACGCTGGTCTCCACGACGCGACGTGGTCACGTGTTTCGCGCTCGCAGGTGAACAACACCACCTGGTGCTCGGTCGAAATCTTCTCCGACAAATGCACGGCTACTTGTCGACGTGTGCCGTCGGAATCGATGAGGGGGTCGTCTCAGATGATGGGCAAGCCGATCCGACGTCGTGAGGCACCCCGTCGAGCGAACTTCGAACACGCCGCCAGCAGTTATTCGACGACGATCCTTCCTTGCATCGACGGATGAGGACCACAGTTGTAGTTGTAGGTGCCCGCCGCCGAAAACGTCATCGACGTCGGACCGGTCGACCGTAAAACCCGGCCGTCGATTTCGACGGTGTGTACCGTCTCGCGGAAATCCCAGGTGACGGTGCCACCCACGGCGACTCGGAGTACCCCGGGTGAGAAAGAGAAGTTATCCACGACCACGGTGCCGGTCATCGGAGCCGACACCAACGTGGTCGTCGTCACGGTGGCGACGGTCGTGGTGGGAGCCGGGAGGGGAGCCAACGTCACTACCGTCGACGTCACTACCGTCGA
>VFYV01000029.1 GCA_016871395.1 Actinomycetota bacterium
TGTGGAGCAATCCCCCCATCAAGGTGGGTAAGAGCGAACTTCACGACATGATGCGCCGCTGGTTGCCCCGTCTTTCGACGGACGGTGTCGGAGTTCTGGTGGTGAACAAGAACCTCGGGAGCGACTCTCTGCAGAAATGGCTGACCGAGCAGGGTCATCCCACCAGACGTCTGGCATCGCGACAGGGTTTTCGTTTGTTACGGGTTGGATAGTTCGGGTTCGCGTCATCCGACCCGAGTTCGCTCCGTGCGAGTCGATCGCCCCGGTGGCCTTCACTGCCTTCACCGCAGCCCAGGAGGCCGCACTTGCCGGCGTCGTCGCAGTGGCGCTGCTGCTCGTCGAGGTGATGGACCCGCCGGTGGCGTCGGCGACGTCGATCGGCATGCTCGACGAAACCACGAACATCCCCATGGCCATGAACACCCGGCCGAGAACCCCCTGTCGATGACGCGCGTCAGAGGCTTGGCGGATCGACCTCGATGCGCAACTTCGAATTCGCGGGACGCTCGGTGTCGGCGATCGCGTTCGACAACGACGTCACGTCCGAGGCGCGCACCAACCACCGGTCGCGATGCGCGACCACCGTGATGCCGGATCGCAACCGCAAGTCGTCCGTGAACCGCTCCGCGCCGTCGCCGTCGATGATGGCCAGGGCCGAGAAGGGTGGCAACGACAACGCGGTACGACGCGCGACCTCGGCGTCACTGGCGATAGCCGGCGCACCCGCCACCGCCGCGCGCACCACCTCGTGATCGGACATCGTGGTCTGAATGAGCAGTCGACCCCCACCACGACGTTTGCCCAACAGACGAGCGGCACGCGACAACAGCGACATCGCCTGTTCGGCGGCGCGATAACGAGGGGCCAACAGTTCGCTGTCGAAATCGAGGAACGCCACCACGTCAATGCGACGAACTCGGTGCAACACCGCCTCGGTACCCACGAAGACGTCGGCGACGGTGTCGTCGATCACGTCGGAGTCCTTGTTGGCCACCACCGACACCACGTCGCGTGCTGCGGCCGCCTCCAGTTCCTCGCGCAGTCGTGACACGCCCGGACGCAGGCGGGCCAACACGCCGGAACCGCACGACGCGCACACGCGGGGTCGGGTGGCACCACACGCCTTGCAGTCCAGCCGTCCGACCTCGTCCTCCCCCATCGCCGCGTCGCACGTCTCGCAGCGCACGAGGGTGTTGCATCCCCGACACGCCAGCAACTTCGCCTGCCCCTTGGTGTTCAACACGCACACCACGCGCGACTCGGGATCACGCAGATGGGCGATCAGAGCCGACGACACCAACGAGCGCTTCCACGGCTCCTCGTCGTTGCGATCGGCCACCTCCACCGCGGGCCAGGCCGCCGTCTCGCGTTCCGGTGGGGGCGCCACCACCGTGCGATCCTTCGCCGCCGCGACCGAGGGACACGGCGAGACCAACAGCACCGGTGCACCTCGACGTCGGGCACGTTCGACCACCACGTCGCGGGCGTGCCACGTGGGCACCCGCTCCTCTCGCAACGTGTCCTCGTGCTCGTCGAGCACGACCGCCGCCGCCAGGTCGGGACACGGGGCGAACGCGGCGGCGCGAGCGCCGATCACCACGTCGACCCCACCGCGGGCCTGCGCCCACTCCTCGGGAACCAGGGCGACCGACGTTCCGGTGCGACGCAGCCGGGCAGCCAACACCCGTGCGCCGTCGATCGACGCGCACACCACCAACGTGGGCCCGAGACGAGCGGCGGCCAACACCGCGGGCATCTGATCGTCGCTCGGGGGCAGACGCAGAACGCCACCCCCGTCGGCCAGCAGCGTCGTGGCCGCCGGCGACACCGGCTCGGCCAACACCTTGGTACGACGCGTCGGCGACGGGCGGTTCACCACCGTGTTCGGCGATGCCGTCACCAGGAACGGACGCAGACGATTCGCCCCCCATCGCCACGACGCCCACCGACACAGATCCAGAGTCTCCTCGTCGGGACCGAGTCCGCTGGATCGCTCGATGAACTTCAGTTTCAGACCGTCGTCGGACGCAGGCTCGAGCGACACGATCCAACCGCCGACGTGACGTCCGTTCAGCGACACGCGCACGCGACCACCGAGGCTCACCGACCACGACATTTCCTCGGAGACCGCGTAGTCGAACACGCGGTCGAGACCGGTGACGTCGGGAACGATCCCGGCAACGAGGTGCGGAGTCGAATCGGCCGATGCCTTCGGCGTCATCGCGGTGTGGTGGGAATCAGCGACCGAGCGCGGCCGAGAAGTCGGCGAGGCGGGAGAGCTTTTCCCATTCGAAGTCGGGCAGTTCACGGCCGAAGTGACCATACGCGGCGGTCGCGCGATAGATCGGTCGCTTCAACTTCAGGTCGCGGACGATGGCCGCGGGACGCAGGTCGAAGGTGGCGCGAACCGCGGCTTCGATCTTCTCCACGGCCACCTTCTCGGTGCCGAAGGTCTCGACGAGGATGCTCACCGGGTGCGCCATACCGATGGCGTAGGCGACCTGAACCTCGCAACGATCGGCGGCACCGCTGGCCACCACGTGCTTGGCCACCCAACGGGACGCGTACGCCGCCGAACGGTCCACCTTGCTCGGGTCCTTGCCGCTGAACGCGCCACCACCGTGGCGACCCATGCCACCGTAGGTGTCGACGATGATCTTGCGACCGGTGAGGCCGGTATCGGCGTGCGGTCCACCCAACACGAACTTGCCGGTGGGGTTGACGTACACCGCGTAATCGTCGTCGGCGAACTGGGCCGGGATGACCGGACGGATGACCTGCTCGATGAGGTCGGGGCGGATGACGGTGTCACGGTCGACGCCGTCCTCGTGTTGCGTGGAGATGAGCACGGTACGCAGACGCACCGGCTTACCGTCGACGTAGTCGAAGGTGACCTGGGTTTTCCCGTCGGGGCGCAGGTAGGGGATCTGACTGGACTTACGTACGTCGGCGAGGCGCTCGGCCAGACGATGCGCCACGAAGATGGGCAGGGGCATCAACTCGGGGGTCTCGTTGCAGGCGTAGCCGAACATCATCCCCTGGTCGCCGGCCCCCTGCAGATCGAGATCGTCGCTCCCCGAACGCGCGCGGGTCTCCTCGCTCTTGTCGACACCCTGGGCGATGTCGGCGCTCTGGGCGTCGAGGGCCACCAACACACCACAGGTTTTGCCGTCGAAGCCGTACGCGGCGTTGTCGTATCCGATACCGAGGATCACCGCTCGGGCGGTCTCGGCGATGTCGACATACGCATCGGTGGTGATCTCACCCGATACGAGGCACAAGCCGGTGGTCACCAACGTCTCGCAGGCCACGCGGGCGTGGGGATCCGTGTCGAGAATCGCGTCGAGGACGGCGTCGGACACCTGATCGGCCACTTTGTCGGGATGTCCTTCGGTGACGCTCTCTGAGGTGAAGGTCCAAGTGCGGCTCATGATGACTCCGGGTGTGGTTCTCGGCGATGAATTCGAGGGTTCTGTTCAGGACCGTGTGGACACGACCCGGTCGATCAACTCGCGTGCGATGGCACGCTTGTCGGTCAACGTCACCGACTCTAGAGGCTGGCCGGGACGCAGAAAGGTGACCGCATTCGTGTCGTGTCGGAAGCCCACACCGGGCTGGCTGACGTCGTTGGCTACGATCATGTCGAGGTTCTTTCGCACCAATTTGGTCTCGGCGTTGGCCACCAGGTCCGAGGTCTCGGCGGCGAAGCCGACCACGGTCTGTCCGGGCCGCTTTTTCGCGCCGAGCGCGCACAAGATGTCGGGCGTTGGTTCGAGAACGATGCTCGGCACTCCCGCGTTCTTCTTGATCTTCCCGTCGGCGCAGACAACCGGACGGAAGTCCGCCACCGCAGCTGCCATCACCAGAACGTCGGTGGAATCCCAGAGGCGCTCCAAAGCGTCCTGCATCTGTGCCGCCGTCTCGACCGCGATCACCGAGACGCCATGGGGAATCGGCAGATCGACGGTGGACACCAGCGTGACGCACGCGCCACGACGCACCGCTTCGGTGGCCACGGCGTAGCCCTGCTTGCCACTGGAACGATTGGCGATCACCCGCACCGCGTCGATGGGCTCGCGGGTTCCCCCGGCGGTCACCACGACATGGGTGCCGGTCAGATCCTTCGGGCCGAGTTCGGCCCGCACCGCCGCCACGATGGCCTCGGGCGAGGCCAGGCGACCTTTGCCCGAGTCGCCCCCGGCCAGACGCCCCTCGTCGGGCTCCACCACCGTGACACCTCGGGAGAGCAACGTGGCGATGTTTTGTTGCACCGCGGGGTGCTCCCACATTTCGGTGTGCATCGCCGGACACACCACCACCGGGGCCCGCGTGGCGATGAGGACGTTGGTGAGCAGGTCGGTGCTGAGACCGTTGGCGTACCCGCCCAGCAAGCGCGCGGTGGCCGGCGCCACCAACACCAGATCGGCACTTTGACCCAACTTGGTGTGAGGGATGGGTGACTCCTCATCCCACAGCGACGATTGCACCGGCTCGCTACACAACGCTGACAACGTGGTGCGACCGATGAAGTGTTCGGCCCCTTTGGTCATGACGGGCACCACGTGGGCACCCGCATCGACCAGGCGACGGCACACCTCGACCGCCTTGTAGGCGGCGATGCCTCCGCACACGCCAACGACGATGCGCTTGCCAGCGAGGTCGCTCATGACGAGTCAGTCGGCGGCGGGTTCGCCCTCGGCTGCCGCATCGGCGGCGGCCTGAGCGAAAGCGGCTTCGGCGTCGGCACGGGCGGCTTCTTCGGCAGCGCGGCGCTCGGCCATCTCCTCACCCGAGACGCGCACGATTTTGTCGACGGCGATCTCCTCGAATCCCATGCTGAGCGGCTTGCGCAGAGAAGGGACCTGGGGCGGGATGACCTTGTTCGAGACCATGCCGTCGCGGCTGTAGTACTGCTGTAGATCTCGAGCGCGACGTGCGGCCAAGGTGACCAGGCTGAACTTGGAGTCGACCTTGTCGAGCAGGGTCTCCATCTGAGGGGTCATCATCGAGTCGCTGGCGGCCATCGTCGGTCCTTCACAGGTCGTGGGCCGAGGCCCGATTCGCAACGCCCGTTGGCGGGCGCACTCGGATGCTACCTGCGGTATCGGAGTTCAACGCCCTCGATAGCCGTCGATCAGGGACACCAATTCGTCGACGGTGCGCGTGAGATCGTCGTTGACCAAGGTGGCATCGGCTAGAGCCAGTCCGACCGGCTCTTCCTCCTCGGCTTTGCGAAGTCGCTCGTGAACCTTGTGGTCGGGGTCGCCACGGCCCTCCAGTCGCCGGCGCTGTTCGTCACGAGAGGGAGGAAGGATGAAGATCAAGATGGACTCGGGGTGGCGGGCTTTCACCTGCCGGGCCCCATCGACTTCGATCTCGAGCACGATGTCACGACCCGCCGACAGATCAGGGACCGGGGTCCCGTAGTAATTGCCGAGGAACTCGGTCCACTCCAAAAACCCGCCGGAGTCGCGGTGGACTTGGAAGGCCTCCCGCGTCGTGAAGACATAGGCGTCGTCCGATTCGCCCGGCCGTTGCGACCGGGTCGTCCACGAGCGGCTGAGTCGCAGATGGGGGTCACGCCTCATCAAGGCATCGACGATTGTTCCCTTGCCAACCCCACCGGGGCCGGAGATGACGAAAATACGCGGTGTGAGGCCTGCGGGGGATCCGGGCGTGGAAACCCGGTCGCTCACTTGGCCAGGTGTTCGAGCAGGGCTTTCTTCTGCTGGGCGCCGAGTCCCTGGATCTTGCGGTTGTCGGCAATGCCGACCTCCTCCATGATCTTGCGGGCCTTGACCTTGCCCAAGCCGGGAAGGCTCTCGAGCATCGAGACCACCTTGAGTTTGCCCACATTGGGGTCACTCGAGGCCAGCGCATCGGCCACCGTCAAGGTGCCCTGCTTGAGTTTGACCTTGATCTCGGCGCGGGCGGCGCGAGCCTCGGCGGCCTTGGCGAGCGCCGCGGCGCGCTGTTCAGGAGTCAGTTGCGGAGGTGTTGCCATGACCAGACCATACCCGCAGGGTCCGGGCCTCGGGTGGATACCTACAAGGTCAGCCGTGCGCTCGACCCCGAATGGCCCCGACCGACCGGTGACCGTGGGCCGTCAGCCAGGCCTCCAAGTCGGCCGCCACCCGAAACGGGGCGGCCGGATCGGCGAAGGTGGCGGTTCCCACTTGGACCGCATCGGCTCCAGCCATGATCAACTCGGCCGCGCTCCAGCCGTCGGCGACCCCGCCGACCCCGACGATGGGCAGGTCGGCGTACGCCGCACGCACGTCGTGAACCGCCCGCACGGCGACCGGATGTATGGCGCGTCCCGACAGTCCCCCGCCCCCATGGCCCAGAGCCGGACGGCCGGTGTCGGGATCGAGAGCCATGCCGAGGACCGTGTTCACCAACGTGACAGCATCGGCACCGGCGTCGCGAACCCGACCGGCGATGGCCACCAAACGGTCGGTGTTCGGGCTGAGTTTGGCCCACACCGGCAGCGAGACCTGCCCGACCACCGCGCCGATGACCGCCGCGGACAAGTCGGCGTCGTGGGCGAAGATGCCGTGGCCGCTCATGTTCGGACAACTGAGGTTGACCTCGACGGCCACGATCGGATGCGAATCGCGTACCGCCGCGCCCAGCACCGTGGCGGCTTCGCGATACTCCTCGACCGTTCGTCCCCAGATGCTGACCACCACGGCGACATCGCCCGTCGCGAGGCGCGGCAGGTCGTCACGCAACCATGCAGCCATGCCCGGGCCCTGCAGACCGACCGCGTTCAACATGCCCTGGGCGACGGGGTGCACACGCGGAGCGGGATTGCCCGCCCACGGCATGACCGACAAAGACTTCACGACCACCGCCCCCAACGAGGCGAGATCGCCGTACGCCGCCAACTCGTCGGCGTGCCCCGACGTGCCCGACGCGGTCATCACCGCGTGACGTAGACGCACCCGACCGACGACCACCGACATGTCGGGCGATGTCGAGCCGCGTCTGACTTCAACGCCCATGGTGCTCCTGCAAGCTACGCACGTCGAGGGGACTGTGACGTTGCTCGGCCATCCCCTGCACCGCGGCCAGTGCCGCCTCGACGGTGGTCACCGAACTGACGCGATGAACGTTGGCCGCCTTGCGAATGGCCTCGCCATCGGTGCGACCACCGCGACCCTGAGGCGTGTTGATGACGAAGGCGACATCGCCACTGGCGATGAGATTCACTGCGGTCACCTTGGCTCCCTCGCTCACTTTGCCCACCACCGCATCGACCATGTGCCCGAACCGACCGAGATAGTCGGCCGTTCCCGGCGTGGCGACGATACCGAACCCCAACTCGCGTAAACGCTTGGCGACCACGATGCCGGCGGGCTTGTCATGGTCAGCCAACGACAAGAATACGGTGCCCTCCCGCGGCAACACCGTTCCCGCCGCCAGCTCGGCCTTGTAAAACGCCTTGCCGAAACTTTTGTCGATGCCCATCACCTCGCCGGTGGAGCGCATCTCAGGTCCGAGGGCTGTGTCCACCTCGGGGAACCGGCTGAACGGCAACACCGCTTCTTTCACCGCCACCGTCGACGGCGAGTCGAGCAACACCGAGCGCGACAACAGGCCCTCGGCGCGCAACTCGGCCAGGGTCGCTCCCAGCATCACCCGCGTGGCCACCTTGGCCAGTGGCACTCCCGTGGCCTTGGCGACGAAGGGCACCGTTCGGCTGGCGCGCGGGTTGGCCTCGATGACGTAGACGTTGGTGCCGGCCACCGCGTATTGCACGTTGATGAGTCCGCACACCTCGAGCGCGGTGGCGATGGCGGCGGTGTAGCTCTCGATGACCTCCACCACCCACGACGGCAGTGTCTGGGGCGGAATGGCGCAGGCCGAGTCACCAGAGTGCACACCGGCCTCCTCCACGTGCTCCATGACACCGCCGATGATGACTTCGCCGGTGCGATCGCGGATGGCGTCCACGTCGACCTCGGTGGCGTCCTCCAGGAATCGATCCACGAGAACCGGGCGCTCGGCCGACAACCCGCCCTCCTTGCCCAGGCTGCCGAAGCCCGACAACTCGGCCATGGCGCGAGCGAGGTGATCGCGATCGTGCACGATCTGCATGGCCCGACCCCCGAGCACGTAACTGGGGCGCACCAACACGGGAAAACCCACCCGGTCGACGATGTCGAGGGCCTGGGTCAGATCGATCGCGGTGCCTCCCGGCGGCTGCGGAATGTTCAACGACTCGCACAGCGCGTTCCACTTCTCGCGATCCTCGGCGAGATCGATGGACGACGGTGAGGTTCCCGCGATCAACTCGACAGGAATCTGACCCGACAGTTTCAGGGGCGTTTGACCACCCAACGACACGATGACCTTGGGTGCGCGACCACTGGCCGCGGCCGTCTCGGCGGCGATCACATTGAGCACGTCCTCCTTCGTGAGCGGTTCGAAGTAGAGACGATCGCTGGTGTCGTAGTCCGTGGACACGGTCTCAGGATTGCAATTCACCATCACCGTCTCGAAGCCGGCGTCACGCAAGGCGAACGACGCGTGCACGCAGCAGTAGTCGAACTCGATCCCCTGACCGATGCGGTTTGGTCCCGACCCCAGGATGATGACGCGCTGTCGATCGGAGGGACGCACCTCGTTCTCGTCCTCGTAGGTGGAGTAGTGATACGGGGTTTCGGCGGCGAACTCGGCCGAACAGGTGTCCACGGTCTTGTACGTGGGGATGACCCCGGCGGATTCGCGTGCCGCCCGAACCGACGATTCGTCGACGCTCCACAAATGAGCCAACTGGGCGTCGCTGAACCCGAGTCGCTTCGCCCGGCGCCACGAGGAACGCGACATCGAAGCGAGCGTCTCACCGGAGAGCTCCAACCGCTCCTCGACGATCATCGACATCTGATCGAGGAACCACGGGTCGACACGACACGCGTCGTGCACGCGATCGATCGAAATGCCCCGTCGCAGGAGATCGGCGATTTGGAAAACTCGCTCGGGCGTGGGTACGGCCACGAGTGACAAGAGTTCGTCGTCGGATACCGACGCCAATTGTCCCTCGGCCGGATCGCAACCGAGACCCAGACGTCCCTGTTCCAACGAGCGCAGCGCCTTCTGGAGACTCTCGGGAAACGTGCGACCGATCGACATGACCTCGCCCACGCTCTGCATCTGCGTGCCCAACACGCCGCTGGTGCCGGGAAGTTTCTCGAACGCCCATCGCGGGATCTTGGTGACCACGTAGTCGATGGAGGGCTCGAAACTGGCGGGCGTGGCTCGCGTGATGTCATTGGGGATCTCGTCGAGCGTGTATCCGATCGCCAACTTTGCGGCGATCTTGGCGATCGGGAAGCCGGTGGCCTTGGACGCCAGGGCACTACTTCGCGAAACACGGGGGTTCATCTCGATGACGACCTGATCGCCGGTCAGCGGATTAACGGCGAACTGCACGTTCGAGCCTCCGGTCTCCACCCCCACGCGACGGATGCACGCGAAGGCTGCGTCACGCATGCGTTGATACTCCACGTCGCTGAGGGTTTGTGCCGGCGCCACCGTGATGGAGTCGCCGGTGTGCACGCCCATGGGATCGAAGTTCTCGATGGAGCAGATGATCACGCAGTTGTCGGCCCGATCGCGCATGACCTCGAGTTCGTACTCCTTCCAGCCGGCGATGCTCTTCTCGATGAGGATCTCGTTGATCGGACTGGCCGCCAGTCCGTTCGCCGCCAGGACCTTGAATTGCTCAGGGGTGGAGGCGATTCCGGTGCCGCGTCCACCGAGGATGTACGCCGGTCGGATGATCGCCGGTAGCCCGATGGTCTCGATGACCCTGGTGGCCTCGTCCATGGAATGCGCGATGCCGCTGGGCGGAACGCTCAGGCCGATCTCCAACATCGCCTGCTTGAACTTGTCCCGGTCCTCAGCCGTGGCGATGGCCTCGGCGTTGGCGCCGATGAGTTCGGGTGTGCCGGGCACACCGACCAGTCCCCTCTCGAACAAAGCCATGGCGGTGTTCAGACCGGTCTGCCCCCCGAGGGTGGGCAGCACGGCATCGGGCTTCTCACGCTCGATGATCCGCGACACCACTTCCCACGTCAGCGGTTCGATGAAGGTGCGATCGGCGAAATCGGGGTCGGTCATGATGGTGGCTGGATTCGAGTTGGCCAGGATGACGCGATAGCCCTCTTCTTTCAGGACGCGACACGCTTGCGTACCCGAGTAGTCGAATTCGCAGGCCTGTCCGATGACGATGGGACCCGAGCCGATGATGAGGATCGACGAGAGATCGGTGCGCTTGGGCATCTCAGTTGCTCCTGCTCGTCATGAGGTCGGCGAACTGATCGAAGAGGTAGCGACTGTCATGAGGACCGGGTCCCGCTTCGGGGTGGTACTGCACGCTGAACGCCGAAACCTCACGAACCACCATTCCCTCGTTGGTGCCGTCGTTGAGGTTCACATGGGTGACACTCACCCGACCGTCCAGACTCTCGGCGTCCACACAGAAGTTGTGGTTCTGACTGGTGATCTCGACGTGTCCCGAGGCCTCGTGCCGCACCGGGTGATTACCACCGTGATGACCAAAGGGCAGTTTGTACGTGGAGCCTCCCAACGCCCGACCAAGCAACTGGTGACCGAGGCAGATACCGAACAGCGGTACCTCGCCCAGTAATCCACGAATCGCCTCGACCGCGTAACCGACGGACTGCGGGTCACCCGGTCCGTTCGACAAGAAGACTCCCTGGGGCGATCGGGCCAGAACCTCGTCCGACGGGGTGGAGGCCGGAACGACCTCGACCGTGGCGATCTCGGACAGACAACGCAAAATGGTGGTCTTGATTCCGAAGTCGTACGCCACCACCCTCAACGGACCAGAGCCGAAGAAGTAGGGCTCAGGAGTGGTGACCTTGGCAACCAGGTCGACGCCGTCGGTGCCCCGTTCGGCGCGCGCGGCGGACAACAACTCGGACTCCGACGCCGTTCCGAACGCGCCGGGCATCGCGCCCGTCTCCCGTAGAAGTCTCGTCAATCGACGGGTGTCGATCCCCGCGATGCCGGCCACCCCGTTGGCGCGCAGCATCGAGTCCAAACTCTGCTCCGCCCGATGGTTGCTGTGTCGACGCGCGAGATCACGAACGATCACGCCACGGCAATGCGCGCGACGACCCTCGTCGTCGCTGCTCGTGGTCCCGTAGTTACCGATGTGGGGGTAGGTGAAGGTCACGATCTGCCCGGCGTAACTGGGGTCGGTGAGCACCTCCTGATACCCCGACAGAACGGTGTTGAACACCACCTCGCCCGATGAGATCGCCACGTCGGCCCCGATGGCCTCACCCTCGAACACGCTCCCGTCGACCAGGACCAAGGTCGCTGCTGGCCGAGCTCCGGTCTTGGTCGTCACTGGCCGTCTTCTCCGTGATGGTACGAATAGTTATGCATAATTATACGTGGGATTGGATAAAAATGACTCACCGCTGGGCTACCCCGTCGATGACGACGGCGCGACCGTTCAGCACCGTGTGCCGCACCCGACCGGTCATCGATCGACCGTGATACGGGGTGTTGCGGCTCTTGCTGGCCACCCGTGCGCGGTCGACCACCCAAGCCCCACCGGGGTCGAGTACGGCGAGGTTCGCCGGTTCACCCTCGGCCACCGGTCGCCCGTGTCGGTCGTCGATGCCGGCGATGCGGGCGGGATTCCAACTGAGACACGCCAACACCGACCGCAGATCCATGCCCAACTCCCCGATCGCCAGCGCGAAGGCCGTCTCCAAACCGAGCATCCCGGGCGGGGCCGCGTCGAGGGGTTGCTCCTTCAGATGGTCGGGGTGCGGCGCATGATCCGTGGCGATGGCATCGATGGTGCCGTCACGAAGTCCGGCCTTGAGGGCCTCGGTGTCGACCATGGTGCGCAACGGTGGATTCACCTTGAAGACCGGGTCGAAAGACCGCAATGACTCGTCTTGGAGCGTGAAGTGATGCGGAGTGGCCTCGGCGGTGACGGCGAGACCGTCGGCCTTGGCCGCGCGAATCATGTCGACACTGCGCGCCGTCGAGACATGCAATACGTGCAAGCGTCCGCCGGTGATGCGCACCAACTCGATGTCGCGGTACACCATCAGTTCCTCGGCGATGGCGGGCCAGCCCGGCAATCCGAGATGACTACAGCATGCACCCTCGTGCATCACGGCTCCCGCCGTGAGACGACTGACCTCGCAGTGCTGCGCCATCGTGATGCCCAGATCGGACGAGTACTCGAAGGCCCGTCGCATGAGCAAAGGATCCTGCACGCCGTTGCCGTCGTCGGTGAACAAGGTGACACCGGACTTCATCAGCTCGGCGTACGGAACCAGTCGCTCGCCGGCGCGACCCACGGTGATGCAACCTGACGGGACGACCTCACACAGGCCCGCGCGACGACCCTGCTCGCGCACGAACTCCACGACCGCTCGTGAGTCCTGCGCGGGATCGGTGTTGGGCATGGCCACCACGGCGGTGAATCCACCGATGGCCGCGGCGCGACTGCCCGTTTCGATGGTCTCGGAGTCCTCCCGTCCGGGCTCGCGAAGATGCGTGTGCAGATCGACGAAACCCGGTGAAACCACGGCGTTCGACGCGTCCAGCACGGTCGCCGCCGCGGGTAGTTTCCCGCCCGAGGCCACCACCAGGGCGATGCGTCCGTCGACGATGTGAATGTCGGCGGACCGTCCGTTCGCATCGGTGGTGGAGTCGACGATCCGACCGCCGACGATGTTGACGATGTTCGTCGCGGGACCGCTCACGAGGAAACCTCCGAGTTCGCTTCCCCCAACGCGTCGAACAAGACCGCCATGCGAACCGCCACACCGTTGCTCACCTGACGGGTGATAACCGATCGCGCGAGATCGGACGGGTCGACCATCATCTCGACCCCACGATTCATCGGACCCGGATGCATGACGAGACAGTCGGCTCGTAGTCGCGAAGCCCGCGCGCGGTCGAGGGCGAAGCGATTCGAGTACTCACCGAGATCCGGCACCAGGGCTTCATTCATGCGCTCTCGTTGCATGCGCAGCATGTACAGCACATCCACGTCACCGATGACCGAGTCCAGATCAGAAGTCACCGCCACCGGCCATGTGTGCACCTCGGGTGGCAACAACGTTCGCGGACCCACCACGATGACGTGGGCACCGAGCGCGGTGAAAGCCTGGATGTCACTGCGGGCCACGCGACTGTGACGGACATCGCCCACAATGGCGATTCGCAGACCGGCGAGACATTCGCGGCCTACCGAGCGCCCCAATTCGGTGCGAATGGTGTGACAGTCGAGCAGGGCCTGGGTGGGATGCTGGTGCCATCCGTCGCCGGCGTTGATGATGCTGGCGTCGGTCCACTCGGACAACTGCCACGGGACACCCGACGTCTTGTGACGCACGATGAAGGCCGCCACACCCATGGCATCGACGGTCTCGACGGTGTCGCGCAAACTCTCCCCCTTGTTCACGCTGGACGTGGACACGCTGAAGGTCATGGTGTCGGCCGACAATCTCTTGGCCGCCGTCTCGAAACTGATGCGGGTGCGGGTGGAGTCCTCGAAGAAGAGACTCACGACGGTGCGACCCACCAATGCCGGCACCTTGGGAACAGGACGACGATTCACCTCCACCATGTGGTCAGCCAGGTTCAAGATGCGCACGATGCCGTCGACGCCCAGTTCGGGAATGCTGCGCAGATGCTTCATTTTTCCCTCTGGCGAACGATCGTCACGCCCGACTCGGTGACGATCACGTCCTCATCGCGCGCAGTGGGCAGGTTCTTGCCCACGTAATCGGGACGAATGGGAAGCTCGCGATGACCACGGTCCACCATCACCGCCAACTGCACCGCGGCTGGACGACCGTATTGATTCAAGGCGTCCAGAGCGGCTCGTACGGTGCGACCGGTGAAGAGAACGTCGTCGACGAGGATCACGGTGGAACCGGCCAAATCGATGGCAATTTCGGTGATCGACAACGGGGTCACCGGACGAAGCGCGATGTCGTCGCGGAAGAGCGCCACGTCCAGACGACCCACGGGCACCAAAGACGAATCCTCGATACGCGCAACGGCCGCCCCCAAGCGCTCGGCGATCCAGACACCGCCCCTTTGAAGTCCGACGATGACGACCCCGTCCAGGCCGTGGTTACGTTCGATGATCTCGTGCGCGATACGCGTGATCGCCCGAGTCACGTCGGCTTCACCGAGAACGACGACTGAAGTGGCGGGAGAGTTCGGCGCGGACTCGCGCGCCGTCGATTGTTCCGGGGCCGAGCCCGGCTTCGTACCACTCATACATCCTCCGTTCGGGCCTCTCGGGACCCGTTTGACGGTCGAGCGGACTCTAGCAGGGTTCCGCCTCGCTACGGCTCCAAACGATGAAGAATCGTCGACAGATCCGCCGGTAAGGGCGCCACGAACGTCATCTGTTCACCCGTGAAGGGGTGTTCGAATTCCAGACCCCCCGCGTGCAGGAACGGACGACCGATGGCCAAGGGTGCACGGGCGCCGCCATACGACGAGTCACCAACCACGGGGTGGCCCGTGGCCTGCAGGTGCACGCGAATCTGATGCGTCCGTCCGGTTTCGAGCTCGCAGGTCACCAACGACACGTCAGGATCGGAAAACGTTCGCTCGACCCGGTAGTTGGTGCGGGCCGGTTTGCCACTGGCCACAACCGCCATGCGCAGTGGATCGCGTGGATCGCGTCCGATCGCCGCGTCGATGGTCCCGACCGAGGCGGCCAGACGACCCCACACGAGTGCCGTGTACCGACGCGTCACCGCGTGAGTCGCCAACATGGCGACGAGGGCCTCGTGGGCGCGTCGGGTTCGGGCCACGATGAGCAAACCGGTCGTTCCGATGTCGAGACGATGAACGATGCCGGGTCGATGCGCCTCGCCCACGTCGACGATCTCGGGATACCGGGCCAGCAAACCGTTCACCAGGGTTCCCCCGGTGTGGCCCGCACCGGGGTGCACCACGAGACCGGCGGTCTTGCTCACGACGATCACGTCGTCGTCCTCGTACACGACATCGACGGCGATGGAGGCGTCGGGCCGTGGGAGTTGCTCCACGGGCAATGTCGCCAGATCGACGGTGACGGACTGACCGGTCTTCAACCGAACCTTCCCACTCGGAGCAGCGGTGCCGTCGACCGTCACCCCCCCGGAGGCGATCATGGTGGCAGCCTCGGACCGACTGACCTCGGTGAGGAGCGACACGATGCGATCGAGACGCTCCCCGTCGAGAGATTCGGGGATCTCTTCCTCGATGATCGAACTCATGAGGTCACCTCTTTCCCGCGTGACGAGGCGACGTAGCCGAGGACCAGCAACGCCCCGCCGACGTTGATGCAAATGTCGGCCACGTTGAAGACGGGGAACCATTGGAAGTCGATGAAATCGACCACGCGACCGCGAAAGAGTCCGTCCTCGCGAAACAAACGGTCGACAATGTTGCCCACCGCCCCACCGACGATGAGTCCGACCGAGACGGTCGTCAGTCGTCCCATGCCCCGACGCATCGACACCAGAAGACTGACGACCACCACCGTGGCGATGACTCCGATGATCGGCCCCCATCCCTGACCGCGACCGAAGGCCATTCCGCCGTTGAAGGCCAAATTGAATTGCAAGGTCCACACGACATGGATCACCTGACCGTCACCCAAGGCGTTCAAGGCCCAATGCTTGGTGATCTGGTCGACCGCGACGCACATCGCGGACAGGACCAAAGATGCACCGCTGACGCCCGGACGCGAGGCCGGTGACTCACCGGCCACGCCGCTCATCGGCGGCCGATCCCGCCGACTCTCTCCTCGACCAACTCGACCGCCCACGGGATCACCTCGAGGCGTTCTCGGGGAATGGGTCGGGTCGAGACGACGCTGTACCCGTAATCGCCGGTCTCGATGCGCCTGAGTGCGGCATCGATGTCCTCGACGATTTGGCGCGCTTGCTCGGAGAGCACACGATCACGCTCGCGTTCGACCGCCATGGTGTCGCCCTCGCCGCCGTCCTCGTCGAATTGGTCGTCACCCATTCCGGCTTCCTCGATGAGTTGCTCCCGTTCGCTCTCGAGACGTTCGGCCTGGCCGAGTAGTCGGGCCCGCTCGGTCTCCAGCAACGTTCGCTGGGCCCGCAGGAACGCCAGATCGAAATCCTTGTTGGAGATGATGCCGTCCTTGGTTTTGGGCTTCTTGCCGGGAACCGCGGGCTTCACGAAGACCGGCTTGGCCGGCTTCTTCGGAATCGGAGCAGGCTTGACGGCGACGCCCTTGGCGGCGGGCGCCGGCTTCTTCGCCACGGCCTTTTTCGCGACCGCCTTCTTGACGGGCTTCTTCGCCACCGCCTTCTTGACAGGCTTCTTCGCCACCGCCTTCTTGACAGGCTTTTTCGCGACCGCCTTCTTGACAGGCTTTTTCGCGACCGCCTTCTTGACGGGCTTCTTCG
>VFYV01000030.1 GCA_016871395.1 Actinomycetota bacterium
ACACCTACGTGTTCGAAATCCACGCTCTCGACCAACAGATCGAGCTGCCGCCCGAGACCCCGGCGGCCGACATGGTGCGGGCCATCGACTTCGCCACCATCGCCACCGCCAGCCTGTCGGGCACCGTGATGGCCCTCTGATCGTCACTACTGATCAACGTCCACCACTATCAGCGGTGGCCCGACCACCGTGTGACACACTGTCGTTTCGTGTCCGAAGGTTCCCTGTCCCGTCCGGGGTCGTCCCCGAGCCCTCCCCCCGAACTGGGCCTTTTCGACACCGATGCCTCCGGACGACTCGTCTCGGGTGACGAGAACTTCCGCCGCGTGGCCCTGGGCGGAGCGGCTCTCCCGGTGGGGCGCGCGCCATGGGCTAACGCTCGGCCCGACGATCGCGTGGCTGCCGAGCACGTGTGGCGTCAAGCCAACGGTGGACCCACTGACATCACGGTGCCCATCGGTCACCCCGATGGCAGCGAGCATCGCACTCGTTTCATCCTCACGCCCCGCCTGGCCGACGACGGATCGGTCGTGGGTTTCACGGGCGTTGCACTGCGCGCCGACGAGGCCGTACCCACCGTCTCGCCGTGGAACGAGTCCATCAGCGAGTTGATCGACGACACCAACGACGCGGTGATCGTGGCCGATCACGATGGGTCGGTCACCTACGCGAACCCGGCCGCCAGTTCCTATCCGCAGTTGCTCACCGTGGTTCGCGATCAGATGCCGCGGCACGTCATGACCGGGACGAACGTCTCCTGGCGAGGCGAGGTGGGCTTGCGCGGACCCGACGACGACATACACACCTTCGAGGTGCAAGTTCGTCGCACCACCAAAGGTCTGGCCCTCATCGCACGCGACGTCACCGCGGCAACGAAACTTCAGGCGGCGCTGGCGCACCAAGCCACGCATGACGGTCTCACGTCACTCCCGAATCGCACACTTTTCGTGCGCAAGCTGTCCGAGGCCATCGAACGGACCCGAATCACGCGCGAGCTGGTGGCGGTTTTCTTCCTGGATATCGACAAGCTGAAAGACGTCAACGATTCCGTGGGCCACGAGAACGGCGACCTGCTGATCGCCAACATCGGCAAGCGTCTGGTGGCGGCCACGCGCCCGGGCGACATCGTGGGACGCATCGGGGGGGACGAGTTCGTCATCCTTTGTGAAGGTCTCGTCGACGAAGAGGCGGCTCTCGATCTGGCCGAGCGGGTGCGTCAGGCCATCACTGGACGAGTGCTGCTGCAAGGCGTGGAGATCGCCACCGGGGCCAGCCTCGGCGTGGCCGTGACGCGGGGCGAAAACGGGGAACCCGTGTTGACCGACGCCGCCGTCGCGCTCATGCGCAACGCCGATACCGCCATGTACCACGCCAAATTACGGGGCCGAGCACGTTGCGAGTTGTACTCCGACACCATGCGCGAAACGGCGCGGGAGCGATCCTCTCTGTCGGCCGCGCTGGAGCGAGCCCTCGCCAACGGCGAATTGAGACTCGTGTATCAGCCCGTTTACTCACCGTATTCCGAACGGGTGGTGGGCGCCGAGGCGTTGTTGCGTTGGCATCACCCCACGCTCGGAATCCTCACGCCCTCGGTGTTCGTCGATCTGGCCGAGGAGTCTGGAATCATCGCTCCCATCGGCGAATGGGTGACGAACCGCGCCTGCGCCGATCTGCGTATCTGGCTCGACGATGGTCGCGTCGATCGCCAATTCGTGATGCACGTGAACGTGTCCCCGCGCCAAGTAGCCGACCCGCACTTCGTCGAACGGACACTGGCATCAGTGAAGGACCACGATCTGCAATCACAACACCTCGCTCTGGAATTCGACGAGCGGATGCTGCTACGCGACCCCTCCAACGCCTTGCGTACTTTGCAGTCGTTGCGCCGCTTCGGAGTGCGCTTGTCCATCGACGATTTCGGCACCGGCTACTCGTCGCTGTCACATCTTCGCTCCTGCCCCGCGGACTTCCTCAAACTCGACGGATCCTTCGTGCGCTCCCTCGGTGACGAAGACCGCGACGATCCCATCGTGCGTAGCATCATCCAGCTCGCTCACAGCCTCGAGATGGCCGTCATCGCCGAGTGGGTCACGACCGATGCCCAGGTCGCGCGCCTTCGAGCTCTTGGTTGTGATTTGCTGCAGGGGTACCGCATTGGGCGTCCGGTGGCGGCAGCGGACTTCGGGCACACGGGCCCGATGAGCCAATCCTCCGGCGAAGGATTACCGTTCTCGTGAGACATGGAATCATTTCCCCCGCCCGTGCTTCCCGCGTGTTACCGACATGCCAACGTCGCCACGGGTCGCTCGTGCACCCGCTGCGGTCGGCCCGCGTGTGGCGCCTGCTTGACCTCGGCCACGATCGGTAGCCACTGCCCCGAGTGTGTGAGGGCCGCGCGCCCGACCACCGCCGTGCGAGCCCGTGACTGGAACGCGCGCCAAACAAGCCTGGTCTCCACCATCCTCATCGCCGTCAACGTGGCGGTTTTCATCTGGGTCTCCATCGGTGATGCCTCCTCGCTCGGCTTCGGTGACCGGCCGGGAGAACGCGAGATCCAGTTGGGGCTCAGTCGGTGGCTGATCTCGGAACCCGACGGCTGGTATCGACTGATGTCGGCGGGTTTCTTGCACTTCGGAATTCTTCATCTGGCGATGAACATGATCCTGCTGTACCAGTTGGGACAGATGCTCGAGGCTCCCCTCGGCCGGGCCCGCTTCTCCTTGATCTACTTCGCGTGTCTGCTCGGCGGATCACTCGGTGCGCTCGTCATCCAAGGTGGCGGCGCCGGCTTGCACGGTGGCGCGTCCGGAGCGGTCTTCGGGTTGATGGGCGCCACCGCCGTCGGCATGCACCGTCGTGGCGTGAACGTGTTCCAAACCGGTATCGGCGCCACGTTGGCCATCAACTTGCTCCTCACGTTCACGATCCCGGGCATCTCGATCGGCGGTCACGTGGGCGGTGTGGTGACCGGTGCTCTGTTGGGATTGGTGATGCTGGCCCCGCCGTGGCGTCCGATTCCTCTGTGGGCCACGTGGGTGGCTCCGATCGCGGCGATGGTCACCGCGTTCCTCGGCAGCATCTCGGTGGCCGGCTGACGCCCGGTCCGACCGATCAGCGACGACGCTCTTTACGCACCTTCACCGGAATGGGCTTGGGCTTGGCCGACTCCCCGATCACCCGCACGCCGATCGCACCGATACCGACGGCGGTGCCCGCCACCACGAGGTTCACGATCCAAGACGACATGCGACTGAGGTTACTTCGTACGCTCGAGGCGATGTCGGCTCGAAGCGAATCAGTGTGCGCAACCGCAACTGACGCCGCATCCCCCCGCGCGAGGCGCGGCCGGTGCGGGGGTGGTGTTGCCGCCCGAGGCACCCACCGATGCGAACACCGACAACAGGCGGACCGCCCCGGCGTGGCCCTCGGGGCACGTGGCCGGGTCGGATGCCTCGGCCATCGGCCGACGCACCTCGAAGGTGGTCTCACAGGTCCGGCAACGGAACTCGTACAGCGGCATGGGACAAGTGTAGGCGTCTGATTGACTTCTGTCATGGCCCGCAACGTCATGATCCCTCGGCGGTCCACTGTTCCACCGCCGGTGGTGGCGTCTACTCGATCCTCCACCGACACCGAACTGGACCATGTGCCCCAAACCGGCGAGCCGGTGTGTGCTCACATCGTCAAGACCCAGCCGGGAGAGAGCGCCGCGGCCAAAGTCACCGAGGCCCGCGTATTTGGCACTCCACTCGAGGCCCTGTGCGGTCACGTGTGGGTGCCGTCGCGCGATCCCAAGCAACTGCCCCTGTGCGAGGACTGCAAGTCCATCTACGAGATGTACCGCATGATGAACGACGGCTTGAACGACAAGCCCGATGCCTGAGCCGCGTATCCGACCGGCGGCCCGCGCGCTCGTCGTCACCCCCGATCACCACGTGCTGTTGGTGAGGTTCGAGTTTCCCGCCGGCACCCGTTGGGCGCTTCCCGGTGGAGGCCTCGAACACGGTGAGGATCACCGCAGTGCACTCGCGCGCGAATTGCGCGAGGAGGTGGGACTGAACGACATCGAGATCGGTCCGCACATCTGGACCCGCGAGATTCGCATCGCCTTACTCGACGGACTATGGGACGGCCAACGCGAGCACGTTCACCTGGTCGAGGTGCCCCGAATGTTCGATCCCGCTCCCACCATGACGTGGGACGAACTCGCCGCCGAGTATCTCTTCGAGATTCGTTGGTGGCACCGTGACGAAATCGCCGGGTCCGACGTCACGTTCGCGCCCGCGGCGTTGGCTGACCACCTCGGAAGTCTCTTGGATCACGGAATACCCCGAGAGCCGGTGGATGTCGGGGTCTAGAGTCGAACTCGTGCCCGACGTCGGTTCCATCATCACCTTCGGTGTCGCGTCCCTTGCTTTGTTGCTGATTCCCGGTCCGGCCGTCATCTACATCCTCAATCGCAGCGTCAGCGAGGGCCGCGAGGTCGGTTTGGCGGCGGTGGCCGGCCTCGAGCTGGGAAACATGATGCACGTCATCGCGGCCAGCGCCGGATTGTCGGCGGTGTTGGCCACCTCGGCCACCGCATTCAACACGTTGAAGTGGCTCGGCGCCGGGTACTTGGTGTTCGTCGGTGTGCGCACCCTGCTCGTGCGTCCGGTCACCATGTCGGGCGACTCGGCGTCGGTCACCTTGAAGCGCTCCTTTACCCAAGGCGTGGTGGTCAATACGTTGAATCCCAAGGTCGCCCTCTTCTTCGTGTCGTATCTCCCACAGTTCGTCGACGCCGACAAAGGCGCCGCATGGTCCCAAGCCCTCGTCTTGGGCACGGTATTCGTGTTGATCGGTTGCTGTACCGACGGCTTGTACGCCCTCACCGCCAGCGCGTTGCGCGACAAATTGCTCTCCGGTCGCGCTCTTCCCATCGTTCAGCGTTACGTGGCCGGCACCGTGTTCGTCGCTCTCGGCGTGATGGCCGCCACCACCTCACCGGCGTCCGGCAAGTGACGACCTCCGACGCCACCGTCGCCCCCGGGGCCGAGCTCGGTCGGCTGGCGATACCGGGGCTCATCTGGGGTGCCTCGTTCTATTTCATCGCCGAGGGTCTGAAGGCCTTCCCCGCGGCGATGATCACCCCGCTGCGCGTGGGATTCGGCGTCGCCACCTTGACGTTGGTGCCCGCGGCCCGTGTGCGACTGCCGCGTAGCGCGTGGCCCCGCCTCGTGTTGTTGGCCGCCATCTGGATGGCGGTGCCCCTGACGATGTTCCCCTTCGCCGAGGAGCGAGTGGACTCGAGCGTGGCCGGCATGTTGAACGGTGCCATTCCGTTGTTCGTGGCGTCAGTGGCGACGTTCGTCTACAAGCGCCGACCGTCGCCCGCCCAGTTGTACGGACTCGGCGTGGGCTTCCTCGGTGTGGTGGCCATCGCCTTGCCCACCCTCGGCGAGGGATCGTCCAGCGCCGTGGGCATCGGGCTGATTTTCGTCGCCTTGGCCTGCTACGGCTTCGCCCTCGATCTCGCCGCCCCGCTGCAACAACAGTACGGCTCACTTCCCGTTCTGTGGAACTCGCAGTTGGTCGCGCTCGTGTTGGTGACCCCTTTCGCGATTCCAGCAGCGGACGAGGTGGATTTCGCCTGGAAACCGTTCCTCATGATCGGTGCTCTCGGCGTGTTCGGCACCGCTCTCGCTTACGTGGTGATGGCCGCCAACGCCGGTCGCTTCGGCAGCACCCGCGCCTCGGTCACCACCTATCTCATTCCGGTGGTGTCATTGATCCTGGGTGCCGTGATCCTCGACGAGTCCGTCGCGGTGCTGTCGGTCGTCGGTTGTGCCATCTCCCTGTGGGGCGCCTGGCTGGCCGGTCGTCAGCGCTGATCGACGACATCACTCGTCGATCGACTCTCATCGGAAGTTGCGGCTGGACGTTCGGGCCACCACGTCGAGCGGTGCCATGTGCTCGGCCACGATGTTCACCACTCCCTCGACGCGTTCCAGTCGACCCCGCACCAACAACGCCGCCGCACCCCGTGCCACCGGACGAAAACGCTTCCAACATCCCACCGACACCACGATGTTGATGAGTCCGGTCTCGTCCTCGAGGTTCATGAACGTGGTTCCCTGGGCGGTGGCCGGTCGTTGACGATGCGTGACCACCCCGGCCACCCACACCTTGGTGGCCTCGACGGTGACCAACCGCTCAGCCGTGACCACACCCAACTCGTCGAGGCGCTCACGCAGGAACTTGGTGGGGTGACCGGTGGGAGCCACGCCGGTGGCCCACAGATCGGCCACCGCCACCTCGATGGGTGCCATGCCGGGCAAGGTGGGCGCCGTGGTGGCCGTGGCCAATCCGGGCAGACGATCCACCCGTGACTGCGCCGCCGCACCCGCGGCCCACAGTGCCTCGCGCCGCTCCATGGCGAAGCACTCCGAGAACAGGCCGCCGGTGGCCATGGCTTCCAGTTGGGCCAACGTGATCTCGGGAACGCGTCGGACCAGATCTTCGATGTCGCGATAGTCGCCGTGCTCGACCCGCTCGCACTCGATGTGCTCGGCCAGTTCGGAACCAACGCCACGTACCGACCCGATACCCAACCGCACGGCGAAACCACCATGGCTGTCCGGACACACCTCCAACGTGGCACCGGCGACGGAGGCGCACAGATCCGGGGTACGCACCACCACGCCGTGTCGACGGGCGTCCTGCGCCAATGAATGTGGACTCCAGAAGCCCATCGGTTGCGCGTTCAACAGCCCCGCGTAGAACGCCGCCGGTTGGTGCAACTTCAACCATGACGACGCGTACACCAGATACGCGAACGACACCGAGTGGCTCTCGGGGAAGCCATAGTTGGCAAAGGCCGCCATCTTGTCGAAGATCATGTCGGCGACATCGCCGGTGATCCCTCGCTCGGTCATTCCTTCGTACAAACGCGAGCGCAACCGCTCCATGCGTTTGCGGCTGCGCTTGGAACCCATGGCTTGACGCAACTGATCCGCTTCCGACGGCGTGAACCCCGCCACGTCGATGGCCATCTGCATCAACTGTTCCTGGAACAACGGAATGCCCAGGGTCTTGCCGAGGCTGTTCTCCAGCAGTGGATGCAGATACGTGATGGGTTCTTGTCCGTTACGTCGTCGAATGTACGGATGTACCGAACCACCCTGGATGGGACCGGGTCGGATGAGCGCCACTTCCACCACCAAGTCGTAGAAGCGCCGCGGCTTCAGTCGCGGCAACGTGGCCATCTGCGCACGTGATTCGATCTGGAACACACCCACGGTGTCGGCGCGACACAACATGGCGTACACGTCGTCATCCTGGGGCAAGGTAGCCAAGTCGATATCGATACCGGTGTGTTCACGCACCAGATCGACGGCACCGTGCAACGCCGACAACATACCCAGACCCAACAGGTCGAACTTCACCAACCCGGCCGACGCGCAGTCGTCCTTGTCCCACTGCAGCACACTGCGATCGCGCATGCGACCCCACTCCACCGGACACACCTCGATCACCGGCCGATCGCAGATGACCATGCCACCGGAGTGAATGCCCAGATGTCGCGGGGCGTCCTCGATCTCCATAGCCATCTCCAGCACCAGTGGGGGAATGTCGTGCTCGGGACGACCATCGGGACCGGCCTGCGGTGCCGTGGCATTGATGCGACCCCACATGTCCATCTGCTTGGCCCACGCGTCCTGCTGACCGGGCGCGTAACCGAGGGCCCGCGCCATGTCACGCACCGCCGAACGTGCGCGATAGGTGATGACGTTGGCCACCTGCGCCGTGTGGTGACGCCCATGGCGATCGAACACGTACTGGATCACCTCCTCGCGGCGACCGCTCTCGATGTCGATGTCGATGTCGGGTGGACCATCGCGCTCGGGCGACAAGAAGCGTTCGAACAACAGGCCGAGCGACACCGCATCGGCCTTGGTGATGCCGAGTGAGTAACACACGGCACTATTGGCCGCGCTCCCCCGACCCTGGCAGTAGATGTCGGCGCGCTCACAGAACTGCACGATGTCCCACACCACGAGGAAGTAACCCGCGAAGCCGAGTGTCTCGATCACCTGCAGTTCGTGGTCGATGGTGTGCCACGCCCGAGCGCGCAAGCTGAGGTCCTCACCGTCGCGGGGTCGCTCGCCGTAACGCCGCGTGGCGCCCTGTTCCGTGAGCCGACGCAGGAACTGCATCTCGGTCAACCCGTCGGGACACGGATACGGCGGTAGGTTCGGCGCCACCAACGACAAGTCGAAGGCCGCCGCCGCACCCACCTCGGCGGCCACCTCGACCACCCCCGGATACCGAGCGAAACGACGTAACTGCTCGGCACCACCGCGCAGGTGTGCCAATGCCGCCGCCGGCAGCCACGGATCCATGTCGTTCAAACTGCAACGCTTGCCCACTGCCGCCATGGCCGTGGCCAGACGACGTCGCGCCGGTGTCGCGTAGTGCACGTTGTTGGTGGCCACGCAACGCACGTCGGCGCGCACCGCCAGTTCGACCAAGGCATCGTTACGCGCACTGTCGAGTGGTTCCCCGTGGTCCCACAATTCGACGAGCACGCGATCGCGGCCGAACGCCTCGATGAGGCGCTGCACTTCGCGTAGGGCCACCTGCGGGCCGTGCTCCATCAACGCACGGGGCACGATGCCGCGATGATCACCGGTGAGCACCCACCATGAATCACGCGCGTTGTCGCCGAGCAACGGCAACGTGCATCGCGGTTCGCCCTTGCTGCCCGACAGTTGGGCCAAGCTCAGTGCGCGCGAGAGGTTCGCATACCCCGACGGTCCGTCGGCCAGCACGACCAACTGGCCGAACCCGCGGTGATCGTGCACGGTGATGTCACTGCCGAAGATGGTGGGCAGGCCCACCGCGCGCGCGGCCTCGGCGAAACGCACCACGCCGTAGAGGCCGTTGTGATCGGTGATGGCCAGCGCCGACAACTGCAGGCGTTGGGCTTCCTCGACCAACTCCTCGGGATGCGATGCACCGGCCAGGAACGAGAAGTTGGAATGACAGTGCAGTTCGGCGTAGGGCACCACCGGACGGGGCGTGCCACCCATCGGTGCGTGCGTGTCGACGGGCTGGTAGGGCTGGCGCCGGCGACCGAACGCCGGACCATCGCCGCCGGCGTTGACCGAGGTGGCACCAGGAGCCCGCCCATCGCGTCCCCGTTCATCGGAGCGGGTGTCGGGGGGCGTGTCGAGGGCTCGGTCGGACAGCCGAGCCTCCAACTCGGCCCAGGTCTTGGGTCCCTGCATCCCCCACGAATACGCCACCGACCCACTCTAGCGAACATATGTTCGTATCATCCCCACCGATCTGGGTAACGGAAACGCCGGTTTCCGACCACTTTTGCTACCCCGATCGAAGGAGGTCGAAGGGCGCGGCTCTAGGGTCAAGTCCTCGAGGGGGAAGACATGGAAACAACTGTGCTGGGTGGCCGAGAGGTGCCCGTTCACGTGAATGACTGGGAGGGCCTCACAGGCCAACCATACCGACGAACCTACGACCTGAACCCGGGTGAGTCATGGTTCGACATGGCGACCACGGACGACCAAACAGAGGTGTACGCCATCGACGGAAACGTGGCAGTACCCGTTGGAGCGATGATCGCTCGGGAATTGATCGCCCAAGGAGCATCATGGGCCTGCTTCACCGAGATCTGGGGGTCTCGACGAGTCCTCGTCGGTCCCGATCTCGTTTGCGTCGAGCAGTCCGGAGATGTCGGTGAGGTGATACGTGAACTGGACGAAGCAGTGGGAAAGTGGGCCGGCTTACCCGATGTGGTCGGACGTTGGCCCGACGGGCGGATCATTTTGCGCGAAGCCAAGTGCACGGCGACCAAGGACAAAGTGAGTCCGGCGCAACACGAGTTTCTGACGGCACTTTGGGTTTCGATGCCCGATCGCATCGACGTGGCGCTGGTTCACTGGGGCTCCCGGTTACGACACAGCGACGCCAGCGACTGAAGGGACCCGATCTGGGTAGCGGAAACGCCGGTTTCCGACCACTTTTGCTCCCCCGATCGGGGGTCAGAGGGCGCGCAACACGTCGGCGATCACGTCGTCGACGTGTTCCAACCCGCAGCTCATGCGCACCGTGCCCGGCGTGATGCCGCTCTCGGCCAGTTCTTCGGGGGTCATACCCGCGTGCGTGGTGGACGCCGGATGCGTCACCAACGTTTCAGGACCACCCATTGATGTGGCCACGCGACACAACTGCACCGACTTCACGAAGTTGGCACCGGCCTCCAATCCACCCGCCAAATCGAACGACAGCACACCACCGTGCATGCGGTACTGACGTCGGCCCAATTCGTGTTGCGGATGAGACTCGAGTCCGGGATGACGCACCCAGTTCACCGCCGGACTCGCCTCGAGCGCACGACCCACCGCCACCGCCGTCGAGCCCTGCTGACGCAAGCGTGGGCCCAACGTGCGCAAACCACGAATGGCATTCAATGAATCGAACGGCGACGCACACGCACCCTGTAACACGGCGAATCCCCACAACGCATCGATGAGATCGCGTTCACCGGATACCACGCCCAAGGTGGCGTCGTTGTGACCGGCCATCGCCTTGGTGGCCGAATGCACCACCAGATTCACACCGTGTTCCAACGGACGCACACCGAGGGGTGTGGCCAAGGTGGCGTCCACCACCGTGATCGGTCCCTTGATCGCACCAAGCTCGTCCAGGTCGACCAGATCCAACAACGGATTCGCCGGTGTTTCAGCGAATACCACCATCGTGCGACCGGGAATCACCGCTGCGGCAAACTCGCCCGGTTGGGTACCGTCCACGAACGTGACGTCGATACCAAAGCGCGGACAGACCCCGGCGAGAAGTTGCATGGTGCCGCCGTACAACTGCTTCTGGGCGACGACGTGATCACCGCGTGAACACAAACCCAAAATGACGCCGGCGATGGCACCCATGCCCGACGCGTACGCGCGTGCCGCCTCGGCACCTTCCAACTCGGCGACCGCGCTTTCGAAGGCGTTCACCGTCGGGTTGCCGTGGCGACTGTAAAACTTCTTGGCGAGCGTGGAATGGGCCATTTGGCGACCCTCTTCCAGTGATCCCATGTCATAGGTGGTCGACGCCCACAGCACCGGGGCCATGGAGGTCTGACCCTCGGGACGCCCGGCGCGAATAGACCGCGTCTCGGGCTGAAAGGTCTCGGGGGTTTCGGGCGCTGACATGCAAACAGTCAATCATCAGCCGACGGGTACGCGACCTCCTTTTTCGACCCCCGGATCACCAACGGCGACTGGCTTCACCTCAGGGGAATTTTCGGCTCACAACGAGAAATCCGACGAAAAGTGCGACGTGGCCCTCCCCCGCAACTCAGGACTGTTGACCACAAGGTGCTCAAGCCATGGGCACCTCTGACCGATAAAGGCGGAAACTGTCATGACACTCATCGAGACGAACTTCGCGGCGAGAGCCGATCATGAACGTCGGGAAACTGACGGCGGATCCTCTCGTACCGATTCTGAGTCCTTGCCCCGCGCTTTGGTGACGCTCGCCCACAATTCCGACCGACGCTCGGTCGAGGCGGCCCTGCAGATGCAGGGGTACGTGGTGCGTAGCACCCCCGACGCCACCGCGGCCGAAGTGATGGTGCGTTCCTTCCGGCCCGACATCATCATCGTCGAGGCCCGAGACGCTTACCCGACCTTCAATCGACTTCTCGGCCAGATTCGTCGATGCCCCGAGATCTACCTGTTCATCGTCGGGGCGAACTCCGACGAGCAGCGCGTCACCGTCTTGCGCAACGGCGCCGATGATGCCGTGCCCACCGAGACCAGTATCGACGAGCTGGTGCAGCGGTGCCAGGCGATGATGCGGCGTCCACGCCCCCAGACCGCCACCGAGCCGAACCTCGATCCCCAGGTTCTCTACCTTGGCCCGCTCGTGGTCGATCTGGCTCGACGGGACATCAAGGTGAACCGTCACGCCATCGCGGCCACCCGACTGGAGTTCGATCTGTTCACTCAGTTGTGCTCGAAGCCGTTGGAGGTGTGCAGTCGCACTCAACTGCTGGAGAGCGTGTGGGGACCGCATTGGGTCGGCGACACCCATGTCGTGGATGTGCACTTGTCGAACCTGCGTCGCAAGCTCACCGAACGGGCTCCCGATGTGCGGTTCATACACACGGTGCGCGGCATCGGCTTTCGCTTGGCCGACGATTTGTTGCTTCTCGCGGCCCAAGATCTGGCGTCCAGTCGACTGTTGGACGCTCTGTCGATCGAGTCCCGCATCGCCTGAGTCGTTCACCGATTCTCTGAGTGGGTCAGGCGTACTCCGCCACCAGCCACCACTGACCCGAGGACACCTCGACCAGATACGCACGGGGTCCGTCGGATGCCTGTACCACCAACTGAAGGCGGGCCGCCCGACGGGCACGTTCATCCCACCACCTTTCCTCGATCGGCCACGGACCGGCCCATGCGAGGACCGCGACACGACCGTGCTCGCGACACAGCATCACGGGGGCCGCGCTGACGAAACCCCGACCACTCACCGACACCACGCGATCGTCGGCGTCGAGTACCTGCACGCTGACCGGCTGGTGGTGCACGAGCGCTGGTGACGGAGTCGGGATCGCCCCGGACCACGCTGGTGCGGTCGGACCCGTCGGACGTTCGCACACGGTGGCGCCATCAGCGCCGACGTCGGCCAACGACACCATGCGGTATTGCTCGCGCGGATCACGGCCGCCGCACCACGACGCCACGGTGACCCCAGCCGGCCCCACCAACCCCATCACCCGCGCGATGGCGCGAGCCGCGGCGTCATCGGCGGCGGTCCGACCACCCCAGAAACCCTCCTGGGTTCCGGCGTCACCACGGATCTCGAGCGGGACGAGCACGAGTTTGGTGACACCGGCCGACGGCCGATCGTCACCGTTGATCCAACCGTCCAGTTGCCATCGCACCCGGTCGATCATCGCCGACTCGTTCATGCCCTCGGCGCGATGCCAGACACGCACGGACGTCTCGCCGTGCTCGGTCTCGGCTTCGACACGCACACGGGTACACACCTGCCCACAATCGGTGAAGTACCGGCCGAGTTCGTCGACCAGCGACTTGGCGGCGAAGACCAACATGTCGAACTGCGTCACCGGATCGTCGAACAACCGCGCGATGGTCAGATCGGGTGGTGGCGGCAACGCCGATGGTGCGGTGTCGTCGGTGCCACTGACCAGACGGTGCAAGGTGTGTCCCAACGAACCGAATCGGTCGACCATGTGATGCGGCGACAACGCGGCCACGTCACCGAAGCGCCGCAATCCCAATCGCTGCAACAGATCCACCAACCCGACGTCACAACCGGCCACTGCACTCAGGGCCGCCACCGGATACGGCGCGAGGAACGCCGCCGTGGCCGCGGGCCCGGGCTCGACCACCACGGGTTCACCACGGCGGATGGCGTGACGAGCCGCCAGCGTGGCCGCGAGGCGACCATCGGCCACGCCCACGCCCAGTCCCCCACCGGTGGACAACAACGCCACGGGATCGATGCGTGACGCCACCGCGGTCGACAGGCCCGCCATGGCCAGATCGGCCAAGCGCACCGTGAGCGCGGCGTCACCACCGACGTAACGCGACGGGCCGCGGGTGGCCATCGACAGCGAACCGGGCGATTCGATGTCGAGCAACGGCACCAACGTGCCCACCGAGCGCGCCACCGGCTCGAAACATCGGGCGTCCCGATCGGGTTCGTCGGCCACCAGCACCACGTGCGGGCACGCTCCCTGCGCCTGTCGGCGACGCATGCCCGGGCGTACACCGTCGCGCCATGCCACCGGCGAGCAGCAGTACACCCGCTGGGATCGCAGGACCGCCAAAGGTTGATCGGGTGCGTACTCGGGCCCCCGTCCGGCGATGCCGTTCATGACGGCGGCGATCAAGGGCCACGCCGGTGTGTGCACCACGGCGCAACGAGGTGGCTGTGTCGACACCGACATCACCCCGTGCGATGCAACGGCAACACGTTGCCCGACGAAACGTTGCCCGACGACTGTTCATCGCACATGCTGAGACCGCCTCGATGATCGGGCAACCACACGTCGGCCCGTGTGGGCCGACCACGCCGACGGACCTCGAGTTCGATGCTCACGCGCCGCCGTTGAAGGTGACCGTTTCCGGCACCCACTCCGTCCCACATCGTGGTCGTGGCCGCCAGACGCACATCGGCCGTCACCGACCCGGGGTCATCGACCACCACCAACACCCCGCCTCGCGACTGCAGGCGAGTGTGCAACTTGCGTATGACCCCACCAGACACCGACCCCACCACCTGACGCGACAACACCAGGACCTCCACGCCATCGACCAACGCCGAGATGACCGCGGCCATGTCGGACGATGCAGATGATGACGAAGCGCCGGTCACGAAGACCGTGCGTGACAACACCACACCCAGTTCGGCGGCCGCACTCACCCCCACCGATGGCAACCCCACCACGCCGGCCCACGAACCAACCTGCGTGGGAGCCGCCACCACAGCGAGCGCACACGACAAGGCCGCCGAACCCGAACACACCACGGTGTGCCCCCGCACCAGCCCCGGATCACCCGGAGCGACCCCGAACAAAGGCGCCAACACCGGATGCACCGGCAACAGACGCTCGTGGGCCATGACAGCAGGGATACCGCCCCGCAAGTTGGACAGATCGACGGCGCGACGGGCCGCGGGAACGCTCATAGTGGCGACTATAGCGAACAGGTGTTCGTATGTTTTCAGCCCCGGCTCGCCGGTCGAGCCTCAGTCGGTCCCGCCCTCCGGCGGCCTCTTCTTCGGGGTCGCCCGGGTGGTCTTCAAGCCGTCCAGGAAATCGATGAAACCCCGGGCCCCGTGCGCGAAGTGGTCGGCACCCAATGAGCGAGCGTGATCGAGGTCGCGGATGGCCGAACCTCCCAACAGAACGGGCAGTTCGTCACCGATCGCTCGACGCAACGTCGACATCAACTCCTTCGCGCTCGCCAGCGACTCGTCCGAGGTCACGCTGACGCCCACCGCCACCAAATTGTTGATGCTGGATGCCGCGTGAACGAACGAATTCGAGGGGGTATCGGCCCCGAGGTCGGAGACCTCCCAGCCGTGCAGACGCAGCAGGTCGCCCAACATCGCCAAGGCCAAAGAGTGGCGTTCGCCGGCGGGACCACCGATCAGCACTTCGCCCCGATGACGCCCCCGGCGGGCGCAGCGATGGCTCAATTGACCCACCAAACGCGTGGCCACGGCGGTGGCACGATGCTCGACGGAGATGTCGATTTCACCACGAGCCCAACTGGCGCCGATCTCGGCCAATACCGGACTGAGGATGTCGAGATACACCTCTTCCATGCCGGCGCCCGAGTTGATGGCCGACTGCAACACGTCGAACGCCGCTTTGGCGTCGGATTCCACGAGACA
>VFYV01000031.1 GCA_016871395.1 Actinomycetota bacterium
GGCCTCACGGCAACATCTGGCTAACGCTCAAGATGGCACGGGCGTGCGTGAGCGCCTCCCCCGGGGCCAGCGACCCACCGAGTTCGACGATGAAGGCGGTGTCGTCGGGATAGGTGCGCCGCTGCCACGTGGCCGCGACGCCCGTGTACGTGCCACCGGTAACTCCTTCCAGCGGGAGGCCGGTGAGTCGCGCGTATTCCTCGCGCACGAACCTGTCCGGACCGGTGGACGGGGCGATACTGAACGCATCCTGGTGGAACCACACGGTGAGATCCGGACGCAGATCCTCCACGAAGGCCACCATGGCCCGCGTCTCGGGTTCGCTCGCACTCGACGGTCCGGCATATTGCCAATTGCCCGGTTGCGCGATCGGTCCCCACTCGTAGGGGAAGTTGCGATTGAGGTCCACACCATTGGCGTTTTGGCGAACGTTCCTCGCCAGTCCGTCGACGTTGAGCGCCGGCATGAGATACAGGTCGACGTTGGCCGGAAGATCGCCCGGTGCCATGTCGAGCAACTCGCCAACCACCTCCAGGCCGGCCTGTTCGTCGCCGTGGATCACGCCCACCACCAAGACCGTGACCCGAGCCGGATCGTCATCTGTGAGTTCGGACCCCGCGGTGTCGAGGCGTCGGATCACATCGATCGAGGCTCCGAGCACCGAGGCTCCGATGGAGAGTCGGGACTCGGTGGGAGCCATGGTGGTCGTGGTGCTCGGCGTGCTCGACGTCGAGGTGGTGAACGTGGTCGACGGCGCGATCGTCGTGGTTGTGGTAAGAGCGGACGAGGTCGACGACCGGGTCGCGTCCTCGCCGGAACAGCCCGTGAGAATCACCGCCAGCAGTGCGATCGTCAGCGGTGCGAACATCCGTTTCGCGCGTCCGGCATTCGCTCGATCGTCGCTCATCGAGAGCATCGTTGCCGATGCGACGGGGTGCTTGCGACATAATCATCACGTGAGCCTGCAAACCGAGATCGCCGCATCTCATCAGGAGACCCTCATCGAGCGGCTCACCGGGGTTCACAAGGCCGCTCCTGACTCCGAGGGTGTCGACACGCCCGTGAGCCGGGTCTACGCCATCTTCAGCGTCGATGTCGAGTGGACCTCCGGACTGTTGGACACCGTGGAAGCCATCAACACCAGGCTCGTCTAACTCCACATCATTTGGGTGCGCAATCAGATCCTGCTGGAGGGCAATCACCTCGCGCTCACCTTGGACGATACGGAGTTCACGGCCATCTGCAACGACATCGCCAACGCCGCGAACGCGTTCGGCGATGCCTTGGTGGCCGAATTCGGGGGCACCGCCCGCTTCAAGGAATCCCAGAATTCCGATTACCTAAGGGTTCGCGAGGGCCACGGCCCCATCTACCTGTGAATGAGCCGGGTCACGAATTAGCCTCGTGACGTGTCGTGGCGTCGCTCGCTTCCCCTGATCGGCGCCCTGTCGTTGGTGCTCACGGGTTGTCGCGTCGACATGTACATCAACGTGACCGCCGACGACTCGGGGGCTGGCACCATCTCGGTCACCGTCGACATTGATGCCGAAGCCGTCACATTGGTTCCGGGTCTGGCCGAAGATCTTCGCGTGGACGACCTCGTCGCCAGCGGTTGGACCGTCGAAGGCCCCACCCAGGTGAACAGCGGCGGGTTGCGCGTGGTGGTGCGATATCCCTTCGAATCACCCGCCGAGGCCAACGACGCGCTGTCCCAGATCAGTGGACCCAACGGACCGCTGCTCAACCCCACCCTGAAGCGCACCGTCGACGGGCGCACGGTCAACACCACTTTCGACGCCACCGTCCAGTTGGTCGGTGGAGTGGAGGCTTTCAGCGATGCCGAGCTCAGCAGCCTCATCGGGGCGACACCGTGGCGCAGCACCGCCGAGAAACTGGGCGTCGACCTGAACACGTCGTTCTCTCTCACGTTGTCAGCCAACCTGCCTGGTGAGATCAAGAAGAGCACCGGCACCGTCGCCGATGGCGGAGTCATCTGGAACGCGCCCATCGATGGCACTGCGCAAATCGTGGTCTTGGGAACCTCAGAGACCAAGGTGGACGGTGGTGTCTGGAAGACGATCGCCACGGTCATCAGCTTTCTTCTGGGCTCATGGTTGATCGTCATGGGACTTCTGATCGTGATGGTGCTCCTCGCCCGCCGCCGCAAGCGACCGATCTTGCCTCGTGAACGTCGAGGCTCCACCAAATCGGACACCACACCCGACACCTAGTCTTCGCCCATGGCCCGGCTGCGTCTCGTCTACAACTGTTCCGAATGCGGTGCCTCGCATCCCAAATGGAGCGGTAGGTGCTCGGCGTGCGGCGCCTGGAACACGTTGGTCGAAGACGTCGAAGACCCGAACGCGCCCGACATCGCCTCACTCGCCGCCGGGCTCGCTTTGGTTCCGGCGGCCACTGCCCAGCGCATCGGCGAAGTGGATACCTCGCATGCTGCCCCCCGCTCCACAGGCATCGACGAACTCGATCGCGTGCTAGGTGGCGGATTGGTTCCGGGCTCGGTCACGTTGCTCGGTGGCGAACCCGGCATTGGCAAGAGCACGTTGCTGCTACAAACTCTGGCGGCCTGGCCCGGACGCACGTTGTACGTCTCGGCCGAAGAGAGTGCACAGCAGGTGCGCATGCGCGCCGAACGTCTTGGCGCGGTTCGACCCGACCTGTGGCTGTTGGCTGAGACCGTGCTGCCCCACGTGATGAAAGCCATGGACGAAATCGAACCCGAGTTGGTCATCATCGACAGCATCCAGACCATGGTCGATCCCGAGTTGGGTTCCGCACCAGGCAGCGTGGTGCAGGTGCGTGGTTGCGCGCACAAACTGGTGATGGAAGCCAAGCGTCGCAACCTGCCCGTCATTTTGGTTGGTCACGTCACGAAAGAGGGAGGCCTGGCCGGTCCACGAGTGCTCGAACACGTCGTCGACACCGTTCTGCAATTCGAGGGTGAACGTCACCACGCGTTGCGACTGTTGCGGGCTTCGAAGCATCGATTCGGCCCCACCACCGAACTCGGTTTGTTCGAGATGGTCGAACACGGACTGCGTGGCGTTCCTGATCCCAGTGCGTTGTTCCTCGCCGATCGCCAGACCGGAATCGCTGGCAGTGTGGTCATCCCCACTCTCGAGGGACAACGCCCACTCATGGTCGAACTTCAGGTGCTCACCAGCGCGGTCAAAAGCGACACGCCCCCACGCCGAAGTGTGCAGGGCCTCGACCCCACCCGCTTGTCCATGCTCTTGGCTGTGCTGTCACAACGCTTGCGACAACCGGTGAGCCAGCACGACGTGTACGCATCGGTCGTGGGCGGGGTAAAGATCACCGAACCCGGCAGTGATCTCGGCCTGTGTTTGGCTGTGTTGTCCGCACTCGGTCACCAGCCCATGCGCCCCGACGTGGTGGCCTTCGGAGAGGTTGGTCTTGGTGGTGAGGTTCGCCAGGTGTCGCACGTGTCGCGTCGGCTTGCCGAAACCGCCCGTCTGGGTTTCGGCACCGCCATCGTTCCGGCCAAGTCACCCGACGTCGACGTCGACATCAAGGTGGTACGCGTGAACTCCGTCCGCGAGGCCATGAAGGCCCTCGGCATGAGTGGTAAGGCCGACGGATGACGAATGACAACAGGGTCGAAGGGTTCTGCCACACCCCTTTGTGTGGTGATCGATAACCCGAAAGAAGAGAGCATGGCAACGGAGACCGTCGGGATCAACGGGGGTCGTCAGTCGCCGTACTTTCCGACCTGCAGCGCGGAGTCGACCTCGGCCCACAGTTTCGCCATCGCCGGCGACGGGGAACCATCGCTCCACGGGTCAGCGGCCAACAAGCGCAAGTACGCGCGCCATTCGGTGGTCAAGCCCACTCGATCCCGACGTTCAGCGTGCCAGCGGAGGCGATGGGACAACAGGTCCTCTTGCCCCGGCACGGCCAATAGTCCCTGACCCGTGGCCCAGTACACCCCAGCGGGGTCGTGGGCATCGACGCACATGTCGGCCAACATGCAGGCGGCCTGCACCACCAGCATCACGGCGTCGGCGGCCAGGCCGGTGGAGTCACTCCATCCATAAGACGCCCCCGAAAACGGCGTGCCCCGCACCAAGGACAGCCCGTAGCGAAGAGCTTCCATCCCGCCGTCTTCTGGCCACCGCCGCGCGTGATCGACGCACCGCCGCAGGATGTCGACGTCGCTTGCCACCCCGGTGAGAACCAGCTCGTCATTGAGAGTCACCGCCAACCCGGAGCCACCGTCACCACAGACGTGTAGCGCTCGACGCGCATCACTGGTGATGTTCGCGAACGTGGAGTCCTTCACCGGCTCGGCCCACATGTCGGCGCGGGCCATCGATCGGAAGCGCTTGGACGGATGCAAAGCCAACCACACCACCAGCTCCTCACTACGGGTCCGAGCGAACTTCACGCGGTCCCCGTCGGCGGTCGTCACGCCCACCGGACCCAGCACTCCCGCCACGAAATCGTGGGGTGGAACGCAGCTCGGTCCGTGGATGCGTTCATCAATGACAAACTGGTCTCGACTCAAATCGTCCTCACTCAGCAATTCGACAGCGGGCGACGGCGCACCTATCACTCGCCGGCGCAGTGCATCCCGGGTGACCACCACTCCCAACGCGGTCACCCCCGAAACCAATGGACTCAGCCACAGCGGAGGCGAACCACTGCGATCGGACTCATCTACATCCGCGTCACACGTTGCGGCCCGCGCCTCGCCTGCACCATGAACGACCGGCGTCACGACCAGTCCGACCACCAGATAGCGAGCCACTGCTCCCATGAAGGTCCGCGTGGTCAGTGCACCACGCACCAAACGGACGATGTCGAGCAGCAAAGAACCCAAGATCCATGAAAGAGACCCCGCACCGACAAGTATCGCGACGCGAATGACGACCGGGGCGACGTCAACGTTCACGTACTCACCAAACGAGCAATACGTGTGGACGACACGGAGCGTTCATCGATGCCCACCATCCACAGCAAGGTGGTGGACTGGCGCTGGCGAACGATCACCGTGACCGACGTGAAGTCGGCGCGTATGTCACCTTCCAAACCATGGGCATCGAGAAACGCTCGTGCGGTGGCGGTGGCTCGTCGCGGGTCGATTACGCGCCACCCAGCCCGAACGAGAGTCACTTCCTGAGCCCCGGCACGGGCCGCATTCTCCGCGTGATCACCCGCCGTTACGTGGGCAGCCACCAACCGACCACTGTCTACGGCCAGTCCAGCAATCGCCACGAAGCACAGCACTAAACTCAGCACGAATCCGGACACCACACCGCGATCATGCCCAGGTCGTGGCGACGACTCGACCATCAGTCGCCGCCTCGGTACCGATCGACAACCTCAGTGGATGATGCCGCGATCGTGTAGCTGCCCACACCGAGCAAACCCAGCCCTGCCGTCGAGGTGGAGCAGGTCACGCGGACGGTCACCCACGTGGTTTGACCCACTACCGTCCTTCGCACGCTCACCGAGGGTGAGATGCACGACGAGTTCTGATGCGACAAATCATCGAGTGCCGCCCGTTGAGCCACCTCGTTCATGCGCGGCCCGGACACCAACGAAGCCGCTCGGGCAGCCTGATCCGCAGCGTGGCGAACCACGGTCATTCCTTCACCGGCCCGACCTACGTGCACGACGAAAAGGAGCAGTGCCACCAAGAGCGGCGTCAGCAACACCAACTCCACGACGGCACTTCCCCGATCACGAGTCATCGCTGTGATTCCATCGTCGTGCGTTCCAAGGGCTCGATCACCACGCGGGTGACGACATCAGGGAAGAACAAGGCCACGCGAGGAACGCGCACCGCTACCGTGAAGGTCACCAAACCGTCAGCCATGGAAACTGCCGGTGTGTGGGCCAACTCGGCCCCAAGTTCGGCGACGGTCGTTGTGGCCACCTGAACTCCCGACACCGCGGCCGAGAGTCCGGCGTTCTGAGCCCCGGCGGCAACTGATGCTCCGCGGGCCGCGGCGGCTGAAGCCACCGCACCCGAATGGAATACCAAAGCCGCCTGTACCGCCACCACGAGTACCAGAATCAAAACTGGCAACGCCAAGACCACCTGCGTGGATATCTCTCCCCGATCACGATCGGCCTGCACCGTCGTCATCGATCAACCCAGATCGAGATCGGTGGCCTTGTCGCGCACCTTCCCCGACACGATGACCCCCACCGACAGGGCCAAAGCGATGAGAGCCGCCGCCAGCACGACGGTGGTGGCACTCACTTCACCTCGATCGCGATCGGCCTCCCGCGAGGCAGCCAATCGCACGTTGTAGTACTCCCATATCTGCCGGAAGTGATTCATGTTTCATTTCTCCTTTTGTGTGTCGTGTTACTCGAACTCAGGCGTCGAATCCGGCGCCGATCATGTGCATGGCTGGGTATCCGAGTAGCGCGAGAAATCCGAGGAAGAGCATCACCATCGGCAATCCCATGCGCTCGGTGGCCGAGTTCGCTCGGGCCTCTACGTCGGCCATCTGCTTGGCCCGCATCGACTCGGCCTTGGCCACCAAAGAGGCGGTCATGCGCGCCCCTTGTTCGCCCCCGAGACGAATGGTCGAGGCCAACTGTGGTAACTCTTCCACGCCGATGCGCTCGCCATGTTCGGCCAGCACGTCCCACGGCGAACGCCGGGCGGTCCGGGCCACCTCCAGACATCGAGCCACCGAACGAAAAGACGGTCCATCGCCCACTCGGGACGCGGCCACCAGAGCCGTTTCGATACCGGCGCCCCCCGCCAACAGAATGGATACCAGGTCAAGGTAGGCCGAAAAGGAGGCCCGAAAATTGCGCCGTGCCTCACGGGCCCGGTCGCGTAACTGCCACACCGGAAATTGAAAACCGACGATCGCACCAACCACCGATGCAGCGAGACACGCTCCGGCGGGTAGCGGGGTTCCGGCCACCGAAGTCACGCCGTACATCACGACCGGCAACGCGAGACCAGCCACGGCGACCAATAGTTGCTCCGCCACCAACGAACGTGCGTCACGCTCACAGACCGCGAGGTCTCGGACATCGCCTCGAAAGCGACCGAGGGTGAAGTCGATGGCCCGATCACGGTGGATGCGCCAGGACCACAAAATCATGCAGACACCGAGACCGAATCCCGCACCAAGGAGCGCCATCATGACACCACCTCCGTCTCGTGAGCGACAAAGCGGCTGACCGTCACGAGTCGACCCAACCGCGACAACAACACCAACGACGACGCGAACATCGCCACGATCACCGTCAATGCCACCATGCCCGAGGCCGAGGCATACGGGCGCAGATATTCGCGTTGGAGCAGAACAAGCCCTCCCACGAACCCCACGATCACCATCATGATGATGCGAATGGCGCTGCGTAACCGGGCTCGCGCCACCCACACCCGCGTGCGCATACGAACGTCGTCGCGACAACTTTCGGATAGGTGCGTCAGCAGTGAGACCAGATCACGCACGTGATTCTCGGCTGCCACGATCAGAGCCGCGGTCACGAAGTCAGCCAGCGGGTGGTCGATGTCGGTCGCCAGTCCCCGCAGTGCACGGGGCAGGGGCATCACGCCCATTCGGGAGGCCAACCGTTGAACGGACGGGCGCAAGATGTCGGGCGCCGTGGCCGCGGTCGCCGTTAGAGATTGTTCGAGACCCCGTGCGCCGGCGATGGTGTCGCGCAGTTGCTCCACCCATACGGCTAATGCTTCCACCAGTGCCGTTTCCTCGCGCGGGGTCCGGCGCGAGGAACGTGGACGCCGGAACTCGACCACACGGATTCCCCGTACCCCACACAGCACCAACACAACCCCGGCACCGAGGAGCAAACCCACAAAGAGGCGCGCCATGTCACTCATGACCACACCAGCGCCCGTTCGTAGCCGTGTCGGGCCAGCATGTGGGCCAGTTGCGTGGTCATGGGGAACTGCGCTCGGGCCTCGGTGCGGTCATCGCCTTCGAGCGCGGTTTCCTCGACCCGAGCGAAAAGTTCGTTCGAGACCACCCGTGGACCATCGGCGTCCACGACCTCACGAACACTGGAGACCCGTCGAACGCCATCGCAGATCTCGACGTGCACCACCACGTGAACGGCGTTGGCGATGAGCACATTGACGATGTCGATGGGGAGACCGGTATCGGCCATGCTCACGTAAGCAGCGAGTTTCGAGAATGCCGAGCGGGTGCTATCGGCGTGCAACGTACACATGGAACCGTTGTTGCCCTGGCTCATGGCCAGCACCATGGGAAATGCCTCGGCGCCGCGCACCTCACCCACGATCACCCGATCCGGGTCCATGCGCAGGGCCATGCGCGTCAGCGATGCCAAGTCGATCGCCCCCCGGCCCTCCACGTTGGCACCACGGGTCTGCAGCGCCTCCTGGTCGGGGTGCAGATCGACGAACCGATCGATACCCAATTCGTAGGCGTCCTCAATGGTGATGATGCGCTCGTGTTTGGGAATCTCATTGATCAGAGCGCGCAGGAGGGTGGTCTTGCCGCTACCGGTACCACCCACCACCACGATGTTACGACGCGCCAGAACGGCGGCGCGCAGGAACCGGGCCACGTCCATGCTCATGAGACCACCGCTGACTAGTTGCTCTACGGTCGCCAATTGGAATTGATGCTTACGAACCACCAACGATGGTTCGACGGAGACGTCCATCACTGCGAACAAACGGCTTCCATCGGGTAGGCACAGGTTGCATTCAGCCGAGCTGGCATCGAAGCGACGTTCACCATGGCGACTGCGCGTGGCCAAAGTTCGCACGAGCTCGATCAGTTCTTCGTCACTATCGACCAGGGGAGCACGCTGCTCGCGTCGACCGTCACGGTGCTTCACCCACACCGGTCGACTACCCCGCGCGTGAATATCAGTGATGTCCGGGTCATCCAAGAGAACCTGAAGCGGCCCGCAGCCAAGCACCACGTCGATGGCCCGCTTCGTGAGATCGAGTTCAAGGGCCGAGTCGGCGGCGTATTGGGGGTCGTCGAAGAACATCCGCGCCGCATCACGAACCACTCGGTCCTCGTCGACGAGACCAAGCGAACGTCCGGCGAGGCGAGCGTTGTGCCGAGCATCGATGAGAGCCCCGGTGAGTACCTCGACGAGGATGCTGGTCAGTCCATCGCTCACGGGTTCACCTTCATGAGCCGGATCTCCTCGCGTCCGAGAAAGGTGATGGCCTCCTCGACACCGACCTTCAGGGTGACCACACGACTGCCATCCATCGGATCGGATGGTGTGATGTGCCACACCTCGAAGACCGCTGGCTCGATGGCCGATGCGGTGGAACCATCGGTTCGACGGGTCAGGGTGAGTAGTCGTACCGAATCGCCGGCGTCAATGTCGGCCGGCGCCTCACCGAGAGCCACCGTCAGTCCAACCAGGCCCTCATCGTTGGCTATCGGACTGACCGAGCCCAGTTGCGAGGGGGTGAGCGGTGTGCCGGCCGAGATATCGGTCATGGCCCGCAAACCAACTGCGTCCTCCAACGACGCCGCCCGCACCAAATCGATGTCATCGGAACTGGTGAGGGTGATGGTGCCGAAATCGGATTCCTGCAGTACCTCGCCCCGCTTCACGTCGGAGGTAACCACCAACACCGAGGTGCCCACCACCACGGATCGGCTCCATGTCATTGCTCCCACCACGCAGGCCGCGATGATCAGCGCGCCCACGGCCACCTCGGGCGTGCGCACGGCATTGGTCCGGGCGCTGGTCAGTCGGTTCACTATCGCAGTCATGTTTTCTCCGGGTGGGTTCAGCGGTGACTCGGGTGTGCCATCGAGAATGAACCACAGCCTCTTGAAGATGAATGGGTCGCACGAACCACACCGATCTCGGCTCGGTAGATTGAAGTCGTGACCAGCGAGCCCCGTCCCACTCGTCGCCGGGCCCCCGCGGTGCTACCCCAGTCGAACGACCTTTGCTGGTGCGGATCAGGTCGTCGTTACAAGCGTTGCCACAAAGGGCAGGAGGGCCGGATCGAACCTGGGGTGATCTCGCCCATGCGTTCGGTACCCGACCACATCGTGAAACCCGGTTATGCGCTCTCCGGCGAAGTCACCCGCTGGAGCGAGCCCGCAGTGAAATCCCCCGAGATCATCGAGCGCATGCGCCACGCCGGCGCGATGGCCGCCGACATCCTGCGTCGGGCCGGAGACTTCGTGAAACCGGGTCTGACCACGAACGACATCGACGTTTTCGTGCACGACCTCACCATCGAACGAGGCGCCTATCCCAGTCCGCTCAACTACCACCGCTACCCCAAGAGCGTGTGCACCAGTCTGAACGAGGTCATCTGCCACGGCATCCCCGACAGCACGGTGATCGAGGATGGTGACATCATCAACCTCGACGTCACCTGCTACGTGGATGGCGTGCACGGGGACACCAATGCCACTTTCATGGTGGGCAACGTCAGCACCGAGGATCGACAACTGGTGAAGGTCACCGAGGAATGCATGTGGCGGGGTATCAGGGCGGTTGTCCCCGGCCGTCCCCTGAGCGATATCGGCAAAGCCATCGAGGACCACGCCACCGCTCATCGCCTGGGCGTCGTGCGTGCCTTCATCGGCCACGGCATCGGCGAGCAGTTCCACACGGACGTTCAGGTTTTGCATTACTACGACCCGCGCAACAACACCATCATGAAGCCCGGCATGGTGTTCACCATCGAACCGATGATCACCTTGGGAACCTGGCAGTTCCACATGTGGGACGACGACTGGACGGCGGTCACTGCCGACGGCAAGCGCACTGCCCAGTTCGAACACATGGTCTTGGTCACCGACACCGGTGTCGATGTTCTCACTGCCGGGCCCGACGCGGTCTCACCGGGCAGGTAGCGTCCCCCGCCGTGACCCAGCGCTTCGTCTCGTTCGACCGCCGACAATGGGCCGAGCTCCGCGCCGCCACGCCGATGACATTGCGCGAGGCCGATCTCGAAAACCTGCGGGGCATCAACGAGCGCATCGACCTCGACGAGGTGGCGGCGGTGTACCTGCCACTCACCCGACTGCTCAATCTCTACGTCTCAGCCACCCAAAACCTGCACAAGGTGAGTGCCACTTTCCTCGGCACGTTGGCTCCCAAGGTTCCCTACGTGATCGGTGTCGCCGGCAGTGTCGCCGTGGGCAAGAGCACCTTCGCCCGAATTCTGCAAGCCCTCTTGGCACGCTGGCCCGATCATCCCAAGGTGGATCTCATCACCACCGACGGCTTCTTGCTCCCCAACCGCGTGCTCGATGAACGCGGCATCATGAATCGCAAGGGCTTCCCCGAGAGTTACGACACCCGCAATCTTCTGAGGTTTCTTCGCGAGGTGAAAAGCGGACGTCCGACCGTGGATGCGCCGGCGTACAGCCACGTGGTGTACGACATTGTCGAGGGCGAACACGTCACCGTGTGTCAGCCCGACATCTTGATCCTCGAGGGGCTCAACGTGTTGCAAGTTGGCACCCCCGGCAACGAGGCCGCCGAGTTCGTCAGCGACTACTTCGACTTCTCGATCTACATCGACGCTGACGAGACCGACATCGAAAAGTGGTACGTCGATCGGTTCCTGAGCCTGTGCGACTCGGTGTTCCAAAACCCCGACAGTTTCTTCCGGCACTTCGCCCATCTCTCGCGTGACGAAGCCATCGCCACTGCCCACGGCATCTGGCAAGGCATCAACGGTCTGAACCTCAGCGAAAACATCGAACCCACCCGCGAGCGAGCTTCGTTGATCCTGCGCAAGGGCGCCGACCACCGGGTGAGCGACGTGCGACTTCGGAAACTCTGACAAACTTTCCCCGTGGCCAAGAAGAAGTCCCGGAAGCGCAAACAGCCGAGACGGTCGCGGCTACCGCTCTTGGTCGCCGTCGCCGTCATCGCGGCTGGCGCCGTTTACTACTGGTGGGGTGACGAGGACCCGACGACCGAGACCGTGGTGCCCATCGAAACCACGACGGCCCCGGACGTGACCGACTCGACCCCGGCGCCCGACACCTCCGCCAACGTCTCCACGGTGGCTCCGCCGATCACGGTGTACAGCGACACCCTCGGAGACGTCGAATTCGACCAATTGCTCGATGACTGGACGGTGGTCGAGGCCCCGGTACCCCCCGCCCACTCGGCTCCGATCGAACCGGATTGGGTCGTCGGCAACCGTATCGACGTCAGTCTCCCCGACGGCCTCTACTGGGGATATCTCCAGGGGGTGTTCGACGAAGACGTGCGGGGCTTCAACTTCGACGTCACCCAGGTGCACTTCGGCATCGACGCCTGTCGCGAGGTCTTCGGCGATGGCGAGGAGGTGTGTTGGAACAACTACGGGATCACCCGAGTGGCCGGAGGGGACCAGCTCTACCCCGCGTACCTCGACGACCTGCTGTACACCTCGGTGTTTCTCTACCCGACCGACGACGGAAGCCCGCGCGACGCCTTCGTTGCTCCAGCCCGCTTGTGGGAGATCGTCCAGACCGGCGAGGAGATCGCCGACTCCCCGATCCGTAGTTGGTACCTGCTCACGATCATCGACGGCAAGGTGATCGCCGCCGAGGGTATCTACACGCCGTGAGCAGCACATTCACCGCCACCGCACACTTCTTCCGGAAAGGTTCGTTCAACTAATCATGAACATCATCATCATCACCCTCCTCGTCGTCGCCATCGCCCTATTGGCCATCAGCCTGCGCAAGCCGACCGCGTCTCCGTCATCGGCGACCGGAGAATCACTGTCAAAAACCGACATCGAATCCGCTCTCGCCTCGGCGCAGGCCGAGGCCCTCACGCGGATGATGGATCAAATGCGCCACGAACGCGAGGCCATCGCCGACGAGGCACGCAAGGCCCAGGCTGATCTCCTCAATCTGGCCACCGAGAGCATTGTGAGGCAGGGTGTCGATCAGTTCGGAACCAAGGCCGAGGCCATCGACAAGGGTTTGCGCACCGTCGCCGACCAAGTCACCTCCCGTATGCAAGAGATCGACCGGGCCATCAACGAACTCCGCGAAAGTAGCTCACGCCAGTACGGAACCGTTGAACAAGCGGTGGCGAACTTGTCGATACGAACCGAAAATCTGCGCGACGTTCTTTCGAATTCGCAGGCCCGCGGACAGTGGGGCGAGCGTCTCGCCGAGGATATGTTGCGCGCCGCCGGCTTCCTCGAGGGGATCAACTACCAGAAGCAGTCCACGATCGACAGTGGCGGACGACCCGACTACCGTTTCGACGTTCCGCCAAATCGCGTGCTGTACATGGATGTGAAGTTTCCCCTTGACAAGTACTCGGAATACATCACGACCGACGACGACGTTGTCCGTGCGACCGCACAAAAGTCCTTCGTTGCCGCCGTGAAGGGTCACGTCGACGCTCTCGCCAAACGTGACTACATCAACAACTCCTCAGACAACACCCTCGATTACGTGTTGATGTTCGTGCCGAACGAGAGCATCAGCGGATTCGTCCACGAATCCGACCCGACGCTCATCGACTACGCCCTCGAGCGCAAGGTCGTGCTGTGCTCGCCACTCACCCTCTACGCGTTCCTGGTTGTCATTCGCCAGGCCGCCGACAGCTTCCACACCGAGAAGACGGCGGCCGAGATCATGCAATACGTCAACCTGTTCCAGCGGCAGTGGAAGCAATACACCGAGGCCATCGACAAAGTCGAGAAAATTTTTGAGAGTCTTCAGGACCAACTGGCGAGCATCAACACCGACGGCACCCGCTACAAAAAGCTCAACGCCCAGATCAAGAAAATCGAGAAGTTGCGGACCAAGCAGGGAATCCCTGAATTGACAGCGGTAGCCGACGACGATCCAGTCGACGACTCCGACGAGGAGTGATCACCCCTCGGTCAGATTGCCGCGGCGGACCGCTTCGGCGATGACGTCCTGCGTGTACTCCCACAAACGCGCCGAGCCATTGCCGATGGGCGATAGTCGCTTCACGGCCTGAGGCTCGCTGATGCCGTGCTGGCGCCAGGTCGACATCTCGCCCACCATGTGGTTGAGCATCGCCGGCTGCATGCGGTCGACGGCGTTGGCATAACGGCTCTCGGCCGTCTCCACCGCCTCGTACTCCTCCCAGAGCGCGCGCAGTCGAGCATGTTGGTCGGCGGGTAGCAGACCGAACAGACGGTCGGCCGCGCGTTGCTCGCGCTCGCCCTTGTCGGAGTTGGCCGTGGTGTCGTACGCAAAGGTGTCACCGGCGTCGATCTCGACGATGTCGTGTATCAGACACAACTGCAGCACGTGAAGAAGATCGACATCTTCGTTGGCGTGTTCGGCCAA
>VFYV01000032.1 GCA_016871395.1 Actinomycetota bacterium
CATTGCTGAGGAAACGCCGATCGCGACGTTGCGCTTGACCGTGACGGCCCAGCGTTGGTCGGCCGACGAGGAGTAGTCGCCCCGAGAAATGTTCGGAGATACGAAACATCCCGCCGCTGGTGCGGCGGGGTTTCGACATTCTTCAGCGCCGAAGCGCCACGGTCAGCGACGCTTAGCCGGAGCCTTCTTGGCGACTGCCTTCTTGGCCGGGGCAGCCTTCTTGGCAGCGCCGGCCTTGTTCAGTTTGGGGGCCGGAGCCGCGCCGAGGGCGATGTCCTTGAAACCCTTCAACGCAGTGATCTTGGCCACGGTCTTCGCCGCGATCTTGATCGTCGCACCGGTCGCTGGGTTACGGCCCATGCGTGCCGGACGCTTGATTTTGGCAAACTTGGCGAACCCGGAGATGTTCACGACCTCGCCCTTGGCCACGGTGGCCAGGATGACATCGATGGTCCCTTCGACGGCCGAGGTGGCCGACTTCTTGTCGAGTCCGGTGTGGTCAGATACTGCTTGGATGAGGTCACGTTTCTTCATGGGATGGAACCTATTACAAGGGCTTCTGCCAAACGCGGATTTCCGGGCGTTTTCTCCCACCTTTTTCCGGCCCGTAACTGGGCGAAACCGACCGAATTACCGATTCGAGCGGTCCTGAGTGAACCGACATGGTGGTCGCTTCCGGCCTCGACCGAGATCCGTTGCGTCCCACCGCTTCGAGACCAAGATGGTGACGTGGATCTGACCCCGTTGCGAGAAAATCGCCAATACCGGCTGCTTTTCGGGTCGGGTCTGGTCTCGGGACTCGGGTCGGCGGCGACCTTCGTCGCCATGCCGTATCAGGTGGCCGACATCACCGGTTCGTACGTGGCGGTGGGTGTTCTCGGATTGCTCGAGATTCTGCCTCTCGTCGTGTTCGGCCTGTGGGGAGGCGTGCTGGCGGATCGTCTCGACCGCCGAATGATGGTGCTGGTCACCGAGACGGCATTCATGTTCGGGGTGGCGGTGCTGTTGGTGAACGCCTGGCGGGGTGATGGCGCCGAGGTGTGGCCGATCTACGTCGTTGCCGTTCTGATCTCGGTGATCGACAGCCTGCAGCGTCCGAGTCTCGACAGCATCATCCCTCGCGTGGTCGCCGCTCACCAGATGCCCGCCGCCGGTGCGCTGAATTCTTTCCGGGGCAGCACGGCCCGGATGGTCGGGCCGGCCATCGGCGGCTTCCTCATCGCATTGGGTGGCGTGGAAGCCGCGTACCTTTTCGATCTGGCGACGTTCGTCGTCAGTGCGCTACTCATCTTTCGACTGAACCGCGTGCCCAATGTTCGCGAGGAGCATGGCCTTCCCCTGGACGACCTGCGACAGGCCTTTCGGTACGTTCGTACTCGCCGGGACATCATGGGCACCTACATCTGCGACACGCTGGCGATGTTTTTCGCCTTCCCCTTCGCTTTGTTTCCGTTCATCGCCGAGCAGTACGAGGCGACCTGGAGTCTCGGCCTCATGTACGCGGCACTCTCGGTGGGGGAGTTGATCGCCTCGACCACGTCGCGATGGGCCAAGCGCGTCAATCATCATGGTCGATTCGTACTTTTCGCCGGGATGGCGTGGGGTCTGGCCATCGCCCTCTCGGGTTTGGTGGATTCGATCTGGTGGGTGGTCGGTTGTTTGGTTTTCGCCGGAGCCGCCGACATGGTGAGCGGCTTGTTTCGCATGCTCATCTGGAACTTGACCATTCCCGACGAGTTGCGCGGGCGTATGGCCGGGATGGAATTGCTGTCGTATTCGATCGGGCCACAGTTGGGTCAGGTTCGGGCCTCGGTGACCGCGCGCCTCACCTCGGTTCGTGGATCGCTGGTGATCGGAGGGCTGCTGTGCACGGGGGTCGTGGGTTCGATGCGGGGAGCATTGCCCGAGCTGTGGAACTACGACGTCCGCCAGCACCGAGGTGCGACGGATTCGCTCCGGACCTAGTCCTCTTGTCAGGCTGTGCTCGTGAACTTCGGGGATCCGGTCACCTTCGCCCATGGTCCGGCGATGACCAATCGGTTCATGTTGGCCCCTTTGACGAACATGCAGAGTCACCCGGACGGCACGCTGTCGCCGGAGGAGCATCACTGGCTCACCATGAGGGCTCGCGGTGGGTTCGGGTTGACCATGACTTGTGCGACTCATGTGCAGCGGGTCGGCCAGGGCTTCCCCGGTCAGTTGGGCACCTTCGCCGACGACCACGTGTCTGGTTTGACGCGATTGGCTCGCGACATCGTGGCCGCGGACAGTGTGGCCATCGTCCAACTTCATCACGCCGGCTGCCGTTCACCCAAGGACCTGATCGGCAGCGACCCGGTGGGTCCATCGGACGATCCCTCCACCGGTGCGCGGGCGCTGTCGACGGCCGAGGTGGAGCAATTGTCGCAGGATTTCGTGACCGCCGCCGAGCGTTGTCGGAAGGCCGGATTCCACGGCATCGAGTTGCACGGTGCTCACGGGTACATGATCTGCCAATTTTTGTCGGCCGAGTCGAATCATCGAACCGACGCGTACGGTGGGTCGCTCGCCAATCGCTCGCGGCTACTTCTCGATGTGATCGACGAAATCCGCACCCGATGTGGTGACGAATTCCAGATCGGTGTGCGTTTGTCCCCGGAGCGATTCGGCATGGTGATCGACGAAAGTCGAGAGTTGTTCGGCTGGCTCGTCGATAGCGGAAAAGTCGACATGATCGACATGTCGTTGTGGGATTGCTTCGCCCACGCCCGGGACGAAGCGTGGGCCGACCGTCGATTGATCGACGTTTTCGCCGAGATTCCGAGGGGAAAGGTGAAGTTGGCAGTGGCCGGCAAATTGTACGGTGGCCGCGAGATGAGTCGGGCCATCGATGCCGGTGCGGACATCGTGGCGCTCGGCCGAGCGGCGATCCTGCACCATGATTTCCCGCGCTTGGTCACCGCTGATTCGAACGTCACGATGCGCGCGCTGCCCGTCACTGCCGACGAGCTGCGAGCCGAGGGTTTGAGTGAGAGTTTCGTCGGATACATGCGCTCGTGGCCCGGCTTCGTGGTCGCCTGAGTTCCGCGAGATGACCCTCCGCGCGGTCGTCAGGCGCGACGCAGAGCGACCACGGGGATCACACGCTCAGCGGCATCGGCCTTGGATTGATACTCGTCGTAGCTCGGCCAGATGGCGCACATGATCTTCCAGAGTCGCCGGCGTCGGTCAGTGTCCGTGGTGGGGTCGAGCGTCGTTGCGGTGGCCCAGCAGGTCTCGGCACCGATCTGAATCCAGACCTCGGGTTCGTCGACCAGATTCTCGAACCAAAGAGGGTTCTTGGGCGCGCCGCCCTTGGACGCGATCAGGATCACCTCACTCGTCTCGGGGTCGACCCCGTAGATGAGCGCACTGCGCTGCCAGGTTCCCGAGCGTCGTCCCTTCGTGGTGAGCAACATGCACGGCACGCCGTTCCAGTCGTGGCCATCGGCACCATTCGTCCTGACGTAACGCTCGATGTGGTCACGAACCCATCCGGTGGGGCTGTCGTTGATGGGTTCGGGTGCGGGGCGTGACATTTCCGGAGCATAACCGAGCGGTCGTCAATCAGACGTCGGCGCCATGTCGAGTAGCCATCGGGGCATGCGAATCGGGCGACCCTGGGCGTTGATGCAACTGTGCATCGTGCGGGCCGTCGCATGGATCTCGTCGTCGATCGTCAACAGGTACGACATCGAGAACGAGGCTCGCGATGCGGCCGAGACCATCAAGTGGACGGTGACGACGTCGTCGAATCGCAGGGGCTTTCGGTACGTCACGTGCGCCTCGAGCACCGCATAGTCGACACCGTCCTCGCGCAGACTGGAGTAGGGATGGCCGACGTGACGGAGGTAGGCGACGCGAGCCTCCTCGAGGTAGGGCAAATAGCGGCTGTGGTGGACGATCCCCATGGCGTCGGTCTCGGCGAAGCGCACCCGGACCCGATGGCTGAACGGGAAATCGCTCGGCGAGCGGGAAGGTTCCGGCATGTGGCGCACGCCCGAACCGTATCGCCTCCGCCTCGACGATGGAATTTCGGTGTGTACAGCCCGAAAATCTTCGCATAGTGTTCCGTCGTCGGACACGTCGTCCGACTCGAGAGAGAAATGAGTACCGCCGTGGCGATCGGCACCGTGAAGTTTTTCAACGCCGAAAAGGGCTATGGATTCATCTCCCGTGAAGACGGTCCTGATGTGTTCGTGCACTTCTCACAAATTCAATCCAAGGGATTCCGAACCCTCAACGAGGGCCAACAGGTCGAGTTCGAGATCGGGCAGGGTCGCAAGGGCGACGAGGCTCAGAACGTCCGTCCGATCTGACGTCTCGTATCACCCGGTGATGGGGGCGCTGACCGCGCCCAGCGCGTCCAACAAGACGCGGGGTGCGATCTCGATGTCCAGTCCGCGTTTTCCTCCCGACACGAAGATGGTGTCGTGGTCGAAGGCGCTGGCGTCCACGAAGGTGGGCAACATCCTCCTCTGGCCGAACGGACTGATGCCACCGACCACGTAGCCGGTGAGTCGCTCGGCGCTACGGGGGTCGATCATGTCGACTTTCTTGACTCCCATCGCGACGGCCATGGCCTTCAACGAGAGTTGCTTGGAGACCGGGACGATGCCCACGGCGTGTCGCAGAGGTCCGGTGGCCTCGACCAGCAAGGTCTTGAACACCCGCCCCGGCGGGACTCCGAGGGCCGCCGCGGCGGCTTTTCCGTAACCGGTCTCGCCGGGAGCGATGTCGTTGTCGAACGCGTGAACGCGGAAACTCACACCGAGGTCGTCGAGAAACACGGTGGCCGGTGTTCCGCCCGGTGTGGTGCCCTTTTTCGGTGTGGGCGTCTTGGTCATGGGTGGTTGTAGAGTACCGGGACCCCCTTCCCCCGGGAGACACTCAGAATCCGACGCGACAGGATCCAACGGGCGATGTCATCTCAACATCCGGATTTCGACGAGGAGCAGGCCTTCATCGATCGCGCGTACGCGTGTCTCGAGGTCAGTCGCACGGACGCCCTGAAGATGCGGGGTCTCACCGAGGCGGGCACGGGAGGAACCTTCCAGAATCGGTTCGAGCGCAACGCCATCGACGAGGCGTTGGTGAAGCGACTCACCGATCTGGATCTAGGTGACGCCGCCTTGGTGTTTGGTCGTATCGATCGTTTGGCCGACGAAAGCGACGATGGGCGGGCCGTCGGAATCGAGAGTTTCCACATCGGGCGACTGGCGATCTCGGACGACAATCGAGAGCCGGTCGTGGTGGATTGGCGGGCGCCGGTGGCCGAGCCGTTTTACCGTGCCACCGGACGGGATCCGATGGGGCTCGCGCGCCGTCGGCATTTCGTGGTGGAGGGTCGCACGCTTCACGGCATCGAGGATGAGTTGTTCGGCGTCGGGCATCTCGGTGTCGGCGCCGACGGTGGATTGTTGGAGGACGCCGACGGAGCAACCCAGCCGACGACCGGCCTACGGGGTTACAGCACGCTGTTGGCCGCCATCGAACGAGGCCGGTCGGGCCAACTCGGCGACATCGTGGCCACCATTCAGGCCGAGCAGGACGAGATCATTCGCTCTCCTCAGGGTGGTGTTCTGGTGGTACAAGGGGGTCCGGGGACCGGCAAGACCGTGGTGGCTCTGCATCGGGCCGCGTATTTGTTGTACACGAATCGCTTTCCGTTGGAGGATCAAGGAGTCCTCGTCATCGGACCGAATCGCGTTTTCCTCCGCTACATCGAACGCGTGTTGCCGTCGCTCGGTGAGGCCGGTGTCGAACAGGTGGTGCTGCAAGACCTGGTACCCGATGTTCTCTGGGCCACGTCAGGAACCGGAGAGGTCGATGGTCGAACGGCGGCGTGGGTGAAGGGCGACGAGCGTATGGCCGATCTCGTTCGCAAGGCGGTGAAGGATCGCCAACGCCCGTTGCGCGAGGACGTACGCTTCCCGTTCCGTTACGGGTACGTGCGCATGCGCGCCGAGGAGACTGAACGCATCGTCAAGAGCGCGCGTCGTCGCTTCCACCGCCACAACCCGGCGAGCCGCTGGGTGGAAAACGAGTTGTATGAGGCGATGGCGGCGACGTGGCGCGATGGTGATGCCACCGGAGAGCAGGTGAGGGAGGCGTTGAAGTATGACGACGAGGCGCAGGGTTTGATCGACCGTATCTGGCCGTTGCTGACGCCGGCGCAGTTGTTACACGACCTCTTCGGTTCCAAGGCGCTGTTGAAGTTGGCCAACGCCGGACGATTTTCCGAGGATGAGACCATTTCTTTGTACCGTGAGCGGTCCGAGACCTTGGACGAGGTGCGTTGGACCGTCGCCGATGCGGCCCTTCTGGACGAAGCCCGAGTGCACCTCGGTCCCTTGCCCCAACGCAACGGCAAGGCCGACGAACTCCACGAGATTCGGACCTACGGACACATCGTCGTCGACGAAGTTCAGGACCTCACGCCGATGCAACTGGCAATGGTGACCCGACGGTCCCTGTCGGGTTCGCTCACGGTGGTGGGCGATCTCGCCCAGGCCACCGGGGCCCATGCTCCGTCGACCTGGAACGACGTGTTGGATCACTTGCCCGAACGCAAGCCGAGTCGGGTGATCGGCTTGTCGGTCGGCTACCGCATTCCCGGACAGATCATGGAATTGGCCACCAAGGTGATGCACGCCGCAGCGCTCGGACTGGTTGCGCCACGGGCAGTACGTGAAGGGGTCGCACCGCCACGAATCGTCTCAGTTCCCTCGTCTGATGAACTGCTGGGTGCGGTGGCGGCGGAGACCGTGAGCATGGTCGACCTGGTCGGCTCGGGCAACGTGGCTGTTGTGGTGCCCGATGCGATGGCCGAAGTCGCCAGTGCTTACTTCACCGCCCGGGGGATCGAGCACGGTCGCGCGGCCAACGTCGCGCTGGACTCCGGCGTCACCATCGTGCCGGTCGGCTTGGTCAAGGGACTCGAACTCGATGGTGTCATCGTCGTCGAGCCGGCTCGCATCGTGCGCGCCGAGCCCCAGGGCATGCGAGCGTTGTACGTCGCACTGACCCGCTCGACGCAACGACTCACGGTGGTCCACGCCGAGGACTTGCCCGCACCGATGCGCGACTGAGTATCAGTCGAGCAGTTCGTCGATCACGGTTCCGGCGAACTTGGCGGCCTTGTCGGCGTCGGCGGGTCGGTTGCGTTCCACGGCGGTGCGGGCCAGGTCCACCATGCGACCGATCGACTCCGCGGACTCGGGGCTGAGCGAGGTCACCTCGGTCTCGGCGGCGTTCCACAGAGCCTCGATCTCGGCAAGCACCTTTTCCTTGCCACTGGTGGTGGTCCCACTGGAGTTCGGTCCGATGTAGGACGACAGCGACAACATCGATGCACTCAGACGAGGGAGCAGGTCACTGGCGGGACCCGTGGGGAGCGTGGTGACGGGGATCGCAACGGTGGAGGTGGCCGAGGTCTCATAGGTCGTGGGAGCGCACGACGACAGGGCGATCGCGACTCCGACTGCAACGCCGATGGAATGGCCGGTCATCAAACGGTTACCAAGATCCGCGACGATGCGAAGGCGTCCACCGCCACGGTTCGTCCGTCGATGATGACCGACATGGTGCCATCGGCCGGTTTCGCGGAAACCTGCCCCATGAATCCCGGGAGGATGCACGACTGCTGCAGGAAATCGAGCAGTCCCGGAGCGAACTCCAGCTCCTCGGGGATGCGTGAGATGGTGAAGCGATCTCCGATGTCGATTCGGGCCAACGGAACGGCGTGGGGATCGATGTAACTGGATCCGGGGATCGGGTTCCCGTGGGGACAGGTGGTGGGCGCACCGAGCACGCGGTTCATCGCGATCTCCACCTCGTCACTCATGACATGTTCCCACTTGCCCGCTTCGCGATGGGCGTCGGACCAACTGAGGCCCAAAATGTCGGTGAGGAAGCGTTCGGCGAGGCGGTGTCGGCGCACGACTTGATTGGCCAACGCCAGACCGTCGGCGGTGAGCGTGATGGTGTTGTCGGTGGAGGTGACCAGGCCGACCTTGGTCATCCTCTCGATCATCTGCGTCACCGAGGCACGACTGACGTTGAGTCGCTCGGCGATTCGGGCCCGGATCACCTCATGATCGTCCTCGTGCAGCTCGAAGATGCATTCGCAGTACTCCTCGAAGGCCGGGTGACGGTCGGAAGACGGGATCATGATGCGAGTGTACCCGTGGTCGCCGAGGGGGTGACGTGCGGGAATCGGCCGATGGTGTGACGAACGCGTCTCGGGATGGACGACTATTCGAAGACCACCCCTTGGGCAAGAGGCAGATCGTCGGAGTAGTTGACGGTCTGCGTCTGGCGTCGCATGTAGGCCTTCCAAGCGTCGCTACCGCTTTCTCGGCCACCACCCGTCTCCTTCTCGCCTCCGAACGCCCCACCGATCTCGGCGCCCGATGGTCCGATGTTCACGTTGGCGATACCGCAGTCGCTTCCCGCGGGACCCGTGAAACGTTCGGCCTCGCGTAGGTCGGTGGTGAAGATCGACGAGGCCAGTCCCTGGGGGACACCGTTCTGGATGGCGAGGGCCTCGTCCATGGTGTCGTAGGACATGACGTAGAGAATCGGGGCGAAGGTCTCGGTGCGCACTATCTCGGACTGGTTCGGCATCGCGACGACGGCCGGACGCATGTAGGCGGCATCGGGCGCTAGGTCGACCAGGCACCGCTCTCCGCCGACCACGAGCCGTCCGCCGTCGGCCACGGCCCGCTCGATGGCGGTGCTCATCGTGGTTCCCGACTGCGCGTCGATGAGGGGTCCGACGAGAGTGTCGCGTTCCAGGGGATTCCCGACGCGTAGTTGGGAGTAGGCGCGGGCGATTCGTTCGATCACTTCGTCGTGACGCGAGGCGTGCACGATCAGACGGCGCAAGGTCGTGCAGCGTTGTCCCGCGGTGCCGGCGGCGGCGAACGTGACCCCCCGCGCGACGAGGCCGAGGTCGGCCGACGCAGTGATGATGGCGGCATTGTTGCCACCGAGTTCGAGGATGGAGCGACCGAAGCGCTCGGCGACGATCGGAGCGACGATCTTTCCCATGCGGGTGGAGCCGGTGGCCGAGATGACCGGGACACGATGGTCGGCGACGAGAGATCGACCCACTCGTGCATCGCCGAACACCACCTGGCACACATCAGCGGGTAAGCCGGCCTCGACGGCCGCACGACGGGCCAGAACGGTGGCGGCGAGCGAACACAAGGTGGTGGCCTCGGACGGCTTCCACACCACTGGGTCGCCGCAGACGAGCGCCAAGGTGGCGTTCCAGGACCACACGGCCATCGGGAAGTTGAACGCACTGATGACCCCGACGGGTCCGAGCGGTTGCCACGTCTCGGCCAGGCGATGGCCGGGACGTTCGGATGAGATGGTGAGACCGTGCAACTGGCGGGATAGTCCGACGGCGAAATCACAGATATCGATCATCTCTTGCACTTCGCCCAAGGCCTCCGAGCGGATCTTGCCCACCTCGATTTGCACGAGGTCGGCGAGCACCTCCTTGTGTCGGCGTAGTTGTGCGCCGAGATGTCGCACCACCTCTCCACGCCGCGGCGCCGGCTCGCGACGCCAGGTATCGAACACCGTGACTGCGCGGGAGATCGTCGCCTCGAGGTCGGACTGTCGGATGAATTCCTCGTCGAGCCGAACGACCCCGAGTGACCGTCCGTTGATGGGAGAGCGAAGTGGCACCGAGTCGGAATTCGAACGAGGGGCTTCCTCGATTCGGGTGCCGACTCCGATCGTGTCGAGCGCGTGTCGAGCGACCTGTCGCAGGTGTTCGGAGTCGAATTTCGCGCCGGTGGTCGTGTTCATCAGTCCTCCTAGTCGATGAGAGCCCTCAGTCGACGGTGACGCCGGGAACGAACAATCTCGAGGCGGCGGAGCCGCCGTCGATGGCGTCGGCGGCCATGATGATCGCGGCGGCGGTGTAGGCCGTGCGCTCACCGCTCGGGAATCGTTCCATCGTGGGATACACGATGCCGGTCCAGTAGCTGCCGTCGTCGTGTCGATGGGCTCGGGTGAAAAAGAGAAGTTCCATGGCGGTGGACAGGTCGCCCACGGCGACGTGGGCCAGAGCGCATTCGGCCGTCTCGGCGGCGGTGACCCAGGGTTCGTCACTCACGCAACGAATACCTCGGCCTTCCATGGCGAACGCTCCCCAACTCTCGGCCAACCGGGCCTTGGCCTGCTCGCCGAGGAGTGCGTTGGTGAGCACCGGGTAGTACCAGTCCATGGCCCAACGCGCCTTGGGTTCGAAGGCACCAGGTTGCGTGGCGATGACCGAGCGCAGGACATCGGCGGCCAGGCGCCACTCGGGTCGTGGTCGACCCACCAGGTCGGCGAGTTGAGTCGCGCTCATGAGAGCGTGCCAAATACTGCTGGAACCCGTGAGCAATGCGTAGTCCCAAGGCGTGGCGTGTTCCTCACGGGCCCAACGAATGGTCCCGTTGGGTCGACGCATCGTCAACACCCAATCGATAGCGCGCTCGACGGTGGGGAACATGTGGTCGATGAATGCGCGATCGGACGTGGCCAGCCAGTGGTGCCACACGCCCGAGGCGATGTAGGCACACACGTTGGTGTCGAGTTTCGGCTCCTCGACGGTGCCTCCGGGAAGGTAATAGTTGAACCACCAACCATCGGCGTGTTGGGTGTCGACCAGCCATTGATACGCGCGCTCGGCCTCGCGGTGGAAGCCGGCGACGTCGAGGGCGATAGCGGTCTCGACGTGGTTCCATGGGTCGCAGTGTCCACCCTCGAACCAGGGGATCATGCCCGTATCCAACTGCAATGAAACGATGGACTCGGCAGTGCACACGATCTCGTCGGCGCTCAGAACTCCTTCGACGTGGGGCACGCGTGTCATGACGCCACCAGCTGAGGGAGGACGTTCTTTCGGGCGTAGACGATCAGACTCTTGCCCATCAGTGGCGAAAGCACCTTCTCGGCTATTCTCACCGCCGTCGGCCGCGTGACGATGTCCCACTCGAGAAACTTCTTGTAACCATTCACGAGGGCGTGATCCTCGCGCCGCGGACCGACCGCGCACTTCAACCACCAATACGGTGAGTGCAACGCGTGGGCGTGATGCGAGCCGGTGACCGACAGTCCGGCCGAGCGGAGTTTGGCCTCGAGTTCGGTCTGCGAATAGATGCGCAGGTGGCCGCCCACGGACTTGGGAGCGTGGTACTCGTCGCTCAACTTCCAATTGATCTTCTCGGGCCACCACGACGGAACCGTGCACGCGAGTGTTCCGCCGGGACGTAGCACTCGGGCCAATTCGGATATGGCGGCCACGTCGTTCTGGATGTGCTCGAGAACCTCGCTGGTGATGACGCGGTCGAACGTGCCGTCGGCGAAGGGTAGTCGTGTGGCGTCCCCCCGCAAGGTGCCGACGTAGTTACGCGATTCGATCTCACCGTGTTCGATCATCGCCCCGAACGTGGCACGGGTGGAGCGCACCTCGTCGTCGGCGTAGTCGAGGGCGACGATGCGACCGCCCAAGCGCGCCACCTCGAAAGCGTGACGGCCGAAACCCGCACCGGCGTCGAGCACCAGATCACCCGCTGTGAGACCGAGGCGGGGGAAGCGCACGGTCAGCATCAGCCGATCCGCCCGTTGCGTCGGAGCTTCTCGCGATTGGCAGGCATGGACAAAACCTCGCGGTACTGCTCGACCGTCAGCTCGGCACACCTGCGCCAGGTCCATCGCTCGACGACCCGGTTGCGCCCGTTCGAACCGACCCGAGCACGAAGTTCGGAGTCGTCCAGGCCGCGACGAATGGTCGTAGCCAGGGCCTCGGCATCGCCGGCCGCGCACTGCAAGACGGTGTCACCATCGGTGCCGGTCACCTCGGGGAGAGCGCCGCCGTCGGTGGCCACCAGACAGATTCCGGTGCACATCGCCTCGATCGCAGGCAGGCTGAAACCTTCGTACAACGAGGGCACGACGGCCATTTCGGCCTCGGCATACAACTCGACGATTCGCTCGTCGGAGACCCCCGACACGAACTGTATGTGCGGGGTCAGCCCCAATTTGGTGATCAGGTCCATGCTCTTGCCGGGCTTGGGCTTGCCGATGATGGTGAGGGTGACGTCACGCTCGGTGCGCAACTTGGCCACGGCCTCCAGGAGGTAGGCGAGACCCTTCAGCGCCACATCGGCCGACGCGGTGGTGATCAGACGGCCGGGGATGCGTGTCACGCTCGGCTGGGGTTTGAACAGGTCGGGGTCGACACCGACCGGCACGAGGCGCATGCGGTCGTAGGAGACGCCCATGTCGCCGTGGATGTCCTTGATGCTGTTCTCGCTGACCACCACGATTCGCGGCATGCGACTGGCCACCCGGCCCTGCATCTTGACGAAGGAGTAAAAGCGTGACACCCCAAGCTTCTTCCACCAGTTCGGCGCGTGTTCCATCTCGAGGACTCGATCGCGTGTGATGGGGTGGTGGAGCGTGACGATGGTCGGAAGCATCTTCTCCACTCCGAGGATGCCGTAACCCAGACACTGGTTGTCGTGGACCAGATCGAACTCACCGACTCGGGTGGCGAGGTGACGCTTCACGCGGGCGCTGAACGCGGCTGGTTCGCCGAACGTTCCGGTGAGGAACAATCCGAGTTCGTAGAGGTCCTCGCGCGTCTTCAGTTCCCAGATGGCGGGGAAACGGAACGGGTAATGATCATTGACGAGGTCGAGACTCGGAAGCTTGGTGAGCGTGACCCGGTCATCGAGTATCGGGTACGGCTGACCGCCGAACACCTCCACGGAATGCCCGAGGTCGACCAGGGCTTTGGTGAGATGTCGGGTGTACACACCTTGTCCACCGACGTGGGGCTTGCCGCGGTACGTCAGATACGCCAGCCGCAGTGGCGAATCGGGGTCGAGGGGGCTAGGGGACGGCAGCGACCCTCGCGATTGGGACATGGTTCGCGATGCTATCGGTGGTCCGCGGCGGCCTCCCCGAGCAGTCGCGACCGGCGAAAACGAGCCTCAGCAGGAGGTCAGTCGGTTGATTTTGGTGTTCACGGTGGTGGCGAGGCCGTTGACGTCAGTGGCGGTGACCGTCACCACCAGCGCGGTCACCGTTTTGGGAAGGTTGGCACTGGCGCCGCCCCAGGAGCCTTTGCCCGAGTCCGCCAGGTTCACGGTGCGAGTGGCCATGGCCGATGAATCGTTGGCGGCGAGTGTGGCCACCACGCTCTTCAGCGGAGATTCATCGGAGACCGACACCTTGATCGAGGCGTTCGCGCAACCGCTGCCGCTGAAGCCCACGGCGATGGAGCCCACCTGGGGGGGACGTCCAACCGAGCCCTGAAGGTTCAGCGATGTGCTGGACACACCGGTGGCGGTGACCCGCGCCGATTTGGTGAATCGACCTTCGGCGAACGAGGAGGTGTTCGTGTAGGAGGAAGCGGCCGTACGAGCGAAGGTCACGGCGATCGAGACTGAGGTACCGGCGGCGAGATTCCCCGACGACGGGCTGAAGGTGAAAAATGTCGGCGCGTCCGCGGTGATCGCCCACGACACATCGCGTGAGTTGGGGTTGGTCAACCGGAATTTGGCGGTGGTACCCGTGTTGGAAAAGTCGATCGACGACGTGTCGACACCGAG
>VFYV01000033.1 GCA_016871395.1 Actinomycetota bacterium
GACGAGCCGGGTGGCGACTCGCGAGTCGGTGCCGCTGGAAGAGGGTCGGGTGCGCTTCGCCGTGGAGCGATTCGCCCTCACGTCGAACAACATCACCTACGCGGTGTTCGGAGATGCCATGCGTTACTGGGACTTCTTCCCGGTGCCGTCGGATGATTCGTTCGATGACGGCCGCTCGTGGGGTCGGGTGCCGGTGTGGGGATTCGCCGTGGCCACCGACAGTAGATGCGACGCCGTCCCGGTGGGGACGAGGATGTACGGATACTTGCCGATGGCCAACGAGTTGGTCATGACCCCCGGCAAGGTCGACGCCTCCGGCTTCATCGATGTCGCGACGCATCGAGCGCCCTTGGCGACCGCGTACAACCGATACGTGACGGTCGACAATGATCCGGCCTTTCTGACCGAGTTGGAGAACCACCAGATGGTCCTGTGGCCCTTGTTCATGACCTCTTTCATGATCGACGATTTCATCACCGGTGAGGGATCCGATCACGCCGAGTTCTTCGGTGCATCGGAGGTCGTGATCTCGAGTGCCTCCAGCAAGACCTCCATCGGGGTGGCGTTCTTGCTGAAGCGACGAGGTGGCCTGACAGTGATCGGTCTAACGTCGCCGTCGAATCGTGAGTTCGTCGAGGACCTCGGTTGTTACGACCGCGTGCTGACCTACGGCTCCGAGGGAACCCTGCCCGACGGCCCGGCGGTCTACGTCGACGTCGCGGGGGATCGAGCGGTCAATCAGCGAGTTCACGGACGCTTCGACAACGAACTGACGTACAGCATGGTCGTGGGAGGCACGCACTGGAATGTGGAGTCCGATGGCGACCGTTCCCCGCTGGCCGGACCGAGGCCGGAGTTCTTCTTCGCGCCGTCGCAGATCGCTTTGCGAAGCAAGCAGTGGGGCAAGGCTGGCTTGGACGCCCGAGTTGGAGAGGCCTGGCACGAGTTCGCGCGCTGGAGTGACCAGTGGATGGACTTTCGCTCCACGTCGGGAGCCGAGCCCGTGCGGGGCGTGTTCGCTCGGTTGGCCTCGGGGGCGGTCGATCCGCGTGTCGGCCACCTCTGCGGCATCGAATAGTCGCCCAAAGACGCGAAACGGGGGCCGGTCCGTTGGGCCGACCCCCGCTCGTCGAGGTTGATGAAACGGTGGAACTGGGGCCTAGGCCCGCAGACCCTTCTGGATCGCGCCGAACACGGCGTCCTTCAGCGGAATCATGCCGGCGATGATGGCGCCGTTCACGACGTAGTTCTTCCAGTCGTCCTCCCACATCACTCCCCAGCCGCTGAGGACCGAGGCCTCGAGCAACCAGACGATGAGGATGGAGATGAGCAGGGTCAGGTTGGCCCCGAGTACCGGAATCTTTTTGATGGTGTCGCCGAGACCGACGGTCCCGAGAATCGAGTGCAGGACGGTCATGACCGCCTCCAGCAGGATTGCCATCACGATGAAAATTGCGACGATGTACATGGTTGGTTCCCCTCCGGGTCTTGCGATCTCTCGACCGCGAGCGCAACGTATGAAGACCGATCGGCCAACGTGGTGGATGTTCCAAAAATGACCTTGTGAACAGGTGAAATACCACTTCAGGTGAGTTTCGACCGCCGAGGGGGGCCTGAGTTCACCCACAGTGGTGTTCAACCCACCGAGTTCCCGCTCGAGGCCGTCCGATGGGAAGATATTGGTGGCGAGCCGAGCAACGGAGGGTTCCGATGACCATGGTGATCATGCGTTACGACCTGCGGATCCCGCCGCCGGGCAGTCCGGCCCATGGCGTGACGGCCTCGGGCCAGTACGCGGCCTGCTTGGAGCAGGTGCGCTGGGCCGACCGAATCGGCCTCGACATGGTGGTGTTGTCCGAGCATCACGGGACCGACGACGGCTTCATCCCGGCCCCGGTCACGTTGGCCGCCGCGGTGGCCTCGACCACCGAGCGCATCGGGATCAGCGTCTCGGCGGCCCTCGTGATCATGCACGACCCGGTTCGACTGGCCGAGCAACTGGCCACCGTCGACTTGCTGTCGAAGGGGCGTACCAACGTCATTTGCGGCACGGGCTACCGGCAAGAAGAGTTCGACATGGCTGGGCTCGACTTCAAGAACCGATTCGCCGATCTCGAGCGTTGTGTGAGCGTCATGCGTCAGGCCTGGACGGGTGAATACTTCGATCTCGACGGTCGGCGGGTCAAGGTGCGCCCGTTGCCGCACACGCCCGGGGGTCCGATGTTGTTGATGGGCGGGTCCACCCCGGTGGCGGCCCGTCGGGCGGCCCGCTTGCACTGCTTCTTCTCCGCGGCCAACAACGATCCGGCGGTGGCCGACGCCTATCGCGACGAATGTGAGAAGGTCGGCTTCAAGGGGTTCGTGATGTTGCCGGCGAACGCGCCGGGATTCATCCACGTCACGAACGACCCGGAACGCGACTGGAACCGTCTGGCCCCCTATGTCATGCATGAGGCCCGCAGTTACGGGGAGTGGCAACGACCCGGGCAGTCGTCGGTGGTGCACGTGCACAACACCGAGACCCTCGACGACGTGAAGGCCAGCGGTGTCTACGCGGTGGTGACTCCCGACGAGTGCGTCGCGCTGGCGAAGAAGTTCGGTTCGCTCACGATGCACCCTTTGATGGGGGGAATCCCGCCCGAGTTGGCCCAGGAAAGCCTGGACCTCCTCGAGCGGGCGGTCCTTCCGCGGATCAAGCCGGACGTCGCCGCCTGACCACGAGCAACGCGCAGCCCATCGCGAGCAATGACAAACCGAGCACGCTGGTGTCGGTCTTGGCTCCGGTGGCGGGCAACGTGGGGGGATTCACCGGGGGCGTGCCGGGCGAACCCGGTGTCGACGATGGGGCCTCGGCGATCGTCACGGCCGTGCGCACACCTATTCCGCTCACCGGCGCGTACAACGACAGTCGGTGATTGCCGACCGCCGCGTCGCCGGGCACGTTGGCGCTGAGCGTGATCGAACCCGTGGCACTCGCCGTGCCCGTGGCCAACACGGTGGGGGTCGACTCCAGGACCAAGTGCACCGTCTCGTACGGGGTGAAGCCGGTGTAGGTGGCCGAAACCGTTCCGCCGCGGGTCAACGAGTTGGACGAGGCGATCGAACTCTCGGCGAAGGCGTCGATGGTGGCGGTGGCCGGAGCATCCGCGGAGGGCGCCAGGGGAGACGGCACCCGCACCTCGTAGATGGTCGTGGTGCCCGACAGTTCGTTGGCCACCAACAACAGAGGCGTTCCGTTCGGGCTTTGCGCCGCCGGCACGAAGACGAAGCCTTCCGGCGAAACGTCGGTCGCTCCGGCGCCGCTGGATCCGTCGATGGCCGGGTTCTTGTAGGTCACGAACTGTGGGTTGGTGGGATTGCTCACGTCGTACACCATCACGCCACCGACGCGCTCCAGTCCGATGAAAGCGAAGGTCTGGGCTCCGATGACGCCGGTGGTGATGGCCTCGGGTTCGACACCCTTGTCGTCGGACCGCCCGTCCATGCGAACCGTCGTGGTGGAGCAGATCGACGCGGCCATCAATGCCGCGCTCGCCGCCGAATCGCTGGCGTCGGAGTTGAAGCAGTTCGGGAAGTCGCGTTGCATGATCTCCTCGAACTGCGAACCACTGTCCCACACCTTGGTGCCCGACGAGTTCCAGATGGTGAACGAACGAGCACCAAAGACGTACATGTCGGTCAATGGTGTCGTGGTCGGGAAGGCCATGGTCGTCTTGATGCGCCCCAAACGGTTGTCGGACTTGATGCTGGTGCCGGTGTTGCCGGTGGTGCCCGAGGTGTCGATGGTCGACCCCACCCAGAAGGAGGCGAAGGAGTCGGCACCGCTGGTGTCGTTGAAGCGGGACTCTTCCTTGTAGCAGGGCCAGTCACGCGAGTCTCCTTCGTTGGCGGTCACGGTGTAGGTCTGGCCGTTGCGGGCGAAGCTGGCGATGCTGTCGGGCATGTACATGCCCTTCAGCGGAACGCCGGCGTACGACGTCATGTTGCGTGCCGCACCACCGGAGCCGTTGTCTTTGTCGCTGGCGTCGATGAGAAGGTTGCCGGTGTTGGCGCCCCAGTTCTTGTAGCCCAGGCTCACCACGTCGACGATGGTCGAGGTGGTGAGGTCGACGATGGCCATCGCGTTGGCTTCCTGAAGCGTGACGAAGGCCTTGGTGTTGTCGGGGCTGACCGCGACGTACTCAGGCTCCAGATCCTTGGCCGCCGACGAGCCGGGGAAGAACACCCGCACGCCCTCGGCCAGCAGGGCCGTCTTGTCGAAGTTCGCGAAGTCGAGAGTGGTCGTCGTGGCGTTGGCGGCGCCCGACGACAGGTCGATGATCGAGATCGTTCCATTCGGGTCGGTCACGAGAGCCGGATCGGTGCTTTCGTCTGTGCCCACCGTCGCCGGGTCATCGTTGGCACACAAAGGTTCGCCTTCGCCGGCCACGAGAATCTTCTTCTTGTCGGGGGAGAAGCTCACATGATCGGGTTGCACTCCCACGTCGAGGGCGCGAATCAGCGTGCCGTTGGTGTCGATGAGGACGACCTTGCCCGGGTTGGCGGTTTTACGACCGTTCGAGGCGACCGTGGCCGTGACGTCGATCGCGACCGCCACGACACCATTGGCCGCCGTGACGCTGTTGGTATAGCCGTTGTAGCTGGAGACATCGAAGCTGCTCACCAATGAGGGGGTGGTGGGATTCTCGATCGACACGATGTCGACGCGGTTTTGACTGCCGTTGTTGATGAACATTCGCTTCGACGCGGCGTCGAACGCCACGATCTCGGCCCGCGCCAAGCCACCACCGTTGTAGGTGCCCACGGGGACCAGTTGCAGTCCCCCGGCCGCCAGAGGCGGCACTGCGTTGGCCACGCTGCCGATCGTGATGAGCGCGGTTCCGATGGCAAGGGCGCCCAGTCCCGCTGCGAGTCGAACACGATGACGTCTAGTTCCCATGCTTCACCTCGTGAGTTCGTCCGGCGAGAAGTTCGCCGGCCGAACAATGATTCATTCGAGTGAACGCGAGGTGATGCCGGATGAACACCGAAAAGACGTTTCGGTGAACTCGTTGATTCACCGGCCGCCGTCGAGCGCGCCGAGAAGGGGCGGGAGGGCCGACACATCGCGCGCGAACGCGTTGACGTGACTCTCGAGTAGCTCGTAGTTCTCCTGGGTGAGGTCGGACAGAGCCACCACCCGGTTGCCGTCGACCACCAATCGACACCCCGCCGCGCCCTCGTTCAAGGAGTTCAGCTCGTTGTACAGGTCGAGGGTGGGAACGACGTCGTTCAACAACTCGTAGCTGACCCGATACTTGAAGGGGCCACCACCCTCGCGAGCGGGAAGAGCCCGTAGTTCGATCACGCCACGGGTGAGTTCGGGGCTGAGCACGTGCACGAGGGTGCTGTTGGCCCACTCGTAGTCGATGCCTCCGATGACCGCGTCGAGGTCGTGGCCCCAGTGGTCGACGTCGGCCAGAGCCGGCACGTGGAGCTTCCAGTTGTCTCCCTCCAAGAGGATGAAACCCTCGCCGGTCGTGTTGGCGTGAATGGTGATCTCGGACATGCGGCCGGCCGCCACCGGGTCGCGCAGGATGTCGAGGAGCGCCGAATGCGGAAAATTGAATCGGGGCAGGAACGCACCTGGTTCGAGGTTGCCGAATTCGGCTTTCGTGTCGAATTGGTGGATACCGAGACCGATCGTGGTCCAATCCGCGCTGAGACGCAGGAGTCCCTTTTCGATGTCGAAGGTGCACACCAAGGGTGGGTTCATGCCGTTGCCGTCACCGCCCGCGGGCCACATGCGGGCGGTGGTCAACACGATCCACAGGTTCGAGGCATCGACGCTGACCTCGCACACCGACTCGCTCATCGGGGGTATGGCGGGTTGGTGAGCGTGCGGGTTCTGAGCCACCGTGATGGTGATCTCGTCGGTGGCGATGGTCGCGGTGTCGTCGGAGAGGGTGACGATGACCTCGTCGTAGGTCAGGAAGATCTTGCCGATGGCGATGAGGAGGTTCTCGGGAATGGGGAATGCCCATGGGTCGGTCTCGTTGAGTGATTCGATTCCGTCTCGGATTTCGATGACCGAGGTGGTGCCGTTGGCGTGGGCCGTCCAGGTGCGACTGCCATCGACGCGACGCGACACCCAAACGGACTCGCCATTCGACTCGTCGAAATGGAGGGGCGCCATGAACGTGGCCAGGAGTTTGAACTCGGGCGGGGACATGGCGAAGGTGACGGACGGGGTCGGGGTGTTGCGGCTCATGAAAGGTAAAACGCTCCTTCGGGTCGGTTGTGTGCGGGTCAAAGCGGGGATTCGGACGTCAGTGCGCCCTGGACCTCCAGGCATCGCTGGTGGCGATATCTCCGATGGCGGCGGCCCGCAAGGACTCGCCCCGACCCGCCCGCCTCAAAGCGGCGATCGCTTGGGCCACGTCGGGCACCTGATGGATGCCGTTCGTGGCCACGATGGTGGCGCACTCATTAGTGAGGGTCGTACAGGGGCGGTCGCGTTCGTCGGTCACCCACCCGTCGCAGACCCAGATGAGTGGCTCGCCGTTGCGACGCTTTTTCAAGGCGAAACGTAGGGCCGGGCCGTCGACACCGTTTCCCTGGCCGCCTCTGGGAACCTGCTCGGCGACGTGCCCGCGCTCGGCGATCACCCAGATGTTGGGCTCGTCGTCGGTGCCGGCGGCGTGGCTGTAGCCGACGACGACGCAGCCGGGTGCGGCCTCGATGATGTTCCACAGGTCGTCGTTGGTGAGTCGCATCGAGCCGGACTGATCGACCAGCACCACTCCGCCGTTGCCGCGGTCGTGACGCTCGAAGATTCGTCGATCCGGATCGGTGAGGAGGCGATCGAGATGGCGGGGGTTGCGACCCGTGATACTGGCCCGCTTGCGTCGCCCGATACGGCCGTCGACGCGACGTGTCCGATCGAGCGGCAACTCGATGAGCCGACCCCAACGCGACTCCACGAGGGTGGCGGGGTCCTCGAGGCGGGACAGGTCGGGAACGTCGTTCTCGTCGAGTTCGGCGGAGGAGCGCAGGGCGTGGTGCAGGATGCGGGCCACCTCGAGGGTGAAGTTCCAACCCTCGGGCACGCCGTCGACCATCGTGGTGGAGGCGACGAAATCGAGGTTGGTGTCGTTGTCGGTGGCACCGCGCCAGTGGCGCTTGATGGCCAGGTGGAGCTTGCGCATCGGACGCACCCACTCGGGACGCACCTTGCGGACTCCGGCCAACAGGTCGTTGAACGACTTGGTGCCCGCGGAGGCCCCGACCATGTGGACCAAGCCGTTCCAGTCGAAGGACTCGGCCATTCGCTCTCCGGTGCGACGCTCACTGCCGTCGGCGAGGTGGGTCATCACCGGAAAGCCCGCCGCACCCGTGAGCATGTTGACGCGAAACTCCTCGGCCACCATCACGGTGTCGCGGTCGATGTACGAGTACGACTCGGGAACGACCACCTCCACCGGGCTGACTTTGGCGTGCATCAATTCGTGCGCCCTGATGCAACGGGACGTTTCATCGGAACCCAACGGCACGCGCATGCGATGGGTGACGAGGTTGGTGAAGGCCTCGCCCCGGCGGGCCTCACCCTCCTCGACGACCCAGGGTCGGGCCGGCCGGTCGTCGCGCTCGAGCCATTCGGGCATGGCCATGCGGCGACCGGTCATGACACCTTCTTCGTCGGGCGCTTGCTGACGGCATCGACGCGGATGGCGTCGAGCACATCCTTGGAGTGGTCGCCGAAGATCAGAAAGGCCGCACGTTCCAGGTCCATGCCGTTCTCGCGCAGGCGATCGAAGGCCATGAACGAACGCACGCTGAATCGTCGGGCTTTGGCGGCCGCCGCCGCCGCCGCGGCCGGAGCGCGCAGGTAGGGCGACAGACGGGCGAGGGCCCCGGGATGTGGCTGGTCGATGCGGATGGCTACCGGAAAGCGGTCCCGCAGAGCTACGGGAAGGTCGCGCATATCCTCGATGTTGGTGGTCATGATGACGCTGAAGCCCGGACGGGGTCGATGGACTACTGCGCTGTCGGGATGTTGCCAGGACGCACTTTCGACGTTGTCGAACATGTTGAGCAACAAGGAGAGCACGTCGCCCGAGGCGCGGTCTATCTCGTCGGCCACGACGCGACCCCCCACGACACCGTCGCCCTCCCACGCCTTGAGAACGCTGCCCTGCAACCATTTCCAAGTGCCGTCGGCGGTGGGCATGAAGTGGCCGGTCACGTCGGCCGCGGTCATGTCCTCGTTGCAAATGAGTCGATATGCGCCCCCGGTGACGTCGCCCACGGTGAGGCCGGCGTAGGTCTTTCCGGTTCCGGGAGGCCCGAACAGCACGAGGCGATCGATGCCCGCGCCCAAGGCGTCGACGACGTCACGCCAACAGGAGGGAAGTTGAGTCGCATCGTGGGGCCCGGCGACAGGGTCGGTCATGACGCTCGCCGGGGGTGCCGGCCGTTTGGGAGTTTTGGTGATGTACGGGGTGGTCATGGATGTCTCCTTGTCTGGTGCGCTGCTGGGGGTGGGATGCGTGGTGGGTCCGGTGCCGTCGCCCCCGAGTCTGACGACACGGTGGTGGCTGGTTCGGTCGCTCATTTGTCCCTCCGCACGGAGGAACGCTCCGGGGTGTCCTGACTGAGCGATTTTCCGTCCAAAATTTCTTTCTTGACCTTGGCGGGGTAAAACTGCACCAGACGCATTTGGTGACGCCACTCGAGGTACTCCCCCCGGGTCAGGCGGGAGCGCTTGTCCGCACGCTGGGCGCGTCGGCGGGCGTTCTTCTGACGGAAGGCTTCGGTGCGGGCCGCCCGCTTGGCGGCCGAGGGGTTCGTGGTGGGGGATGGGTTCGCTGGTTTCGTGGTCATGTCTCAATAAACGCTGGCGGTCGTCGATTGTGTGCGCCGACCGTCGCGTCGACCCCAACGGGTCCGCACGCGTCGCTGGGATTGAGCCCTGCGACCTCTCAGCGTGTGGCGCGCTTCACCAGATCGTCCACCAACGAAGTGGAGTGCGAGATCGAACGACCGTCGTAGGTGAAGCGTCCCCGGTCGTCGTTGGTCAACACCGGTCGTAGGCGCGGGCCGCCACCGAACGTGAGGGCCGGCAGCCGACTCCACGACCGCCAGGCCAACCCGAGTCCGATGGCGGCCATCGTGCGCCGCTGAGGATCGGGGTCGGGGCGTTCTTGGAGATCGAGCGCGGCGATGGCCAGCCGGGCACCTTCCTTGGCGGCTTCCACCCAGGGCCGGCAGCCGTCGTCGATGTCGACGATGTCCAACTCCGACACCTCCTGCCACCACTGCCGACTCGGGCGGGCACCGGGCCAATGGGCGTCGTCGGGGAACGCGGTGGACTCGGCGAGTCGACGCCATCCGAGGCGGTCGATGGTGTCGTTCCACGTCGCCAGGGCATCGCCACCACCACACCAGGCCATCGCGCTGGCGATGGTCGGGAGGGATGCGCGCGCCAAGGCCATCGGATTCACCAGTACCCCGGACAACGCGGAACGAATCGCGGGATCGCGTCCGACGTAGGGGCCGAGGTGAAGAGCCTCGCTCATCATCGCGTCGTTCACGGGCGTATTGTCCCAGAGCAATGGTGCACGGCCCCCGCAGGCGAGAGTTCGGGCCCGCACATCGTCGGGGCCGATTCGATCACTGACCACGTGCTCGCCGGTCCACATGATCTCGACGGTGGGGGAGAGTCCGCGCACGAGTTGGTCCAAGTACTCCGAACGACGTCCCCCGGCGTAATGAGTGGGCGTCAGCCAGACGGGCAGTCCGAAGGTCTGCTCGGTCTCGTTGGCCAGCGTGCGGTGACGCTCGGCGGCGTCGAGCTCGGGAAGGTCGTCGAACAGCAGAGCGACGCCGTGGGCGCCCGCCGCGATGGCCGGACCCAGTTTTCGAGTGACCTCCGGGGCGGTGGCATCGGCGCCGGGCGTCAGCCCGACGATCAACCGAACTCCGTCGCGATGACACGACAAATCAGAGAATCCCTCCAACTCGTCGGTCCTGAACGAGTCACGCCAGAGATCACGATGACGAGGTTCGGACTTTGCGGCCCACACGTAGGCGTTCGCGTCGAAGTGCGAGAGCAACTCGATACACGCCCTGCGGTCGCTCCACGACCACGGCGTTCCATAGAAGCCCTCGATGACGCCGGAGATCACAGAACCAAGTTCACCATGCGGCCGGGTACGACGATGACCTTCTTGGGGGTGGCCCCCGCGAGGGCTGCCACTACTCGTTCGTCGGCCAGCGCGACCGACTCGACGGTGGCGAGGTCGGCGCCGGTGACCACCTCGATGCGGGCGCGCACCTTGCCGTTGATCTGCACCGGGTACTCCATCGTGTCGTCCACCAGCATCGACGGATCGGCATCGGGGAAGGCTTCGTAGGTGATGGTCTCGGCGTGACCGAGCCGGCTCCAGATCTCCTCGGCCATGTGCGGACACAACGGTGAGAGCATTCGCGTGATCGCCAGGGCCGCCTCGCGCGGCGTGGAACCGTTCGCCGTGACGTGTTGGGTGAGGGCGTTGTTCAGTTCGATCAACTTCGCGATCGCGGTGTTGAAACGCAGGCCATCCATGTCGGAACGAACCCCGTCGATGGTGCGGTGGAGAAGCTTGCGCAACTCGGTCGGACAATCGGAGTCGGTCACCTTGGATTCACCGGTGCTCTCGTCCACCACGTTGCGCCACACGCGTTGCAGGAAGCGTTGCATGCCGACGACGTCTCGGGTGTTCCACGGCCGACTGGCGTCGAGGGGACCCATGCTCATCTCGTACAAGCGGAAGGTGTCGGCCCCGTATTCGTCGTACATCTCGTCGGGCGTGACGATGTTCTTCAGGCTCTTGCCCATCTTGCCGTATTCACGAGCGACCTCTTCGCCGTCGTAGAAGTACTTGCCGTCGCGTTCCTCCACCTCGGCGGCGGGGACCGCCTGGCCCCGGGGATCGCGGAACGCGTACGCCTGCACGTAGCCCTGATTGAAGAGGCGGTGGAAGGGTTCGGCGCTGGACACGTGGCCGAGGTCGAAGAGCACCTTGTGCCAGAAGCGCGCGTAGAGCAGGTGCAGTACGGCGTGTTCGACGCCGCCCACGTACAGGTCCACGCCACCGGTGTGGCCGGACGTGCCGTCACCGCCGTCGGCCGGACCCATCCAGTACTTCTCCACCGCGCCGTCGACGAAGCGGTCACGGTTCGTCGGATCGAGGTAGCGCAACTCGTACCAGCACGACCCGGCCCACTGCGGCATGACGTTGATCTCGCGACGATACGAGCGCGGCCCGTCACCCAGATCGAGGGTGACCTCGCGCCACTCGGTACTGCGCGCCAACGGCGGGATCGGATCGGTGACGTCGTCGTTCGGGTCGAGCGCCTGGGGCTTGAAGTCCTCCAACTCGGGAAGCAGCACCGGCAACATCGATTCGGGGAGTGCCACCGGCTGGTCGTGTTCGTCGTAGACGATCGGGAAGGGCTCGCCCCAGTACCGCTGACGGCTGAAGAGCCAGTCACGCAGTTTGAAGTTGATGGTCGCTTCGCCGTGCCCGTTGGTCGCGAGCCAGTCGTTCATGAGGCGCTTGCCGTCCTCGATGGAGGACACGCCGTCGAGCGACACGCCCGCGTTGGAGGAATTGATGTAATCGCCGTCGCCCACGAAGGCCTCGGGCCATTCCGACGTGTCCACGTCCGACCCCGAGCGGACCGCGAGCCCACGCGCCTCGAACCACTCGGCCGGCGGCTGCTGGATCGCGGGAACTGGCAATCCGAAACGTCGTGCGAACTCGAAGTCGCGTTGGTCGCCGCAGGGGACCGCCATGATGGCGCCGGTGCCGTAGCCCATCAACACGTAATCGGCGACCCACACCGGGATCCGCTCGCCGTTGACGGGGTTGACCGCGTGGGTGCCAGTGAACACTCCGGTCTTCTCGCGGGTCTCGTCCTGTCGGTCGATGGAGTCCTTGGCGGCGGCGGCCGCGCGGTACGCCTCCACGGTGGACCGGTTCTCCTCGGTGGTGAGGGCCTCGACCAACGGGTGCTCGGGGGCCACGACCATGAACGTGGTGCCGAAGAGCGTGTCGGGGCGCGTGGTGAAGACGGTGATGATTCCGGCGTGCGAGCCGAAGTCCACGCGGGCACCCTCGCTGCGGCCGATCCAGTTGCGCTGCATCAACTTGATCGGCTCGGGCCAGTCCAAACGGTCGAGATCGTCGAGCAGGCGGTCGGCGTAGGACGTGATGCGCATCATCCATTGACGCATGTTCTTCTTGAACACCGGAAAGTTGCCGATGTCGCTACGACCCTCGGCGGTGACCTCCTCGTTGGCGAGGATCGTGCCGAGCCCCGGGCACCAGTTCACCGGCGCGTGCGACAGATAGGCGAGACGCCGCGCATCCACGGCGGCACGTCGTTGCGCGGATGTCATGCTCGACCACGAATCGCCCGACGGTGTGTCGATGGAGCCCTCGGTGTACGCGGCCTCCAACGCGGCGATCGGGCGGGCCTTGCCGATTCTCTCGTCGTACCAACTGTTGTAGACCTGCAGGAACATCCATTGGGTCCAGCGATAGAAGTCTTCGTCGGTCGTGGAGACGCTCCGACGGGCATCGTGACCCAATCCGAGTCGACGCAACTGTCGACGCATGTTCGCCACGTTCGACTCGGTGTTGACGCGGGGATGCACTCCGGTGGTGATGGCGTGCTGTTCGGCGGGTAGTCCGAACGAGTCGTAGCCGAAAGCGTGAAGCACGTTGAATCCGGTCATCCGCTTGAAGCGGGCGTACACGTCGGTCGCGATGTAGCCCAACGGGTGGCCCACGTGCAGGCCGGCGCCGCTGGGGTAGGGGAACATGTCGAGCACGAACAACTTTGGACGTCCGGCCACCTTGGAGGGCTCACCGATCGGGCCGGCCGGGTTCGGGG
>VFYV01000034.1 GCA_016871395.1 Actinomycetota bacterium
TGCCGGTCAACGGAATTTCGAGGCGCAGGTTGGCGGTGAAGGGGACCCGATAGTCGTAGCGCATCAGGCGGTCCTGCACCAACGGGTGCTCGCCGGTGGCCACCAACGGATCCTCGTGGTTCTCGATGACGTGGGGGTACTGCACCACGAAGCCCCAGCCGTCGGCGGTGCGTTCGGTGGTGTACTCCTTCACCAGTCGGTCCTTGTCGGTGCCGAAGGTTCCGGCGTGCACGTAGGGGAAGTGGCTGAAGTCGAGGAAGTTGTCGATGGCCTGGGCCGCCGCGGCGTCGATGTCGATCGGTGGCATCCAGACCTTGGTGAGAGTCTCGTCATCCCATTCAGGGATGTGCAGGATGTCGGTGACCGGCTCCTCGGGCGCGATCCACAACAATCCGAAACGTTCCTGCGTGAACGGAACCGTCAAACGAGCGGGTGGCAACGTGGCGTCGGATCCGAGGGCGGGCACGTGGGCGACCGCACCCTCGGCGTCGAACTCCCAGCCGTGATACGGGCAACGCAGACAGCCCTCGGTGATAAGGCCGTCGCTGAGTCGCGCGTTGCGGTGGGGACACACGTCGAGGAACGCCCGCAGGGTTCCGTTCAGTCGCACCACCACGAAGGCCTCACCAACCAGATCGATGCGAGTGGGCGACTCACCGAACGATTCGACACGACCGACCGGATGCCAGGCCCGGCGCAGTTGCGTCGAGACGTTGGTGAGTGAGGTCATCGCTCCTCGCGTTCGTAGGGGACTCCAAGGGCCGCTGGAGCTCCCAGTCGTCGGTGGGCGAAGCGACTGGACACCAGCACCAGAACTACGATGGTCATGAAGAAGGGAAGCGCGTTCAGCAGATCACCGCTGATGCTGACGTTGCGCGCCTTGAGGGTGCTACTCAGCGACTGCAAGGCTCCGAAAAGATACGCACCGACCAACGTGAGTCCCGGACGCCAGAAACCGAAGATCACCAGCGCGATGGCGATCCACCCGGCTCCAGCGGTCATTCCGTCGACCCAGTTCGGCACGATGGCCAAGCTGTAAAAGACACCGCCAGCACCGGCGAGAGCTCCACCGAAAATGGTGTGAAGGTATCGGTAACGGGTGACATTGATCCCCATCGCGTCAGCGGTTGCGGGTGATTCGCCCACGGCTCGGAGATGAAGACCGAAGCGAGACCGAAAGAGATAGATCGAACTGGCGACACACAAGATCCAGGAGAGGTACGTCAGGATGTTCTGATTGAAGAAGATGGGTCCGAGTATCGGCGTGTCGGCGAGTCCGAGCACATCGAGCTTACGGATTTGGCGGGTCACGGGTGACTCCGAGACCCCCCAGGTCTTCGCGAAGTAACTACTGAGGCCCACGGTTCCCGCGAAGATGGTGATGGCCAGTCCGGCGACGGTTTGGTTGACCTTCAACGTGATGCACAGAAAGGCGAGCAAGGTGGACACCAATCCACCGGCCAACATTCCGATGACGATGGCCATGGTGATCGTCATCCATGAACTTCCACCCACGTGTTGAGATCCCCACGCCCCAGCCACCGCACCGATCAACATGGTGCCCTCCACACCGAGGTTCAGAACCCCACCGCGCTCGGTGAGGATGCCGCCGAGAGCAGCGAAGAACAACGGGGTGCCGTAGAAGATGGCCGAGGAAATGATGATGATGAAGAGGTTCGAGTTCACGCCGCCACCGCCTCGGAAGGACGTGAGTTGGATTTGACGCGGTACTTGATCAGGATCTCGCCGGCCACTGCGGAGAAGAGGATGAGACCCTGGAGCGTGCCCACCAAACCACTGGGAAAATCCGGTCCTCGAAGCGAATAGCCGGCGTTGTTCAGCCCACCCATCAACAAGGCGACGAATACCGAAGCAATGGGGTTGAGTCGAGCCAGGGCCGCGACCACGATGCCGGTGTAGCCGTAGCCGGACAGTTCGAGCCCCTTGGGATCCATGTAGCGACGGAAGTTCCCGACGTCGGCGGCACCTCCCAAACCGGCCATGGCCCCCGAGAGACCCATGACCAGAACGATGGTGGACGAGGTTCGGATACCCGCGTAGCGAGCCGCTTTCGGGGAGTCGGCGATAACCCCTACCTCGAAGCCGAAGCGGGTGCGTTTGTAGATGAACCAAATGATGAATCCCATGGCAATCGCCATCAAGAACGCGATCGGCAAGCCGATTTCGAAAATCGCAAAGGTGTTCCATTCAGCCCGCTGCGTGATGGCGCGAGGAGACGGGAAGTTTCCTGACACCGGGTCACGCCAATACGAAAAGGAGTTATAGACCAGGTAGGTGAGCAAAATGGCGGCGAGGTAATTCATCATCAGCGAGGTGATGATCTCGTTGGTGCCGAATCGAGCCCGGAGCAGGCCGACGATTCCGGCGTACAGGCCTCCACACGACATTCCTGCGACCGCCATCAGAACGATCATCAGGCCCGTGGGGATGTTGTCGAAGGTGATTCCGACCCACGTCGCGGCCAACGAACCCATGTAGAGCTGACCCTCGCCACCCACGTTGATGAGCCCCATGCGAAACGCCACTGCGGCGCACAGTCCAGTGAAGGCCAAGGGAGTCGCCGAAACGAGGCTGTCGGAGAAGACGCGTCTGCCGGCGAAGCCTCTTTCGAAGATCCGTTGGTACACCTCGAAGGGGTTCTTGCCGGTGACCCACAGCACGATGGCACCAAGGATCAGCGCAGCGACGAGTGAAATGAGCGGAATCACCCAGTTGAGCCGCTTGGGTTGCTCCAGGCGGCGCTCCAATCGAAGAGGCGATCTCATTTCACGGCCTCCGTCGTGTTGCTCCCGCCCATCGTGAGGCCGATGCGCTCGCGGTCGGCTCCCGTCGCCGGAAGGTCATCGACGATGCGCCCTTCGTACATCACGAGGATTCGATCGGCGAGCGAGAGAATCTCGTCGAGGTCCTCACTGATCAAGAGCACGCCCACACCCTCGTCGGCAGCGGCAACGAGTCGCTCCCGCACCGTTTCGATGGCTCCCACATCCAGACCACGAGTCGGCGACGCGGCGATGAGCACGCTCGGCAAAGCGGAGAACTCGCGGGCCAGCAAAACCTTCTGCACGTTGCCGCCCGAGAGGAGGCGAACCGGAGTGACGGTGTCGGGGGTCTTCACGTCGTAGCGTTCGACCAACGTCGAGGCTTGTTCACGAATGGCGCGACGCTTCAGTAATCGAAACTTCGAGATCTGCACCGAGCGATAATTCTTCAGTGCGAGGTTGTCCTCCACCGAGTGTCCGGCCGCCAAACCGGTGTGCAGTCGATCCTCGGGCACGTGGGCGATCCCGCTGGAGATGGCGGCACGGGCCTTGCCCAATTTGAGTTCTTCGTCCATCACCGAAATACGACCGGCAATCGGGACGCGTATTCCAGAGATGACCTCGGCCAATTCACGCTGACCATTGCCGGCCACGCCGGCCACGCCGACGATCTCGCCTCGGCCGATGGTGAACGAGATCTGGTGCAAAGAGACTCGTCCACGATCGTCGGTCACCGAGACGTCTTCGACTCGTAACACCGTGGTGTCGGTGTCGGCTGGGGTGGCACGAACCACGCGGTCGAAGTCCACCGACCGGCCGACCATGAGTGACGCCAAGTCTCGCGTTGATGTCTCACTGGTGTCGACCGTGCCAACCGTGCGGCCTCCGCGTAGGACGGTGACGCGGTCGCTGACCGCCATCACCTCGCCGAGCTTATGCGAGATGAAGATGACCGAACGGCCCTCTTCACCCATGGCTCGCAGTGTTGCGAAGAGAGAGCGCGCCTCGATGGGGGTGAGAACTGCAGTGGGCTCGTCGAGGATGAGCACCTTGGCGCCGCGGTAGAGGACCTTCAGAATCTCGACACGTTGTTGTTCACCCACACTGAGTTGCCAGATGCGAGCGGTCGGGTCCACCGCCAGTGCGTATCGATCGGAGAGTTCTTGTACCCGAGCAGCCACTTGGTCATGGTTCATGAAAAGTGAGCCGTCAGATTCTCCGAGCACCACGTTCTCGGCCACGGTGAACGTGGGTACCAGTCGGAAATGCTGATGAACCATGCCGATTCCCGCGTTCAGCGCATCGCGAGGACTGGAAAACTCGCTCTGCCGACCAGCAACCTCGACGACACCCTCGTCGGCGCGGTACAGACCGCAGAGGATGTTGGACAAGGTGGATTTACCTGCTCCGTTTTCACCCAGCAAAGCGTGGACTTCTCCGGCACGAATTTCCAGATCTACGCCATCGTTGGCCACCACGCCGGGGAACCGCTTGACGATCCCTGACATTCGCACAGCCACCTGATCCGTCACTGAATCAACCCTCCTTGACGGCGTGCTACCGACGCCTCGACCCTAGACGAATGGCGTCCGAACGACGAAGAGGGCGGGCCCAACGGGCCCGCCCTCTTCGTGAATCCCACTCGGGAGATCAGAGCTCTCCTTCGACTCCTGCCACGAGGTAGGCCATCGACATGAGTTCGGCGTAGGTGTGGCTCACACCATCGGCGAGCACTTCGTTGCCCTGATTGTCCACGATCGGTCCGGTGAACTCGCTTCCGGGTGCCTCGGCCAACTCGACCAAACGCGCCTCGATCGCGGCGAAGGTCTGTTCGGAAACCAGAGCACCATACTTACCGAGTTTCACGAAACCATCCTTCAAGGTGCCGTAGTAATTGCCGGCCACCCAAGTGCCGTCGAGAACCTGCTGTAGGCGCGGAATCTGGTACACGGACCAGTCGTACGCCGTCGCGGTCAACCACACCTCGGGATAGTTGGCGCTTTGGTCCTTGTTGTAACCGGCCCACGGGATGCCGTTCTCCTTGGCAACGTCACCGGTACTCGGGGAGTCGACACCCTTTTGTCCGAGCACATCGACGCCCTCAGCGAGGAGTGCCTCAGCGGCTTTGCGCTCTTCGGCCGGGTCGAACCAGGACTGGATGAAGAGGACCTTGACCGTGGCGTCAGGGTTCATCACCTGAGCGCCCAGAGTCCAGGCGTTGACTCCGCGCACCACTTCGGCAAAGGAGAACGACGACACCAAGCCCAACTTGCCGGTAGCCGACGCCGCCCCAGCGGCCATGCCGGTCAGAAAGTCGGTGTCCTCGGCGGCGCCGTAGAATTGCGAGACGTTCGGAGCGGACTTGTATCCAGTGGCGAACTCGAAGCACACGTCGGGGTGCGCGGCGGCCGCCTCGATGAATTGATCCTGGAAACCGAACGAGGTGCCAAAGATGACGGTGTTGCCGTCAGCGATGAGATCCTCGATGGTCTGTAGAGCCTGCGGGCCTTCAGGGACCAATTCCTTGTAGGTGGTTTCGATGGCATCTCCGAAGTGTTCCTGGACCGCCATTCGAGCTTCGTCGTGAACCTGGGTCCAGCCACCGTCGTTGATGGGACCGACATAGATCCAAGCGGCCTTGAGTGGTCCCTCCTCGGGTGCACAGTCGATCACCGGACTGGAATCGAGTCCTCCGGCCTCGGCGGGTAACTCCTCCCATGCGGTGAAGTAATCCATCGGATCACCGGTGGGCACGTAGGCACTGGAGCGAACTTCGCCCGCTGGAGCGTCGGTGCTCGGTGCTTCGCTGCTCGATGAACCACCGTCGTCGTCACCACAGGCCACGAGGCCGATAGCGATTGCCACGGTGAGCAACATCGGAGCGAACTTCTTGTTCGTCCTTTTCATGTGTTCCTCCCTCAAAGTCGGCCTGGGGTAGACCGCCGAAAAAACCTTAGTTCGTGGGAACGATCGACCCGGGCAGTGCCAACAGATTGTAAAGATGCCGTCCGTCGGGATTATCACATTCTCAGGTCAGATCAGATCCAGGTCGGGGAGGCTCAACACCCGATTCCCGGCTCGCGAACGCAAGGCGCGCGACAACGACCGAGGACGCGACACCACCGTCACCGGGTACCCCTTTGCCACCAGAATGTCGAACAGATCGGCGAATCGGCGATCGCCACTGCCGATGATGAAGTGGGCGTAACGGCCTCGTTCGGCCTCCGCGATGGCGGCCTCGATGAGGGCCTCGTCGGCCCCGTCGGGTCCGGGCCGACGCACCACCCGGAAGGATTTCCAGGTGCTCTGCACCGCGAACGCATGCTTGCCGTTGCACCCCGTCCCGATGATGGCGTGGTCGCCGGTCTGCAAACCCGTGGTCCGAACGTAGGCGGATTGCCACTTTCCGATGACCCATGGGTCGATGACCCGCGGGTCACCCATGAGGTTGTCGATGTCGATGACGTGTAGGGGGCGGGGACGTTTCAGTGGGGTCATGATGAGAGAACGGTGCGAAGCATCCGACGTGTGCGCACCAGCCGAACCGCCTATGAGCAGGGAGAACGCACTCTCTGAGGAATCTCGATCGTTCGAGGAGGCATGAAGATCCCCGTGTATTTCTCTGTCGCCTACTCGGTCGAGGGCGGTTTCGACACCGTTCGCAAGGCTTCCGAGGTGGCTCGATCACTTGTCGAAGACCCCATCGCCGGAGTCCAACTGGTCGAGCCCCGTCCGGTCGACCTCGAATTGCTCCGCTTGGTCCACGACTCGTCGTACATCGACCAGGTACTTGCGGGCGAGCGCGGCCAGTTCACCGAGCACGGCTCCGGATTCGTGGAGTCCGTCCTGGCGTCCACCGGTGGCGTGGTGGCTGCCGTGGAAGCCGCTTGGGCCGAGGGAGGATTCGCGGGCTCGCTTTCGAGTGGCCTTCATCACGCTCGCTACGACCACGACTCGGGGTACTGCACTTTCAACGGCCTCGTCGTCGGGGCCGTGCGCGCGCTCCAACTCGGCGCGTCCCGCGTGGTGATCGTCGACTTCGACGCCCACTGTGGTGGGGGAACGGCCAGCCTCATCGAGCGTCTGAGCGATCAGGGCATCATGGGCATCGAGCAAGTGGACGTGTCGGTGTCGTCGTTCGACAACTATCCGTCTCGCCCCGGTGTCACCTGTCGGGTGGTCGGTGGTGCCAATTACCTCGTGGCCATCGACGAGGCGTTGACATCGGTGATCGATCCGGAATCCGTCGATCTCGTCATCTACAACGCCGGCATGGACGCGCACGAGAGTGCCGGCGGCGCCGCAGGTGTCACCACCGCTGTCATTCGTGAACGAGAGTCACGAGTCTTCGAGTGGGCGACACATCATGGATGCCCGGTGGCGTGGGTGTTGGCGGGCGGATACTCCTCGTCGCGGTTTCCCATCGACGAGGTGGCTCGCCTGCATCGCATCACGGCTGAAGAGGCCGCCAGAGCTCAGGAGAAGTCGACAACCACCCCGGCGTCGGCCACCGACTGACGTCTCACGCGGGACGTGATCGCCGTCGTCCACTCGAGTATGCGGAACTGAATGGCGTACTTCTTGCGCATGGCGATGTTCACTGGCTCGCAGTCGGCGCCCACGACGACCCGGGCTGTGGCCTCGACGACCGGTGACCCCGGGGTGATCCGACCCCGGTAGTCGCACCTTTGCAAGGTGACGCGTGCGTCGTTGCGCAGGCGCTTCACCTTGGCCGAGCCGCCACCAGTGGTGAAACAGGCCCGACCGTTCTCCAAGGGCGCGATCCACACCGCCGTGCCGACGGCCGACCCGTCGCGCTTGAAGGTGGTGAACAAGACGTAGCGCTCGTTGGCGATCGATGAAGCCGACATGGGCAAAAGCTAGATCAGCGCTCGTCGCGATAGCGACGAATATTGGCCTTCTTGCCGCGGATCGAGGCGTGCCTCATGGAGCGCAGGATGCTCTCGACATCGTCACCGGGCACCTCCACGATGGAGAACTGATCGCTCACCTTGATATCGCCGATGTCGCGACCGGAGATGCCGCTCTCGTTGGCGATGGCACCCACCAGATCCTGAGGTCGGATACCGGCCTTGCGGCCGAGACCCACGTACAACTTGGCCATTGCCGGCCCACCACGACCGCGACCGACACGATCGCGACCGATACGACCGCGCTCGTCGCGCCCGACACGACCGCGCTCGTCGCGCCCGACACGATCGCGACCGAAACGATCGCGACCGACACGACCGCGCTCGTCGCGACCGACACGACTGCTGCGATCGGCACGCTCCGACCGCTCAAGTCGATCACGACTGTCGCGTGGTTGTGACAGATCGGGAATCTCGATCTCATCCATGGTGGACTGCTCGGCATTGTGGGCCAGTTTGATGGCCGCAAGGGCGATTTGTTCGATCGAGAAGTCGTCCGACAATTCGCGCAGTACCGATTCGAAGTGCTCGAGACCATCGGTGGCCAACGTCTCGCGCATGGTCTCGGTGGTGAGTTCCATCTGACGCGCGCGCAACGCGCCGATCGAGGGCACCTTCTCGAAGGGGATTTTTTGTTTGGTGAGGCGTTCGATGTTCTGCAACTGGCGTTGCTCGCGGGGCTCGGCCAGGGTGATGGCCACGCCGACACGACCGGCGCGTCCCACCCGACCGATGCGGTGCACGTATGACTCCGGCGCCGAGGGCACGTCGTAATTCACGACGTGGGTGAGATGGTCGATGTCGAGCCCGCGGGCGGCAACGTCGGTCGCAATCAACAAATCGGCGGTGCCGGCGCGCACACGACCCATGACGCGGTCGCGCTGCTCCTGGTCCATACCACCGTGGAGAGCCTCGGCACGATAACCACGACCGTTCAAGGTCTCCGTGAGTTGGTCCACCTCTCCGCGGGTGCGGCAGAACACGATGGCGGCCTCGGGGGCCTCGATGTCGAGGATGCGTCCGAGTGCGGCGGCCTTGTGGTGGCGGGGGATCAGATACGCGGTCTGCTTCACGAGTGGCGATGTTCCCGCTTGACTCGTGGAGCGTTCGATGGTGACACGAACCGGATCGCGTTGATGACGACGGGCGATGGCGTTGATGCGAGGAGGCAGCGTGGCCGAGAAGAGAACCGTTTGGCGCTCCGGCGGCGTTGCCTCCAGGATGGCCTCGAGGTCCTCGGCGAAACCCATGTCGAGCATCTCGTCGGCCTCGTCCAAGACGACTATGGCGATGCTGTCGAGTTCGAGGGTGTTCTTACGAATGTGATCGAGGGCTCGACCGGGGGTGGCCACGACCACGTGGCATCCTCGACGAAGCGCGTCGATCTGGCGACCGATTGGTTGGCCTCCGTAGATGGGAACGCACCGTGCGCGCAGATCGTGTCCGTATTTGTACACGGCCTCGGAGACCTGCATGGCGAGTTCGCGCGTGGGCACGAGAACCAACGCCACTGGTAACGGGCGATCCTCGCGGGCGTCGAGCACTTGCAGGATGGGTAACGCGAAAGCGGCGGTCTTGCCGGTGCCGGTAGCCGCTTGACCGAGTAGGTCGCGGCCCGCGAGCAGGTGCGGAATGGCCTCGCGTTGGATGGGGGTCGGCTCCTCGTAGCCCAGACCCGACAGGGCCCCGAGCAACTCGGCTCTCAGACCGAGATCGGCGAAGCCGGACTCCACGCTGCGTTCGTTTTCCATGAGCGTCTCTCCTGCCCCGTGCGGCACCTGATCCTACGGCAGCACCACACGGATCGGGCCGATGCACACAAGGTGCGCATCGGCCCACATGCCGGTCAGAGGTCCCAGTCGTCGCGGAGTCCCTCGACGATGCGCCGGGCCTTGCTGAGGGCGTTGGAGGCACGCTCGCGTCGAATTCCCAACCGCCGCGCCGCCTCGGTGACGCTGTAGCCCTCTTTCACCAAGGTGAAGACCTGACGCTGGAGCGGAGACAGTGCGGTGAGCATAGCCTGCATCATCATCTCGTTAATGACGTCGCGGGCGACGTCGGTGCCGGAGTCCAGTTTCTCGTTGAGGGACAAACCCTCGGACGAGTCGTTGTCGCCGTCCTCGAAATCCTTGAGGGGCACGGTGTGTGTCGGCGCATAGCCCGTGGGACCCCAACCGGCTTGGTCGAGGAACTCCATGAACATGCGCTCGTCGATGGCGGTTCCGTCATAGGGCATCGTCGGCGTCTGACGGGCCTGGCAACGAATGAATTCGACCAATCGCTGCTTGAGGGCCACGCTGACGACGGCTCGGGGGCTGTAGGACTCCATCACCTCGGGTCGGTTCAGCAACCACTCGCAGAAATACTGGGTGATGTCATCGGCCTCGTGCACACGCACCTCGCCGCGACTTATCATCTCGCCGATTCGACGCGCGAGCAGTCTCAAGAGCTCCTCGAAGTATTGGTCCTTGGTCATCGGTCGTCCTTTCGTGGGGAAGTGGTGGTGGATGTGGTCGGGATTGGGGAAAGTGTTGGCGGGAGTGCCCTTTCTGTGATGCGGCGTCGGACGACGCCGGTGTTTGGTGGTCTCGGTATGAACGATCGTGACGATCGAAAACGTGCGCGAGAATGATGCGTCGGTTACCCGGCGCTGCGAACGCGTTGCAGGGCGTCGATCATCTGATCGAAGGCCCGTCGGCTGATGGTGCGAAAGCGCACCAACTGCACGTCGGTCTCGGTGTCGAGCAACGTGCGGAACGCCACCTTGAACACGTGCGGGCTGGGAAAGCCGAAGATGCCCGAGGAAATGGCCGGCGTGACGAGCCGACGGATGTGGTGTCGGTCGGCGACCTTCAGAACCGATCGCCAAGTACGGGCCAATAACTCGTCCTCGCCGTGTACGGACACCGTGAGGCCGCTCTTGTCGTAGGGGCTCTCCCAACGGGGCCCGTGGGCATGGATCACCCCCTCGAATCCGATGCCCGCACCGCGACCAGCCCCGGTGTACACCGCGGTGCCGGGTGTGAGCCCACGGAATCCGCCCGCGACCAGTTTCTGGCGCTCGAGATCGAGCTCGTCGTGGCCACACACTTCCCAGATGCGCGCCGACGCGCCACCGCCGGGCGTGAGCTCGGCATCAGAGGAGTTGACGATGCCGCCGTCATAGGGGGCAGCGATGTCGGCCAGTTCGATTTCGATCTTCAGACGGCCGGTGTCGGCTGGCATGGCCACGGCGGCTTCCGGTGCGAAGTGGGTGTTCACCACTCGCAACAGTTCTCGCACCGCGTCCCCGCTCGGCTCGGCGCCGGTGCCGTGCAGCGCGATGTCGCCGCGCAGAGCCACCGTCCACGACGTTTCGACTCGGGGAATCCCAAAATGGGAATCGACGGGCGAGAGCACGATGTCGTCGGAGTGCGCCGTGAGAGACGCGTTCAACTCGGTGAACAACAACTTGCGCGTGGACAACTCGTCCTCGACCGACGGACGCGAACTCTCGCGTGTTTCGCGGCCACCCAGTTCGGCCACGGTCTTGCCGGCGTCCAACTGGGACTTGATGCCGAGAAGCGTGGTGACATCGTCCCCGGTGAAGAATCGCTGGTTCCCCTTGTGCGCCAGGGAACGTTGTCGAATCTCGGGCAACTGGTTGACCGTGAGGCCCTTGGTGAAGATTCCGCGCTGGATGTAAAAGCGCACGGCACGCACCGACAACCCACCGATATTGAGCGAACGCGCCTGGGCATTGGCGCGCTCGACCAACTCGGTGATGTCGAAGTGTTCCGTGCTTGTCTTGTTCGTCATGGGCGTTGGTTGCGGTCGGTTCAGTTGGCGTTCCGGAACAACTCGGAGAGAGTCTTCTTCGCCTTGCCCAACTCACGTTGTGTCCATTCACGCTTGTAGCCCAGCATCTTGGCAACCTCGGTAACCTTGTACTCCAATCCCACTACCAAGAGATAGATGTCCCGCTGTTGTGGTGTGAGCACTCGAAGAGCATCGGCAATCACCTCGTTGGACGACACCCGCTCCTGCCAATCATCGGTGCCCTCCAAAGTGTCTCCGAAGGTGAGCACGCTGTCCTCGTCCTCGAAGAGAACGTGATCGAGTGACCAGATGGAGTTGCGAACCTTGCCGGTCTTGGGGTCGTACTCACCTTGGGGCAGCTGACGACCCTCCCGACGGAGGAAGTCGATGAGCCGCTGGTTGAAAGCAGCCGACGCCAACGCCTGAGGGACGTACTGGTCACGCAGGTCGGGGCGCCTCCACGCCCAGAACAAGAAGTACTGGACGAAATCCTCTGCCTGCGGCAGGCTGAGGTTTTTCCGATTTGCCGCCATTCGTCGCACGATTTGCTCCAGTTGCCCGAGATACGCAAGCTCGTCATTCGGCTCGTTCAGTGTGGTCGTCTGGTTGCTGGTCATGGTGTGGGGTCCCTTCTCTGACTGGTTCGTGGTGAGCATGAGTTGGCGTGGGGCGCCGGGCTGGGTTGTGCGGTACGTCTTGGCGGTGGCCTCCTGTGGTTGGCGCAGGATCCTCTCCTGCGGTGATGGTGAACCCGACACTAATCGGGTGTGGTACTACTTGTCAAGCCGAACTTGCATTGTATCTATCTGACACTCTACAACACCAGAAGGGCACGGATGTCACTTCTTGTTGTCGAATGTAGTATAGCAAATGGGAGTGTCATGGTTCGGTTTAGACAACGTTATCCCTGCTCAGAGGCGATATCTTCTGCCCCCGTGTCTCCTAGCTGGCTGTCTTCGAGGTTGAGGAGTCTCGGCGCCACAACCGTAGAGCGAGCAACCGGCCCATCTGCCGGTTGGCGAGGACGGCGGCCGGTCCCTGGGCTCGAACCTGCCTGCGTCGCTCGTTCTTCATGGCGAAGTGTCGGCGGCGTTCTGAACTTTTGTGATTGTCGGTCATAACCCCTACTGTCCCCGCGTTGTTCGTAAGGATTTTGACTGTTATGCAACTCGTGCTGTCCCCTCGTATCTCGGGAGGATTTGGCGTCGAGTTAGGAGTTGCCCTGTATTTTATCGACGGATTCTCCCAGAACGAAATAGGTACATCACCCCTGTTCAGCGGGCTGTTTCTGTGGGTTCATGTCGCCGGAGAGCGGCAAACCGGTCAGGCCACCAGCACATGGTGGAG
>VFYV01000035.1 GCA_016871395.1 Actinomycetota bacterium
GGGGTTCGCTGCCGGCGTCGTCGTCGGTGAGGCAACCGTTGTCGGTGAGGCAACCGTTGTCGGTGAAGCGACCGCCGGAACCGTCGTCGTCGTGGTGGAGGGAACCGTCGTTGTCGTGGTGGAGGGAACCGTCGTTGTCGTGGTTGTTGTGGTCGTGGTTGTTGTGGTTGTTGTGGTTGTGGTTGTTGTGGTTGTTGTTGTGGTTGTTGTGGTTGTTGTCGTCGTAGTCGTCGCCGTTGTCCCATCCAGGCGCGCCACCTTGTTGCGGGTCTGCCCGCCGACGGAGGTGAAGGCGCCGCCGATCAGGATCTTGCCATCACCCTGCACCACCACCGAGTAGACGGTGTTGTTGACATTCGGGTTGAAGGTGGTGTCGAGGGTGCCGTCGGCATTCAGGCGCGCCACCTTGTTGCGGGTCTGCCCGCCGACGGTGCTGAAGTCCCCGCCGATCGGGATCTTGCCATCACCCTGCACCACCATCGACCAGACGTTGTTGTTGGCATTCGGGTCGGCGAAGGTGGTGTCGAGGGTGCCGTCGGCATTCAGGCGCGCCACCCGGTTGCGGGTCTCCCCGCCGACGGTAGTGAAGAAGCCGCCGATCAGGATCTTGCCATCACCCAGCACCACCACCGACCTGACCTGGCCGTTGGCATTCGGGTTGAAGGTGGTGTCGAGGGTGCCGTTGGCATTCAGGAGCGCCACATAATTGCGGGTCTGCCCGCCGACGGTGGTGAAGTTGCCGCCGATCAGGATCTTGCCATCACCCTGCACCACCACCGAGTTGACGGTGTTGTTGGCATTCGGGTTGAAGGTGGTGTCGAGGGTGCCGTCGGCATTCAGGCGCGCCACATAATTGCGGGTCTGCCCGCCGACGGAGGTGAAGAAGCCGCCGATCAGGATCTTGCCATCACCCTGCACCACCATCGAGATGACGCCGTTGTTGGCATTCGGGTCGGCGAAGGTGGTGTCGAGGGTGCCGTTGGCATTCAGGCGCGCCACACGGTTGCGGGTCTGCCCGCCGACGGTAGTGAAGAAGCCGCCGATCAGGATCTTGCCATCACCCTGCACCACCATCGAGTTGACGGTGTTGTTGGCATTCGGGTCGGCGAAGGTGGTGTCGAGGGTGCCGTCGGCATTCAGCCGCGCCACCCGGTTGCGGGCCACCCCGCCGACGGTGCTGAATTCCCCGGCGATCAGGATCTTGCCATCACCCTGCACCACCACCGAGATGACGGTGTTGTTGGCATTCGGGTTGAAGGTGGTGTCCAGGTCTCCCGGCGCAGCTACCGCAACAGCCGTCGACAGGGCCATCACCACAGACAACGCGATCAGCAACACCCTCCCGCGCTTGCCCTTGATCGCGTCAGGCTGGAGGCGGGTCGTGACACCCGAAAGAAACGACATCTTCGTAGAAAGCTCCTTTAGGAATGTCCCCTAGACACTACATCGCAACGGACTGCCAGATACCCATTCAGCACGCGAACGAAGCACCAGCAGGTAGGCCACGACACGAATCGAAGGGACGACTTCGCTGACGTCTCGTCCCGGTGACCGCGTCGACGACCGTGACGCGGGCCGACCCACTGCCTTTGTGCTGGCGAACTGAACCTCTCATGGCACAACACCAAGCAGGCGACTTCGGACAACGCACCGACATCGGGGCCACAGCGCGTGTCCGAATGTGGCCGAAACAGGTCCGAGCGTCCTCCCCGCAGCGGCCTCTCAGGCCTCCACGCTGGGCTTGTGTGGTGGGCGTGACGGGACTCGAACCCGGGACCTCCACCGTGTCATGGTGGCGCTCTAACCAACTGAGCTACACGCCCGAAACCAACGGCATGCTATCCCTGGGTCCGCCGACGACAAACCGGTCATCGTGACTACTTCAGCCGTAAAGCGACTTCGTTGGCCAGCAGTCGGCCCGCCCGAGTCAACCGGGCCCGCCCGTCCTTTACCGACAACAAACCGTCCAACATCTCCAAGTCGGTGACATCGAACGCCTCGATCGGTACGCCCGCGGTGGTGCGAAGCGACAACTGCAGTGCCTCGATACGACGCGCGTCCGTATCCAATGTCTCTCCCGCCGATTCGGCACTTCGATCAGCATCAATGGCTTCTATGTAGCGCTCTGGGGTACGCACGTTCCACCAACGACGTCCCGCGCCGTGCGAATGAGCAGCGCTACCGAAACCCCGGTAATCACCTTGCGACCAGTACACACGATTGTGTCGACATTCGTGTCCCGGCGCAGCCCAGTTCGACACCTCGTAGTTTGCCATTCCGGCCTCGGTCAACAGGTCGTCGGCCAATTCGTACATCTCGGCCTGCACGTCGTCGTCGGGATGGCGAGCGGGGTCGTCGGCCAACGGCGTCCCCGACTCCACGGTGAGACCGTACGCCGACACATGCGTGGGTCGCAGATCCAAGGAGGCGGTCACGGTGCGACGCCAGTCGTCGATGGACTCGCCGTGAACTCCGTAGATGATGTCGAGGTTGATGTCGTTCACTCCGGCGTCGCGGGCCAAGGTCATCGCCCGCACCACGTTGGCCGGGTCGTGGGTGCGGCCGAGTGCTTTCAACACGTGGTCCTGCATCGACTGCACGCCAAAACTAAGGCGGTTCACCCCGTTTTCGACGAACACTCGCATCATCTCGGGCGTCACGTCGTCGGGATTGCATTCGACGGTGAACTCGCAGTCGTCCGTACGCGGCACATCGGCGAGGGATCGCATCAACCCCTCCGCCGGAACGCGGGTGGGGGTTCCACCGCCGACGAAGATCGAGGTGGCCATCGGCATGCCCGCCCCCACCGCACGAGCGATCTCAGTAGCCACGGCGTCCAAATAGGTCGGGATTACGACGTCACGATCGGTGAATGTGGCGAACGCGCAGTAATCGCATCGATGGCGACAGAACGGGATGTGCACGTACACCCCGAAGTCACCACTGTCTCGGATCATGCGGGTGGCCGAAACAACAAACCGAGGTCGTCCAAGGTGGTCGCCACGTCCTCGGTGGCCACGTTCAGCATGGCCGCAATCGCACGTACGTCGTCGGCGCGTACGGTGAGCACCTTGCCGTTGAAGTCCCCCCGCTGCACCTGAATCATCGACAGGAAACGACCGAGCATTTCGAAGGCTGCGCCTTTCTTGGCGGCCAGGACCACCAGATCGATGGCCATCTTGCGCCTCGGGGCCAATCCGTCGACTCCCCCGACCGAATCGCGGGGCAACAACTGCTCGGTGGGCACTCTGTAGATCTCGGCCAAGCGATGCAATCGCGGTAGCGATACCGAGCGCTCACCCCGCTCGTAGGCCCCCACCACCGAGGCCCTGAACTCCTCGTTCGACGCCGTCTCCAGTTCCTGTAGCGACATCTTCTTCTGCTTGCGAATGGACCGCAGACGCTCTCCCACCCGTTGGTTGTAGGCCCGCGATGCGGGGTCGTCCGCTTCGGATGCTTGTGCCATCAGATACTCTCCCACCGCGCCGAGTGCTCGCGGGAGAATCTAGGCGGTCAGACACCCACTCTCCGTGGCGAGATGCGGGAAGTCAGCGTCGGGTGACCAGCAACGTGCCCGCCACGACGGCGGCAGTCTCGGCCCGCAAGACTCCTCCAGGCAGCCCCACCGAATCGCCGAAGCACGCAATCTCCTCCTCGGTGAATCCACCCTCGGGACCCACCGCGATCATGGTCACGTCCACGCTGACAGCCGCACCTCCCGGCTCGGCCACCGCCAACCCCACGTCGTGAATCCGAACCAGATCTTCCACTGACCCAACCACCGGCTCGATGATGGGCAGGTACACCTGACGGCTCTGCATCACTGCTTCGCGCGCTACCTTGCGCCACCGCTCCAGATTTCGTTTGGCTTTGTCGGCATCCCACTTCACCACCGAACGCGCCGACACGAAAGGAGCGATGGTATCGACACCCAACTCGGTCAGCTTTTGCACGATGGTCTCGGACCGGTCGGACTTGCACAACGCAAAGGCCACTCCCAAAGGCACGCGGGAGGGCTCACGAACGATATCGGTGGTGGAACGCAGCATGCCATCGGACCACGCACACAAGCGCCACGAGCCTCGACCGTCGGTGACCGACAGGATCTCACCGTCTCGCAGTCGCCGAACACGCGCGAGGTGATGTCGATCGTCCTCAGCCATCCTCGGTGACGATACGTCGTCCACGATCAGGTGGGCAGCGGAGCGGCGCCGCTCGTTCACGAAAACGCCGACTTGATTTTCGATAAGAGCGACGTGTCGGCAGGAGCCACGTCCTCGCCACGAACCGCGGCGAACTGACGCAGCAAGCGGGACTCTTCATCGGTCAGCTTGATGGGCACCTTCACCGAGATCAGAACCCGCAGGTCGCCGCGACCGCTGGATTGAAGACGAGGCACACCGCGTCGCTTCAGTACGAACTCACGACCCGGCTGTGTTCCGGCCGGTACCACCAGCGTCTCGTCACCGTCGAGTGTGGGCAACTGCAGTGACACGCCGAGAGTGGCCTGAGAGATCGACAACTCCACCACCGTCACCAGATCGAAACCGTCACGCTCGTAGCGATCGTGAGGACGCACGCGCAGGTGCACGAACAAATCGCCCGCGGCCCCACCGCGTGGACCAACGGCTCCGCGCCCGGTGAGACGCAAGGTGCTGCCAGTGTCCACCCCTGCGGGCACGTCCACTTGGAAGGTCTTCTCGACCATCACGCGACCCTCACCTGAACACGTCGCACACGGTGTGGCGATCACGCGACCAAATCCACGACATCGAGAACAGGTCTGCATGGTGACCATCTGACCGAGAATGCTCTGACGTACTCGTTGCACCTGACCCTGACCGTTGCAGTCGCTACACGTCACGGGTTGGGTGCCCGAACCGGCACCCGAGCCTCCACAGTCGTCGCAGGTCAAAGCCGTTCGCACCTTCACCGGCAAGGTGGCCCCGAACACCGCCTGTTCGAAATCGAGATCGGCCACCACTTCGAGGTCCTGTCCGCGCGGCGGTCCACTCGGACCACGTTGCTGACCGAAAGGCCCGCCGCCTCCGAAGAATGTTTCGAAGATGTCTCCCAGTCCGCCACCACCACCGAAAAAATCACCGTTACCAGCGGCGCCAGAGACTCCGGCCTCACCGAACCGGTCGTACCGGGCGCGGGCCTCGGCGTCACTGAGCACTTCGTAGGCCTTGGCGACCTGCTTGAACTTCTCCTCGGCCGCGGCATCACCGGGATTCGCATCGGGATGCAGTTGACGGGCTCTGGCTCGATAGGCCCTCTTGATCTCCTCGGTCGACGCATTGCGAGACACACCGAGCAATTCGTAGTAGTCAGCCATGGCGGTCCATCATCCCGCGTCACAGTCAATCGCCCGCGAACGGCGACCGTCTACTCAGCCCTCACCCAATCGACGTCCGAGCCGATCCGACACCACCTCGACAGTGGCCAAAGCCTGCGGATAGTTCATACGGGTGGGACCCAGCACGCCGACTGTTCCCATCTGCTGCCCGTCGACCACCACCGGGGCGACCACGACGGAACAACTCGCCAGTGGCTCGACGCCATGCTCGGTGCCGATCGCCACGCTCAGTCCTCGATTCAGGATGTCGCGCACCAATGACACCACCAGATACTGCTGTTCGAGCGTCTGCAGTACCTGACGGACGACGTCGACGGCGTCGAACGCCGATGCCATCGACGATGCTCCGCCAACGAAGACCGGATCGTCGGCAGTCGCCCCACGCAACGCCGACACCGCTTTGGAACAGACGGCATCGACACTCACGTCACCCGAGGTTGCAACATCACCCAGGTCGACGAGCGTGCGACCCACCAGCGCGCACTGCAAATGAATCGAGGCCGCCCCCAAACGGGTCTCGGGCACTTCGGTGTCGAATTCGAGGTGCCGACTCTCGACCGAGCCGTTGGACATGACGGCCACCACCATGGCTTGACGCGCGGCCAGTCCGACCACCTGTGCCGAGCGGACGACGGTCCGCTCCACCTTGGGGCCCATCACGACCGAGGCGTAATTGGTGAGACCAGCGACCAGGTGCGAGGTACGCGCCAACAGCTCTTCCATACGACCATGCGCTCCGTCGAAGAAGTGGTGCACCTGCGAAACCTTGGCATCGTCCAAACGACCGGGCTGAGTGAGGTGATCGACGAAGAAGCGATAGCCCTTGTCGGTGGGAACACGTCCCGCCGACGTGTGGGGCTGAGTGAGAAAGCCCTCCTGCTCCAGGATGGCCATCTCGTTGCGCACGGTGGCCGAAGAGACGTTGATGTCGTGGCCGCTGGAAACATGGGTCGAACCCACGGGTTGACCCGAGCCGATGTACTCCTGCACCACGGCGCGCAGGATGGCGGTCTTGCGATCATCAAGCATTCCGACTCGAAGGCTAGTGCCGCCCCACCCCCACCGACGGGCGCGACGCCGACGAACGATGGCGCCGGGTCAGCCGAGGGCTTTCAGACGGGCCAAGGATTCGTCGCGCTCCACCGCATGATCCACGATCGGCGCCACATATCCCAACGGCACCGAACCACCCTTGCCGCCCGGCGCATGAATGATGGACGTCGGCAGATCGGCCACCTCGGGCACGAACGCGCGGACGTAATCGCCGTTCGGGTCGTAGCGCTCTCCCTGCAGAGCCGGGTTGAAAACGCGATAGTACGGAGCAGCGTCGGTGCCCGTTCCCGCCGTCCACTGCCACCCGTGAGAATTGCTGGCCAGGTCGGCGTCCATCAGGTGATCCATGAAATGCCTCGCACCCCACTGCCACGGCAGGTGCAGGTCCTTCACCAGAAAGCTGGCCACGATCATTCGCACGCGATTGTGCATCCAGCCCGTCTGCTTCAACTCTCGCATTCCCGCGTCCACGATCGGGTAGCCGGTCTCACCTCGACGCCATGCCGCAAACCGTTCTTCGGCCCGCGGGCCCTCGTCGTGCACCATGGCGTCCATCTTGCGGTTGAGATTGCGCCACCCCGAGTCGGGGAAGCGATACAGGACATCGCCGTAGAACTCGCGCCAACCGATCTCGCTGCGATAGTGGTTGTGTGCTCGTGTTCCCTGCAGATCAGCCAGCAGTTGACGCGGATGCACGATGCCCCACCGCAACGCGATCGACATCCGACTGGTGCCCGGGATCCCGGGCTCGTTGCGACGTTGGTCGTAGCCGTCCAGACCGTCGAATCCCCGATCCCTGAACTCGGCCCACTGCTCGTGCACTCCCCTCTCGTCGAAGGCAGGAAGATCGAAATCGATCTCGGGGCGCGGCGGGTGACCCTCACACGCGACTGTCGGCGCCCCCACCCAGTTGGGGTCGCGCGGAGCGTCTAATGGTCGATCCCATCCATGGGCCAGCCAACGCTTGGAGAACGGCGTGAACACCGAGTAGGGGGTGCCGTCGTCTTTCAAGATGGAACCGGGATCGACCGCGTAAGGCGAACCTACGGAACGCAGCGAAACTCCCACCACCGACAATCTCGCGCTCACCGCCGCGTCGCGACGCGATCCGTACGGCGCGAAGTCGTGCGCCGCGTACACCGCCGATGCACCCACCTCGGTCGCCAAGGCGGGAAGGACATCCACCGGGTCGCCGTATCGAAACACCAGCGCCCTCCCCATCGCATTATCCAACGCATTCAACGCCGCGCACATGTAGGCCCGACGCGGCGCACCCGAACGTGACATCAACAGCGGGTCCACCACGAACACCGGCACCACGTCGGTGTGCTCGGCCAACGCCGCCAACAGGGCCGGATTGTCGGCCAGGCGGAGATCCCGCCGAAACCACATGATCGCCCGCGTCATGCGCGTCAACTTAGGAGAATCGCAGGCGAATTGCGTTGGCGTGCGCTGGGAAACCCTCGATTTCGGCCAGGGCGATCACGCTCGGAGCAATGCGTCGCAACGCGTTCTCGTCGGCGCAGGCCACCGCCGTGCGCTTCAAGAACGCGTCGACGGTCACTCCGCTCGTCACCCGCGCGAACCCGTTGGTCGGCAGCGAGGCCGGACAACCGATCACGAAGTTGGCCGCCGAAAACGGCGTGTGTTGACCGATGAGGATCTCACCGGCGTGAACCAAGCGGTCGATCAGGTCGTCGACCTCCGAATCGGCCACCGCCAACTGCAGGTGCTCGGGTGCGAAGGCGTTGGCCACCTCGGCGGCCTCGACGAGCGAATCGACCACCACGCATCCACCGTTGACCCCCAGAGACGCCGCCGCGGCCTCGGCTCGTTCGGTCGGCAACGCCACGATCTGTTTGGACAACTCCACCTCCACGACACCAGCGAGAGAAGCCGATGTGGTGACCAACAGCGTGCAACTGTCGGTGCCGTGTTCGGCTTCGATCAACAGATCGGCCGCCAACCGAACCGGATCGGCCGTCTCGTCGGCGATCACCAGACTCTCGGTCGGCCCCAGAGCCATCTGTGTGGACGTGCCGTACCTCTGCACCTCCATCTGCGCCACCGTCACCGGCAACGAGCCCGGTCCCATGATCTTGACCACCTTGGGGATGGTTTCGGTTCCGAAAGCCAGCGCCGCCACACCGGCGGGGCCGTTCACCCGGAACACGTCGCGCAATCCCAACGCTCGCGCCACCATCAGCACCGCGGGGTCGACCGCACCGTTGGCCCCGGGCTTGGGAGGCACCACCACGGCGACTCGCGGCACCCCGGCCACCACCGCCGGCGTCCCGAGTTGGGCCAACACGCTCGGGTAGCTCGCCTTGCCACTGGGACAGAACAAACCGGCGGATGCGATGGGGCTCGTGCGCTCGCCCACCATCAGTCCCGGGTCGCTCTCGAACGACCAGTCGCCGCGATGGGTCATCACCCGTTCGTTGAATCGACGGATGTGATCGACCATCTCGTCGATAGCGCTCACCAATTCGCTCGACACCAACGACGGCGCGGCATCCCATTCGGCGTCCGACACGCGCAAACCGGACGGCTCGAGCTCGACCTTGTCGAAGGTACGCAGTGCGTCGCACACCGCGGCGTCCCCTCGCTGGTGAACGTCACTCACCAAATTCGCGATCTGATCGCGCAGTTGCGACGTGATCACCTTGTTCAAGTCGCGATCCACCAGCGCCTCGCGCTCGAAGGACGACATTGCCGACCACGTCATCATACGCAGGATCGAGCGTCGAGACATGGGCTCAGGGTACCGGCATCAGCTTGCGGCGACGGCGGGGTTTGTCGAACGAAGTCGCAAGGTCGAGAAAGCCACTCCGACGCCCACCAACGAGATCAGGCTTCCGTAGGCCAAGGACCATTCCGGGCCCCACGAGTCGGCGATCACTCCGGTGATCGGACCGCCCACTGGAGTAGAGCCGAGGAAGGCCACCGCCGACAACGCCAACAATCGACCGCGCATGTCGGCTGGACACTTCTGTTGCACGAGCCCGTTGAAGTTCGCGAGAAATCCGGCTCCTCCGATTCCGAGAGGCACCGCGGCCACGAAGGCCCACCAGCCTGACGGGGCCCAGGCCAGGAACGGGCCGGCCACCCCCAGAACGGTGACGCTCACGAAGAATTGCCGAATGGTCGCCTCCTTACGCGATGCCACCATCAGCGATCCCATCACACTGCCCACGCTCACCACCGCCAGCACCCACCCGAACCATCGTTCGTCACCCCACCGGACGGCACTCAGTTTGGGCAAGGACACGGAATAGTTGAACGCGAAGGTGCTCACCACCACCAACACCATGTGCAACACGAACAACTCGCGATCACGACGAACGAAGCGCAGCGCATCGCGAACCGGCGTACCACCACCGGGCGCCCTGGGTGACACCCGTAATTCGCGCTCGTCGATGGTCGCTAGCGACGCCAACACCGCCGCGAACGAGATGCCGTTCAACAAGAAACACCACGCGGTTCCGAGCGGACCCACCAACGCCGCCGCCAACGCGGGTCCGAAGATCCGCGAGCCGGTCATCACCGCGGTATTCAACGACATGGCGTTACTGATGTCGGCCTCGGCGACCAACTCGACCACCAATCCGCGCCGAGCCGGGTTGTCGAAGGCGTTCACAACGCCCAACAGCAAGGCCAACGCGTACACCACCGGAACGGTCACCAGCCCGGCGAGATCGAGAGCACCCAACAACACGGCTTGCCCAGCCATCAGGGACTGGGTCGTCAGACAGGTGCGACGTTTGTTTCGTCGATCCGACACCGCGCCCGCCCAAGCCCCGAACAACAACAGGGGCAAGAACTGCAGGGCGACGGTGATTCCCAGATCAGTCGCCTTACCGGTGAGTCGGTACACCAAGATCGCCATGGCCGTGGACTGCAACCACGTGCCCACGTTCGACACCAACAGGCCGCCGAAAAACAAGCGGGCGTTACGGTTGCGCAGAGACCGGAACGTCTCCGAACGGGCCATCGACTCAGCCGTCCAGTTTCAAGGCCGAGATGAAAACGTCACCGGGCACCTCCACGCGACCGATGGCTTTCATCTTCTTCTTGCCTTCCTTCTGCTTCTCGAGAAGTTTGCGCTTCCGGGTGATGTCACCGCCGTAGCATTTTGCCAGGACGTCCTTGCGCTTGGCCTTCACAGTCTCTCGCGAGATCACCTTGCCTCCGATGGCCGCCTGGATCGGAACATCGAACATCTGCCGCGGGATGAGTTCTTTCAACTTCTCGCACATGCGTCGTCCGTAGGTCTCGGCCTTGTCGCGATGGACAATGGTGGAGAACGCGTCGGCGACGATGCCGTTCAGCAACAAATCAACCTTCACGAGGTTGCTTCGTCGATAACCCGACAACTCGTAGTCCAGCGAGGCGTAACCCTGGCTGCGGCTTTTCATCTGGTCGAAGAAGTCCACGACAACCTCGGCCAAGGGGATCATGTAGTGCAACTCCACCCGCTCGGGTGACAGGTATTCGATCTTCGACATGTCACCACGGCGTGTTTGGCACAGGTCCATCAGCGTGCCGGTGTATTCCTTGGGGGTGATGATGCTCACCCGGAAGTACGGCTCCTCGATGAAATCGATGTTCTGAGGGGGCGGTAGATCCGCCGGGTTGTCCACCTTCGACTGCCCACCGTTGGTCTTGGTGACGAGGTACTCCACGCTGGGCGCCGTGGCGATGAGTGCCAGTCCGAACTCGCGCTCGAGACGTTCCTTCACGATCTCCATGTGCAGCAGACCGAGGAAGCCGCAACGGAACCCGAAACCGAGGGCGCTCGAAGTCTCGGGTTCGTAGGTGACGCTGGCGTCGTTCAACTTCAGTTTCTCCAGACTTTCGCGCAGGTTCTCGAAGTCGTCGCCGTCGATCGGGTACAGACCACAGAACACCATGGGCTTGGGATCGCGATACCCGGGCAAGGCCTCGGTGGCGGATCGCCCGTACACGGTGACGGTCTCCCCCGATCGCGCCTCGGCCACGTCCTTGATGCCGGCGATCAGATAGCCCACCTCGCCGGGTCCGAGTTCGGCCACCGTCGTGGGCGTGGGTCGACGCACACCGATCTCGATGGCCTCGTACTGGGCGTTGGCCTGCATGAATTGCAATCGCGCACCGCTGGTCATGCGTCCGTTCATCACGCGGATCGAGGACACCACGCCGCGGTACTGGTCGAATTGACTGTCGAAGATGAGCGCCTGCAACGCCGCGTCGGGGTCGCCCTTGGGTGCTGGAATCCGTGCACAGACGGCATCCAACAGTTCGGGGACACCCTCGCCGGTCTTGGCCGAGATTCGCAGGATTTGGTCCGCCGGAATGCCGAGCACGTTCTGGATCTCGGCGGCGTACCGCTCGGGGTCGGCGGCCGGAAGGTCGATCTTGTTGAGTGTGGCCACGATCTCGAGGTCGTGCTCGAGGGCCAGGTAGCAGTTCGCCAGGGTCTGGGCCTCGATACCCTGCGCGGCGTCCACCACCAACACCACGCCCTCGCAGGCCGCCAGCGAGCGACTGACTTCGTATCCGAAATCGACGTGACCGGGGGTGTCGATCAGATGCAGAACGTGGTCCTTCCAATCCACCCGCACGTTCTGGGCCTTGATGGTGATACCCCGCTCGCGTTCCAGGTCCATGGAATCCAGGTATTGAGCCCGCATGTCACGGGCGTCCACGGCCTTGGTGAGTTCGAGAATCCGATCTGACAGCGTGGACTTACCGTGATCGATGTGGGCGATGATCGAAAAGTTGCGGATGCGGGAGAGGTCCATGGGTGACGCGACGGCGGAGGGGAGAGCCGACGTCGGTGTCAGACTACTCGGTATCAGCAGGTCAGACCCCTCGAACGTTGGGGACGCCCACCTCTGCTGGTACTCTCACGAGGCTGTTTCGATCGTACCGAGGTTCACGTGGCAAATATCAAGTCTCAAAAAAAGCGCATCCTGACCAATGCCAAGCGCGCCGAGCGCAACAAGGCCGTCAAGAGCGAGATCAAGACGCGGGTCAAGAACGCCAAGGCGTCCGCCGGCACCGACGCGGCGGCCGAGGATGTTCGTCTGGCGGTCAAGCGCATCGACATGGCCGTCGCCAAGGGCATCGTTCACAAAAACACCGCCGCGCGACGCAAGAGCCGGCTCATGAAAGCGGTCGGCTCCGTCGGCTGACCTCAGCGTCGCCGACCCGTCGGCTGACCTCAGCGTCGCCGACCCGTCGGC
>VFYV01000036.1 GCA_016871395.1 Actinomycetota bacterium
CGGGCCACCTCGTAGGTGGCCAACGACGCCGCGGCCGACACGTTCAGCGAACTCAGTCGTCCCCTCATCGGAATGCTCACGATCAGATCGCAACGTTCACGCACCAGACGCGACAAGCCCGCACCTTCGGCACCCAACACCAAACAGATGCCCTCGGCGGCCAGATCACCCAACTCGAACAAACTCTTGTCGGCGGCGTCGTCGAGGCCCACCACCCAGATGCCCAACTCGCGCATGCGCGCCAACGTGGTGGGCAGTCCGCCGACCACCGCCATGGGCACGTACTCCACCGCACCCACCGACGCCTTGGCCACGGTCGGCGTGATGTGCACCGAGCGATGTCGCGGAAGAATCACGCCATCCACGCCCGCTCCGTCGCAACAACGCAACAGTGCGCCCAGGTTGCCCGGGTCGGTGACTCCGTCCACGGCCACCAGAAACGGGGCCTTGCCGGGCCGACGCTTCAACAACACGTCGATGGGCACCGACGGGATGGGATCGGCGTGCGCCAACACGCCCTGAGGGGCCTCGCTGCGCGCGGTGTACTCCAACTTCTTGCGGCTGACCTCCACCACCAACACACGGTTCGCGCGCGCCAGGTCACGGATGTCCTCGACCACGTCGCTCTCGTCCAGGTCGGCGGCCAGCCACACCTCGTGCACCCGACGGCGACCGGCGATCAACAATTCGCGCACCGCCTGGCGCCCCTCGATCTGTCGGCCACCCAGATCGTCGACGTTCTCCGACGCGGTACCACGACCGGCACCACGGCCGGGGGCTCGACCCGGCTTCACCGCCCCGGTGCGACCGGCACCACGCGAATCCACCACGCGCGGTCCGCGAGCACTCGGTCCGGGATTGCGTCCCTTGGTCGGCTTGCCCGTGCCCGTCGACGACGGGCGCGGCGTGGACCGTCGGCCCTTGCCCGCCGATACCGGCTTGGGTTGTCCGACTCGCGCACGGGGTCCCGACCCCTTACGGGTGGCCATCACATCTCACTCTTGGTGTCGACTCGATAGATCACGGCCGAGGCCCAGCAGGCGATGCCCTCGCGACGACCGAGTGCTCCGAGGCCCTCGGCGCGGCGTCCCTTCACCGACACCGGCGCCGCCGCCGCATCGCTCAACTTGCGCTGCATCGTGTCGCGATGCGGTGCCAACCTGGGTTCCTCGCACACCACGCTGCAATCGATGTTGCCCACGGTCCATCCGCTCGAACGCACCATCGTGGCCACATGATCGAGGATCACCAACGAATCGACGTCCTTCCATCGCGGATCGGTGTCGGAAAAGTGTTCTCCGATGTCGCCCAGACCGGCGGCGCCCAACAGCGCGTCGGCACAGGCGTGGGCGACGACATCGGCATCACTGTGTCCCATCAAACCGCGCGCGCCCTCGAACACCACACCACCCAGCACCAGTCGACGTGCGGGGTCGTCGGAGAAACGATGAACGTCGAAACCCTGGCCGACTCGGACGGCGTCGATCGTCACGAGGTCACCGAACCTTGCCCCGAGCCAGCACGTCACGAGCCCACACCAGATCCTCGGGGTGGGTGATCTTGCGATTGTCGATCTCACCGGGCACGGCAACGACGGTACCGCCGATGGACTCCACGAGGGCGGAGTCGTCCGAGGCGTCCACGTCCGACAGATAGGCGCGCCGCAGGACATCGGCCACGAAACCCTGCGGAGTCTGCACCGCCAACAGCGTGGCCCGATCAGGGGTGTCCACGATTCGTGGCACCACCGCGCCTTTCACCCCGATGCTCGACGACTCGACGACCTCGATCACCTTGACCGTGTCGGACACAGGCAGTCCGGGGACCGCCCCGTCGGCCCCGCCCCGCACCGCCTCGATCACCTGGCGATACAGGTCGACCGAGGCGAAGGGTCGGGCCCCGTCGTGCACCAACACGATGGCGGCGTCGACGGGCACCGCGGCCAAACCGCTGCGCACGCTGGCGGTGCGCGTGGGGCCTCCGGCCACGACGATCACGTTCGGCTTCGAGCCCCGAGTCGTTTCGTCGACCACGTCCGACTCGGGGAGCACCAGCACGACACCGTCGCCGGCCAGGCGAGCGGTCTCCACCGCATGGTCCAGCACTCGACGGTCACCAAGGGCCTCGTATTGCTTCATCGAACCAAAGCGACGGCCCGACCCGGCGGCCACGACCACCGTCCACACCGGTCCGGTGGGGACATTCGCCCGAGTTCGTGCTCCGACATTTGACATGAGGGATGAGGGTAGTACCGTCCCCCCTTGATGGCTTACGAAGACATCCTCCTCAAGACCGACTTTTTCGGCGAGGCTCCCGCCGAGGATGTGGCGGCTATCGCTGCCACGGGTCGCAAACGCATTCTGTCGCGTGGTGACCACCTGTTCGAGTCCGGAGAAGAGGCCGAGTCGATGTACATCGTGCTGTCGGGACGCATCGCCATCGCCATCGCGAGTGAGATCGACAAGCGCGAGAGCATGGTGGCACTCATGGAGACCGGTGATCTCTTCGGTGAGATGGGTCTGCTCGATGCCGGACCGCGTTCAGCCATGGCTCGCGCCATCGAACCCAGCGAAGTTCTCGAAGTTCCCTACGACCCGGTGGGCGAGTTGCTCGACAAAAACCCCAAGGTGTTGCGCGGAGTGGTACGCATGTTGGCCGAGCGACTGCGCGTGATGGATGGCGCACTGGCCGACTCGGTGTTCCTCGACGTCACCGGTCGCACCGCGAAGCGTCTGATCGAACTGGCCGCCGGCGCCGACGAATTCGTTCTGCCCGTCACCCAAGAAGAACTGGCCGGGATGGTGGGGGCGTCGCGCGAGCGCGTCAACAAGGCCATCAGCAGTTTCATCCGTCTCGGGTGGATCGAGCAGCACGAGCGTCGCTACAAGATCGTCATGCGCGACCGACTCGAACTTCGCGCTCGCTGATTCAGCGCGTCAACCAGTTGCGGGCGCGCACGAACGCATCCTCCGCATCGGCGGCACGGTGCGCCGGGCGCGAGGGGTCGTGCGCGAATCCGTGTTCGCCCTCGGCGTAGAAAGCGATCGTCGCCTCGGTCTCGCGCAATCGAGCGATGTCGGCCTCCGGCGTCCACACGTCGCGACCACCGAGAATGGCCAGCACACTCGACGAGTCACCGGTGGTCAGGAGCGACAACGGATCACCCTGCTCGGGACCACGCCACGCCTCGGGGATGGAGATCATGCCGTACACGCTGACGATGCGATCGAAGACTCCGGTGGACGCGACTTTGAAGGCGTACATGCCACCCATGCAGAAGCCGATCATTCTCACCGTCGCGCAGCCGGTCAACTCGGCGGCCAACTGCAGGTCGGCGAAAACATCGCTGTCGCACTTGGAAGACATCGCAGCCATGCGGTCTTCGGGGGTTGCACCGAGGGGCAGATTAGGGAACGGCTCGATGGCCACCGTCGACATGCCCCAGTCCTCGGCGAACCGACGCACGTGATCATCGAACAACGGGCGCAGACCGAACATGTCGGGGTGCACCACCAAGCCGTACGGGGCCGAGGGAACGTGCTGAACTTCGGCCGGTGTGCCCGAAGGGAGCGTGGTACGCATGGTTCGATTCTGTCAGACCGTCACCTGCACGATGCCCATGGCGTTGCCATGATGCACCCACTCCCCGCGCCCGGGTGCGAGCGCGTACGGACGCGGTGGTGGCGCGACACCCAACAGATCGGCGTGTTCCACGGCGGCTCGTCCCAGCAACAGCCCGGTTCTGTGCCGTCGTACTCCGTGGGCCCAGTGATCGAACGAGTTGCGCAGCGTCAATGCATCCACCGCCGCTATCACATCGACGTTCTCATCGTCGAAATCCGTCTCACCCGGCAATTCGTCATGATCCACTACGACCAGTCGCCGCGCGAGCCGACCACGTTCTCGTTCCCAATGTTCGGTCAACGATCGCACAGCGACGGAACGTCCGGACCCTGATTCTCCGATGACCAGGACCCGCCACGGGCCCCGTGATGGCAGTTCGACCGGTCGTGTGTCGTCGGCGTACACCGCGAACACGCCGTCAGATCGGAGGTGCCGGGCGAGTCGTTCGGGCGAGCGGGGTCTGTTCGACGTCGTGGGCACCACGAAACGCCCGAAGACGCGCCGACCGTCGAGCACCGTTTCGCATCCACCGTCGGTGTCGGCCATGTGGAATGTTCGCGCGCACCGATCCCGAATGATCGACGGTGCTCCCGACTCTCGCGCACACGTCGCGACGACGACGCCTGACTCCCACGACGACAACCACTTCTCCAATCGGGACCACGCCAAACGACTCGCCGCGTCGGACAGACAATGGGCCACGATGTCATCGACGCCGTCGAGTATCAGAGCATCGATGGATCGCGATTCCAACGACAGGGCTGTTCGATGGATGGCCTCGGCGTCGCAGTCGTCCGCACTCAGCATGATGGTGTCGATTCGTTCGGCGATCGTCACCGGCACCATGGCGCGACTTCGTGGATCACCAACGATCATCCACCACTCACGAGGGACCCCGATCTCGATGCGACGACGGTGTGCGATGTCGTCCAACACCGCCACTGGCCCCGAGACTGATTCCGACACCAGGGGCGACGGTAGGGGCGCACACCACAGCGATCGGGCGGGTTGCCCCGTGGTACCCGACGCCGTGGATGGGCGCGTGTTCACCACCACCGGTAGCCCTCCCGAGCACGACACGGCGGCGCGACCGGGTGAGGATCGGGGAAAGGATGCCGCCACCGGTGAGCCCACCACGTCCACGCTGTCGCCCGCGTTCAACACGCGCAATGCCACACGAATGTCGCTGTTGGACACGATGTCGGCCGTCAAGGATTGTGGGCGTTGCGTGGCCAGCAACAGATGGATACCCAACGAACGCCCCCGCTGGGCGACACTCAACAACTCCTGAAGGAAGTCGGGTGACTGCGCGCGAAGAGCCGCCACCTCGTCCACCACCACCAACAGACGGGGAATTGTTCCAGCGACACACTCGTCGATGCCGCGCGCACCCACGGCACGCAATCGCTCCTCTCGATCGCGGAACTCGCACCGCAAAGCCGCTGCGGCACGGGCCACGGTGTGCTGATCGAGATCGGTGAGCACGCCCACCGAGTGAGGCAATCCCGCGAGCACGTCGCTGGTCGATCCACCCTTGTAGTCCACGATCAACAGGTTCAACTCCGAGGCGTCCACTGTCGTGGCCATCTCGGTGATCCAACGCAGCAACAACTCGCTCTTACCCGATCCGGTGCAACCCACCACCACGGCGTGCGGACCGTCACGCACGATGTCGATCGACACCTCACCCCCGTGGTCATCTTCACCCAACACCACGGTGTACCGCGACCGCGACGTGGTGGGTGAGGTGGCGCCCACCTCGCGTTCATCGGAAACCTCCGGATCGGTCCAGCGAGTGAGTGTGCGAACCACCGCGTCGGCCGACCTCGCGTCCATCGTGTCGACGTCATCGGCGTCGATGATGATCGTGCAACTCGCCGGAAGTTCTTCGCGTCTCGCGGCCACCACGAGCACACACTCGTCAGTGCGGTGGCGCGAGTACTCCACCCATCGGACGGGTTCGTCGACGACACACACCTCGTGCGGTGCGCTCGCGCTGGCATGAGGTATGCCCGCCAGGCCCGTCGTTCGACCCACCGAACGGGGCCATGCCGTCAAGAGCCAGTCAGCCGGGCCCGAACGCACGGTCAAGCGCACGATCATCGACCGCACCGCGGCCAGTGCTGACGGACCATGCACGCCGACCACCGCGCCCGGTGCGAGGTCGATCAACCGTGGAACGTCGTCGACCTCGATGGTCGTCTCGGTTCCCTCGACCACCACCGTCTCACTCACGCGGCACAGTGCGACTTGCCACACGTCGTGGTGACGATGGGCGCGCCACTGCCACAGCCGTTCGTCGCCGGAGGCCACCACGCTGGCCAATCCGTTCGCGTCCGGGTGTTCGTAGCGAAGGCGGCTGGCTCTCGCCTGGTGCCAGCGGCTCCACGACCGCACGTGTTCGGCAACCTGGTCCGCACGCTGATGAGCGCGTGCTTGCAACTCGCGACATCGACGGCGACGACGGCGAGCCGTGTCCACTCGCCACAGGACGAGCGTTGCCAACGCCGCCACCACCGACACCAGCGCGAAGGTCATGTTCCCGGTCACCACGCCGAAAAGTCCGGCGGTGACGATGCCGGGCGCCAGGGTGCTCAGACGGCCCGCGACATCCGCCTCGACCTCCGTCGCTGATGAAGCCGACTCGGAGGGCAACAAAACAGGCACGGTCGGAGTCATCCACGGTCGTGGGGGCGGGCGATGGAAAGGTCGCGTCGTCATGGATTCGTGATGCCACCGACACCTCACCACGACCATCACCGGTGAGACCCCGAGGGAACTTCGGTGACCGGCGGGGTGACGACGAGTGAGTTCACCGCGGTGTGGTCGGGCCATGAACAACCACCCACCCGTCCTCCATCCGCCCGTCACCTCCCTCAAACCGTGGGATCTGCCATGTGAGGTGCGTCCCAACCTGCACACCGTGTCGCGTGGAGGTCGACCCACCATCTCCGGGCGCATCCCGGTGGCCCAGGCCCTCTATCTGGAATGGACGGCCATGTGCAGCGACCGTCGACTGTTGCGCGAGGTCAACGGATGGGGCCTACCCGGCCGACCCATCGGCCACCTGGACGAACTCTTGATTCGGTCGGGGCTCGACGGTCGCTCCGACGACGACGACTCGGACTACTACCTCGCTCTCATCCAACAGCGAGCCACCACCGACGAACTGGCCGCGCGCGTGGTGTTGCAACGCCTGATGCCGGCCATGTTGTCCATCGCCACCAAGCGTGGACCCATCACCGACAACGGCACGATCGGCGCTTTCGAGGCGGTGGTATCGGCGGCTTGGGCGGTGATCCGCCGCTACCCCATCGCCCGTCGTCCGGTGCATGTGGCCGGCAATCTGGTGCGCGACATCGAGTACGCGGCCTTCGTACGCGACCGGCGACTGAAGAGTGCCACCACCGAAACCGTCGTCGGTGACAAGGTGCTGGACCTGGTGGGGGCCCACCACGCGCGAGCCAACGGTGCGCACGATCCGGTGGCCGCGGCCGGCGAGGTGGAGGCACTGCTGGCCGATCTCGCCCGATCCGGCTTGAGCGCCGCCGATATCCAGATGCTGCGTTCGGTGATGCACGACGTCAACTCCGCCGAAGCCGCAGGTGCGTTGGGTATCAACGCGCGGTCGGTCCGCAATCGTCGGGCATCGGCGTTGAAGCGCGCCCGCGAGGTGCTGACGGTCAACGTCGCAGACGAAGGCTGTTCGTGACCACGAAGACACTCGACAACGCCATGGCCAATCCGGCGATGACGGGATTCATGAGACCAGCCACCGCCAACGGCAACGCCGCCACGTTGTACGCGAAAGCCCAGAACAGATTGGCCCGGATGATGCCGAGAGTCCGACGGCTGAGAGCGAGGGCCCGTGGCACCTTGGCCAGATCGCCGTCGATGATCGTGAGATCACCGGCTTCCATCGCGGCGTCGGTGCCGGTGCCCATAGCCACTCCCAGATCGGCAGCCACCAGCGCCGCCGCATCGTTCACGCCGTCCCCGACCATGGCCACCGTCGCACCAGTGGCCTGCAACTCGTGCACGATGCTCAACTTGTCGGTCGGCAACACGGCACTGCGAATCTTGGTCTCGTCGATACCCACCATGGCGGCTACGTGTCGAACTGCACCTGGGGCGTCCCCCGACACGATCATCGGCCGAACATCGAGGGTGTGCAGTTCGGCCACGATCGCTGAGGCGTTGGGTTTCACCGAGTCGCTCACCCACAGGTGTGACACCACGCGGTCATCGACCGTGGCTTCGACGACGGTGAAGCCGGTCCCGTCCCACTGCGAGGATCGACCGACCGACACCCGACGACCATCGACCAACGCCGACACACCCACGCCCGGGGTGTTGACGAAGTCCTCGACGCCGATCGTGGCCTGCACACCGCGTTCGCGTAATCCGCCAACTACTGCGCGCGCGACGGGATGTTCGCTGAGCGACTCGAGGGCCAGCACCGCACCGAGGTGACCGGATTCGAGTTCGTCGACGCGCTGCAACGTCATGACGCCGGTCGTGAGAGTTCCGGTTTTGTCGAACACGATGGTGTCCACCGCCCGTGACGCCTCCAGCGCGTGGGCTCCCTTGATGATGATGCCCTCGCGCGCCGCACGTCCGGTACCCACCAGCAGTGCCACGGGCGTGGCCAAGCCCAACGCGCACGGGCAGGCGATCACTAACACGGCCACCGCGGCCTCGAACGATCGGCGTGCATCACCGGTGACGACCAGCCAACCGATGAGCGTGGCCGACGACAAAGCGATGACCGCCGGTACGAACACGGCGCTCACCTTGTCGGCCAGTCGCTGCACCGGGGCCTTACCGTCCTGGGCCCGCTCGACCAGTCGGGCCATCTGCGCCAGCACGGTGTCACGACCGATGCGCGTGGCCCGAACCAAGAGTCGTCCGTTGGTATTCAGCGTTCCGCCGGTCACCGCATCACCACGACGACAATCCACGGGCAGGCTCTCGCCGGTGATCATGCTGGCGTCGATCGCGCTGACACCGTCGATCACCACTCCGTCGGTGGCCACCGTCTCGCCCGGTCGCACCACGAACGTCTCCCCCACGCCGAGAGCACCGATGGGGATCACCGCCTCCGCGCCATCTCGCCACAACGTCACCGACTTGGCACCCAGAGCCGAAAGGGCCCGCAACGAATCACCGGCCCGTCGGCGCGCGCGCACCTCGAACCAACGTCCGGCCAGGATGAAGGCCACCAGGGTGGTGGCCACCTCGAGGTAGATCTCGTCGTGCACCATCGCGCCGTGATGCTCGTCGGTGCGCGGCAACAGATTCATATCCATCGTCATGCCGATCTCACCGGCGTTACCGAAGATCAAAGCCCACACACTCCAGGCCATGGCCGCCACGACACCCAGCGAGATGAGGGTGTCCATGGTGGTGGTACGGTGCGCGGCACTACGCCACGCTGATTTGTGGAAGGGCCAGGCGCACCACGTGGCCACCGGAGCGGCCAGCACGAGCGACACCCATTGCCAGCCGTCGAACTGCAAGGCACCGATCATCGACAGGGCCATCACGGGCACCGCACCGATGGTCGCCAACGCCAATCGACGTCGCACGTCGAGCAAGTGGGCTTCGGTGGCGATCTCGACGGTGGACTCGCCGTCGACGATATTGGGAGCAACCGCACCGTATCCGAGGCTCTCGATGACACTCATCAAACGACTCGCGTCCGGACGTTCGTCGAGCCCGGTGATTGTGGCCTTGGAGGTGGCGTAGTTGACCGTGGCCACCACACCATCGAGTTTGTTCAGCTTCTTTTCGATGCGCGCCGCGCACGCGGCACACGTCATGCCGGTGACGGCCAGGACGACGGGGTCGTCAGCTGGCGACGGCTTCGAATCCGGCTTCATCGACGGCTTCCGCGATCGCGTTCCAGTCGAGCGCGCCCGAACTGGTGACCATCACGGCCTTGGTGTCCAGATCGACGTCGACCGTCGACACGCCGGCGAGCTTCGACAACTCGGTGGTGACGGCCTGTTTGCAGTGGCCACAGGTCATGCCGGGAACCGCGAAGGTGGTGACGGTGGAGTCGCTGCTCATGGGCTCACTTTACGACCGGACTCACCGACCACATCAGGGTCTTTGGTCGAATGATGCCTGACGCTTGTTGAGGAAGGCGTCGATTCCTTCTTGTGCATCGGGCGAAGTGGCGGCATCGGCCATCACGTCGACGGCGATCTCGTAGGCAAGTGGTTGATCCAACCCGATCTGGTCGTAAAAGGTGCGCTTACCCACGGCCTTGCTGAAAGCCGAACCGCGCGTGGCCCGCGTGATGAGATCCAGCACCGCGGCGTCCAATTGATCGTCGGGTACCGCGCGGTTGATGAGTCCCCAATCGGCGGCTTCGGCGGCGGTGATCGGGTCACCGGTCATGGCCATTTCGAGAGCGCGCTTGCGACCGATGTTGCGAGCCACCGCCACCAACGGTGTGTGGCAGAACAGGCCTCCCTTTCCACCGGGAATGGCGAACGACGCCGACTGGGCGGCGATGGCCAGATCGCACGAGGCCACCAATTGACAGCCGGCCGCGGTGGCCAAGGCGTGCACGCGCGCGATGACCGGCTGTGGAATGTTCTGCACCGCGTCCATCATGCGCGTGCAGGTGTCGAACAAGTGGTGTGTCACCTCCACCGAGGCGCCGGCCATGTCGGCGAAGTTGTGGCCCGCGCTGAACACCGGTCCGTTGGCCGCGATGATGACACCGTCGGCGTCCGAAGCCGCCACCGACTGCAGGGCCTCGATGATCTCGAGCATGGTGTCGAGCGACAACGCGTTGCGCTTCTCGGGGCAGTCGAGGGTGATGGTGGCGATGGCGCCGTCACGCGAGAGGACGATGTTGTCGAAGCTCATCCCGTGAGTCTCGCACGGGTCTGAGCCGGCGACACCCGCCGCCGGCCCTCACCGTGGTGCGCCCTGAGGGGCTCGAACCCTCGACCAGCGGATTAAAAGTCCGATGCTCTACCGACTGAGCTAAAGGCGCGGGGGCGGAGCCGAACCCGGAGCGAAACTC
>VFYV01000037.1 GCA_016871395.1 Actinomycetota bacterium
CGACGCCGACCCTCGCGCCTTCCACGGGGTGATGCCGTACGCCGATGGCCGACCCACGGGCTGGTCGTTCGAGCGCTGGTAGGTCGAGTTTCATTTTCGCGCACACTTCCACCGGGGTCGATCGTTCATAAGGATATGAGCCCTCCCCGCCCCTCACCCCGCCCCCACCCCACCATCAACCGGGTCGGTCCTCAACCGGTTTTGCGTCGTGAGCGTCGTCGTTCGTTCTGGCAACGATCGCTCGACGAGGCCCGTCGCACCGGCGGTTGGTTCCGCATCCCCAAGCTGTACACGAAGAAAACCGCCCAGCAGATCGCCAGCGACGTTCGCTGCGCCCATCATCGGCGTCCCTCGGTGCATCGGGTCCGCGGATTTCAGGTGGGTGAGGTGTGGGAGAGCAAGTGGCGCCTCACCACCGCATGCGGCGCTCCCGGCGATTGCGAGGTGTGGGTGCGCTTCCTCGGCGAGAAGTTGAGCCTGGCCGAGGCCGTCTGACGCCGGCCGTCATCGCGACCGGTCCGACCGAGCACATCACCCACCTGACGCTCTAGTCGATGGGATCGCCCACGATCTGTGGCACTACCGTGCGACACACCTTGTTGGTTTCGGATCGTTTGATTCCTCATGAACGACACACCTATCACCCCCACCTTCACACTCATCTCCGGTCATGTCGGCCCCGACGTCCAACAGCGTGGCATCGGCGCCTTGATCGGTTCCGCTGTTGGAGACGCTCTCGGCGCCCCGTTCGAGTTCGGTCCCGCCGGTGCCTTCTCAGGTCGCTTTCCCTCGTCGGTTCTCGCCGGCGCCACCGAGATGGTGGGCGGAGGTGCCTTCGATTGGGCCCCGGGCGAGTTCACCGACGACAGCCAAATGATGCTGACCCTGGCCGAGTCACTCCTGGCCTGTCGGGGCCTCGACCTCGACGATCTTTGGGGGCGGTTCCGCGCCTGGCGCTCGCAGGCCACCGACTGCGGCCTCACCACCGCGACGGCACTCGCCCACGAGAGTCGCCACGACGCCGCCGCCCAGGCTCATCGCCACGGCGGGGGACGTACCGCCAGCAATGGAGCGCTCATGCGCACGTGGCCCGTCGCGGTGGCTTTCGTCCGCCACGACACGACCGGGGTGATGGAGATCGCACGAGCCCAGGCCGGGTTGACTCACTTCGATCCATTGGCCGGTTGGTCGGCCGCCATCGGAACCGAGTTGTGTCGACGCGCCATCCTGGGCGCCGACCCCCTCACCCAGATCGCTGAGGTGCTCACCTTCGTCGACCGAGAACACCGCGCCGAATTCGCCCGCGTGTTGTCGGCCGACTGGGTCCCGAATCAGCCGGATGATCATTCCAACGGTGCAGCCACCATCTGCTTGGCGCAGGCGGTGTGGGCGTTGCGAGCGTCGAACGATTTCGCGTCCGCCATGCGAGCGTCCATCGACCTCGGAGGCGACACCGACACGGTGGCGTGCGTAGCCGGGGCATTGGCTGGAGCGGTGTACTCGGTGCAGGGCATCCCGTCCCGCTGGATGACCCACGTGCATGGTTCGTTCAACACGCCGACGGGTCGATCCACGTATCGCTATGCCAACCTGCTCGACACGGCCCGCCTGCTGTTGGGCCGAGATCGAGCCGGTCGCACGTCTCTCGAAACACCGGCGAATCCGGAACGGGTCGACGAAGAGGTTCCGGTGTACGCATCGGATCTTGGTGGTGCCATCGAATGCGACGGTGACTTCGCCACGATTTCGCTGTGTCTCATCGATGGTCGTCTCGACCATCACACGGTGCGCCGCGAGCTGTACTTGCGTGACGAAGTGGGTCACGACGAGAACGTCAATCTGTTGGCCGCTGTCGAGGACGCCGTGTCGTCCATCGACGCGCTGCTGGCCGAGGGTCATCGGGTGCTCGTGCACTGTCACGGGGGACGCAGTCGTACCGGACTGGTGTTGAAGGCGTGGGCCATGCGGCGCTACTCGTTCTCCGAGGCCGAGGCCCACGACTGGCTCGAGGCTCGCTGGCACCGGTATCAGCCGTGGAACACCACGTTCACCGAGTTCCTGCGCGACACGTGGGAACGATCCGCAAGCGACCCGCGAACCTGATAGGTGCGTCGATTCAATCGTCGTCGTTGGCGGCGTCGAGTTCCGAGCGAACCTCGGGATCCGGCGCCGCCATCGCACTTTCTATGGCCCGATGCCACGTGCGCTGATCGCGCAAGTCGTCGACCACCCGCAGGAGCATGTCCTTGTTCACACGACTGCGCATTGGCGAGTTGCTGATGGCTTGAAACGCCGCCTCGGCAGTGCGCTCACTCGACAGGCCATCACCGTCGCCGATCGATGCCGCCAGATCCCGTAACGCCGACAGAGCTCTCCGCGACAGCGGCTCCTCTCCCTCGATGATCTCGGCTCGATCGATCAGATGATGCAAGGCGGCCTCGGCACCCTTGGTGGTGGCGCGTGACGCTCTTCGGGGTTCATTGACCACGGTTGGCCTCAGCAGCATCGCGACGTCAACGTCGTGGCGCATCTCGAACGACCGCAAAATCGCCACCGGGTCGACGACCTCCGACGACGACTGGTCGTCCTTGGCGTTCAGGATCAACTCGGTCACCAGCACCCCAATGAGGCCGGGTAAGCCCTCCACCCGGGGTCGAACGGATGCGTGCAATTGCTGGAATCCGACCAGGACATCCACGCCTTCGATGGGCGCCCACTCCACCGTGGTGTCGGCGTCCAATCGATCACGCACGATCGACGACGAGATGTCGGGGGTCGGCGCGGTGTCCCCGTCGCCGGGGATCATCTCTTCCACGAAACCGAGCGCCGTGTCCGATAGGACCCGATATTTCAGGATGAGTCGCGCCTTCACAACACCATGTTGCCAGTTTCTCGACCCGAAGACACCGAAAAATCTGCGAAATGGCTCACACGTATTCACATCAAATCGTGAGCAAGTGTGAATCAGTCGTCATACTGACGCCGCACCGTCCGCGCCCACGCGGGTGCCTCGACACGCAAAGTATCGGGTGACACCACGCAGGACGGATACCCGCATCGCACCAACAGTTTGGCCAGCCACATGTGACTGACCACGTCGACCCACACGAACATGGAGTCGTCTTCGTTGACAACACAGGCCTTGTACGCCAAACGGTCGATCAACCAACCGTTGCCCGGTGCGATGTAGAGCACGGATTCGATGGATTCGCCCCGGAATCCCCAGCCCGTCCATTCGACGAAACGGTGATCGAAGCCCTGCCCGGTGGTCGTCATGTCGAGAATGCGATCCATTCGAAACACGCGGTCGATTTCGATCGGCGAGGCCGACACGTCATCGGCCATCAAGTACATCTCACCCTTGTCGACGAACACCAACCGGGGATGAAGCAGGCGTTCACTGATCTGGTCCTCACCGTTCACGTAGGTCACCTCGATCTCACGATGCTCGCGGACGACGTCGTTCATCTCGACCATCAGTGGAGCCTCGTCCAGACGGATCTCGACGGCGATCTCACCGAGGGCCTCTTCGATCTTGCGGGTCAACGAGGCGAACGGCGCGGTGGAGCGTTGAGTTTCGTCGAGCGCCAACTTCATCGAGGCCAAGCCCAACGACACGGCGGTGGCTTGGCGGGGGGTGAGGCGCACGCTGCGGGTCATCAACGAACGATCCCGACGAAAACGCCCGGTGATGGAACGGTCCCCGAAGAAATGAATCGTGTCGTCTTCGACCCAAAAGTCGAAGAGCGCGTCACAGGTGTAGGGAGGCACACCACACATGGATGCCGCCTCGAGATCCTTGAGCAACATCTCCGGACTCACGCCGAGTCGGCCGGCCAATTCGGCGACCGGCGTGGATTTGGTGTTGCGCAACCACGGCAGGATGGAAATCAGCCGTTGGAGTCGCTCGCCCAGCGCGCGAGGGCCCGGTCGACCCGGGGGCGACGGTGGCCGAGCAGGTGGTGCGGGGACGACGTCAATGTCGCGCGACGCAGCATCGAGCCACGAGACGACGTGGTCACGCAGATCCTCGGGCTCTTCCACCACCGCGTGCGTTCCGAGCCCGAGCAACCAACCGCGAAAACGCGCCCGATCGTCGACGGCCACACTGATGCGCAAACCACCGTCGACCAAGGGCTCGGTCTCGATCACTCGCCGATCCCACCACGACAGCGACGCGCCAAGAGCATCCACGCGAACGGTGGCCACGAACTCGTCCTGCTCGGCGGCGTGCAGCAGTCGGCGAAGCTCACGATCGGAGGGTCGGCGACGACGTCCAGAGATCGGCTCGAGATCGAGGATCTCGTGTTCGTCCGAGAGCTGGGAACTACGCCAAACACGCGTCTTTTTCTCGGCTCGATGGAAGGCCACGATGTACCAAGTGCCCTTGTCGAAAACCACCCGCATCGGTTCGATGTCGATCGGTCGACCCGAGTGGGCGATACGCACCACCTGACGCTCTTTGGCGGCATGCGACATGCGCACCACCACGAGGGGTAGACCGATGTTCATGGTCAACGGCGACGAACCGAGGTGGCCGTCGAACTTCATCAATGCCTCCCCGGCCTGCGGAATCGTCTGACGCAAAGACTCCAGTGCCAACGACAAAACGGTCAGCTCGTCGTCGGTGAGTGCCAGGTCGGGGACGCACATGTCCTCCTCACGGATGTAGTAGCGCGTTTGACCGGCTTCGTCTCCCACACCAGCCACGGTCCGAACGAGAATTCCCAGATCTCGGATGATCACGTTCTTGTCGCTGGTGAACAGCTGACGCTGGGGGTCTTCGTCGGTGGGATACGGCGACTCGCCACGAGCCATGGCAGTCACGATCTGCTCACGAGTCATCGGGGTAGGGGCACGCGACAGGAGGGTCAACAGATTGAGAACCCGCTCGATCGGATTGACGTTCGTTTTGGCGCGCGTACCCACCAGGGAAGTGTGGCCGAAGGGCGTGGGGCTTGCGCGACGTCGCGCACACTGTTTTGCCCGGTCGGGGCCGCGTCAGGTGTCTGAACCGTCTCCCGGACGATGCCGTGCGAGTTGCCGGCGGGCATCGCGCACGATGCGCGCCGAGTCGGCCCAAGATTCGCCGGACGCCAGGTCGATCACGGCCTCGCCGACGGGCACAGTGACGGGGCGAAGACACCCGGGTGCCCTCGACAGAACACGAGTGGTGCGAGCCACCGCCAACGGCACCGGAAGACCGTTGGCCTCCTCGAGATCGTCGGTGAGGGAACGCAGCGATTCACTGATCTCGACGTGAGTTGGGTGGGCGGAGGAACGAGATCCTCCACGACCGAGGGCACGGGAGAGATCGTCGAGGGCCGCACACATCGCCTTCACCTCGAAGCCGGGGCGACGCCTGGTGGTGGAAGTCGACCACAATCGTGTCAGTTCATCGAGGGGAACCCGGGCGGTGGCGCGACGTGTGGAGAAGAGGTCGGCTGTTTCAGATGATGGATCGTGCACCAGTGACATCAAGGTGGTGTACAGCCGGGAGGGGAGCACGTGATCGACGAGACCGAGGCGGCTCCGTAGCGCCACCCCCAACACCTGAGCGGCGAGAAAGTAGTGCTCGAGTGCGTCGCCTCGCTCCACCTCCAGCAATTCCACAGTGGTGTCGTGGTCCAGTTGCTGCCGGTCGACCTCATCCACCGGCACACCCAGGACCTCAGCCACCTCGGAGTCGGCACACGAAATGAGTGCCGAGTCCGAGAGGGCGCGGTAGGAGAGTGCGAACTCGACCCACGGAGTCATCCGACCCACATCCCGTCGGGCCCCTCGTCTTTCAAGTCGCGCAGGGCCTCGCTGATGAGATGGGCGGCCCGCGAACGCGAGATGCCGAACTCGGCCGCGACCACACTGGTGTCCTCGCCGAGCACCTTCACGCGGAAGACCAATCGGCCCTTGCGGGCACCGACACGCGTGATGAGTCCAGCCTCCAGTTGGGCATAGTTCTTGTCGAGCGGGTTGGGCAGACGCCCGTCGGCGTACGTGTCGGCGGTGGCCGCGTCGAACACCTCGATGATGCGCTCACCTCTCGCTCCCTCGCCTCGTTGCGAGCGCCACGTGCGCAAGGCATCGATGCAACGGGTGGTGAACACCGCATCGATGAACACCGCACCGGACGGATACCGGGTGACGAGGTCGCTGACCTTCCTCGTCAGGTACTCACCCATGGCACTGACCACCTCGTCGCGCATGACGACGGGCAGCGTGCACGTGTTCAGTCGACGGGTGAGGCTGATCAAAGCCTCGACAATGAAGGCGTACTCGCGGGTGTTGTAGCGATTGTCGGACATGGTCTTGCTCTCTTTCTGACGGATGCGTTGCGCATCGAGTCGGGTTGTGGGTCGTCGGCGGGTGCCGATGACCCACGATGCCAAAGGGGTGTGACCGGGTTCCTCGGCACACGGGTGCCCAACCCATCGTCCCTGCTCAGAGGGCGGTCGGGAACGCCGAGGCGTGAACCAACGCCCCATCGAGAGCGAGCGCCTGGCCTGCCACCTTGTCGCTCATGACTTGAGCCCACTCGCCGAGCCCGAAGTCCGAGCGGCCCAGCGGCCCGCGCACTTCACGCTCGAATCGACGCAAGAACTGCAGGGCCTTGTCGGCCCGATTGGCCCGAGCCCGGTCGGGACCGACCTCGGTCGCGAAAGCCGACCGGATGAGGGTATCCCACATCGAGGCCAGCAGATCCGGCTCGCCGAAGAGATCGAACGACACCACCGAGCCCTGATTCATGACCACGATCCCGGTCTGCTCGCGCATCGGGCCCCACGAAACGATCTCGTCGATCAGCCCCGTGTCCGGCGAAGCCGGACGACTCCGGAAGTATTCGTCGAGGGAGTTCGTGTCCGAGCTCAGCCGATGCGAGGACAACAACAGGTCGACGTCACTCCACACCGCGCCTTGATCGCGGCGGTTCGCTGACCGACGAATCGCCGGCGGAGCCATCTCTCCCACCCCACGGAACTGCTGTGATCCGTGCCAGCGACCCTGCTCGACACACGACACCGGGATGTCGCAGATGGTCCGGCCCGCGATAATGACGCTTTGATTCAGCACACGCTGCTGACGCCCACCCTCCAGGGTCTCGCCGGCGAACAACACCACCGGTTCGGGGTTGGCATTCTCCACCTCGAGGATCGGTACGGTCGGGCTGGCCTTCTCACGAATCTGGAAACCAACACCAGGCCGGGTCAGGCCGAGGTCGGTGGGCGACGAACCCGGTCGGTACACAGGGAAGATCGCGACTCCGCGCTTGGTGATGGGCCGACCGATGGCGGTCTGGCGCAGGACGGTGGTGGTCATTTTCGTGGGCTCCTTCTCGACCCGGGATGGGTCACATGGAGAAGAACGACCGCAACAGCCCCAAGTGTGCGGAGGCCCCCGAAAGGCCGATCAGCCGAACTTGCCGCGCAGGTGACGGCCCACGTAGGCCACTACGACCTGGTGGGTGTCGTCGTCGAAGAACAGGTGCACGCGGTACAAACGCGCGCCCTTGCCATTGCGGATGTGGGCGAGCGCGAATTCGGTGCGACCCCGCCACATGAACGCATAGTCACTACCGAACTTGTATTCGGCGGTGTCGGACACCCCGCCCGCGTAGTTCAAACCCAGGCTTCGACACGAGATGGTGAGTGACGCGTTGTTGATTCGTCCGGTTTGCCAATCGGCGGCTACCACGTTGAGACGCACCAAGTCCTGTAGAAGTCTATTTGCGTCAATATTCTTCAGCTCGCGCGCGGTAGCGAACGCGTTGTCGTGGAACGTGAGGTGCTCACAGATGCGCGCAGCTTGCTCCACCGCGTCGATCGCGCTGACGGCGCGCAACCCCTGGGGGGAACGCCCGAGTCGAACTTCGAGCTCGGTGTTCATCAGCACCAAGCTCTCCAGCAGATCGTTACGATTCTCCAACAGGTCCTGCTTCTCGGCGATCACCCGATCCGCCTCGGCCATGGCCTGTTCGAGATCGTCGAGGCGATTGAGATCCTCCTGCCACTGTTCCAGCGCGGCGCGATACTCGGACCACGGAACGGTCTCGGGGTCGGCGGCGGGATCATTAGGGCCGGCTTCCTTCGTCGACGCCGGGGACGCAACCGTGGCCAACGGTGTCTCGATGGCCTCGACGACCGGATCGTTGGAACGACGGCGGAAGAGCGGCGCACGCAACGGGGCCAACGAACCGGCCGCCGATTCGGTGACCATGTCGATGACCCGACCGCGTTCGGTCTTGCCCGCATTGACCGACAAGCCGGTGCCGTTGGAGGTGGCGTGCTCGGTGCCACCGGGCCACACGATGGTGAGACCCTGACGCACCAAGATGTCCTTGCCGTACAAACGGTTGAAGGCAACACACGAGGCGTCACCGTGAATCTGCACGATGTGGGCCAAACCGGTGAGGCTCAACGACAGGCGGCCCGAGTCGAACACCGGTCGCCCACCGTCGGGAACCGACTCGATGATCAGTGGTAATGCGCGCCCCGGCGCGTCGCAGAATGCAGCCATCATCTCGGCGCCCTCGGGCCGTTCGATCAACTCGACAGAATTGCGCAAACGCATGCCCGCGTCATAGATCGAGCAGGAAGCCACCAATTCACTGGCCAACATGCGCAGCGACATCACGCTCGTCGACGGGGGCTTGCGCGTGATGCGGCGACCGGCGGGAGTGACCGAACAACGAATCTCGAGGGTGGATGAGGCGTCCGACGTGGCCAACGTGATGGTGATGCTGGCCATCGAGCCGTCGCCCGCGGGCCGGTCGATACTGCACCGCCACCAGCGATCGGGATCCTCGTCGTCGATCCGCACCGACACCCCCGCCTCGCGCTCGTCGGAGGGGTACTCCTTCATAAGCCATTTCGTGGTGACGTCGCGCATGGTGGCCTGTTGCGCCGACGGCCACACGGGCCCGTCGAGTCGAAGACAGAACACCGGTCGCACGGGTCCAGTCTCGCCGAACTACGACATGGAGACACGGGAGATTGCGACCTACGGTGCCCCGTGGACAAAAACGATGTCGAATCATTGCTGTTGCTGCTGAACGCCGTGGCCACCTGGACCATGGTGGGGCTCATCTGGTTCGTCCAGCGGGTGCACTACCCCTTGTTGGCCCTGATCGGGACCGACCGAGCCCGACCCATCGCGATCGAGCACCAACGGCGAACCGCCCAGGTCGTGGGATTACCTATGGCCGTCGAAGGCGCGACCACTCTCGGGCTCCTGGTTCGGACGCCCACCGCCGTGGGGACGATCTGGGTGTGGGCCAACGCGGTGTTGCTGGCCGTGGCCTTGGGGAGCACGGTGCTGTTGTCAGTGCCGCTACACGCCCGAATGGCCGAGGCCCCCGATGCGTCGATCGGACGCCGGCTGGTGGTCACCAACTGGCCCCGGACCGTGGCCTGGACCGCCCGCGGCGTCATCTGCGCCGTCATGCTCCACCATGTGCTGGTGGCCTGACCGGTTTGCCGCTCTCCGGCGACATGAACCCACAGAAACAGCCCGCTGAACAGGGGTGATGTACCTATTTCGTTCTGGGAGAATCCGTCGATAAAATACAGGGGAGATAGTAACTCGACGCCAAATCCTTCCGAGATACGAGGGGACAGCACGAGTTGCACAGCAGTCAAAATCCTTACGAACGACGCGGGGACAGAGGGAGCTGTGCCCGACAATCACAAAAGTTCAGAACGCCGCCGACACTTCGCCGTGAAGAACGAGCGACGCAGGCAGGTTCGAGCTCAGGGACCGGCCGCCGTCCTCGCCAACCGGCAGATGGGCCGGTTGCTCGCTCTACGGTTGTGGCGCCGAGACTCCCCAGCCTCGAAGACAGCCAGCCAGGAGACACGGGGGCAGAAGATATCGCCTCTGAGCAGGGATAACGTTGTCTGATCCGAACAATGACACTCCCGTTTGCTATACTACATTCGACATCAAAAAGTGACATCCGTGCCCTTTTGTTGTTGTAGAGTGTCAGATAGATATAATGCAAGTTCGGCTTGACAAGTAGTACCGCACCCGATTAGTGTCGGGTTCACCATCACCGCAGGAGAGGATCCTGCGCCAACCACAGGAGGCCACCGCCAAGACGTTCCGCACAACCCAGCCCGGCGCCCCACGCCAACTCATGCTCACCACGAACCAGTCAGAGAAGGGACCCCACACCATGACCAGCAACCAGACGACCACACTGAACGAGCCGAATGACGAGCTTGCGTAT
>VFYV01000038.1 GCA_016871395.1 Actinomycetota bacterium
CGTTTGCCCCTGCTCGGCAGAGCGGTGCCGGGACTGGACATGCGCGTCGTCGATCCGGAGACGCGAGTCGATCTCCCCGAACGTCACATCGGCGAGTTGCTGTTGCGGGGGACGAGCGTGACTCCGGGCTACTACAAGCGTCCCGACGCGACCCGAGCCATGTTCCACGAGGGTTGGTTGTGCACCGGCGACCTCGCCTACCTGCTCGACGGTGAATTGGTCATCTGTGGTCGCATCAAGGACGTCATCATCGTCGGTGGCCGGAACGTGTTTCCCGAGGACATCGAACGGGCCGTGGGTGCGCTCGAGGGCGTGCGAGCCGGCAACGTGATCGCTTTCGGTGTCGACGGGTACAAGGGAAAGGAAACCGTCGTCGTGGTGGCCGAAGCCAAGACCGACGATCCCGAGTCGGTGCGGCAGTCGATCCAACATGCGACCCTCCAGGTGTCGGGTCTGCCACCGCGCGATGTGATGTTGGTTCGTCCGGGCACGTTGCCCAAGACCAGTAGTGGGAAACTGCAGCGCGCCAAGTGTCGCGAGACGTATCTCGCCGATGGTTTGGAGTTGTTGGAGTGAAACCCGGGGTTCGATGCTGTCGATGTCGATGGCGGCGAGGTTCGGAGTCACCACGTCGCGCCGAGGAACGACAGAACCGCACTACGAGTCGCGGGTGAGTCCGTTTTCGGACCGCGCCGTCGGCACCCCGCGATGCCAGAGGGGATCAGGCCGCCCTCAGGGCGGCCATGACCTTTCCCCAACGCTCCGGGTCGCTCTTGTAGGGGGCGTAAAACGAAATGCGCTCGATCACGTCTCCGTAGCGATGGGTCAACTCCGGCGCGATGTGCTCGGGTTCGCCCACGACGGCAAAGGTGTTCAACACCTCGTCGGTGATCTCGTGGCCCATCTCGACCCACTTGCCCTGCTTCGACAGTGAGTTCAGTCGGTCCTGAAGGTCGCCCCAACCGTGTAGTTCGAGAACGGGTCGATAAGCCGGCGTCGATCCGTAGAAGGCGATCTGCTGACGCGTGCCTGCACTGGCCTTGGCCAAATCATCCTCGTTGTTGCCGGTCACGACGAAACTCGGCCCGACGATCTCGAAACCGTCCATCGTCTTGCCCGCCTTGGCGCGGCCACGCTCGAGTGCCGGGATGGTGACTTCGCGCAGGTATCGCTCGGTGGTGAAACCGTGGCAGATGAATCCATCGCAGACCTCGCCCGCCACTTCGGTCATCAGTTCTCCCACGCCGGCCAGAAAAATTCTTGGCTTACCGACGGCCGAGATCTCCGTGGCGGCCGGAGTGAAGAAAGGTGTCATCAACGTGTGGGTGTAGAACTCTCCCCGAAAGTCGAGTTTGGCCCCGGTCAGCCACGCGTCCCAGATCGCGTGGATGGCCAACACCATTTCGCGCATGCGCGCGGCGGGCTTGCTCCACGGCATGCTGAATCGCTTGGTGATGTGGGGCTGAATCTGACTGCCGAGGCCGAGGATGAAGCGTCCCTTCGAGTACGCCTGTAGGTCCCACGCGGTGTTGGCGAGCGTCATAGGACTGCGCGCGAAGGCGACCGCGATCGACGTTCCGAGTTCGATTTTGGAGGAGTGTTCGGCGGCCAAGAGAAGCGGCAGGAACGGATCGTGATTGGTCTCGGCCGTCCAGGCGCCGTGGTAACCGGCGGCCTCGGCTTCTATGGCACTGGCCGCGGCCTCGCGCAGATCCAGGCTCACTCCACCGTCGACTTTCATGGTCTCTCCTCGATTCCGTTCCGACCTCAAACTAGTGCGCGCGTCACGGCAGGTCGGGATTCGCGTCGCGCAGGAAAGCCTCCAACTCGGCGGTGAGCTCCTCGGGGGTCGGGATGTCCTTTTCCGAGAGTTGTGCGGCCTGAAGTCGGTCGACGTTGGTGTCGAGGGGCACTGTGGCGTCGTACGCCTGCTCCAATTTCTGCACCATTTCCTGGTGCTCGGGGTTCTTCGCCACCAGCCGGTCGAGGCGTTCGGTCTGGATGACCGCCTCTTGTCGCAGCGAACCGTGGTCGAAGAGCAGACCCGCAGTGTCCTTCAGGCCCTCGAGCAGAGCGACGGCGGCCCCCGGATAGGTCATGGCCGGGATGTATTGGGGTACCTGGGCCCAAAGGCTGATGGCGGGGATGCCCGCGTCGTGGAGCACCTGTTCGAGGACGGCCGCCATTCCGGCGGGAACGTCGACTGAGGTGCGTACGAAGGCGTGCTTGCTCAGCAGATCAGACGAAGGGGTGGTGCACGACAGCTTGCTCGGCCGCGTGTGCGGGGTGGGGAAGGGGTAGGCCCCAAGCCCGACCATCATCGAGACCTCGAGTCTGACGCACAACTCGCGAACGGCAGCCGAGAATCGATTCCAGGCGGAGTCGGGTTCGTAACCGGTGAGGATCAGGACGTCCCGACCGTTGCGATCGTGACCGGCGTAAAGATCGATGCTGGGCCACTCGATTCTGCAGTTGCGCCCGTCGCGAATCTCCATCGTCGGACGACGAGCGCGAAAGTCGATGAACACGTCGGCGTCGAAGGTGGCGATCGGAAGCGGATTGATCTGCGTTTCGATGGCGTTCATCGCCTCGTTGGCTGCACCCGCCGCGTCGATCCAGCCCTGCAACATGACCAGCAAAACAGGGTTCTCGAGTCGGGGCAGATCCCCGTTCAATTCGACGTCGGGAAGGGAGGTCATGTCAGACGCTCGAGCATTTCTTCGGCGCGCGCTGCCGCACCGAGGACCTGATGGTTGAACGGTTCGAGCTCGGCGGGGTCGCGTCGTCCGAGCGCCCCACCGAGATACCGGGCATAAACGCCCTCGAGGATGCAGACCAATTTCCAGCAGGCGAACGTCACGTAAAAGTCGAGTTGCGACGTGTCGCGACCGCTGACGTCGGTGTAGCGGGCGGCCAGGTCGTCGCGGTCGAGGAAACCCTCGGCCGAGCAAGCCGATCCGGTCCAGGCCGAGGTGTCGTCACCGGGTCCGGTCCAGTAGACCATCAACAATCCGAGGTCGGCCATCGGATCACCGAGAGTGCAGATCTCCCAGTCGAGAACCGCGATCACGTTCCCGTCAGAGTCGATCATGCAGTTGTCGAGACGATAGTCACCATGCACGAGCGTGGCCGAGCCTTGTTCGGGGATGCGGGCCAACAAGGCATCGTGAACACGGTCCACGGCCGGTAGATCGCGGGTCTTCTGCTGATTCCACTGACCGTACCAACGTTTCAATTGACGAGCGATGTATCCCTCGTGACGACCGAGATCGCCCAGACCGACCAAGGTGGGGTCGACCCGATGGATCGCCACCATGGTGTCGATGATCGACTCGCTGGCCCGACGACGAGCGTCCGGTGTCAGCAACGTGTCGGCGGCCGCGCGATCGCGGATGACGAGACCATCGACGTACCTCATCACGTAGAAGGGAGCGTCATTGACGGTCGGATCGTCGCAGAACCCGACGGCGGGGGCGACTGGAACCGGGGTGTCCCGAAGTGCATGGATGATGCGGTGCTCGCGTCCCATGTCGTGAGCACTGGCCAGGACGTGTCCGAGGGGGGGACGACGAAGAACGAAACGATCTCCGTTGGCGGCCGTCACGCGGTAGGTCAGGTTCGAGTGGCCACCGGCAATGACGTCGAATCGAAACGGTCCGCGCGCGCCGGCCACGTTGTCGTGCAACCAGTCGGTGACCGCGTCGGTTCGAATGCCGGGTTCGTCGGTCACGGTGTCAACGGTAGCCCTACGAGGGCACATTTCGGCGGGTCGATCCGTCTCACCCGCGAGTCGTCAGGGGAACGCCGGTATCGTCTCGAACATGTTCATCGATGTCACCGATGCGTCCTTCGAAAGCGACGTACTCGCCCGTTCCGCGACCGTGCCGGTGGTGGTGGACCTGTGGGCTCCGTGGTGCGAACCCTGCAAGACGTTGGGTCCGATCATCGAACGTGTGGTCGCGGCGACGAATGGCAAGGTGGTGCTGGCCAAGGTCAACATCGACGAGAACCCCGGCATTGCACAAGCCTTCAGGGTGCAGTCGATCCCCGCGGTGTTCGCGGTGGCCGACGGCCGAGCGATGCCCATGTTCCAGGGCGCCCAGCCCGAACACGTGGTGAAGCAATACGTCGACATGTTGTTGCCCTCGGCCCAGGACGAGGCGATCTCTGATTTGTTGGCCCAGGGCGACGAGGAGAGTTTGCGCGCAGTCCTCGGAATCGATCCCGGTAACGAGGCCGCCATCGTGGCTCTGGCGGGAATTTTCACGGCGCGCGGCGAGGGCGAGGGTGCGTTGGCATTGTTGGCACGGATTCCCGAATCCGACGAGGTGCGAAAGGCCGCCGCGGCGGCGCGTGTGTCCATGCGCCCCGCCGACGATTTCGACGATCGACTGGCTGCGCTTCTGGAGAGCGTGAAAGTCGATGAGGATGCCCGTCAGCAGTTCCTCGACATTCTCGAGTTGATGGGTGCCGAGGACCCGCGCACCGCGGGTTGGCGTAAGAGGCTCACCGCGCGCCTGTTCTGAGACCCCGGAAATCGTCACTCCCACGCGCTGGCGCACACCCGTGGTCGTAAGTCGAGCCGCCCGTCGGAGGGCGCCGACGGGAACGGAGTGAGGACAGCGAGATGGAGGCGTGGCGTCCGCGGCCGGGGGACGAGGGAACGGGCGGATCCGACCTCGCCGGCGACCTCAAACGACGGATACTCGGCTGGTGCCGCTATCTCGGTTGGGGTCGGTCGATCGGTGCGATCATCTCGTCGACGTTGATCATCGGGTTCGCCTGGCTGTTGTTTCGACAACCGCCGGCGCCGGTGGAGGACGGTCTCGCTTACGCCACCACTTCTGTGGCCGACACCGCGCGCCCCGCGTCGTCGAAGATCACTGTCCACGTGGCCGGACGGGTGACGCGTCCCGGCGTGTACGAGTTGTCGCCGACGGCCCGAGTCATCGATGCCGTCGACATCGCCGGCGGTATGGTCTTTGGAGCCAATTCTGATGCCATCAACCTGGCCGCACCGGTGAGCGATGGTCAGAAGGTGTATGTACCAGCCGTCGGTGAGGTGATCGTGGATGTCGCGACCAACGGCACCGCCGGAGACGTCACCGGCCCCCGATTCCCGATCGATCTCAACACCGCCTCGATCGGCGAACTCGACGTGCTGCCCGGCATCGGACCGACCACGGCCGAAGCGATCGTACGTCATCGTTCGGAGCGAGGTCGGTTCGCCTCGGTGGACGGGCTGCTCGACGTTCCGGGAATCGGCGCGGCGAAGTTGGAGGCCATTCGCGGGTTGGTGAGGGTATGACCGTTCGACGATCGGTCTCTCAGAGATTGACCGACAGCACCGTGACGGCCACGGCCAACCCGACGAGGGCGCCGACCCATACACCGACCGACAGTCGCACGTACTCGCGACGCCATTCGGGCCAACTGGTGACCACCCGACTGGTGGAGCGACGGGAGGCCAACGTTCCGATGCCGTACCAGAGAGCGAGGCTGGTGACGATCGCCGACACCCAGCGCGTGGTCCCGCCCATCACCGGCACGCCGAAGAGCGGAAGGGTCGGGATCGACGCCACGGCCAGGATGAAGCCGGGCGCACCGCGCCACGCGGACTCGCTCCCCACCAACAACATGGCGGCCACCAGACCCAGAGCCAGGGCGATGCCGATCGGCACGAAGGGTCCGAGACGACGTACGAGATGGCGGTGATGTCGGGGGCCGTCACGAACCGAACCCGCAGGAGCATCGAAGAACGATCCGAGGGCCACGAAGAGGCAGGGTACGTCATCGCGTCGACCGCTCGGTGGCACTGGGCGGTGGTGGCGGTGGCGGCGGTGTGGGGAGCGTGGGCCTTCGAACATGGACCATCGTCGGCTCTCCATCGAGGTGGATGGCCGATGTTGGTGACCCTGGTGTGGGTCGCTTGCCACCCTCGGATGTCGTGGAAACATCGGCGCTCGACGGCGACGATGGTCGTGCTCGTGATCGGCCTCGTCGGATGGCGCTCGACGGCCGAGTGGACCGATGTTCGCTCGGTCGCCCATGGCGACGTGGCGACGGTGGCGACGTTGGCCTCCGACCCCGAGCCGTTCGGTCGCGGAACCCGCGTGGTGTTGACCATCGAGGGCCGCCGTTTCGAGGCTGTCGTGTTCGGACCGATCGCTGCCGGAGTGAGCGGGTCGAAGCGTGGTGAGTCGGTGAGGGTGGTGGGTCGAACCCGAGAGGTGCGAGAAGAGCGTCGGCGCCGTGCTCAGGTGCGTCACATCGTGGGGCTGATCGAGGTGGAGTCCTTCTCGGATCCGGCGGGTGGAACCCGGCGTCGCTCGCGTGCCCTCGAACGCACGGCCAACGACGTGCGCAACGTGATGTCGCGTGGCGCGTCGGCGATGAGTGAGGATGACTCGGCCCTCTTCACCGGTTTGGTCTACGGGGACGATTCCGATCAGAGCGAGGAGATGGAGGAACGTTTCCGGGCGAGTGGCCTGGCGCACCTGTCAGCGGTGTCGGGGCAGAACGTGGGTTACCTGCTCACCGTCCTGACGCCGATGATTCGACGTCGTGGTCGCTGGACCCGACTCTCGGTGACACTCGGGGCTCTGGTCTGGTTCGCGGTTCTCACCCGCGTCGAGCCGTCGGTGGTGCGCGCCGCGGGCATGGCGGCGGTGTCGGCGGTGGCTCTGGCGATCGGATGGCGACCACGGGCCATCGAGGTGTTGTCATTGTGTGTGATCGTCTTTGTGCTGATCGACCCTTTCCTCGCGTGGTCGGTCGGCTGGTGGTTGTCGGCTGCGGGCAGCTTCGGCTTGGTCGTGTACACCCCGACGATCCACCGAATCGTGCGGGGCTCGAAATCTCAGCGACGACGTCTGGCGGACTGGATTGCACCAACCGTCGCGGCGCAACTCGGGGTTCTTCCGGTCTCGGTGGCGGTCTTCGGCTGGCCGAGTGCAGTGGCGCTTCCGGCAAACTTGCTGGCCGCACCGGTGGCGGGTCTCGTGATGCTGGTGGGTATCCCCACGGCGTTGGTAGCCGGCTCGTTTCCGGCACTGTCCGAGGCATTGATGTTCTTGCCGTCGTTGGGGGTGCGCTGGGTCGATGCGGTGGCGCGAGTTGCCGCGACCCTCGACCCGCCCGCGGTTCTGAACATCGTCGTGACGTCGTTGGTGCCTCTCACAGTGGTGCTGACGGAACGTCGCGTCCGACACCGGTGTGCCAATCTTGGATGATGGCCACCTTGCTTCTTCACGGATCCGACGAGGTCCTCCTGTCGGCGGCGGTGGCCGAGAAGGTGCGCGAACTGATCGGTGACGGAGACCGAAGTCTGATGCTCGACGAATTCGTCGACGATTACGTGATCGGATCGGTCGTCGAGTCAGCCAGCACCCCACCGTTCTTCACCGATCGACGGGTGGTGGTGCTTCATCAACACGATGGCACCTCGACTGGTGACATCGATGTCGTGGCCGACTACATCCGCGACGAGGCCGAGTTCACCGATCTGGTCATCGTCTGGCGCAAAGGCAAGATTCCGAAGGCTCTGACCGATGCATTGAAGGTCGCCGGTGGTCGCAACATCGACGTGACGCCGCCCTCCCGCGCCGCCGACCGACGATCGTGGTGGGAGGAGCAGGTGGCCGTGGCCGGACTCGACTTCGATGCCAAGGCCATGTCGGTCATGATCGAGTGGTTGGGAGAGGACGTAGGCCGTTTCGCCGGTCTGGCCGAGACCTTGCGTGCCACCTTCGGAGCCGGTGTCATCACCGCGCAGAAGTTGGAACCGTTCCTCGGTGAGCGGGGCGACGTGAAGCCCTGGGATCTCACCGACGCCATCGACGCCGGCAACGCCGCGAAGGCCTTGGTGGTGGTTCGACGAATGATGAACGCCGGCGAGCGTCATCCGCTACAGATCATGGCGCAGTTGCACAGTCACTTCACACGATTGGCCAAACTCGATGGTCCGTCGGTGCAAAATATCAGTGACGCCGAGAGACTGACCGGTGCGAAGGGGTTCCAGGCCGAAAAAGCGCTCCGCGCTTACCGAAACCTCGGTCCATCCGGACTGCGGCGTGCCTTCGATTTGTTGGCGACGGCAGATTTGGATCTTCGGGGCCACACCGGGTTGGA
>VFYV01000039.1 GCA_016871395.1 Actinomycetota bacterium
CCGGGTGTTGGTGGACGGGCGCGTCGTTTCGCATCCCACCGCGGGCGGACGCGGGGTCGGGCGTTACACCATCGGACTGGTACGAGCGATGCGTGCCGCCGGAGCCGATGTGGTGGTGCTGGTGGACTCCGACGATGACGCCACCACGTGGAGCACGTCGATCGAGGGCGTGACGACGGCGGCTCTCGCGCGGTCGACGGTTCTGGCCGAACCTGCTTCCACCTGGTTTCTGTGCACCCAGATGATGTTGCACCCGATTCCGCTTGACGTCGTGCCGCGGGCCGTCACCGAAGCCGGGTTGCGCGTGGCCGGGGTGCTGCACGACGTGATCCCGTATCGCTACCCCGATCGGTATCTGATCGAGGATTCCGCTCGGGTGCAGGCTCGGTTGCGCGCCTCGTTGGTGCGCACCTTCGATTTGCTTCTTTCGAACTCCACGTTCTCGGCCGACACCGCGGCCGAGGTGCTCGGGTTCTCGCGCGACTGCATCAAGGTGGTGGGCGCGGCCATCGAACCGCAATTCGGTCCGTCCGATGACTCGTGGTCCATCGACACCCGACTGAACCGATTGGTCGACATCGGGCTCGACCTCGACCGTCGGCGCGTCGTCGCCGTCACCGGAGGTGACGACCGCAAGAACACGCCGGGTTTGATCCGCGCGTGGGCCGCACTTCCGCGCGAAGTTCGCCATCGTCACCAACTGGTCATCGCCTGCGCCGTGGAATCGGCGGTGCGCGACCGTTGGCACCACATCGTCCACCATCTCGGGCTGGTCTGGGGTGTCGACGTGTTGGTCACCGACACCGTCACCGACGACGAGTTGGTGTCTCTGTATCAGGGTGCACACCTATCGGTGTTTCCCTCGTTGGAGGAGGGATTCGGATTGCCGGTCGCCGAGGCGGCCGCCAGCGGCTGTCCGGTGATCTGCAGCGACAACTCCTCGTTGCCCGAGGTCATCGGCGACCGGCGCGCCACGTTCGACGCCCACGACGTGCGCGACATCACGAGCGTGATGTTCTCCGGTCTGGTGGACCTACCGTTTCGAGAGGTGCTGACCGAGATCGCGCGATCGGCCAGCAGCCGTTGGACCTGGGACCGGGTCGGTCGCGCGGCGGTGGCGGCGTTGAACGGCTCTGAGGAGCATCGATCCGTTCCGCGAGCACCCCGACGACGTGTCGCGTTGGTCGGGCCTTTCGCTGGATCACCGTCGGGTATCGGCGCGTACAACGAGCGAATCCTGTCGGCGTGGAACGCGGCCCCGCGAAGTGCGGACATGGAGCCCTTGATCGATCTCTCCGCCAGCGACGGTGCGGCGCGGGGACGGCGCAACGTGGCCGGTCTCGGGCGGTATTTCCGCCAGCACGACTTCGACGCGATGGTCAACATCTTGGGCTCGTCGGAGTTCCACGCCGCCACCTTGGCCTCGTTGGGAGAACGGGCCGGACACGTCTGGTTGCACGAACCCACGTTGGTGGGATGTCTCGTCGGTATCGGCCATCTCTCGGGGCAGCGGGACTGGGCCGAGACTCGTATGCGCCAGGAGCTGCGGCGGTGCAGCGTGCCGGAGAACTCGTGGCCGGCCGATCTGCTCGATGCCGAGGCGTACCATCGGGCGAACATCACCTTCCTCGAGCCCGTGCTCGACGCGGCCGAGAGCGTCATGGTGTCGTCCGACGAGGCGGCCGAGGTGGTGAAATCGGTTCGCGCCGATCACCCGCCGATCTTGGTGTTGCCCCATGCCACGCATCACAACCAGAGGGCGAGCATGCCTCCGGGCCGAACCATCGTCTCATACGGCTGGCTCGACGAGAGCAAGAAGCCCGAGGTGCTCATCGGGGCGGTGTCCACTTTGTCGGGCTGGATGCGCGACATCCGTTTGGTGTTCGCCGGGGGATGCTCGACGGAATTGCGGGCCCGCTTGGACACCGTGGTGGCCGCGCGGCACCTGGAGGAATGGGTTCATTTCACCGGCTGGTTGGACGCCGAACGTCTGAACGCCACGTTGCTCACGGCGCGGGTCGGTGTGCAGTTGCGACGACACGCGCGGGGCCAACGAAGCGGTGCGGTGGCCGAGCTGAACTCGCGCGGCATCCCGGTGATCACCGACATCGGCACGGATGAGATCACCGATGCCGACGTGTTGGCCGAGATACTGCGTCCTTTGCTCACCAGCGACGCGGACTGGATCCGCGCGTCGGACGAGTCGTGGCGGGCGGGACGAGAGTTCATGTTCGAGGACCTGGCCGACGTGCTCGACCGATGGTTGTTCCCGAAGCGACCGCACGAGCGGGGAACGGTGAGCCACCACCGCGACCTGATGCCCGAGTTGCGCGACCGGTCCTCGTTATCGTGAGCACGCCATGACTTCGTCGGAGCCGTTCGTACGCATCGTCGTGCTGTCTTTCGACGGCGGGCAGATGACCATCGACTGCATCGAGTCGCTGCTGCACACGTCGTGGCCCGCCGATCGCCTCGAAATCGTGATGGTCGACAACGGCTCACTCGACGACGTGACCGAGCGCGTGCGTGCCCACTATCCCATGGTGCGGGTGTTGGAACCGCTGCGGAATCTGGGCTTCGCCGGTGGCTGCAACCTCGGTCTGTCGGCCACTCACGACGCCGACGGGGGCGTGTTGGCCGAGTACGACCACGCGGCCCTCGTCAACAACGACGCCACGGTGGACCCCGGCTGGTTGCGCGGACTCATGACCGGCTTCGAGATGGGGGACGACGTCGGTGCCGTGAGCGCCAAGGTGCTGTTCGCCGATCGGTACACGGGTATCGATTTCTCCGTGTCCGAGACGTCGGTGGCCGGTGGAGGTGACGGTCGTGCGATCGGTGTCTGCGTGTCCGCGGTGCGCATCGACGGTCTCCGGGCGGACGACCGTCTGCAGTTCGACGAAGGGTTCCACGGCCCGGTGGCCCACGACCCGTCCCGGGACGAGGAGTTCGCTCGCTGGAGCAAGTCGGCCGGGTCTTTACGGTTCGCTGAGATCGACAACCACCGCCAGCGCGAGCAGGTGGTGTCGTTGCGCCTGTCGGCCCGTACACCTCGCACCGTCACGCTTCGTTCCGATGTCGACGAGGTGACGGTCGAGGTCGGTGGAGGCTACGACGAACATTTCCCGAGGTTTTCGTGGGTCGACGTGCGGGTGGGCACCGACGTGTTCGACGTGGTGAACAACGTCGGCTCGAATCTGTATCAGCGCGGATTCGGTGGCGATCGTGGTTTTCTCGAACGTGACCGCGGGCAGTATGAACAAAACGCCGAGGTGTTCGCTTGGTGCGGGGGAGCAGTGTTGCTGCGTGGCGAGTACCTGAGAGCGGTCGGGCTCTTCGATGAACGTTTGTTCCTGTACTACGAGGACACCGATCTGTCGTGGCGCGGTCGTCTGCAAGGCTGGCGTTACATCTACACACCCGAGGCCGTCGTGCGCCATCGTCACGCGCAGTCGTCCGGGGTCGGTAGCGATGTGTTCCGATTTCACACCGAACGCAATCGTTTGTTGGTGTTGGCGAAGAATGCACCTTTGTGGTTGGCAGTTCGTTCGGGATCGGGCGAGGTCAAACGAACCGTGGTGGTGAATGTGCGACATCTGGTGCTACGTCCACTCACGTTGCGCATGCCGTCACGCCCGGAGGCCCGCCATCGGCGACTCGTGCTGAAGAGTTATCTTGGTCTTCTGCCCGCCATGCTCCGCGAACGCTGGATGATGGATCGGTACGCATCTCGCAGATCCTTGATGCGATGGGAAGTTTCCAAATGAGTCGCGTCGCGATCTACAACCTCTATTGGACCACCTACGGAGGTGGTGAGCAGGTGAGTGGTGCCATCGCCGAATGTCTGGGCGACGGGCATGAGGTCACCTTGCTCGGACCCGAGCCGATCGATGTCGGGGTGACTCGGTCGCGTCTCGGTGTGGATCTCTCCGGCTGTGCCTGGCACCAGGTGGTCGACGACGAACAGGCCAGCGAGGCCAGCGCCGATTACGACGTCTTCGTCAACGGTACGTACCTCAGCGTCGCTCGCAACCGTTCGCCGCGCGGCTTGTATTACGTGCACTTCCCGGGCCTGCGGACCACACGTCGGCAACGGTTGGTGCGTACGGTGGCTCGTCTCGGAACGACGGTGCTGTCCGTTCCTCCTCGTCTTCCGGGCCCGGTGGCCGGAGTGAAGCGAGGTCTGGAGCGACGACTGGCGGACAAGTCATGGGTCGACACCTACACCACCTTCATGGCGAACTCGGCGTATACGTCGCAATGGACCCGCCGATTGTGGGGGGTCGACAGCGTGGTGGTGCACCCACCGGTGCGTCCGTCGGTGGTGCCCGGTGACAAGACCCCCACCATTGCTTCGATCGGTCGCTTCTTCGATCCGTCGTTCGGCCATTGCAAGAAGCAGGCCGACCTGTTGCACGGCTTTGCCCGCATGGTGTCCTCGGCCGAGGGAGTCGGTGGGTGGCGTTTGATTTTCGTGGGTGGAGCCGATGCTGCGAGTCGCGAGTACGCGCTCGGCATGCGGCGTGGCGCGGTCGGCCTTCCCGTGGAGGTTCACCTCAACGCGCCGCGCGAGACGGTCGAGAGCACCCTTTCGGCGGCGTCGATCTTCTGGCACGCCGGTGGATTCGGTGAGGACCCTGACATTCACCCCGATCGATTCGAGCATTTCGGTATCGCGGTGGTGGAGGCCATGGCCGCCGGTGCGGTGCCGGTGGTGTTCGGAGCGGCGGGACCGGCCGAGATCGTCCGTCACGGCGTGGACGGATTCCATTGGTGCACTCTCGACGAGTTGGCCGTCTGCACGCGTCGGCTCATGAACGACGAGACCCTACGATTGTCGATGGCGGCATCGGCTCGAGACCGAGCGGCCAAGTTCGGTCTGAACGCGTTCGCGCGTTCCTTGACGGCGGTCGTCGCCGATCAGACGACGTAACCCATCACGTCGATCAACACGTGACCGGCCGTGGTTCCCGAGACCCCGGGGTCGTTGTACAGCTGCAGCGTGCCACCGGTTCCCAGAGGCACGACGGCCATGTTCGGCACGTCGGTGCCCCCGGGCCAGTTCACGTTGGAGACGTCCGGACGGTTGCCGCCAGTGGGCCACACCGCGAGCCACCCCCACGCGGTGGCCGACACCGACGTGATGTTCACGTAGACGGCCGAGGCGTTGGCTGGTACTCCTCCCACCCCGGCCACGGCCACGGTGCGGGTCTCGCCCGGTCCCAGCCGCCCCCCTCGGGTACCCACGTTATTGCGGGTATCGAAGATGCGCGTGGGGTTCATGGTCGTTGTTTGCCGCGAGCCGGCGTTGGTGGGGGCGTAGTAGCCCTGAACGTCGACCAGCAGGTGGGTGGACGACTCACTCGCCACGAGGCGAATCGCACCGTCAGCGCCGATGCGGACCACCGCCAGATTGGGGCGGTCCTGATTGCGCCGCAAGTTCAGATTGGAGGCATCGGGTGGAGTCGCGCCACCCGGGTAGGCCGTGACGTATCCGGCACCCGAGGGCTCGACGGCGGTGATGTTGACCACCACGGATTCGGCATCGACAGGAACACCGGCCACGCCGCGCACGAGAACCCTTCGGTCGTCGCCCGCACGGAAACGTCCCTCGGTTGCCGCCTCGCCGATCCCGTTGCGAGTGTCGAGAATCCGGGTCGGTGTGACGCCGAAGAATCCGAGGCCACCGGTCGAGGTCGCTGAGGATCCGGTGTCGAACCAGCCGGCCACGTCGGCGACCATGTGGAGCGGATAGCCGTAGTTGTACAGGCGAATGCGTCCCCCCGCTCCGACGCGGGCCAGAACGAGATTGGGCGCGGTCTCGCCGGCTCGCACGTTGAGATTCGATGCGTCGGGCCACGCGCCGAAGGAATGCTGATCATCGAAGAGATCGCCGACCCCCGCCGGTCGTGGTCCGACGGTGAGGAAACCGTTGGTGGCCGGATCGACGGCGGTGACGTTCAAGAGCACGGCGCTCACGCCACTTTCTGGCACTCCGCCCACACCGAGAATTCGTAGATCGTGATTGGCGGCGTCGTCGGCACGGAGGATCGGGTTGGTCGAGGACTGGCGACCGTCGCCGAAGCGAAGTTTGCCGTTCGTGATGCCGAGCGCCTTGCGGGTGTCGAGGACGCGGGTGGGGGAGGTGGGGTGAAAACCACCGGCGACCGCGGGCACCGAGCCCCGATCCGTCACGCAGGTGTCGAGACCGAAGCACGGTGAGTCGAGGTCGATGGTGGGGATGCGATTCGCCGTCACCTGTACGAAACCATGCACGTGAATGTCGCGGGCGTTGTCCTTCACGAAGAAGATGTACTGACCCGGCCAGACCACGCCTCCGGTCCAACGGGATCCACGGTTCGTTCCCGAGGCGAATCCGCCCAAATCGTTGCCGCGTTCGTTCACGGGGGGACGCACACACGTCTCGTGCCACGAGCAGTCCACCTGGAAGAGGTCGATGCTCACTCGTCCATCGGGTATCGACTGCGCGGAGAGCACGTCACCGTCCATGCGAAAGGCGCCACCCTCTCCGAGTGTTGGCAGACGTACCGAGCCGATGTCCAGCCAGTCCGATCCCTGTGAGGAGTCGACCTGCACGTGCACTCCGCCACGAGTGGAAGTCCACGGGTCGTAGGTGAGCCAGTAACAGGCGTCGTTCTCGTTGGTGCCCGAGCACGAGGTGGTGGGATGCGGATACAACTCGAGCCGAATCTGTCGAGGGGCTCCCGACACCGTGACGCCGTTCGTCTGTCCGGTGCGCCACCCGTAGGTGCCCGAGCCGAGAGTGCGGTCGTACTCCCACAGCCGCCCGTCCGAACTCCAGCGGATCATCTTGTCGTAGCCACCGGAATCCGACGTCGGGTAGGTGGC
>VFYV01000040.1 GCA_016871395.1 Actinomycetota bacterium
ATGCCAGCGAAGATGCCGCATTCGCCCACGATGCGACGGGTCCATTCGATCGATTCGCGCGGGCGAACCACGCGCTTGCGGTCGAGGATGTCGAAGCCGTGCCAGTTGTCGAACAACGGCGGGATGTAGCCCTCGTCGAGATTTCGCAGACCCTCCACACGCTCACCGAGCGGCGGCTCGACGGCGATGATCTTCACGTCGGGCTTGTGCTCTTTCAAAAAGCGACCCGCGCCCATCAACGTGCCACTGGTGCCGAGACCGGCCACGAAGTGCGTGACCTCGGGGCAGTCGCGAAGAACCTCGGGTCCGGTGTTCTCGTAGTGCGCTCGCGGGTTCGAATCGTTGCCATATTGGTAGAGGAAGCACCACTCGGGATGGGCTTTGGCCATCTCGATGGCTCGCGCCACCGCACCGTTACTGCCTTCCTCACCGGGCGTGAGGATGATCTCGGCCCCGAAGATCTCGAGCATCTGGCGGCGTTCGATCGAGACACTGGTGGGCATGAGGATCTTGATCGGGTAACCCTTGATCTGGGCGATGGCCGCCAACGCGATACCGGTGTTGCCCGACGACGGTTCGATGATGGTCTGCCCCGGCGACAGACGGCCGTTCTTCTCGGCGTCCTCGATCATGGCTTTGGCGATGCGGTCCTTCACCGATCCGAAGGGGTTCTGGTTCTCCAATTTGGCGAGCAGGCGCACCCGTGGATTCGGCGACAGTCGACTGACGTCGACCAGAGGCGTGTTCCCGATCAGGTCGAGGACGCTTTCGTGCGGGATCATGCTCACCTCCAACCAGCCGTCGCGGGACCTTAATCCCTACCAATACACTCGGGATTGTAATGAGTCCCCGCTCAAATGGGAACCGGAGCGTGAAAAACCGCCGGTCAGAGGGCACAGAGGTCGATTTCGGCGATGTGGCCCTGACGAATGCGGAAGGTCCGCATCTCGGGGGTCTCGCGCTTCAGGGTCACGATCAGGTAGTGCCAGTCGGGGTCGGGGGCTGCGGCCACGTCGGTCGGACTGGGATAGGCCTCGGTGTGGGTGTGACTGTGCATCACACCCCGGATCTCGAGACCCTCGTCCTCGGCGGAACGTTCGGCGCGCAGATGGTCACCAGGGTCGAGGGTGTAGACGCGAGCCGATTGATCGACGTTACGGCAGGCGAAGAAACGAACGATCTCGTTCGAGCCCGGCGATCCGGCCATCAGTCCACAGGCTTCCAACGGATACTCGCGCACGGCCAACTCGGCCATAGCCGCGCGCACGTCGGCGGTGATCGAGAGCGACTCGCTCTCTCCCCTACCCGACTCGTTCGCCACACCATTCACCGGCGTCAGGGTAACGGCGCAACGGTTGCGCCGTAACCTCGGGGGCATGTCCGGCCCCGGCACGAAGCTCATCGCCAGCAATCGCAAGGCCCGCCACGACTATTCCATTCTCGACGTCTTCGAGGCCGGGATCATGCTGCAGGGCAGCGAGGTCAAGAGCCTGCGCGAGGGGCACGTGCAACTGGTGGACGCCTACGCCCGAATCCAGAACGGCGAGGTGTGGCTGGAGGGCGTGCACATCGCCCCGTACCAGTTCGCCCACGGCGTGGGGGCCCACGACCCGGCGCGGCCGCGCAAACTTCTGCTCAACCGTGGCGAGATCGAGCGACTGGCGGCCCGCGTGGGACAGGAGCGTCTGGCCCTGGTGCCGTTGAGCCTGTACTTCAAGGACGGACGGGCCAAAGTGGAACTGGCCCTGGCCCAAGGCCGCACCAAGGGCGACAAGCGACAGGCCATCGCCAAGAAGGACGCCCAACGCGAGATCGACCGCGCACTGGGCCGTCAGCGCAAGGGCAAGGGCTGAGCGCACACTTCGCCCGACCGCGAGCGTTCAGGGGTGCGGGACCGCGGTAACGTGGTGCCACACACGAAAGTCAATGGGGCTGATCGGTTTCGACAGCAGTTCCGGTGGCCGAGCGTGCGACCCGAGTTGCTCAGACTCGCTAAACGGGGCAAACACAAAGAATTGCCAACCAGCAGTTCGCTCTCGCCGCCTGATCACTCAGGTTGTGAAGAGACATCGTGACCAGAAATGGCGCACGGGGCCGATCCACCGCAGCCCGGCAACAGAAGCGGGGGATGGCCGCCGGGAAGACGGCTGACGGCGAGAAAGACCGCTGACCGCACGGAAAGACGTGTCGTGGTCCGCCAGCGATGACGGACGGCCGACCCGTCGGTGAGATTGCGTCAGTCTCGAAATCGGGAATGGTCGTAGCACGAACGCTCATCGCCTGATGGACGGGGGTTCGATTCCCCCCAGCTCCACCAAAGATGACAATTCACTCACCGGTGGAAGTTTCCGATGGCAACGCTCGCATCGGCAAGAAGGAGTAGGTCGAAGCGCTCCTCGTTTGGAGATTCGACGACGGTGGCGGATAGCGATATCGGAGCAGAGGGCGCACCTCGCCGAGCGACTGCTCGGTATAGATGGCTCCTGGGACCTCTTCCTTCGCGTCGTGGCCCAACTCCCCTCGACCGCATGTCCGAGTCCGTCGGGTGGGTCTCTCGGACGTGGAATTCTTGAGGCACCAGAAGAGTTCTTCCTGCCCGGTATTCGTGCAGAACAACGTGGGCATTTCATTCAGGCTCGAAACACCTACCGACGGGCTCTCACCGACTATTTGTCAGACTTGGTCGTGTCCCGCCACCCTGACGTGCGACACAGGTTCACCACCCTCGGCTCGCTCTGGGATCTCGGACTCCCCCGGTACCCCGGGCGCCTGCCGTCGGCGTGGGACGACTTCGACTGAAGTTTTCCCAGGCTTGCAGGGCTCGATGGCCGAATGTGGCACTCTGAGGACGAACGTGGATCTACTCGCGCACATTTTTCAGGCTCGAGGACGTTCATTGGATCATGAGCACCTTCACACCCATGACGGTCATCAAGAGCAGATTCGGCGGAAGCGGCCGCGAGGGTGACTTCGCCTGGATGATCGAGCAACCTCACCACGCACGCACCCTCTTCCTTTTCAACGACAACGAGGGGGAATTCCTCGCTCATCACCATGGAGGCCCGCACTCGTGTTCGAAGGGCGGTGGCAACGCGGGCATCCGCCCGTACCAGTGTCGCGAACCACAGCGCGCCCTGGGCATCCCCACCGGCACCTACGACCCGGGCATCCACTACAAGGGCTACTCCTGCCTCGACGCCCAAGTCCTCGGAGTCCTCGACCTGGCGTTCTCCAAACTCGACGAACTCCTCGCCACCGGCCGTTACGACGCGGTGGCCTTCAGTTGGGACGACCGAACCAAGCTCGGCGGTCGTATCTTCGAGACCGCCCAACCGGTGCGTGACCACATCGTCGAGCGCATTCTCGCCACCGCGGCGAGCCACTGACGGAACCGCCTCACACCCACCTAGCACGATGAATCCCATGCCCCAGTCACCCACGAAAGCGACCCCGATGAGCCTCCGAAGGTAGGCCAGTCACCCGGCTGGCCACCTCCACGGAGGAACAATGGCCCATCTCGATCCCCACAAGCACGGCAAGAGGGCGAAGGCCCTCGATGTCGCCAATCTGTCGGTCAAAGGCAGACATGGCCCGTCTCAACCGAGCAACAAACAAAAAGCGGCGAAGAAGCATCGCGCGGTGAAGAAGAGGCAGCTCGCCCACATGCGCGACTTCTACTGTTCACTGGACCTCGACTGCGAATGTCCGGCCTGCTCGGACGAGTCACTCGGTTTTTCGGATCAACAGATCAGGAATCAGCAGCCCTATCTGGCCTGCCTCGGTGGTCACGACATCCTGGGACCCGCATTCAAGATCGCCAGGAAGAAAGTGGCTGAGTGCGGCTCGTTCGACCAGTGGTATTCGTGGCTCAAGTCGTACTTTCCGGACACGCTCGCCGGTCGCCACGCCATGGACCACATCATCTATGAAATGCATGTAGGATTTTCGGGGAGATGCTCGCACAAGCCGGGGTGGCACCTGGAGGCCAAAGGAAATTTTCGACCCGACACTTGCGATCTTCCGTTCGGGTTACCGCTCGTGAACGGAAGTCTGAATAGGAACGCCAACTCCGGATTCGATGACTGGTGAGTCATCGGTGACTCGTGGTCACCACTCGGCCGTGATCGGGGCCGATCCACCGCAGCCCGGCAATAGAAGCGGGGGATGGCCGCCGGGAAGACGGCTGACGGCGAGAAAGACCGCTGACCGCACGGAAAGACGTGTCGTGGTCCGCCAGCGATGACGGACGGCCGACCCGTCGGTGAGATTGCGTCAGTCTCGAAATCGGG
>VFYV01000041.1 GCA_016871395.1 Actinomycetota bacterium
TTGATGGGTCCGAACTAGCCTGTGAGATCGGTCGGTTCCGATTCACTGGCGAGTTTCGCTCCGGGTTCGGCTCCGCCCCCGCGCCTTTAGGAGGCGGAGCGAAAGTCCCCAGCCCTTGGTGGGGCAGCGTCAATGGATTTCGCCAGTTACGCGTTTGGGCGATTTCGGTTACGAGCCCGTTGTGAGAGTGGCGAGTCAGTTCGTGACGAGTGGCAGTGGCTCCATGCCCAGGGCGGTTCTGAACGTGTTGTGGTAGTGGTGCAGCGGGCGTTCGTTGCGTCCGTAGATCACTTCACTCATGGCCCCGCTGTTCGCGGTTGTTTGCTGGCTGGCACCGGGACTACCGTTTCGCCATGGGCTTCAGAGAGTCAATGCAGAACGGGTTCGGGTCAGCCAAGGAAAAGTCCGAGGCAACGTTTGACAAACTGCGCAAGCGTGGCGGTCGCACCGCCCAGGTAGTCGACACAAGTATCAAGGCCGCGAAAGGCGCAGTCAACGTCACGTCACGTGCAACAGCGAAGGTGATGGACAAGACGACAAAACTGATGGGCCTCGACCGTTACCGCGCAGAGTTGGAGGCGGCCCTCGACGAGGCGTTGCGTGTGATTGCCACACAAGAGGCGAGAATCGCTCGACTCGAGGAAGAACTCGGGGATCCAAGAACATGAGCCTTCCCGAGCATCCTGAGGAAGAAGTTCCGGCCGGCATACGCGCGTCGTTCGACCACAGTCTCCAGCGGTTCGAGGATCTTCGTCGCCGTCTCACCTCGAATGAGCGCCGCATCCTGTGCTTGGAAGGCCGCCTCACGCGTGATGATCCGACGTGGTCGCACACTGTCGGCACGGCCGATGCGGTCATCACCGCGGTTGCCGCAGTCGAGATCATCGCCGACCAAGGCCTCAGTTCGGGCACACTCCCACCCCATGCCGATGGCGTTCTCGCCCGCACGGGACTCGACGCCGATGACATCCAACGTTTCGCGACCTCGGACGAGCAGTCGCGCATGGGGGCGGTCAACCGCATCCAGGGCCACGTTGGTGAACAAATTGCGCTCGATCTGATCAACTCGGGACACGTACCCGTTCCCGACGGTCGCGTGGCACGTCTTGCGGCTTCGCCCAATCAGCCGGGTTGGGATCTTGATCTCGTCGACCCGAGTGGGCAGGCATCAACGGTTCACGCTGAGGTGAAAATCTCTGATACCGCGGCAACGATCCGCGAGCACTTCACGCGGTATCCGGATGTTCACGTTGTCTACGCCAACTCCGAGGCGGCTGCGCACTTTGCAGGGGAACACGGGTACACCGTGGTTCACCCCGGCGCGCACTTTCCGACGGGCGGTGGACGAACGATCGTTGACATGGGTATCAGCCATGCTTCGGTACGCGACGACGCGCTCAGCATTCTCCATGGTGGTACACATGAACCACTGCTACAGAAGGTCCTGACGGATGTGCCCCTGATCAGCCTTCTACTGATCGCCGGCCGCGCCATGGGCAGTTACCTAGGCACCGACATGAAAGAGTCCGACATACTTCGCACAGCCGGCCGCCGCACGCGCGATGTACTCATCGCAAGTGGATTGGGGCACGCAGCAACGGCAGCAACCTCTGAACCCATCACCGGATCAGTGGCGGCGGTCGGGTATCTACTGCTCGGCAACTCGATTCGCGCGGCCCGCGGCAGCATCGACCGCGCCGCTGATCGTTTTGTCTCCGCACGTACCGCGCTGGCCACCTTCTCTCCCGCCTGACCACACGAGCGAGGAGGCGGAGCGAAAGTCTCCAGGCCTTGGTGGGGCAGTGTCAATGGATGTCGCCAGTTACGCATTTGGGCGATTTCGGTTACGAGCCCGTTGTGAGAGTGGCGAGTCAGTTCGTGACGAGTGGCAGTGGCTCCATGCCCAGGGCGGTTCTGAACGTGTTGTGGTAGTGGTGCAGCGGGCGTTCGTTGCGTCCGTAGATCACTTCACTCATGGCCCCGCTGTTCGCGGTTGTTTGCTGGCTGGCACCCATCACGTAGTCCTCGTCGCGGATGATCGAAGCGAACAGTTGGGCGAGAGTCTTCTCCTGTTCGGCGCGGGCCTCGGCACCTTCTGAAGATTCGGTAACTCCCTTGCGTAGGAAGAACGTGATGCGGCTGGTGTGACGACCCGGGTTGCCCGCCTGTGGGTAGATACGGATGAAGAAGCAGCCATCCACCGTGGGGAGCAACTGCACGTTCGGGAACAGGTAGTAGGCGGGGAGGGTGGCGACGGCGATGTTCCACTGCTCTTTCGGTAACAGCCGCATCTCGTCGATCGAGCGACGGCACAACAGGAACCGGTGATTGCGGCCGAAGGTCTCGTAGCACGAGACGTTTCCGTGGAACCCGAGGTTGATGGTGTTCTGGTGGAGGGCGGGGAAGTGGTATGTCTCGCCGAACGTGTCGTTGGCCAGCTTCCAGTTGCAGGCGACGTCGTAGTCGTCACGGTCGGCCACCACGAGTTCGTCGAGCTTCCACGAGGCGAGTTCCTCGGCGAACTCGGTGGTGAGCAGAGCGTCCACGTCGATGACCCCGTCGGGGTCGGGGTGCACGACGAGTAATCCGTGTTGCTCGACGGCCGGCAGGCGGATCAGGCCGTGGCACGAGGTGTCGATCTCGCCGAAGTGGTCGCGCTTCGGTAGACCGACCAGGTCGCCGCCGCTGTCGTACGTCCAATTGTGGAACGGGCAGGTGAAGCGGCGTGCGGTGCCGCGCTCCTCGTCGACCACCAACGCGCCACGATGACGACAGGCGTTGACCATGGCCACGAATGATCCGTCCTGAAGACGGCTGGCGATGACGGGCACACCGAAGTCGCTGACGGTGAAGTACGAACCCGGCTCGGGGAGGTCACCTGACAGGCCGATGATCTGCGGATGGTGGCGGAAGAACGTTTCCCACTCTTGTTTGGCAAGGTCGGGGTCGGTGTAGGCCGAGATGGGATTGCGTCGGATACCTCCCTCGTCGATGTTCGTTCCGGCATCGAGACGCCCAAGCATCTCCTCGATGAGGCGGACCTGCACGTCGTGTCGCATGGTGAACTTCCTTGTGCTTGGCTGGCTGGTGAAAACTTAGAGTAGTCTCTAAGTTATGGCGCGGCAACTGGTCCACTCAGACGGCGTCCCCGGCCGACACGACGCCAACAAGGCACGTCGTCGCACGGCCATCCTCGACGGAACCCTCACCTTGCTGCGGGAGACCCCTATCGAGAAGGTGTCCATCGAGGCGATAGCAGCCGAGGCCGGTGTCGTCCCGGCGACCGTCTACAACCTCATCGGATCGAGAGATCAGCTACTCCTCGCTTGTGTGGACCGCGTCATCGACACGCTCATCGACGACCTCGCTCGGATTCCGCTGAACGACGACCCGATCGGAGCGGCGTTGCGGATTGTCGAGGGATCGTGCGACGCATTCATCGTGGATGCCGCGGCGTTCAGACAGATCGTCGGGGCAGTGAACGGAATCTCTCGAGCAGGCCGGTCTCTCGCAGTGGATCCAGCACGACTTCAGATGGCAGCGATGCGAGCCGCACTGGAGTCTGGCCTGTTACGTAGTGACGCAGATCCTGTGGCCATGGGTCGACAAGTGTTTCTCTCGTACAACGGCGCACTCTTCGCGTGGGCCGCACGCCAGTTGACCGACGAAGGATTTCGGGCTGCCGCTCTCCACGGACTGTGGACGGTTCTGGTAGCGAATGCCGCTACCGAGCACCATGAGGAGATTCGTGCACATGCTGCGGGGGCAGCGACCCGACTGGTCGCGGCGGGATACGGAACACCGGCCAACTGAGCAAAATGTTCTTCCTGTTCGGTTTCGATTCGTCCGAACTAGGCTGAAAAAGCGGTCGGTTCAGCACTCGCGGCGAGTTTCGCTCCGGGTTCGGCTCCGCCCCCGCGCCTTTAGCTCAGTCGGTAGAGCATCGGACTTTTAATCCGCTGGTCGAGGGTTCGAGCCCCTCAGGGCGCACCACGGTGAGGGCCGGCGGCGGGT
>VFYV01000042.1 GCA_016871395.1 Actinomycetota bacterium
TCCTATCCGGCCATCGGCCGACTTTTCGGTGGCCGCGACCACACCACCGTCATCCATGCCGTGGAGAAAATCCAACGGCTCATGATGGAGCGCACCTCCACCTTCGACCAGGTGACCATGCTGGTCAGAACGCTGAAATTGGACTGAGCAGCAGCCGGGCCATGGACGACTCACCGAACATGTGGACATCATGTGAGCACCATGTTGATGTTCTTGTGCATGACGGCTGTTTATCCTCCGTCCCACCCTCGCCTCATCGTGACGCTGTGGACGACTGGGGACGATCGGGCATTTCGCAATCGTTCTCTACGCAGGGAAAACGGGACCTTCTCCACAATCCACATCTCTTATTACTAGAACTATCTTGAAATGTCGAAGAACGATGACGACAAAAGCCGAAACAATCGAAGACGAGGAGCCTGGACGTGAAGTTTCGTTGCGAACGTGAGGTCCTGAGCGAAGCCTTCACCGCTACCAGCCGCGCGGCCAGCAACCGAGGTACGAATCCAACACTGTCGTGTCTGCGATTGGTGCTCGCTGGCCACTCGCTCCGTGTGACCGGGACCGACGGTGATCTCACCATCGATTCGTCGATAACCGTGTCGAGCGGCAAGGACGGTGTGGTTCTGGTCCCCGGGAAACTGGCCGCCGAGGTGGTCAAGTCGTTGCCATCGGGTGCGGTCGACGTCGAGGTCATCGAGGACAAGCTCGAGATCTCAGCCGGACGTGTGGTCTTCGACGTTCCCATCGGTGCCGGCGATGATTTCCCGAAATGGTCCGGAACCGTCGGCGAAGGCGCACCGATGGCGGCACCGGAGTTCGCCGAGGCCTTACGCCAAGTGGTGCGGGCCGCCAGCACCGACGACGCTCGGGGGGTCTACACAGGCGTTTACATGACCGGGGTGGACGATAAGTTGCGCATGGTCGCCACTGACTCGTATCGCATGGCCATCCGTGACATCGACGCCAGCGTCATTGCGAACGCCAAGAGCGTCGTCGTACCCGCCCGTGCCCTCAACGAAATGTCGCGCCTACTGGATCGCCAAGAACGCGTGTCGATGAACATCACGGACAACGACGTCACTTTCGAAGTGGGAAGCACTCGTTTGGTCACCCGTCTTCTCACCGGGACGTTCGCCGACTATCAGCGACTCATTCCTCCGAACCTACCCAACACCCTCACTGTGGCTCGCGAACAACTCACCGAAGCGATTCGACGTGTGAAGTTGGTGGCTCGTGATCCCATCGGAACCCCGCTACGTATGCAGATCTCGGCCGACTCTTTGACACTACGCATGATCACCCCCGACAACGGTGAGGCCACCGAACAACTCGATGCGACCCATACCGGCAACGACATCGAGATTCGTTTCAACAACGAGATGTTGACCCAGGGTCTCGAAGCGTGCAGTACCGACGACGTGACCATTCAGACCAGTGAGCCGAGCAAACTCGCGGTCATCAAAGGTGTGGGTCGACCGAACTTCACGTATCTGTTGATGCCTCTGAAATCGTGATGATCGTCGAGCAAATTCAGCTCGTCGACTTCCGCAATTACACCTCGGCCACGTTCGACCTGATGCCGGGCGTGACCGCGATCGTCGGACGCAATGCCCAAGGGAAAACCAACGTGGCCGAGGCCATGGCGTTCCTAGCCACCCTGGACAGTTTCCGTCGCAGTCCCACCGCGGCTCTCGTTCGCGAGGGTGCCGAGTTCGCCACCATCCGGGCCGCGGTCCGACACGCCGACGGACGAGAAGTGTCGATCGAGGTGCAGATTCAGCGCCAAGGTCGCGTGAACGTCCAGGTCAACCGACAACGCCTCGCCCGAACGCGCGACTTGCTCGGGGTTCTGCGGGTCACGGTGTTCTCCCCCGACGACCTGGAGTTGGTCAAAGGGGCACCGGGTGAGCGTCGCCATCTACTCGACGAGACCTTGGCGTCACTGGCCCTCAAGAACGATGCTCGACGACGCGAACTGGATCGCATCGTCAAACAGCGCAACACCCTGTTGCGCCAGGCCGCCGGTCGCTTGACCGATGAGGTGGCCTTTTCCCTCGACGTGTGGGACCAAAAGTTCGCCGTCGTGGGCGATCAGATCGGTCACGAGCGGGCCACACTGGTGGCCGGTATGCAACCAGTGGTGGAAGAGGCCTACCAGCAGCTGGCCGGAGCGCCGACGGCGGTCTCGTTGGTCTACGAACCACCGTGGCGGCGGAGCGGATTGGCGGTGGCGTTGGCCGCTGCACGGACTGACGACGTGCGACGTGGAGCCTCCACGGTTGGTCCTCACCGAGACGACCTCGAGATGCACCTTGGTGCCCTGCCGGCTCGGACCCACGCCAGTCAGGGTGAAATGCGTTGCCTGGCCCTGTCGTTGCGGCTGGCCGCCCATCGCGTCATCTCACAGACCACTGGCATGACGCCGCTTTTGGTCTTGGACGACGTCCTGAGCGAATTGGACGCCGAGCGTTGCGAGGCGCTCTTGAACCATCTGCCCGGGGGCCAGGTGGTTATCACCACGGCCGGCAACCTTCCCCCCGTCGCTCATCCGGATCGGGTGTTGCGTATCGAGGCGGGCTCGATGGTTGCCTCCGTGGCGACCGAGGACGGCGACCGATGAGCAGCGAACCCCGATCGCTGGCGGCGGGAATCGAGAGACTGCTGCGATCATTCCGACAGGGGGATCGTGACACCACGGTGACGGTGTTTTCCCGGTGGGTCGAGTTGGTGGGGGAGTCGGTCGCCCACCATGTACGACCCCTCAAACTGGACGCCGGAGTGCTGATCGTAGAAGTCGATGACCCGGCGTGGGCGACCCAAATGAAGTTCCTCGAGAGCGACCTTTTGGAACGGCTTCGAGCCACTGGAAGTGGGCCGGTGGAGCGCCTCGAAATCCGGGTCCGCCGACGACGGTGAGTGAAGACGTTTTCCCAGCATAAATGGGTTGAATAACCACGTTCCCACCACACCCAGCGACTAGAATTTTTCTGTTGTGTCACGTCGGTTCGTGGCCCGCCCGCCCACCCGACTTTTGCCCGTCCAACAGAGGAATCCGTGTCCACCAAGAGTTCCAGCACCGCCACCGATTACGGCGCCAAAGACATCCAAGTACTCGAAGGCCTGGACCCGGTTCGCAAGCGTCCGGGGATGTACATCGGTTCCACCGGACTGACCGGTCTGCATCATTTGATCTGGGAGGTCGTCGACAACTCGGTGGACGAAGCCATGGCCGGGCATTGCACCCGGATCGGAGTGTCGCTGTTGGCCGACGGTTCGTGTCGGGTCGACGACAATGGTCGAGGCATCCCCGTCGACCCGTACCCATCGGGTCCGCACAAGGGCAAAAGTGCGGCCGAAGTGGTTCTCACGGTGTTGCATTCGGGCGGAAAATTCGGCGGTCAGGGCTACAAGGTCTCCGGCGGCCTGCACGGGGTGGGTGTGTCAGTGGTGAACGCCTTGTCCAAACGAGTTCATCTGCAGATCGATCGAGGCGGTAAGCGCTACGAGATGGAATTCGCCGAAGGCGGAAAACCCATCGGCAAACTCTCGGTCACCGGTGACACGCCGGCGCGAGGCCGCAAGAACGGAACGTCTGTCACGTTCGTGCCCGATCCTTCCATCTTCGCCTCCGAAGGAACCGAGTTCGTGGCCCGCACCGTGCTGGAGCGACTGCAAACAATGGCGTTCCTCAACCGCGGTCTTGAGATCGTCTTCACCGACGAACGTCCCGGCCGCGAGCAAGTCGTGACGTTCCAATACAAGGGTGGCATCGTCGACTTCGTGAAGCACCTCAACCAGTCCAAGGAGGCTTTGTTTTCCAAGGTCGCCCACTACGAGGACGAGGACGAGGGCCAGACGCTCGACATCGCCTTACAGTGGAACACCGGGTACC
>VFYV01000043.1 GCA_016871395.1 Actinomycetota bacterium
CTGGCTTGCCCGAGGTACGACCAACCCGCCAAGGGGTCGCTCCCGCTCGGACAGGCGAGCGATCCCGCGCCCCAAACGTCGAAGGCTTCGGTGCCGCTCGCCCGACGCGCCACGATCGATGCGTACGTGCCGGGTTGCACGACACCGTTGATCGACCACTGTGCGTTGTTGGAAGCCGCGATCACCGACACCTGCGAAGCAGCGTCGTAACTCAGCATGCGCACCGTGATCCGCTGGCCCGCCGGGACCGCGCCCATCACCGTTCCGCCGTAGTAGTGGTCGAGGATCCGCGTGTAATCCCACGGGGTGCCGTCACCGCGACCAATGGCCCACCCGAGAGCCCCGTATTGCGACAGACCACGACCGTGGCCGTTGCCCTGACCGGTCACCACGATGGCCACCGCCTCGTTGGGGTCGCCCGGCGCCGCCTCGGCCGAGCGGGCCGGGACCCCAAGGAACATGCTCGAGACGAGCACGAGCCCCACGAGGAAGGCGGGCAGGCGGCGGGTCATGGTCATGGCAGGAGGACGTCGAGGACGAGGGAGGTATCGGCCCGTCGGCCTCAGGGCTGAAGAAGTCGACCGGGCGGCGAGAGTGCCGTCCGTCGCTGGCGAACCGTACCGAATTCGACCCCCGCGGTCTCGTCACCCCTGTTCAGGGGCTACGTCTGGCTCGCGGCAACCGCCAACTGGTCGACCAGATCGTTCATCGTGTCTCCGCTGTGGCCTTTCACCCATCGAAACTCGGGGCGCTCGGCCTCGGGGTAGGCCTGGTACAGGGCGAGCAGGTCGCGCCACAGATCCGCGTTGGCTACCGGCTCCTTTTTCGCGTTGCGCCAACCATTGGCCTGCCAGCGCACCCACCAGCGGTCCCTGAAACAGTTCACGACGTAGTTGGAATCGCTCACGATCAGCAGTTGCCGGGTGCTCGCCCGCGCGACCGGGCCCATGGTTCGAATCGCCTCGATAGCGGCCACTAATTCCATCCGTTGGTTGGTGGTCCAGGTCTCGCCTCCCGATCCGCGTGGGTCGCCTCCGGGCGCCACGGCCCACGCCCAACCACCCGATCCGGGATTCCCGCTGCACGCACCGTCGGTGTACACGACAAGCACGCCATCGTTGAAGTGAGAGGAGGCTTGATTGCTCATCGGGTTCTCATGTTCGCACATGTGACAACCACCGTTGGGCGATCGTGCGAGACTGAGCGCATGCTGTTCGACGGCTCCGTACATCAACTCCCCGACACCGACCCCGGCGAAACCCAGGAGTGGCTGGACTCGCTCGATGCCGTCATCGACGTTCACGGCAAGGTACGCGCTCGCTATCTGCTCTCGCGCTTGCTCGAGCGCGCGCGTGAAGCGCAGGTCAGTTTCCCCGCCACGGTCTCCACGCCCTACGTCAACAGTATTCCGCGCGAACACGAACCATGGTTCCCCGGCGACGAACACATCGAGCGCCGTGTTCGCGCCTACATCCGTTGGAACGCGGCGGCCATGGTGGTGCGAGCCAACAAGCACGCCGAGGGCATCGGAGGTCACCTGTCGACCTTCGCCAGTTCGGCTTCGCTGTACGAGATCGGCTTCAACCATTTCTTCCGCGGCAAGGACGACGGCACCGCCGGTGATCACATCTATTTCCAAGGTCACGCGGCCCCCGGCATCTACGCCCGCGCGTTCCTCGAGGGACGCCTCAGTGAGGACGATCTCGATCACTTCCGCCGCGAGATCGGTCGCGACGGCAGGGGGCTCTCCAGCTACCCACACCCCCGACTCATGCC